>JAZREN010000024.1:0-14700 GCA_045660825.1 Bacteroidaceae bacterium
TGCTCTACGTAATTTTAAACGCGTTCCATTTGTAGAGGGTAAGGATATCTGCGTTCGCCTTGATATAAATGAAACAGGCGAAGTTGTACGATGCAATTTCGTTTTTCCATCAGACTACAGTGATGGAGTCTGGCCCGAGCACATATTGGAGCTGACAAAGCAGATAAAGGAATGTATAATGTTTACACCACCCGGTAGATATGGTCGCAATACCGTAAGCATTGATATACCGGTTAACGAACAGCAATGAGAATGTAGGCAATGATGTAAATGACATGCCCCCGAAAGCTATACAAAACTTTCGGGGGCATATATGTAGTGTGTGGTTCTTTTAGAAACCTCTGTTCTTGAGCAGTGCGTCAATTTTTGGCTCGCGACCACGGAAGTTACGGTACATTGTCATACCGTCGTCAATGCCACCGGGGGTGAGAACATATTTGCGGAACTTGTCGGCAACATCGGGGTTGAAGATGTCGCCTGTCTCCTTGAATGCCTCGAATGCGTCGGCATCGAGCACCTCGGCCCACATGTAGCTGTAGTAGCCGGCGCTGTAGCCGCCACCCATGGTGTGGCTGAAGTTGGTCATGCGGTAGCGTGGCAGAATCTGTGATGGGATGCCGCGCTCGGCAAGCTTCTGTGCCTCAAACTCCATTACATTGAGGTCGGCGGGAACCTCGGTGAGCACGTGGAGGTCCATGTCGCTGAGCGATGCTGCAATGTACTCAACGGTTGCAAAGCCCTGGCCATACTTGTCGCTCTCCTGAATTTTCTCAACAAGCTCCATTGGGATGATCTCTCCTGTCTGGTAATGTTTCGCATACACGGCAAGCACTTCGGGCTCCAATGCCCAATGCTCGTTAATCTGTGATGGCAACTCAACGAAATCGCGCTCAACGCCGCTGGCGCCGCTGTACTTGACGTCGCGCATGAAATTGTGGAGTGCGTGTCCGAACTCGTGGAACATCGTCTTCACGTTGTCAATGCTCTGCAATGCAGGGGTGTTCTCTGTCGCTGGCGTCATGTTGCAGCTGTTTACAACAATGGGGACAATACGCTTGCCGTTCTCATAGCTCTGTGGACGGAATGATGTGCACCATGCGCCGGCGTTCTTGCCTTCGCGTGTGAACTGGTCGCTGTAGAAAATTGCAAGCAGGGTGCCGTCATTGTCAATCACCTCGTATGCCTTTGCTGTTGGTTCGTACGATGGAACATCGGCTGTAATTTCTTTGAATGTGATGCCATAGAGTTTGTTTGCAACGTAGAAGATGCCCTCCATCACGTTGTTAGCTTCCATGTAGTTCTTTATCTCCTGCTCATCAACAGCATACTTTGCCTTCTTTGCCTTGTCGAGGTAGTACATGTAGTCCCAACCTGCAGGCTCAAAATCCTTGCCCTCCTTGCGTATCTCGGCACGTATATCCTCAATCTCTTCCTTAGCCTTTGCTACTGCTGGCGCCCATACCTGGTCGAGGAGGGTGTATACCGCTTCGGGGGTCTTTGCCATGCGGTCCTCAAGAACCATCTGTGCATAATTCTCGTAGCCCATGAGCTTTGCCTTCTCAAGACGCAAGGCTACAATCTTTGCACAAATCTCCTTGCTGTCATACTCGTTGTCCTGGTTGCCGCGGTTGTAATATGCGTTGTAAACCTTCTCGCGCAACTCGCGGTTCTCACAGTACTGCAGTACAGGGTTGCAGCTTGGGCGTTGCATGTTGAACATCCATTTGCCGGGCTGTCCGTTGTCGGTAGCCATCTTTGCTGCTGCATCAATGTTCGCCTGTGGCAATCCTTTGAGCTCCTCAAGGCTGTTTGCAACAACGAAAGAGTTGTTTGTCTCATGCAACAGGTTCTGCGAGAATGTGAGCTGCAACATCGAGAGCTCCTTGTTTATTTCGCGCAACTGTGCCTTCTGGTCCTCGCCAAGGTTGGCACCGCTGTTCACAAAACGCTTGTAGATGTTCTCAAGAATCTTTGCCTCTTCGGCTGTGAGGTTGAGCAGTTCGCGGCTGTCATATACCGCCTTCACTCGTGCATACAGTTTCTCGTTCAGGTAGATGTCATCGTTGTGGGCCGAGAACAGTGGCGACATCTCCTTCTGCAATGCGCGCATAGCCTCGGTTGAGTTGCTGCTCGATAGCGGGCTGAATGTGCCGCGTACTCTGCGCAACAGCTTGCCGCACTGGTCGAGCGCAACAACAGTGTTCTCGAATGTTGGAGCCTCACTGTTTTCGGTGATGGCCTCAATCTCCTTCTTCTGCTCCTCCATGCCAAGCAACATTCCCTCGCGGTAGTTGTCAATGGTAATCTGGGCGAATGGAGCAATGCCGTGTGGAGTGTCGAACTCCGACAGCAGTGGGTTTGCAGGCTTGTCGCTGCATCCGCAAGCGGCCAATGCAACTGCTGCTGCCATAATCTGTTTCATAATTCTCATATCGGTTAGATTTTGTGTAGTGTGAAAATGATAGTATAATCGCTTTGTCAAATAGCATCAGATGTATGCCACTCCCTCAATTTCAATGAGTAGTTCGGGGCGGCATACGTCGGCAACGAGATAATACTTATTGGCAGCAGGGTAGTGGCTCTGCATATATTCGCATATGGCAGGGATGTCGCTCTCGCGTTTCACGTACACGCGAAGCAGGCCATACACAGAACCGCTGTTCTCTATTGGGATATTCCACTTGCTTGTGAGCTCGTCTATTATCTCCATTGTCTCGGCAGCCTGCTCCACAGCGTCGGTGCTGTAATTGCTACACTCGCCCTTGATGGCTGCTGTGCCCGATATCAGCACTGTGTCACCAAGCAACCTTGCACGTTCAAACTTAGGTGTTGTCCTCTCGTTCAGTTGCTCAATCACTTTGCCGTCGAGTACCTGCTGCGAGTAGTTGTATGCCGCAATCTGCAATGGATTGTCAATTGGCAGGTTGGGACATCTCTCGCCCTTTATGGCGCATATCTCAACCACCACGCCGCCTGCGCTTGTGCCAATGCCTGTTGCGGCAGGGTAGCCACATACCCACGTGTCGCTGTCATAGAATATTGAACGTGCATCGTTGAACTCCTGATAGTTCTGGCTGCCGTCGTTCTGTACAGTGATTCCCGGAATGTAGTTCCACTGGCGGTATATGTCACTTGGCTTGAAACCATAGCTCTTGAGCATCTTTGCAATACCCTCAAATATGTCGGTCGACTGCTCAAAGGTGTTTCCGCTGTCAAAGCGTGGAACAATGCCACCTGTCATCAGCTCGGTACAGCCACCAATGGTGATGAGCTTGAAATTGCGGTGGTGCTCAATTTTTGTATCACTTGTGGTAATGTATGTTGCTTCAACTGTTATGCCACCATGTGATGTCTTCTGTGCAATGTAGCTTGTGAGTGGTGGCAAATCGCCAAATATCTCCTTTACTACCTCGTCTATTGTTTCAAGGTTCTGTTTGTATTCAGTGTCGTCCGATGGTTTGCTGAAAATGACTAACTTTATCAATCCAACAGCGTCAACCTGCAACAATGTACTACGGAGCATCTCTTCAAATGCTCCCTCTGTAGTTGATGTATATATCTCTTGAGCTTTTTCTATCATTTTACGCAGTTTGCTAATATTCTGCGAATATACAAAATATTTCTGTTATATAAGTAGTTGGAGCTCGCTTTATTGCAGTCGTTGTTCCAGTTTGAACCTCAAACGCAGTGTTCCGTTCTCAAAGCTGTGGCTGATTATCTTGAACCTTCCAATCTCGCTTGTGTTATCCACGTGTGTTCCAATGCAAGCGCACACATCGTAATCGCCCACACGTACAATGCGTAACGTCTCGCTGGCATCTGCAGGCAACTTGCTCAAGTCAACTCCTGCGGGTACGTTCTCGCGTGTCACAAACTCAATTGTTACTGGCAGCTGCTGCGCGATTACATCATTTACCTGCTGCTCAATGGCTGCAATCTCTCCGTCACTCGGTGCACAGGGCAGGGTATAGTCGCATTTGCTCTTCTTGCGCTCTATGTGTGCATTGCGGCTACGCTCACATCCGAACATACGAACCATCGTCTGGTTCAAAATATGTTCTGTGGTGTGCATAGGTGCGATTGACATATCTTGAAACTTCGCTGCTGGTTGATTAATTTCCATAATTGTATGTGTTTTAGAGATTCTTCCGTCGCTTCGCTTTGTCAGAATGACAGTTCGTATTCTTGTCATCCTGACCATACATTAATGAAAATATCAAAAGATGTTCTCGATGAGCGTAGCGAACTAACGTAGTGAAGGATCTCTATTAGTAGCTGTTTTATTGTAAAATTAATGAAACACCCGACTCTCCTGTATGCATAGGCGGGTACTCCGCTTTGTTTTGTTCGTTGAGTTGGGGTGTATCGGTTGTCATTGGTTGCTTAATTTCGTAAATGATCAACACAAAAGTAGTTCTGTTTCTTGGTATGTGCAAATATTTGCACATATGATAATGTGTATAGTGAGTTGTCGCAAAAAATGCGATAACATATGTTATTATCTTACCCGTTCTAATAACAGAAAAAGATGGCTGAATTTTATCATGGGTTTTCCCAAGTATGTTGAGACATTGTATCCGTTCTGTTTTGCATATTCAACGATTGTATTGCGGATATCATTGGTGTAGTATATGCCTAGAATCTTCTTTTCAACTAGCCTCTTCCAGTCTGCTGGCATATTTAATTCGGTAATTACATTCATTCTGCCAATGCCCAAGGCAAGAGCCACACAACTGTTGCAAAAATCGCCACGCTCAGCAACGGGCACAGTGCTAAAAGTAGATATTACATTATCAACGAACTTCTTTATCATCAATAAATCTTCAAACAAATTTAATTCTACAATACACTCAAGTTCTGTCTTTATCATTTCAAAGGCTGAATTGCTTGGGGTAGTGTAGAGTTTTTTTAATCCCCAATATGTTTGGAAAATAAATGATTCAATCATTGCCTTTCGCTTAACAGTGTCGTTTCGTTTTTGTTGGTGGTTGTTCTTCATAACAATATTGTTTATTACCATATACAATACGAATGTTATTGTAGGTTTTAGTGTAAAACAATATAAATGTGTGCAAAAACTCTGCATACAGTAGTGAAGTTTCAATTAGAATAAAATATTAAATGCTATGCAATGATTTTGCATAGGTATCAATTATATTTGCGGTGTACAAATAATATAGGTTATGATAAGCAAGACATTTAACCGTTACATTTGGCTATTGAATACGCTCCTTCAACATAAGCAACTTTCCTATGAAGAATTTAATGCTTTGTGGAGGGAATGTTATTTGGGCGATGGTGCTTCGTTGCCGTTGCGTACATTTCACCAGCATAAAAATGCTGTAGAAGAATTGTTTGGAGTTGAAATAAAATGCAACCCTTCAAACGGGTACAAATATTACATTTCTACTCTCGACACTTTGAAGAACGACAGTATACGCAAATGGCTCTTGAACTCATTTACCCTGTCCAATATGATAACGGCAGGGCATAATATGAAAGATAGGATATTGTTTGAGGAGATACCTTGTGGGACAGAATATCTGCAAACTGTTATTGAGGCAATGCGTAAATCAAAAGAATTGCAAATTGATTATCAGCAGTTCTATGGGCATAGAGAAACATTTAATATTCAACCTTATGCTATGAGGGTTTATCACCAACGCTGGTATGTGGTTGGTCATATCAAAGAACTTGGGGGTATAAGGAATATAGCACTTGACCGCACTCTTGAAATGAATATCTCTGACACGTCGTTTACTTTGCCACTGAATTTTAATGCAGAGAAGTATTATGCAAACTCTATTGGAATATATGTAAATGAGGAACTTAAACCCACAAAAGTAAAGATAAGCGCTTATGGCAAGGAGATAGAATATTTGCGTTCTTTACCACTTCATTGTTCCCAAAAAGAGAGCGCATCAAAGTATGGAGAATTTTGCGAGTTTGAATACAAACTGTGCTTGACTCCAGAACTCTCAACTCACATACTTGCTATGGGGGAGAATGTAGAGGTGCTGGAACCTATTGAATTGAGAGATGAGATAAAAAGAAGATTGACAGAATGTATAACTAGATATATTTAATGTTATGTGTGATTATTATGAGAATATAGATTCTCCAGAAAAGGCACTTGATTGTGCTATACGAGATTTTGAATTAAAGGATAAGGATGCTTCTATTGAAATAGGCTACAAAATAGAGAATGAGAAGAAGATATATTGGAACTATTTATCAAACGATGCTTGGGGGATTTTTAAAGATAATATGAAACCTATACATCAATGTCAGTTCGAGGATGCTGATGGAGGAGAAATGAAAGAGAAGAAAGGCCGTTGGGGAATATATCCGCCTAAAATGGCTTCTTTTGGTTCGTCTAGTCGTTTTCTTTATAATGTTTCGAAAGATATTGAAGGATTTCAGTTTGAGAAACAGTTGCCGACAAGGGTAGGCCATAGTGCAAATCTTGATGGTTATACTATGCGTGGCGATGTTGATGTTTTTGTAGAAGCCAAGTGTAGGGAAATATACTCTTCTCATATAAAAGTTAAGGTTTCCAAAGTTTATCAAGAAGTATATGACAAACTTGCTGCTGAAAAAGACCATCTTTTTTCATATGAAGAAATTTGCTCTAAAGATAAAGAGCATTTCTATTGTACTTTTAAAGTCAATGGCAAGGTTATTGTACATTTTGATATAAAACAGTTAATATGTCATTTTCTTGCAATATCTGCAAATATACTTGAAAACGCGAATGCTAATAAAAATATCAAATTTGTATATTTAATATTCAACCCTGAGTACAATACTTGTTTTGATAATGAGAAAATATCACATTTTAACGAACGTATTATCAAGATGTACAACGATGCAAAAAAAGAGATTGAGAGTCTTGATATGCAAAGGTTATTTGCTGCAATATTTGATATACAAACTCAAAGACTTGAATTGCAAGGAAAATATACTTCTTTTGAGTTCTGTTTTGCAGACCAAAATGGCTTTAAGGAAAAAACAAAGTGATATAAAACATACCTATGCAATATTTTTGCATACAATTCTACTCTAAATACCCATAAAGGCAAATTCTTTTCGTATATATTATAAAGAACCCAATAATCAGTAATATATGGAAAAGATAAAAACAAATGTGTGCGAAAATGAACAGTGTCTCTCTATTGAAGATGAGTTGCAACTTATAAAGGATATAAAATCGGGAGGGATTGAAAGAAAAACTGCAATAGAAAAACTTTCTTATTCAAAATTACGCCTTGTAACTGCTGTCGCAAAAATGTTCAAAGGTCGTAACTTGCCTATGGAAGAACTTATAAGCGCAGGTAATGAAGGATTGGTATTAGCTGCTGAAAAATATGACGTGTCAAGCGGCTTTAAGTTTATGAGCTATGCTGTTTGGTGGATAAGGCAAAGCATTATGCAGAAGATACAATAGAGATATCCGCCAAGAAAAAGCTACGCTATAGTGCATATTATCGATGCATTGTAGCGTGGTTTTTTGTTGGTGATGTGTCAAACTCACCTTTATGCATAGGCGGGTACTCCGCTTTGTTTTGTTCGTTGAGTATCGGTGTTTCTGTTGTCATTGGTTCTGTTGGTTTATAAGTTTCTCTACAATCTTGAATTTGCAAAGTGCAGGATGATTGCGGTATGCTTCAGTCTCTCCTTGTGGAATGTAGATGGTACATTCTTGCGGCTCAATGCCGTCGAATGTATTATTGTCAATTGTGCATTGTTCTATGTCAACGGTTTTAAAATGTATCTCTCGTAGCGAGGTGCAACCTTCAAAAGCGTTTTGCCCAATAGTCTCTACACTGCCTGGGATTTCAATGCTTTCCATAGCCTTGCAACCGGCAAATGCCGACTCCCCAATGCTATCCACACCATAGGGGATATTTGTCTTTACTAGTGATGAACAGCCGTGCAAAAGATAATTGGCAATGTAGCTTATCCCGTGTGGAATGTGCAGTGCTCTCAATGACGCGCAGTCGTAGAATGCCATTTCACCTATTGACCTTAAGCTGCATGGGAGATTAATCTTGCGCAGTGCCTTGCAGCAGAAGAATGCGCTGCCGCCAATGTGTACGGTACCCTCGTGCAACGTGACATTCTCAAGGGCGGCGCACCAACAGAATGCACTGTCTCCAATGCTCGTTACGCTGCTGGGGATGTCGATACTCTTGAGGTTGGCACAGTTGCTGAACGCATAGTTGCCAATCTCTGTCACTCCGCATGGTATGTTGATGCTTTGCAGTGATGTACATTCGCTGAATGCCGATTCGCCAATGGATGTTATGCTCCGCGGTAACTCAATCTCTTTGAGCGAGGAACAGAACAGGAATGTGTAAGGCGCAAGCTCTGTTATGCTTGCTGGCAGTTCAATGCTCTCCAATGCATCGCAAAGGGCAAAGGCATAATTGTCTATCATGCTTACACTGCCGGGGATTTTTATCCTTTTCAAGGATTTGCACCCCTTTAAAGCTTCGAAACCTATGGTAGTGACGCTCTCCGGGAGAATAATCTCCTTCAATGCCGAGCAGCCAAGGAAGGCACATTGGCCAATGGATGTAACCCCGTGGGGTATTGTAATCCTCTCCAGTAAGTCGCAATTGTGGAACGCGTAACTTCCTATGGTGCAGACACCATCCGGGATGCTACATTCCGTTATCTCAATGTCAAGGAGTTCTACAAGCTCCTTGCCGTCATCGCTGAGCCTGAATGGTGCTGTCATATACGCCTCTCTTTTAAATTGAACCGTGCACCGCAGTCAAGGATAAACTCCAAAGCCTCCTGGAAAACACTCTCGGCATGCGAGACAGTGCTGTCGTATGACACGCCACATACTTCATGCAACCTGGCCGGCAACTCCTCAACTTGGATGTTCAAGTGCCTTGCCATGTCAATGGTATCGTCCTTGTCTACTATAGCCTGCTTGGTAAAACTGTTGTTGTGGTGCCTGTCGTCGTCGAAATGGAATTCAATGACCAACTCCCTGAAGTCGTTTATAAGTGTATATACAGCTGCTTGCACCGGCAAGTCGGCATCGGTTATAATCAATGTCTTTTCAATGTTGCTCATAGCGGATAGTTGTATATTGCAAAGATAACCATTATATTCATTGTCGCAATGTTGCCAATACAGAATGTTGTTCGTATTTTTGCCGATGTATAGAACAAACACACTATAAAATGATAAAGAGTCTGTTACTTGTGGGCACGGGTGGTGCGCTTGGTAGCATTACACGTTATGCAGTGTCAATGCTTTTTGCACATTTTGCTATATCCGGTCACTGGGCAACATTGCTGGTGAATGTGGTGGGCTCGTTCCTCATTGGCCTTGCCATTCCCTTGCTTTCGAATGGCGCCCATCTTTTTGCCGTGGTGGGCTTCTGTGGTGGTTTCACCACTTTCTCCACCTTCTCCTCACAGGCAGTGCAACTTTTCCAGGCCGGCGAGAGAGTTACTGCAGCGGTCTACATTGCAGCGTCACTTATGGTTTCAATAGCTATGGTACTGCTGGGAATGTATTTTGCAGGGAAATTAGTGAAATAGTGTAGCAATAATATGATTGAAGCAGCCTTGGGGGGCTGCTTCAATCGTATATTTAGATGTTTCTTGCAATAAAATCTCCAACTTCGGTTGTCGTCGATGGTTTCACGCCTTCGGGGGCAATGTCCTCGGTAACCACATTCTGCTCAATGGAAAGGTTTACAGCCCTGCGTATTGTTGCGCCCGCTTCCATGTCGGCAAATGCATACTCAAACATCATAGCAGCCGAGAGAATAGTCGCTATTGGGTTGGCAATGTTCTTTCCGGCAGCCTGTGGGTACGAGCCGTGGATGGGCTCAAAAAGCGACGTTCCTGTACCAATCGATGCCGATGGCAAAAGTCCCAATGAACCGGTGATGACACTTGCTTCGTCGGTGAGAATGTCGCCGAACATGTTCTCGGTCACCATGACGTCAAAATGCTTTGGTTGCTGTATAATCTTCATCGCCGCATTGTCAACGAACATGTATTCAACCTCAACATTGGGGTAGTCCTCCTCCATCGCCTTGGCAGTCTCGCGCCACAGGCGTGATGTCGCCAGCACGTTCGCCTTGTCAACCACGGTGAGTTTCCCTCTGCGCTTGCCCGCATACTCAAAGCCCAAACGGCATATGCGCTCAATCTCCTCGCGCGAATATACACAGGTGTCATATGCCGTGTTCCCGTCCTCGGAACGGCCTTGTGGACGCCCGAAGTAGAGACCACCTGTCAGTTCGCGTACGCAGATGAAATCGGCACCCTCTACAAGATCATATCGCAATGGCGAGCGGTGAAGCAACGACTCGAATGTGTTCACAGGTCGCAGGTTGGCATAAAGCCCAAGCTTTTTGCGCATGGCAAGCAAGCCCTGTTCGGGGCGCACTTTTGCCTCGGGGTTGTTGTCGAATCGTGGGTCGCCAATGGCACCGAACAGCACAGCGTCGGCATCCATGCAGGCCCGGTGTGTCTCGTCGGGGTAGGGGTTACCTGTAGCGTCAATAGCTGCGGCTCCCACAAGCGCGTATGTATAGGTGATGTTGTAGCCGAATTTTGCTGCTACTGCATCAACAGCCTTCACGGCCTGTGCTACA
The DNA here is from genome assembly GCA_045660825.1 of Bacteroidaceae bacterium. Classification (GTDB taxonomy): domain Bacteria; phylum Bacteroidota; class Bacteroidia; order Bacteroidales; family Bacteroidaceae; genus HGM04593. The sequence continues at coordinate 10,631 of JAZREN010000024.1, forward strand.
ATCTCCGGTCCAATACCGTCACCGGGAAGTACTGCGATTTTAATATCTTTCATAATTCTCTCTTTTTGTGGGCGATCCAACCTCGCCCCTACATTTTTTATTTCATGTTTGGCATGTCTGTAGGGGCAGGGTTTGCCTGCCCTCATATACTGACATAGCTCTTACTTTGCAGTCGGGTTTTTATCTCTTCTCAAACGACTCAATCTCCGTGCGTATGCTCACAAGGAAATCGACATCGTCATATCCGCTCATCAGGCACTGCTTCTTGTATGGCGCAATCTCAAACTGCTCCTTCGTGTCTGTGCCCACAATCTCAATTGTCTGTGCCGGCAAGTCAATATACAGCTGCATACTTGCATCAGCTTCGGCTGTCTTGAATATCTCTGCAAGCATCTGTTCGCTTACAACAACCGGCAAAAGTCCGTTGTTGAGGGCGTTGTTGCGGAAAATATCGGCAAAGAAACTCGATACAACGGCACGGAATCCGGCATCGTCAATGGCCCACGCTGCGTGCTCGCGGCTCGAACCGCAACCGAAGTTCTTTCCCGCAACAAGTATCTCGCCTTTGTAAACAGGTGAGTTCATTACGAAATCGGCCTTGGGGTTGCCATCTTTGTCATATCGCCAGTCGCGGAACAGGTTCTCGCCGAATCCTTCGCGTGTCGTTGCCTTGAGGAAACGTGCAGGGATAATCTGGTCGGTATCAATGTTCTCAATCGGCAGTGGCACCACCGTTGAGCTTAGTGTTGTGAATTTCTGTCTCATGACTCTTTGCTGTAACGGAGTTCTACATCATTGTACGTGGGTCTGTTATCACACCTGTCACTGCCGCTGCCGCAGCCACCAATGGGCCGGCCAACAGTGTACGCGCCTCGAGGCCTTGTCGACCTTCGAAGTTGCGGTTCGATGTCGCCACGCAATATTTGCCGGCGGGAATCTTGTCCTCGTTCATTGCAAGGCATGCCGAGCAGCCTGACTGTCGCAGTTCAAAACCTGCTTCCTCAAGAATGTCGCGCAATCCCTCTTCAATAGCCATGCGCTCCACCTCCTTTGAGCCCGGGACAATCCACGCCGTTATGTTGTCGGCCTTCTTGCGACCCTTTACAAAGCCGGCGAATGCGCGCAAGTCCTCGATGCGGCCGTTGGTGCAACTGCCAAGAAATACGTAATCGACCCTCTTGCCAATCATCTTGTCACCCTCGGCAAAATCCATATAATTCAATGCTTTAGTGTACGATGCTTTTGACGCGGCGTCCATAGTGGCCGATGATGGTATCTCGCCATTTACGGCTATGCCCATTCCCGGGTTTGTTCCGTATGTAATCATCGGGTCAATGTCGGCAGCGTTGAATGTTATCTCCTTGTCGAACACAGCATTGTCGTCCGAGCGCAGCTTGCTCCATCGCTCAACAGCCTTTTCCCACTCCTCGCCCTGTGGTGCGAACTCACGTCCTTTCAGGTAGTCGAATGTAGTCTGGTCGGGGGCAATCATTCCACCACGTGCGCCCATCTCAATGCTCATGTTGCATATTGTCATGCGCGCTTCCATTGATAGCGAACGTATTGCCTCGCCCGCGAACTCCACAAAGTATCCTGTGCCGCCACCTGTGCCAAGCTTTGATATTATATAAAGGATGATGTCTTTTGAGCATACTCCTGGTTTCAACTTGCCTTCCACGTTTATTCTCATGCTCTTGGGCTTCGACTGCAGTATGCACTGCGATGCAAGAGCCATCTCCACCTCGCTTGTGCCAATGCCGAAAGCAATGCAACCCAGTGCACCGTGTGTCGATGTGTGGCTGTCGCCGCATACTATTGTCATGCCCGGTTGTGTCAGTCCTGTCTGCGGCCCAATCACATGGATTATACCGTTGCGCTCCGAACCGATGGGGAATATCTTTATCCCATTCTCGGCGCAGTTGCTCTCGAGTGTAGCTACCTGTTGAGCCGACTGTGGTTCAGCAATTGGCAAGTGCTGGTTCTTTGTGGGTATGTTGTGGTCGGGGCTTGCTGTCACCTGCGCCGGGCGGAACACTCCAATGCCACGCTTGCGCAGTCCGGCAAAAGCCTGTGGGCTTGTGACCTCGTGAATGTACTGGCGGTCGATATACAGCACGCACGAACCACCGTCCAGTGTACGCACGGTGTGCGAATCCCAAATCTTGTCAAACAGTGTATTCATGGTTATGCTATTTTTGATATTGCATCAATGAACGACTCAACTGAAGCTGTCACAATGTCGGTGTTTGCTCCAAAGCCGTGGTACATCTTGCCCTTGTGCGAAATCTGCATATGCACCTTACCCAAGTCATCGCTTCCGCGTGTGATAGCCTGAATGAGGAACTCCTCAATGTGTACGCGGCGCTTTGTGATATTCTTCACAGCTGTGATGGCTGCATCAACAGGGCCGTTGCCGCATGCTGTTTCTGTGAACACGTCGCCGTCGAAGCTTATCTGCACGGTAGCTGTAGGCAAGGCCGATTTTCCGCACACAACCTGTAGACCAACGAGCTGTATGCTCATTCTGCGATGGTTGGTTGTGCCAATGAGCACCTCAAGGTCTCTTGTGGTAATCATCTTCTTCTTGTCGGCAAGTTCAAGGAAACGCTGGTAGATGTCGTCCAATTCCTCGCCCTCGGGGTTGTAGCCAATCTCGTTCAGATGGTGCTTGAGTGCCGCGCGTCCGCTGCGTGCAGTGAGCACAATGCTCGACTGGTCGACACCCACATCCTCGGGAGCAATGATTTCATATGTCTCGCGGCTCTTGAGCACGCCGTCCTGGTGAATGCCCGACGAGTGTGCAAAGGCATTGCGTCCGACGATGGCCTTGTTTGCCTGTACCGGCATGCGCATGAGGTTCGACACAAGCTTGCTTGTCGAGATAATCTGCTTTGTGTCAATGCCAAGGTCAAAGTCAAGGTTCGAGTGGCACTTTATTGCCATTACCACCTCCTCGAGTGCTGTGTTTCCGGCTCTCTCGCCAAGGCCGTTTATTGTCACCTCAACCTGGCGCGCACCGTTCTGCACAGCAGCCAAGGTGTTGGCTGTTGCCATGCCAAGGTCATTGTGGCAGTGGGTTGAGATTATCGCCTTGTCAATGTTGGGGACGTTGTTCTTCAGGTAGGCAATCTTTGCGCCATACTCGTTAGGCAGGCAGTAGCCTGTTGTGTCGGGGATGTTCACCACCGTTGCACCGGCTGCAATCACCGCCTCAATCACACGTGCCAGGTACTCGTTGTCCGAGCGGCCAGCGTCCTCGGCATAGAATTCCACGTCGTCCACAAAACGGCGTGCATATTTCACAGCCTCCACAGCCTGTTCCATGACAGTCTCGGGTGTCATGCGCAGTTTCTCATATATGTGGTAGGGCGATGTGCCAATGCCGGTGTGTATGCGTCCACGCTTTGTAAATTCAAGCGCCTGTGCCGCAACATCAATGTCCTTTTTTACAGCACGTGTGAGCGCGCATATTGTAGGGTTGGTCACAGCCTTTGAAATCTCTACCACCGAGTTGAAATCGCCGGGGCTTGATATTGGGAATCCCGCCTCAATGATGTCGACACCCAACTTCTCAAGCTGTCGTGCAACCTCAATCTTTTCAATGGTGTTGAGCTGACAGCCCGGTACCTGTTCGGCATCGCGTAGGGTGGTGTCGAATATGTATACTTTTTCGCTCATGGTCTTTGAGTGATTTTAGTTTATGCTGCCATGATTTGGATAGCAGTATAAACTGTTATTCTTTCAATCAGTTATTCTCAGGGCGGAGCTTGCGTACCACAGCACCAGCCTGCCACATCTCGGTCTCGCGCATCTCGCGGAGTTCCTCCTCCAGCTTCTGGCGATAGTCGGGCTGTGAGTTGGTGTCAATGCTACGCTGTGCCTCGTTGCCACAAGCCACCTCGCTGTAGAGATCCTCGAACACCGGCATTGTAGCATCGCGGAACTTCTTCCACCAGTCGAGCGCACCACGCTGCGCGGTAGTAGAACAGTTCGCATACATCCAGTCCATACCATTCTCCGCAATCAACGGCATGAGGCTCTGTGAAAGCTCCTCAACAGTCTCGTTGAAC
>JAZREN010000025.1:0-9471 GCA_045660825.1 Bacteroidaceae bacterium
TGGCTTTAAGCAGGGCTTAACCATGCTGGAACTTACCGAAGCTACGATTGACTTCTTTAAGATGAAGCCCACCTTGTGGAAACCTATGGAGGGCAAATTCAGATGGGGGGAAGACCAGCTGTTACTCAGCAGCAACGCTGCGGCGTATTACGGAGTGACGCCTGAGCATCCGTATATCCAAACTCCCAAGACCTTTGAAGTTATCGGCACACTCGACCTCTGCACCCGCGATTTTCATCAAGAACCTGAGATTATAGCCTATCGCGCCAACATGGATGAATCGGGAGGTAAAAGACTCTATTTCCGCTTCCTCCCCGGACAAGAAAAGGAAGGCATTGCCGCCGTTGAAGAACTCTTGCGCCGTCACGACATCAACCCCGACGCGGGGCAGGTAAGCATCGTCAACTACGGCGAACTTATTGCGCGCGAATATGAAAAGGAACGACGCTTACTGTGGTTTTACTCCGTGCTTTCGGCAGTGGGTTTGGGCATCGCCCTCTTCGGTTTAATCACCCTCTTGAGTGCCGACCTCCAGCGTCAGCGCCGTGCTCTTGCCATCCGTCGCGTCTTTGGTGCGCACTACGGGGATTGCCTGCGTCGCACGCTCCTCACTTACGGCATCATTGCTGCCCTCGGCACCATCATCGGACTTTGCGTAGGCTATTACCTCATGACGCTGTGGTTGCAAACTTACACCCTGCAAATCTCCCTCGGCATCCTGCCCGCACTTGGTATCATCGCACTCATCTCTATCATCATCCTCGCCCTCGTAGCATACAAGGTAAAAGTGTGCTTCAGGGAAAATCCTGCGGAGGTAATAAAGGGGGGATGACGAGAGTACAGAGTACAACTATCCTGCGGAACAAAGTCCCGGATGATTCTTATAACCTCATAACCTCGAACCTCATAACCTTTCCTTATGCTTTTCCACACCCTCAAAATCTCCCTCCGCAATCTGCTGAAATATAAGTTGCAGAATGCAATCAGTATTCTTGCCCTTGCTGTGGGCATGGTAACTCTCGCGGCTACGCACTTTGTGCTCAAGCACATGGGACCGCCTGCCATTGCTGACGAACCTTATTATGAGCGCACCTATGTGGCTGAACTCAGCAATGGACAAAACAATTATGGTATCACCAAGGAGGATGGTACGCAAGAGCGGATGTTTGTTCTCACTCGCATCACCACCGAAATGCACGATGCGCTCTTCTCGGGCGGACCCTTGCCCGGTGTGGAGCAAGTGAAGCACAATGCCTTCCTGGGCGGTATCACTATGGGCGGAAGCATGACCTTTACCTTGCCCGACGGAAGCGAACGCATGGGAGCATACCGTTATTATGTGACACAAGCTGAGGACCTCAACTTCTGGGGTATCCGTTCGGCGCTGACGGGCGAGAAGATTCCTGTGTTGGGTAATAAAGAAATCGTCATCAGCGAAATGCATGCGCGCGAGATTTTTGGCAACGAGAATCCCGTAGGATGTAGCGTGTCCATGTATCACAATGGCGAATGGAAAACATTCACCATCCGCGATGTCTATACCTCAGAGCGCATTGCCGACGGGGTGAGCGACGGAATGTACACCTATGTGGAAGGAGCGAAGGACTATTACCATATCAATTATGGTCTTGTTTTGCAAGAAGGAACAAACCCCAAGGACGTTGAAGCAGAGATGACGCGCCGCCTGAAAACGCTTGACCCGAAATTCAGCGCACGCCTCACGCCCCTGAGTAAAAAGATAGACGAGCAAACGGGCGACATGAGTGTTACTCGCACCATCGTTTACCTCATCAGTTCGCTCATCCTCGCCGCTGCCTTAATCGGTTTCCTGAAAATGCAGTTGCAACTCTTCCGTATGCGTCAGCGCGAGGTGGCTTTGCGACGTGTGCACGGCGCTACGCGTCGCAGCATCTTCCGCCTCTTTGCCTGCGAAACACTCTTCACCTTCGTGTTTACAGGCATCGTGGCAGGCATTCTTGCCACCTTACTCATCGACTTCGCCAATGCCTCGCTCACGCCCTATCTTAACGAATTTGGGTGGCACATCGAGGGAGTTTACGAAAGTGTGGCGGTGATACTTTTGGCTGTTGTGCTCATCAGTTTCTTCGTCGTGTGGCTCACCGTCCGCACCATGATGCGCCAACGCCAAAGCATGACGATGCAGTTGCACCGTAGCCGTGGGCATGCCCTGCGCAACACGATGCTGGGCATACAGATTGCTATCTGCATCCTCTTTGTGGGCGGAAGCCTTGCCTTGACGCATTTCAGCGAATTGGCATTGAAGGAAATGAATGTGCCGGAGAATGATGACTTCTACAAGGAGTGCATCGTGGTACGCCCCTACGAAAGTGATTTGGACTCACCCAAACTTCTGGAATACTTGCGCACAGAGGCGCAGGGCATAGAGCGCTTCATCCCCATGAATCAAGACTTTCTCCAGTCAAAGGAAATTCAGGAAGATTCCGTGGCTAACGAAGAACAGGGAACTGTCTTTATTCAAGAGAGCATGGTGAGCGACACCGCCATCTTCGACTTTTTGAACATATCCATCAACTGGATGCTTCCCCCAGGGGAGCGCCACGATTGCATCCTGATGAGCGACTCGCTCTATGCCATGATGGAAAGATACGGCTTCAATGCCAATGGTTGGTTCCTGCCTATTGAAAAAGAACCCCTGCGTATCGGTGGTACGTTCTCCACTTGGCCCTATACTGATAACACCCGCATTACGCAAAAGTACAAAGTGGTACACTTGGGAAACTGGCGCGACGAGGAGGTGACCGAGGTTATTGTCCAACCCAAAGAGGGTGCTTACGACCGCGTCTTTGCCGAACTCACCGAAGTTCTACAACGCATCAATCCCAAACCCTTGGAGCCACGTGTGACCAATCTGCGCGATGCGCTCGACGACGAAATCTTCTTCATCGAAATCATGCGCGATGCCTCGTGGATACTCTCCGGCATCTGCCTCGTCATCTGCCTCATGGGCATTTGGAGCACTATTGCCCTCGACACCCGTTCGCGACAGAAGGAGGTGGCGCTGCGCAAGATTCACGGCGCTAAGCGAGGAGACATCATCCTGCTCTTCGGACGTCTCTACCTGTGGCTCATCGGCATCGCCGCCATCGTCAGCACGCCCCTCATCGTCCTCTTCAACACCCTCCTGAAAGACTGGGCAAGAAACGGTTTCATCAATGGTATGGCAGAGCGCCTCTCTCCGACATTCCCCATCATTGGTGCCCTCCTCATCACCGCTCTTGTCATCCTCCTCATCGTTGGTTACCACCTCCACCAAGTACTGCGCGTACGGCCTGCGGAGATGATTGCGAAGGAATGATGTATGAAAGGAGAAAGACCATGCTGACTATCTCTCCAAACTCACTGCTGTTCCCACGCGCGACCTTTAAGACTTTAAAAACCTTAGAGACCTTGACTCTCCAAGCGCACAAGCATTCGGGCTGAAAGCCCAAAAGCACCCAGCCCAGGGCAAGGCGAACAATGTGATCCGACATCCTGGGTGGATAACGTCCCGAATGGTGCGCCCTACAGGGGCAAAAGCAAAAAAACTCCCCCTCTGCATACGCGGAGGAGGAGTAAATAAAGTTATTAGTTATTTTAATCAAATATTTACATCTACCACAAAGAAAACAATTTAACTACCCTCGAAAAAACAATGCTTACATACTTTTCGCCTTTTCGAAGTTCGCTTTCATATAAGCGGCAGCCTCGGTAGAGTTCATGGGCGACTTCATAGATTCGGCAATTTTCAGCATCTTCCGTTCCGCTGATTCTTTGTGAAATTGATTCAAGTACTTCATTGAATTAAAGTTACTTTCTGATGAGCTTAACAATACAATCAATACATACCGGATTGTTTGATATGGTATCTATAAAAACATTAGCAGGGTGCATGTCCTCAAGATGTAAACGTTCACCAATATAATTGACACCCCTTCCATCACCATTGTCGGTAAATCCTTTAATAGCCACCATGTCGTCAATTTCTTGCTTCGTTGCCAACCGCTGACAACTGATGTAAGGTTGAGTATTGATTGAGCGAAATAGTTCATTCGCATCACGAGTAAAACCAATCAACTTCATCGCAGTTTCAGGAAACAAGGCGTTATGAAGTACTATAGATTCTAAGGCTCTGCCCAAAGTTGCATAAATGGAAGTACGCATCTTAATAACAGAAGTATCACCCTGCTTATAATAGACTTTCGCCTCAGCTCCTTGAGCTATCTTTGAACCATACTCCAATTCAATATCAGCCTCTGCATTAGCAAACCATAACTGCTTAGCCTCAGCCCATTGTTGAACTAATGTTTCTTGTGCTTCGTCTATTTTCCAGTTAGATACGCTTGTTTGGCTTGCTCCAGCATTTGCACTTGTTCTAAGGCTTGCTTGCGCGTAACAGCACACGATGTACGCCCCAATGAGCACCTCACCTGCACAGCAGAGTCCTGCATGCTCTTGTTGATTAAATTGATTAAGGTTGACTTTTCCATTTAGTATCAGTTTAGCATAATTATCTATCAACTCTATAGTTTGCTTTGAAAATCCATCGTTAGTAATTGAATCGTAAATAAACTCAATGGACAAGGATGTATCATTGTCTAAAATTAACTCAGACATAAGAGACTGTAATTTATATTGTTTGCGAAGTTACAACTAAACTTTCAAAACTCCAAAAAAACGAAGAGTCTAAACTTTTTATATAACTTCACCTCAATTACCCCTCCTTTCAAAACTATGCTATCCCACACCCTAAAAATCTCCCTCCGCAATCTGCTGAAATACAAGTTGCAGAATGCCATCAGTATTCTTGCCCTTGCTGTGGGCATGGTCACGCTGGCGGCTACGCACTTTGTGCTGAGCCATTATGCTCCGCCTGCGGTTTGTGACGAACCTTATTACGACCGTCTGTATGAAATGAGTTTCGCAAAAAGTGCGACTGAAGAGCAGGTGGCTGATGATGTGCTGTCCAATCAAAATCGTATTACAATTAACGATGAAATTCATGCTGCCCTTACTTCGGGTGGGGGCATGGCTGGGGTGGAAAAACTATTCTATGCCGATGGTAATTACTACCTTCAAAAAGTCACCTTGATTTTAGCAGATTCTACGGAACGAAGCATGGACCTTGCTCATAGCAATACCCTTCCTGAGTATCTGAATTTTCGTGGCATCCGCTCGGCACTGACGGGCGAAAAGATTCCAGTGCTGAACTATGGCGAAGCAGTGTTGAGCGAAACGCAGGCAAAACGAATCTGTGGCGACGATAATCCCATAGGCACCAAGATTGTGGTTAGAGAAATGGGCGCTGACTACATTGCCTATTCTGCCACTTACACGGTGAGGGACGTTTATCGCACCCTGACGCAAACAGATGTTACGACGGACCAAACCTACCTCTGTGGGGATTGGAAGGATGTATCTTTCGAATGGAAAGCCATAGATACCGACTACGAAATTCTGTTGCAGGAAGGATACTCCGTGAAAGAATTGGAGGCAGAGGCGAACAGAAGACTTGCGCCTTTGGGTTTGCAGGCAAAGGTGAGCCTCCTTGACGATGTATTGAAGGAGCTAAACCGGGAATTGATGCTGATGCGCACGATTGTCTATCTCATCAGTTCCATGGTATTGCTGGCTGCCCTTGTGGGTTTCTTGAAAATGCAAATCCAACTCTTCCAAATGCGCCGACGCGAAGTAGCGCTCCGCATGGTGCATGGCGCTTCGGCAAAGAGTCTGTTTGCCTTGTTCCTGACTGAAGTAATGATAACGCTAACAGGTGCGTTAGCGGTGGCTATGATTCTGATGTCATGGTTAGCAAATTATTCGGAGCAATACCTGCATGTCATGTTTGACGCATGGGGATGGGTGGTGTACGGACAGTATGAAACGATGCTTTGGATTTATGGTAGTGTTGTTTTGCTCTGTGCCGTCATCGTGTGGATTACATTACACCGCATACGCAAAGCCAACCGAGGATTGGCGGCAGGTATGCGTCGCAATGCCCACCACGCTTTGCGCAACACGATGTTGGGAATACAGTTGGTGGTGTGTATGGTATTCATTACGGGTTCATTGATGTTCTCGCAACTCATGGGATACATCAAGGACCAATTAAACATTCCCGACAACGACGACCATTATGCCGAATGCATTCAGATTCGCCCCTACGACTTAGAGGATTGCAAGCTTTTTGAAGAATACCTGCAAACCCATCCTCAATATGTCAAGCGCGCCATTAAGAATAACGAAATCTTCACCACGTTTCAAGAATATATGGAAACCCCTGGAGCAAAAGAGGCGCTGAATCGCCAGAACTTCCTGGTGCATTATTTAACCGACACCGCCTACTTCGACTTTTGGCAACGCCCCATCAAATGGTTTGTACCCAAGGAACAACGACAAGAGTGCATCTTGCTGAGTGAAAAATTGTATGCCGAGTTGGATTCCTTAGGAGTTATCAAATCGGGCACCTTAACTCCAAAGTACTCCTCCACTTTACCCATCGGCGGAACCTATGCCACACTGCCCTATAAGAATGAGACAAAAGATCACGAGAAATGGGAATGTGCGATGATACAGGAATGCCCCGAAAATTTCGGGGTAGAATATATCATTGAACCCGAAGAAGGCAAATTCCACGAGGTTATGGAACAAATGGAAGAAACGATGCACCGCATCAATCCATTACCGCTGGAACACACGGTGTCCAATCTGCGCGAAAAATATACTCAAGAACTCTCTGCATTAGAAAACTTCCAACGCGGTGCCTGGATACTCTCCGCCATCTGCGCCTTAATCTGCTTTATGGGAATCTGGAGCACTATCGCCCTTGACACGCGCTCACGACAAAAAGAAGTAGCGCTACGCAAGATTCACGGCGCCAAGCGAGGAGATATTGCTCTGCTTTTCGGTCGCCTCTACCTGTGGCTCATAGGAGTGGCAAGCGTCATTACAATCCCTGCAGGCATTCTCTTCAATCAATTCTTGAAGGACTTCGGCAACCAAGCAAGTATCTCCCCGGTCATGCCCATACTCCTCAGCATCATTCTTACTTCGCTCGTCATCCTCCTCGTCGTCTCCCTCCACGTCCGCACCGTGATGAGGCAGAACCCTGCGGAGATGATTGCGAAGGAGTAAATTTAGAGTACGGATAACAGATAACAGAGTACAACTGCCATGCGGGATATTAACCCGGGCGGTTCTTTAACCGTTCACCTTTAACCGTTCACCTTTCAAATCTATGTTCCTCCACACCCTCAAAATCTCCCTCCGCAATCTGCTGAAATACAAATTGCAGAATGCGATTAGTATTCTTGCCCTTGCTGTGGGCATGGTCACGTTGGCGGCTACGCATTTCGTGCTGATGCACTTGGGCAATCCCGCCATTTGTGACGAACCTTACTTCGACCGCACTTACGAAATGTCGTTCGTCAAGCTCTATCATGAAGACATTGCCCCCAATCCCGAGGACGGGAGTGTTGCTTTCAATACGCGGCAAATCAGAATCAAAGAAGATATTCACACGGCGCTGACCTCTGGCGGAGGTATGGTGGGCGTGGAAAAACTGTTCTACGTGGACGACCAGCCTGGCTCGTCTCAAATCATAATAGAATTTCCCGACTCTACGGAAAGAACGATGGACTTGACGTTTAGTCACACGATGCCCGAATACCTTAACTTCCGCGGAGCGCGTTCGGCACTGACGGGCGAGAAGATTCCTGTGCTGAATAATGACGAAGCGATATTGAGCGAAACGCAGGCGAAATTCATCTTCGGCGACAAGAATCCTGTGGGCATTAAGATTCACTATGAGTATTTTAATGTTGAGGAAGAGCGCGTAGTTATAGACACCTACACAGTGACTGATGTTGTGAAAACGATGTCCACTAATGACGTTATCAGAAATTGGGCTTTCTATTGTATGAAAGGTAGTGAGCATAAAGCAGTAGAGCGCTTTTACGCCACGAAATACGAGGTGCTGCTGCAGGAAGGCTACACCGCAAAAGACCTGGAGCAGGCAGCAAACCTCCGTCTCCAACCCTTGGGACTGAAAGCAAAGGTGGAGTCAATGAGCGAGGTGAATAAGCGTCTGAATGGCTCTGTACTGTTAGTGCGCACCATTGTTTACGTCATCAGTTCCATGGTACTGCTTGCAGCTCTTGTGGGTTTCCTCAAGATGCAGTTGCAACTCTTCCAGATGCGCCGACGCGAGGTAATGCTCCGCATGGTACACGGTGCATCAAAGTGGAGTCTGTATGGACTCTTCCTGACGGAGGTATCTCTTGTCCTTGCCCTCGCATTGGCAGTTGCTTTGGTGTTGATGAGTTGGTTGGCCAACTTTGTGGAAGTGCACTTCAAGACAATGTTTGACGTCCTTGGCTGGGTGGTGTATGGTCAGAACGCTACGATTCTGCAGGTCTTCTGCGTCGTGGCATTGCTGAGCGCCTTTATCGTGTGGGTGGCACTCCTTCGCATCCGCAAGTCAAACACCAACTTGGCGGCAGGATTACACCGTAATGCGGGGCACTCCTTGCGCAATACGATGCTGGGCATTCAGCTGGTGGTCAGCTTTGTCTTCCTTTCGGGTGCACTGGCCTTCTCGCAATTCATTGGCTTAGTAAAAGAGCAAATGAACATTCCCGAAAATGACGACCACTATCAAGGATGCCTTAACATAGACCCCTCCCATGCCGACGACTTTGTGGCGCTGAAAGAATACTTGCAGATACCCCGCAAAGGTATCAAGCGTGCCATCGAACATTCCAGGATGCACATGTCGTTCAAAGAGACTAGAGAAACGCCTGGTGCTAAAGAGGCGCTTGGTACTACTCATTTCGAGACCTACTTCCTGACCGACACCGCCTTCTTCGACTTTTGGCAACGCCCCATCAAATGGTTCGTGCCCGAGGACCAACGAAAAGAATGCATCGTGCTCAACGAGGCGCTCTACACTGCGTTTGACTCCTTAGGCGTAATCAAAAACGGAACGCTCACTCTTTACCTCGGATGGAACGATGATTATGAGGTATGGCCCGTTGGCGGTACGTTTGCGACGCTGCCTTACAATCACCAGCACTTCTCATCCCATAATCTTGCCATCTTCCGTCAGAATCCCTATGGACTTTTTGGTCAATTTATCATTGAACCCGAAGAGGGCATGTACCGCGAAGTGATGCAACAGCTGAAGGACGAGATGCGCCGCATCAATCCGCTTCCCTTGCGAGAAACCGTACTCAACCTGCGCGACACACTTACCGAGGAATTCCAAGCACTCCTCAACCTGCAGCGTGGTGCCTGGATTCTCTCTGCCATCTGCGCCTTAATCTGCTTTATGGGAATCTGGAGCACCATTGCCCTCGACACCCGCTCACGACAGAAGGAAGTGGCACTGCGTAAAATACACGGTGCCAAGCGAGGGGACATTGCCCTGCTCTTTGGCCGCCTCTATCTGTGGCT
>JAZREN010000026.1:0-39874 GCA_045660825.1 Bacteroidaceae bacterium
ATAAAATTTCCCCAAACGAACAATAGCTATTCCAATGTTTATCAAAGGAATAGCTATATTTTTACAATTTATCTTGCTTCAGAGCGCAAATGAGATAAAAGAAAATAAGAGGGCGACCCTTTTTACTTTTGGGTCACCCCCGTTGCATAGTATGATATATTATTTATATCAATTAGTCAGCCAATGTAACTGTATGGAATGAGTTATCAATCTTCTTGAAACCACCAAAACTTGGCTTACTAGATTTAATCTCTGCATTAAACATTCTTGCCGCAGGAGCATTAGATTCTTCATCAGGAGTTGCTGTTATATCAGCCAAGTCAAGTTTGAATGCACCATTCATATTACCATAACTATATGGTTTACCACCCATTGCAATCACAAGGCCCTGATTTGGGAAAGTGATTACATTGTCTGCAAAAATACCACAAAGACCGGCTACCTTAGCATCCTCTTTTGTTGCACCATCCTCAGAGGTTGCCACTTCGTACCATGCATTAGATGTAACGCTCATTGCACCTGCACCTAAATCAAGACCAATTTCAAAGAGACCCTCAATCCATACACCTTCTGGATCTGTTGCATCAATCTCAATATAATAATCTTTAGAAGTATCAGCACCAAAGAATGCAGCTGGATTCATAACTCTATACAAGCCTGGGATTTCCTTGTTTGCAAGCACTTCTACACGATAGCTATAATTAGCAGGCTCTTTCAAGAAACCGGCCATAATATCATCCGTGTACATTGCATAGCCAAGTGACTCCCATGGGTTGCTATCACCAGCCACCCAGAACTCAAAGTCTGTTGAGAAAGCCTCAACCGGTTTCTTCTCCGCATCAAATGAGATTGCAAGAGCAGTGTAGTTACCACTTGCTGCGATGGGATAAGCATAATAACCGCTCTCTGTCAAAGTATCGCAAGGAACTGTACCCGCAAGCATACCCTGAATTGCAGAATTTGCATCCTCATCAGCGCTGATAACAGTCATAAGATACTGCGATACATCGGCACCCTTGGCAACATTGATTACGGCATTGTTGATGCCTGCGTTATCAACAAAGTTACCAACGTGATTTATTGTAAGGCTATAGTCATACTGAGTAAAGCCATCGAGCTGCACAGTCTCCGCACCAAACATAAAGTAACCGCTCGCTGCAGAACCCAACCTTGCATCAACATAATAGATAAGGTTCAATGTAAAGAGACCTGTTTCTGCATCATAAGTACAAGGATAATCCTCGTAAGTCATCTCAATGGGGTTGCCATCATCATCCTTTATAACAAACGGATAGTTCACAAGGTCTGTAACAAACACAGGGCCATAAGTTGCATTGGTCAAGAAAGCTTGTCCTGCTGGAACCTGACACATACCGGTTGCCTTGTTGTATTCAATAGTAATATTACTCAAAGTACCAATTGCTGTAGTACCCAACAAGAACTGAGCTCTTGTTTCATCAAGCATATGCTCTCTGTACAAAACTGGGATTGGGTAAGAACCACTTACATACAATGCAAAGTTATAAACACCGCTCATTTCCTCCCACTCACTCCAAGGTGCAGGAACACCTGCTTTGAAACTGTATGTAGCATCACCGTAAGGAGTTGTGTATTCGGGAGCAAGAGTCAATGAAACCGCAGCAAATTTATCATACTCAAACTCTACGCTATCCTTTACTGCAACTGTATATACAGCAGTCTGCATTGAATCGGCAAATTCTACAAACTCGGGGAATTCAAACCACGCCTGAGCAAGACTATCAGCTGTAACAGTCACCGGAACTAAAGCGTTTTTACCGGTAGCAATACGACTTACCAGGATTTCAAATGACTCTGCGTCCAATGCAATATCTACCTGAGCGCCATTGTTCTTTGAGAAGTACACCTGGTCATTGGTAGGAACATTAGCAGGAGTGTATTCCACCTGCTCTGTACATGCACTGAAACCCAGTGCAAGTACAGCAAGCGCCATAAAACTATTTTTGAATATTTTTTTCATAATCGCTTTCTTATATGATTATTTATACAAACCAGAAGGGTCGTCATTCTCAAATCCCTTCAAAGCTGCGTTGTTATTCTTCTCGGTGATAACGATACAGAAGTTCATCCAAGCAGGACGACCAATTGTATTGAAAGCACGCTTAGAATCCACATTTGTACCTTCGTAATTGCGAGTAACGTCCATATCCAAGCGTTTGTAGTCAAAGAATGAAACACCCTCACCCAAGAGTTCAACACGCTTCTGGAATACGATTTCGTCGATTGCATCAACACCTACGCCAAACACATACTTCTCATCGCGATAAGTTGTCATAAAGTCCTTCAACAACTCAGCACCGGTACCTGGAGCAATGTGCTCGGCAGCCTCTGCCTCAATGAAATACATTTCCTCGATACGCATCAATGGGAATGATGTTGAAGAACCTACAGAATACTCCTGTGTATTACCCGCATTTGGACGGAATTTAACCATTGCATACTCTGGCAAGTTCGCAGCAAACTCCTTATCAATAAACACCTCCTTGCCAACGAGCTCGCCGTCCTCAGGCGCCTTGTACATAAGCTTACGGAAATCGGTATCCTTAATACGGTGGTACATCATTGCATCAATCATAGATGTTGCGCCGGCAGCGCTGTAACCATACTGTGCCTCAGGACACATCCATGAAGCCCAGTTGATGATACCGGTACTTACAACGTCATCCTCTTTCTGAGTTGTTGAAGCCCACATCCACTTGGCTGGATCATTGAAGCCCGATGTTGTGCTCAAACAATCCTCGCGTGTCATCACACCACCTGTATTGTTGTCAATAGCAAGACGAGCATACTTCTTGGCATTCTCATAGTCGGCCAACCACATATAGAAACGAGCCTTCAAGCCATACACTACATCGAGGTGAGGAATAGACTTACTTGAAATCTTGTGTTTGCTAATGAGCGCCTCAGCTGCATCAAGGTCGGCAAGAATAAACTCAGCCATATCCTCACGTGTCGCACGTGGGTTATTGCGTGCTTCCAGCTCAGTTGTATTCTCTGTAATAATGGGGATAGTGAGACGATGAACATTATTGCCCGCAAGATTGATTGTATCAAGTTTTTCATTAGGCAAGAACTCGAACATCTGCGCTGCATCAAGATATGCAAGTGCGCGGTAAGCATGCGCAACACCAATCATACCAAGTTCTGCCTCAGTAGAAACAGATGCTGTATCCACTGTTGTCAAGAAGCTGTTGGCAGTTTTGATGAACTTATAGTAGTAGTTCCAAATGAACTGTGCACGTGCTGTATTCTCGCCAATACCGGTACATTGAGCCCAAGGTGAGAACCAATCGTAGCTACTTGCTACAACAGTCATATCGCCTGTCATAACGTCACGGATGTGCATAATAGCGCCATAACCCCAATCGTAGTGAGCTTCACTACCCTGAGTGTTGAAGTTATTCAAAAATGCCGGCATGGCCCACATAAGAGCCTCAGTACCTTTGGCACCGGCTTCCTGCACCTGATTTTCCAATGCAGCACTTGTTGGGAATGTCTCGTCAAGGCAACTTGTCATTGAAAACATTGACGTTGCACAGAGAACACCCGCAAATAATTTTGTTATATTAAATTTCATAATACTCTGTTTTAAATTAGAATGTCAATGTAACACCGCCTGAGATTGTGCGGATTGGTGAGTAGTAAGATGCTGTTGAACCACCGCTGATGCTCTGGCGTGGGTCGAGGCCCTGGCGCTGTGACCAGTACCAGATGTTGTCAGCAGCAGCATAGATGCGGAATTTCTCAATACCCATCTTCTTTGTAAATGTTCTTGGCAATGTGTAACCAATGTTGATATTCTGGAGGCTCAAGTATGAAGCGTCAGTCAAGAAGCGTGTTGAATTTGCCGCAGCGTACTCATCATTATACTGGAAGCGTGGAATATTTGTCTTGTTTGTAGCAGTCCAAGAATTGTAGATATCAGCGTGGATGTTTGTACCACGAGATTCAGATGTAGGAGATGCCATCATTGCAGCGTAGTCGCCATCATAAACCTGACCACCAATCTGGTAAGCGAAGTCAATTGAGAAGTCGAAACCACCCCATGTCAATGAAGTACCGAAACCACCGTATGCTTTAGGCAATGTTGTGCCACAGAGATAGTAGTCTGCATCTGAGTAGTTGGTAGTTTTCTGCTTGCCATCTTCCATAAGAGGTATCTTGTTACCCTTCTCATCGAGCTTCTCTACTGTTCTACCAGTTTCATCTGTTGTAGTCACCCAAAGTTTATTACCTTTTTCATCAACTTGCTGACGAGGATTTCTCCACCATGTAGACTCACCATTCTCGTTAACACCTGCATAATCCTTCATGTGGAGTGTGTAGATAGGCTGACCCTCACCATAGAAGTAGCTACCGCTTGAGAAACCGTGAACACCATCAACCTCCATAGTCTTACGCTCCTCGGGGAGACGGGTAATCTTGTTCTTATAGCTTGTGAAATTCAAGTTGATATTCCATTCAAAATTCTTTGTCTTCACAGGAGTAGCCTTCAAGTCAACCTCAACACCATTGTTGGCCATGTCACCAATGTTTGCATAGTAACCGGTGTAACCCAAAGAAGGTGAAACGGGGAAGAAGAAAAGCTGGTCTGATGTCATACGATAGAAGTAGTCAACAGTACCGCTCAAACGGCCACGGAACAACTCGAAGTCGATACCGGCATTGAAGTTGCCTTGTGTCTCCCAAGTGATATCCTTGTTACCCTTTGAAACGAACACAGCACCAGGATGACCGGCTGAGTTTACAATTTCATAATAGTTTGTATAGAGGTAGTTACCAATCTGGTCGTTACCCTGCTCACCATAAGAAGCCTTGAACTTCAACATGTTAACCCAACTTGCATTGAACCAGTTCTCGTTGGCGATGTCCCAAGCAAAAGATGCTGACCAGAAGTTACCCCAACGGTTATCCGGGTGGAAACGTGAAGAACCATCACGGCGATAAGAAGCCTGCAGATAATATCTGTTATCGTAATCGTACATGATACGACCCAAGAAACCCTCGGTGTTGTAATCGTTCACATAAGAGTTGCTACCGCTCTCTGTGATTGCACCTGCAAGTTCTGAGTTAGAAGGATCGAACTGGTTACTGCGGCTTGCATAGAGATAGTAGTACTTGTTACGGAAATACTCGTGACCGGCCATTACATTGAAGTTGTTGCTACCGAATGACTGCTCCCATGTAAGGATCTGCTGGTGTGTTGTAGCAAAGTTACGTGAGTGGCTCTTGCTAACGATACCGTTAGAGCTTGCGTATGAACCATAGTATGGGTTTGTTGTAGATGTACCACGACGCTCTGTCAAATCAACGCTGCTTGTCCAAAGGAACTTGAAGTTCTTGAGGAAAGTCACCTCGGCAAATGCATTTGCATTCAATGCGTTACCCTCTGAATTGTTTACATCAAGCAAGTTTGAAGAGTAAGGGTTACCACCGGGGAGGAATGGACGCTCAAGACCGGCATTCTCGCCATCACCATAGTCATAACGCTCCATGCCTCTCTCATCTTTAATGATGTTACCCTTGCCATCACGCAAGTAAAGAGGATAGATAGGAGCTACCTGAGTAGCATAAGCAAAGATGTTACCAGATGAACCAGATGAACCGTCCTCGCCAAGTGAGTTTGCCTCAGAGTGAGTGTAGGCAGCATTAGCACCAACCTTCAACCAGTTCTTCACCTTGTAATCAGCCTT
The DNA here is from genome assembly GCA_045660825.1 of Bacteroidaceae bacterium. GTDB lineage: Bacteria > Bacteroidota > Bacteroidia > Bacteroidales > Bacteroidaceae > HGM04593. Next base: position 5,733 of record JAZREN010000026.1, read on the forward strand.
GATACGACCTGCCAAACGCTCATAATCAGAGTTTGCTGTGATACCCTCATTGTCGAGGTAGTTTACAGATGCATAGAAAGAAGCCTTGTCGTTACCGGCAGAAACATTGAGGTTGTACTCCTGACGGAAGCTGTTCTTGTATGCCTCACCCATGTAGTCATCGGGAGTGAGGTAGAACTCCTGGCCATTGTATTCAACAACGTTACCAAGTGTTGCGTTAGGGTTCAACTTACCATTCTCACCAATCATATACTGACCTTCGGGAACTGAGAATACGTTATATGCCAAACCTGTAGTACCACTGATAAGGCCCTGGTTAGCTGCAACGTGAGCCTCGTACTCGCTCTTGCCGCCGCTCATATAATAGTTCTTCAATGCCTGGTAGTAAACCTCGTAGTACTGAGCTGGGTCTGTGATGTAGTTGTAATCGCGCTGTGCACGAGAGTTAGAACCCCACTTTGCATCAAAAGACACGCGAGCTGAACCGCTCTGACCCTTCTTTGTAGTAATCATGATGACACCGTTGGCACCACGTGCACCGTAAAGCGCGTTAGAAGCGGCATCCTTCAACACTGTCATTGACTCGATATCCTGCGTGCTGATACTGTTCATATCACCCTCATAAGGAACACCGTCGACAACAACCAAAGGAGCGTTACCGGCGTTGATTGAGGTAATACCACGTACGCGGATAGTTGGACTTGTTGCACCAGGCTGACCTGATGCGTTTGTCAACTGCACACCGGCCATCTTACCTGTGAGGGCATTTGCAGCATTTGAGGTCTGGATCTTGCCAATCTCCTCAGACTTTACTACTGCTGCCGAACCGGTAAACGCCGACTTCTTTGCTGTACCGTAAGCAACAACCACAACGTCGTCGAGAGTTACACCGTCTTCTACAAGCACAATCTTCATTGGCTTGTCGCGGAGAATCTTCACCTCCTGTGTTGTCATACCAACATATGATACACGAAGAGTTGTAGCAGTTGCAGGCACATTTTCAATTGTAAAATTACCGTCCATATCTGTACCGGCACCTACAGAAGTACCGACTACGAATACAGAGGCTCCGAAAACAGGCTCTCCGTCCGCCTCCGAGTAAACTTTACCCGTGATGGTTGCGGTCTGAGCTGTTGCCATACCTATACCCATAAAGATAAAGGTCAATAGAAATAGCACTCTTTTCATAATAATGAATTTAAGTTAATAATAATAATGAAATTGTGTCTTTTTGTAAACTCCACTCCCCAACCAAAGGGAATGAATGGCGCGAATGTACAAATTTTTGCATAACCGTTAAAATAATTTAAGCACTTTTTTTCAACAAAAGTGTTATTTTTTTATCAAAACGGCAATTTTACCCACTTTTTGCTCATTGTTATTCATAATGTGCAATTAGTTTTCAGCAGCTTTTAAAAAGACTTTTTGCAGTTTTTACGCACCAAAAACAACCATATAATATTGATTATCAGCAACATCTACCATCATTTAACACAGTAGCGTTTGTTTTTACAAAAAGTTAGTCAAATTGTACAAAATGCACGCAATGGGATAGTTTTAAAATGATTTTAGTTTTTAACATTTTTAAACAAGCATAGAAATGCACGATTTATATATTATATATGTACGCGCGTAGCAGGAATGGGGAATGCCGATAGGCATCGACAACGTCAACAGCAGTTAGTCACACGTAGCATCGCTGAAGGTGATGCCGTGTGGGATGCGAATAAGTTGACGTTGTCAAAACGGAAAGGTGAAAACGGAAAAACGGAAAGCTTGTGCAAACGAGTGGGTGGGAGCTTGCTCACACACGCAAAGACAACGCGGGCGAGCGTTGTTTGCGACGACTGAACCTTTAGGTTTACAAAGGAGTGCGACAAGGTCGCCTCAAAGCAGGTTCAAGCGCACAAAGTGCGGTTAAAGCGGGAAAGCTGCGAGTAAGCGAGCAAAGCGAAGACGTGTTGTTGAGGGTATGCCCGAAAAATCTCTGTTCTGCGCTCAGTATGACAGGGGGCGCCGGGGTCAACTGCTATATTATTGCTTTTCTGTTTTCACTTTTCACCTTTCAGTTTTCACTTTAACAAGAAACGCATAACTGCACCCATTAGTTTAGCACGTTGGGTACTATTTTGCACTGCTTCAAAAGGAAAGCTTGTAGAAAGCACGCGATAAGTATCGCCCGAGTAGGCAACACCGGCGCTCTCCTTGCAGCCATCGAAGACAAAAGAGACAAAGGCCTCGTTGATTGGAATAAGAATATCGGGGCGGGAAACAGCATAACAGCGTTCGTTGACACCACGATCGACCGTGAGACGCAACCCGGAACCGGCGACAACATCGTCGGCAACATCGGTAACCGAGCCGCCATAATCGAAACGCAGCAAATCACGGATAAATTGCTTGTCGGCTTCACTACCCTGCATATCGCTTGCAATAAATGCACCACTGACAAAAAGACGGCCACCGGCATGGCAATATGCCGCCAGTTTCTCCTGCAGAACCACGGGGAATGTCTTGTAAGGAGCATTATAATGCAATAGAGAACCATCGCCACCCTGTTTTTCGGCACCAAGAATGAGGTCCACCACTGCATATGAGGACAAATCGACAATGCCGTCAATCACTGCCTCGCTACCGCATGAGAGGAAACTTATATCATTGGAAGCCAATGCATCGCCATGAATGCGTGGATAGTTGAATGTATTACCCGCAATGAGCATACCTTCGTATTCACTGCCACTCAATCCCAAGCCAGCGTCGACGTTGATATTCTCGCGCATAAAATCGAGCTGACGACCACAATATTCGGGAGTACGCATATAAGGGACACCGGGATCGGCATCCATATCGAAACCTATGCGCTTGTCAGTGAAAAGGGTATCGGGACCGCTCAAGCGATGGAAGCCATTGACAACCAGCACCCTGGCCGTTTCTTCCTTGGCAATATACAGCGTAAGTTCCTCCGATGGCAAGCTGCAACCACCGTCATTGAGCGCCGCAACCTTGAAACTATACATGACACCTTTTTCTACAGGAACGGCACAATGCAACGCATTGACAACGGTTCCATTGTCGAACCCGGCGCCATTGATGCTTTTATACACAACATACCTATCCGGAGTAGCCGTCGGTTCAAGCGCATCCTCGACCGGACGCCACGAGAGCAATACCTCCTTGTCATTCTTTGACATTGACATGGCAAAATGGCTCACGGGCAACGGTTGGACAACATATTCACAACCACGCATGTAGCACAAATGCTTGAGAAGCGCCTTATAGACCGAACGTGCAATGGTAAATTTGAAATCGGGGTCGTGGGCATATACCATATCCATGAAATTCTGATGCGACAACGACTCGAAGATGACAGACGGGATGTAAGGAACACGCGTCTCGCCATAGTTGCGGTCGAGAATACCGCGCACCGGCCAGCGTTTGCCATAACGCGCCGAGAGATCGTCCTGCACGCTATTGAGCAGGAAAGAAACGACATCGCGCGACATTTGACGCGAACGTCCTGTCTCGAGAGTATCGCCATTGAACTCTGTGGTGACAACACCCAAAGAACCAATCACACTGTCAGCAACAGAGACACCGGCATCGGAATGAAAACCAAAAGAGAGTTCAAGCGGCACGTTAAGGCCGGTGGTATCGGGGTTGAACACCGAACCACCTGAGAGATAGTTGACAGCAGATGGTCGACAGACAATATCATCGCGATAGTCGGCCTCGCCATTATACACTGAATAAACCTCATAAGGGAAGCCGCCGGTCTGCAAATTATAGCGTGCGCCCTCGAGGTAACGTGGCAAGCCACTCGTCTGCTCCTGGGGGCCACGGGCTACATTGCCCATTCCACCGCCAAAACGAACAGCGTCGGCACTGACCACGCCTGTGTGGCGGCTGTAGTTGGTAAGCACAACACCCTGTTCCTTGTTGCTACCTTTGTTGAAATGGAATGTTCCAAGATACACCCATGTGCCGCCACCCATTGTCTGGTTCACCTGCAATGTGGTTTCGCCACCGGAATGACGCACGGTGTACGAGGCATCGGGCACTGAATTATCGAACGTCTCGTACGCCACATACACGGCATACTCGCCGGTCTGGGGAATATCGGGACGCCACACAGCTTTTGAAAGACGTTTGGTATTCTTTGTTGTATTGGCACAGCGTGAGGAACCCATTGCAAAAGGGTCATCGCGGTCGTAATAGACACTCTTCAACGGTGCATATCCATCGGCACGCGTATTCCATTTATTGTCACGCGTTTCGCTCTCACTGTAGCGCGATTTACCTCCGTCGCATATGTCATTGTCCACAATCACACAGTTCGCCTGCCAATCGCGCTCACGCGGAGTGTACACAAGAGCACCGGCATTCCGGAGCATGGGCATGAGGAAAGGCACGACAACCGACTGGGTGAGCAAGTCCTCGGTAGTGCAATAGAGCGAGGGACGCTGCCATTTCCAGAAATCGCCGTCGGCATAATAATATCGGCCATGACTCTGCCACAGTGCAATGTGACGGCCATCGAGCCCCGAGGGGATGTCAAAAGGACGGCTCACGTCCTTTACCCATGGAGCGCCATGGTAGCACACACTACCCCATAGACGAGATTCGTCAACATCCTTCCGGCTACGGTATATATTAGGGATGCGCTCCTCAATGGCACGACCTTTATAGACGACCTCAATCCTGTACTTACGCAATTTCTTTGGCAGGATGGCACGTACGTCCTCGTATACTTTATCAACAACCTCGGGGGTGAAGGCCTGACCGGCAAATGCCTCATTGACATATATGACCACCTTCTTCGCTTTGTTGTTCACGACAATGTTGTTCCTGCGGCGGTCGAGTGCCGAATATTTGAATTGCGTGCGGGGCGAAGTGTAGTTCTTGAAGTATTCGGCCAAGGCACGAGAAACAGTTTTGTCGACACCTTGTGCCGACAAAACAGATATTCCAAAGAGGCAAAAAACAATTGCCCAAAAGTGCCTTGACATATAATTTTACAGTGTTTTTACTTGCCTGCGAGTTTCACGATCTCATCGAGCAACGCCTTTGCATCGGCATTGAAAGAGTCGCAAAGAGCGTTGAAATATTTCTTTGCAGGCATGCCCGGCTCTACGTGGTTCACACGTGCTATATACTCGTTATTGAGGCTGAAGATTCTATTGAACAACGCCACCCATGCGTCGGTATCGCCCTGCGCATCGTATGAGAGGAAAAATGCCTCGGTTGCCAACTCGTCAACAACAAATGTAATCACCTTCTTGAGATTTTTTCTACTTGCCATAATAATTTGGTTTAATTAGATTGAGTTTTGATTTTACCACACATCCCTCTGCGCAAGATTCTTCACTGCGTTCAGAATGACATGCAATCAACATTTGTCATACCGGACAAAGCGAAGTATCTCAATAACCGGCACGACAAATATCTGATTGTAAAGATAGTATTTTCTGTCGACATTAACAACTAGAACCAATAAAAACAACATATTTTAATTAAAAAGAAGAAAACACTTTCAATTCTCGTAAAAAAAAGCGAAATTTGCCGATAAATAGAATTCTCAATTAATTTTATCTAATATGAAAAGTGCATTGCAAATAGCAAGGGCTGCTTACCAGCCTAAACTTCCCCAGGCATTGACCGGGACTGTAAAATTGTGTGAGGGTGCTGCAACAGAGTCTGTAGCAGACCAGGAGGCAATCAAGGCCATGTTCCCTAACACTTATGGTTTGCCAATCGTTACATTCGAGAAGGGCGGCGAAGCTCAGGAGTACCCCGCAATCAACGTGGGTGTTATCCTTTCAGGTGGACAGGCTCCCGGCGGTCACAACGTTATCGCAGGTTTGTTCGACGGTATCAAGAAGTTGAACGCAGACAGCCGTCTCTATGGTTTCCTCATGGGCCCCGGCGGTCTTGTTGACCACAAATATATGGAGATTACAGCCGAGATTATGGACGAGTACCGCAACACCGGTGGCTTCGACATCATCGGTTCTGGTCGTACAAAGCTCGAGAAGACAGAGCAGTTCGACAAGGGTCTCGAGATAATCAAGGAGCTTGGCATCAAGGCTTTGGTAATCATCGGTGGTGACGACTCAAACACCAACGCTTGCGTGCTTGCCGAGTACTACGCAGCAAAGAACACAGGTGTTCAGGTTATCGGCTGTCCAAAGACTATCGACGGCGACTTGAAGAACGCCTACATTGAGACATCTTTCGGTTTCGACACTGCATGTAAGGTTTATTCAGAGGTTATCGGTAACATCCAGCGTGACTGTAACGCGGCACAGAAGTACTGGCACTTCATCAAGTTGATGGGTCGCTCAGCTTCACACATCGCTCTTGAGTGTGCTTTGCAGACACAGCCTAACTACTGTATCATCTCGGAGGAGGTTGAGCAGAAGGCTCTTTCACTTGACAACATCGTTACATCTATTGCACAGGCTGTTGCTGACCGCGCTGCTGAGGGCAACAACTTCGGTACAGTCCTCATCCCAGAGGGTCTCATCGAGTTCGTTCCTGCAATGAAGGCTCTCATTGCCGAGCTCAACGACCTGTTGGCTCACAAGGGCGAGGAGTACAACGCTGTAGCTCCCGAGGAGCAGCGTCAGTACATCATTGACCAGCTCTCAAGCGACAACGCAGCTGTTTACGCAAGCCTCCCTGCAGGTGTTGCACGCCAGTTGACAATGGACCGCGACCCACACGGTAACGTTCAGGTATCTCTCATCGAGACAGAGAAGTTGCTCTCGGAGATGGTTTCAAACAAGCTCGCAGCATGGAAGTCAGAGGGCAAGTATGTTGGCAAGTTCAACGCTCAGCACCACTTCTTCGGTTACGAGGGCCGTTGCGCAGCTCCATCGAACTACGATGCCGACTACTGCTACGCTCTCGGTTACAACGCTTCACAGCTCATCGCTGCAGGCAAGACAGGTTACATGTCATCAGTACGCAACACAACAGCTCCTGCTGCCGAGTGGGTTGCAGGTGGTATCCCCATCACTATGATGATGAACATGGAGCGTCGTCACGGCGAAATGAAGCCTGTTATCCAGAAGGCTCTCGTTGACCTCAACGGTGCACCTTTCAAGACATTTGCAGCAAACAGAGAGCAGTGGGCAAAAGAGACTTGCTACGTATACCCAGGCCCAATCCAGTACTTTGGCCCAACAGAGGTTTGCGACCAGACTACAAAGACTCTTGCTCTTGAGCAGCAGAAGTAATACGTTGAAGACTTGATGGCAAACGCCAAAAAGACAATAAAACCAAAGGAGGTCGGCGGACGGAAGAAAACACCGTCCCGCCGACCATCTTCTACACGCAAGAAGACAGAAGTGATGGCCACATGGAAATATGTGGCAATAGCAGCGCTGATAACAATTGGCGTGCTGGCACTCGCTTACAAGCCATTCATAGAACCTGCATTTTACCGTTTCAAGGAGTGCAACGGACACAGGATATACAGCACATGCATCCCCGAAGGCTACTCGGTATATGGCATTGACATCTCGCACCATCAGGGCGAGATAAACTGGAACAGACTCAAAAAAGGCGCACCAGGCGAGCCGCCAATAACTTTCGTATACATAAAGGCCACCGAAGGCAGTAGCCACAGTGACACGCGGTTCGGAAAGAACTGGAAAGCAGCAAAGGAGCATGGTTTCATACGTGGTGCATATCACTATTTCAGCACAACATCATCGGGCGAGAAGCAGGCCAAGATGTTCATCAGCAAGGTGAAGCTTGAGCCTGGCGACCTGCCACCGGTAGTAGATGTTGAGGACGAGCCAAGAGACGCTGCTGCATACCGACAGGAGTTGATGACTTTCATCTCTATAATTGAGCAGCACTATGGTGTAAAACCTGTCATATACACCTATAAGAAATTCCACGAACGCCACATCAACAATGAGCATTTCAATAGTTACCCGCTTTGGATAGCTCGTTACAACACGGAGGGGCCGGGAATAGAAAACGAGTGGATAATGTGGCAATGCACCGAGAAAGGGCGCTTGCCCGGAATCAAAGAGAAGGTTGATATAAATGTGCTCAACGGCACAATGGAAGAATTGGAGAAGTTGAGGATAAAACGATAAATGCACATTCGGTCCGAATGTGCATTTATTTTAGCAATAATATAGAAGTTGACCAAAAATCAATCCTATACGCTAAACTGTCATACTGAGCAAAGCGAAGACGTGTTGTTGAGGGTATGCCCGAAAAATCTCTGTTTAACATATTTCAGATCCTTCCTTACGTCAGGATGACATGTCCGCAGAGGAAATACATTTCTGGGTAACAGCTATATTATTATCTAAAATAACTCAACGATGTTTATGTCCCCTAAGCAAATCCTCGGCCTTTTCTCTGTTTGAAATAAACGAAAACTCCTCCAATATCACATCGCACGCATGTTTGTCAATGACACGTGGCGCAATATATTCAAGAGCCTCCAACCTATTTGAGTCAAAGCTCAAGAGCGAGAGCATATCGGCACACTGGCTTGATGTGAAATAGTTTCCGATACAGGCAATACGTATCATTTTAATACGACCATTATCGAAAGACTCCTCTTTCAACAGAGAACGCAATAACTTAAAATCGGACTTATCCATTGCCATTGCACGCATGCGCGGCATATTGGAGTGATTTGCGGCATAAACTGTTGAGGAAGCTACACTTGAAACGGGTGAAGCCGCAAAAAGCGGCAACTGCATCATTGCTAAAAGCACGATTGGGAAAACTGTTCTTTTCATAGTCCTAATATTCTTTTTGCAAATATCGGCAAACGGGATAAAGGAAAAAGAGGGATTTATCCTATAGTATTTTAGGACAAATCCTATTTGAGCATCTAAGCAAAAAACAACAGTAATTAGGCTCGATAGACATTCCGTATTATTCTCGCTTTCGCTCGTCGTTATATTTTAAAGCAGTCTCCAACCTTAGTCGTTCACTTGGATTAAAATCAAGTCTTTCTCTCATGTTCTTTCATCGCGTGAAAGAACCAAAGCGCCCGTCACCGGCAAAATCAGTCATAACAGCCTTTTGCTCACGAGTCGCAAGCGACATCCTTTGGTTGGCTGTTATTTGCCACCAAATCCTTTCATTCTGTTTTTGGGTGGTGCGGAACTCCTTCAGTTAGCCACTCGCAGAGCGAGCGTCTAACTAACAGTCAAACAGTCCTGCCACTTGATCCAAAAACAGAATGGGATTCGTCTGTGATTTTGATGGTGCCGGTTTTTATTTGACATTACCATGGTACGCGGTAAAGTAGGCTGGTATGGATTTTCATCGCAGCGCTATAAACGACCAAAGTTTAAAGGGAAAAATGACAGGCAAATTAAGATTTTAGGACATTGTCACCCACATTGACTTGCTACAGAACTGGTAATTTGGCAAACAAAACGCAATTATTCTTCCAGATATGCAGCGCTGGCGCTGGAATAGCGGCGCCATGCATCGACCATTGCAACGAAATCGGCCGGCAGTTCCGAATCAAAATACATTTCCTTACCAGTTGTGGGATGCACAAATCCCAATGTCTTGGCATGGAGTGCCTGACGCGGGCACAGTTTGAAGCAGTTGCGCACGAACTGGCTGTATTTACTGAAATTGGTTCCTTTCAATATCTCATCGCCGCCATAGACATCGTCGTTGAAAAGGATGTGACCGATGTGTTTCATATGTACCCTAATCTGGTGTGTGCGGCCTGTCTCAAGATTACACTCCACAAGCGACACATAGCTCAAGCGCTCGAGCACACGGTAATGGGTAACGGCATGTTTACCGATGTTTTCGTCGGCCGACACACACATCTGCAACCTGTTGCGGGGATTGCGCGTGATATTGCCGACAACAGTTCCGCTATCTTCCTTGAGATTGCCCCACACCACTGCATTATAGGTGCGTTTTGTCGTCTTCTTGAAGAACTGCATTCCCAAATGAGCTTTTGCAAAGGCAGTCTTTGCAACGACAAGCAGGCCCGAGGTATTCTTGTCAATGCGATGCACAAGGCCCACCTGCGGGTCATTGGGGTCGAATTCAGGGTTGTCTTTCAAATGCCACGCAACGGCATTGATGAGTGTTCCGTGTGTGTTGCCACAACCCGGATGCACTACAAGGCCGGCGGGTTTGTTCACCACCATGAGATCGTCATCCTCATAGACGACATCGAGCGGGATGTCCTCGGGAACAATACTATTGTCGTAGGCGGGGGTATTATAGGTGATGATCACCTCGTCACCGGGTTTCACCTTGTAGTTGCTCTTGACAACCTTGCCATTGACAGAGATTGAGCCGGCATCGGCAGCCTGCTGTATCTTGTTGCGCGAGGTATTGGCCACATGATCGACAAGGAACTTGTCAATGCGCACAGGCGACTGGCCTCTATCGGCAATAATACGCAATTCACGGAAGAGACTCTCTTCCGTTTCAAACTCGTCAATATCAAGCAATTCGGGGGTAATATCGTCCATGGGCATCAGATATCGAAATTTGTATCGAACACTGGGGTTTCATCTTCTTTCTCTTCACCACTGCCGACAACTACTGTGAGCGCCGAGCCCTGTGGGATAGCCTCGCCATTGGCAAGCGACCTGCCATTGTAACGCAACTCATAGACCCAATCCTTTTCGCCGGGAATGGTCTCTACCGATTTAATGACAAAACCTGCCGCAAGGATATGGGACTCGGCCTCGCGATAGGTACGGTTATCAATGACTGAGGGCACTGAACGGTTTGGCTTGACCGAGGTGTTGACGACAAGACCAATCTTGCGGCCTTCCTTAACAAGTGAGCCCTGCTGGGGGTGCTGCATGATGACCTCGTCCTCGGCTGCATTCTCCTCGTAGCGGCGTTCTATAATTGTATAACCCAATTTCTCCGCTCCAAGAGCGCTGACAGCCTCATCGAGCTGCACGCCGCAGACATCGGGGACTTCACAAGTCTCGCCATGGTTTGTATAGCTGTCGACCCACAGCAATGCCAGATAGGGTAACAAAGCAACCACTGCAGCCATAGCCAGGAGATTCAGAACGACAACAAGTATATTCTTCTGCTTTTGAGTCAGGGATTTATTTGATGTATTTTTCTCTTTCATAACAAATTCAATATTGATACAAGCCTTGTGCTTTTCACATTATAATGCAAAAATAATACAGGTTGACAGAAAACACAAAAATAAGCAGCTATTTTTACACAGACAGCCATCTTTGAAGGCGACCAGGCGCTTTTAACATGCTATAACAGCCCAAAGAGCGCGAGAAGCCCCTTTTTTCTTGCATTCTTTTTACTTTTGTATTATCTTCGCAAGGTAAAATGCACACTTGTTTTGTTATGAAAAAGATTATATTCATGCTAACTGTGGCACTATTGTCAACAGTCGGAGTACAAGCACAGTTGATAAAGAAAGAGAGTGTCATAAGCGAGGCTTACGAGGCGGGCAAGGTTCCTGTCATAAACGGCAAAGTCACTTTTGAAACAAGCATACCCACCAAAGGGCTCACAGCCAAGGAGGTTGAGGAGAGAGTCAACGGATGGATTGCCAAGCGCTATGTAAAGCCGACGGTAATATCTGTCAAGCGTTTCGATAGCGAAAAGCCGGGAACTACAATAATCAAGGGCGAGGAGTATATCGTGTTCAAGAACACTTTCTTTGTATTGAGCAGAGCCAGAATGTACTATTTCCTCACACTCACTGCAGAGGATGGCAGTTGCAATTTCCACCTCTCGCGCATAACATACTGGTATGACGACGAGGATGAGAAGGGCGGCATAAAGATGATTGCCGAGGATTGGATTACCGACGACAATGCGTTCGACAAGAAAGGCAAGATGAAGAAATTCGAGGGCAAGTTCCGCTGCAAGACAATTGATCTGAAAGAACAGCTCATTAACGAACTGACACAAGCATTGAACGAATGAGAACCGTAGACAAGATAAGATATATACTGAACGTGCTGTTCCTTATTGGAGCAGCCGTAACTTTTGTAATGTTCCTGGTCGATGGCCAGAGCAACGGTTTTGTAATTGCAGGAATGACTGCAATGGCGTTGAAGATTATGGAGTTCATACTCCGTTTCGTAAATTAAAGGAGCGGAATGATTAGGAGAATACTGTACATGCTGTTTCTTACGCTGCCCGTCATTGCAAACGGACAGAGCCTGAAGAAAAGCCCGGGCAGCGAAAGCGGACTGGGGCATGGCGAGGTATTCAGTCCATTCAAGGACAACCCGAAGGACAGCACAAAAAAACAGCTTGTAGTTCCAAAGGAGATACACCAATGGAAAATTGACAGACGGTTCGGTAACAAGACAGAAATTGACGCCGACACCACACAGTTCATGTTCCAGAACTGGCACCTCACCGAGGGCGTGAACGGCGAATACAACTATCTTGGCAACATGGGTACGCCAAGAGAGAGCAGAATATATTTCAACCGCCCTACCACAACCACATTCGATTTTCTGCAGCCATACGACTATTTCTACACTACCCCGGACAGGTTCATATTCACAGACACGAAATCGCCCTACACGAACTTGAGCTACCACTCATCGGGCAACAAGGTAGACGGTGATGACCGTTTCAGAGCATACTTTACCACAAACGCAGGAAAGCACTTTGGTGTTGGTTTCCTCTTTGACTACCTCTATGGCCGCGGACGATATGACAAGCAGTCGACATCACTAATAAATTTTTCACTGTTCTCGTTCTACCGTAGTGACAGATACAACTATCACCTGCTGGCAAGCCGCTACAAGATGAAAATAAGAGAGAACGGCGGTATAACCGACGACCGCTACATAACACGCCCCGAAGACACTGATGGCGGAGGAACCAACATGGGAACAGGCGACATACCGGTGAAGCTTGATGCCACATGGAGCAGGAACGATGTATACAGCGTGTATTTCACCCATAACTACAATTGGGGATATCACCGTGAGAAGGTACCCACAGACACTACAGTTGTGACTGCTAACGAAAATACTGCGGACTCCACAAAGGCAATACTCAAAAAACCGATGGCCGGGAGCGACGCAGATTCCATTGCAACAGAGTTCATCAACGTAGCACGCCTGACACACACGGCCGAAATCTCACATCTGCGCCACGAATACATCAACTACAGGTTGCCAAGAAACTATTATGCCGACACCTACCTGCCACACGACTCGGTAGACAACACCAACGACCTTTCTGTCGACAACAGGGTTGCCTTGTCGCTATGCGAGGGGTTCAGAAGATGGGCTTTTGCAAACATCACGGCTTTTGCCGAGCACAGATATGACCGTTACCGTTTGCCCGACACCATTGCCGGCAACCCACAGGAATATATAAAGCCATACAATGAGCATTCACTGTATGTGGGTGGTGCCGTGTCAAGTACACGCGGTAAGCACTTGCGCTACCATGCCGAGGGTTCAACAGCCGTCATTGGAGCCGATTTGGGTTCATTCTCCATTGACGGTGGTGTAGACCTGAATTTCAAGTTATGGAAAAAGGATATAAACATTGCGGCAAAGGCATTTATAAAGAACAACAGGCCATCGTTCTACTACCGTCACTACCACTCGGAACACTTTTGGTGGGACAACGACCTTGCCAAAGAGTTCAGGACACGCATTGAGGGAAGCATTGAGGTGCCATACACAAGAACAAAACTGAACGTGAAGCTGGAGAATGTGAAGAACTACACCTACATTGCCAACCATTCGACATTGGCTCCCAACAGGACCGATTACCTCAACCGTTTCAACGTACAGCAGGAAAACGGGAACATACAGGTGATTGCCGCATCGCTGAAGCAGGATTTCAAATATGGCATATTGAACGTGAACACCGAGATGACATACCAGTTCAGCAGCAACCAGACCATACTGCCGCTGCCGGCTTTCAATGCATATGCGAACATATATCTGAAATTCGTAATCGCAAAGGTGTTGCACACCGAGATAGGTGCCGACGCGTGGTATTTCACCAGCTATTACGCACCGGAATATATGCCGGCATTGGGACAGTTCGTGCAACAGAACCAGGAGAACAGGATAAAGATAGGCAACTACCCCGTTGCTACGGTATATGCCAATTTCCTGTTGAAACAGGCGCGTTTCTATGTAAAATATTACCATGTAAACAAAGGATTGGGCAGCAGCAATTATTTCCTTGTTCCACACCACCCGCTGACACCATCGGTACTGTGGTTCGGCCTGTCATGGAATTTCTATAACTAAAAAGGACACCAATTATGAGCATTACCGTCAAATGGGGTTTTATAGGCTGTGGCGAAGCCACAGAAAAGAAGAGCGGACCGGCATTCCCGCTTATCAAAGGCTCGGAGGTTGTTGCCGTTATGGGGCGCGACAAGGAGAAGACCAAGAAGTATGCCAAACGACATAACATACCGCACTGGTACACCGACGCACAGGCGCTCATTGACGACCCGGAGGTGAATGCCGTGTACATTGCCACGCCGCCATCGTCGCACGCAACATTTGCCATAATGTCCATGAAGGCGGGCAAGCCTGTATATGTGGAGAAACCGCTTGCTGCCAACTACGAGGACTGTACACGCATAAACAGAGTATCGCGAGAGACCGGTGTTCCATGCTTTGTGGCATACTATCGCCGCTACCTGCCCTATTTCCTGAAGGTGAAGGAGTTGTTGCCACACATTGGTAAAGTGCTGAACGTGCAGATACGTTTTGCCGTGCCTCCACGCGACCTTGACTATAACCGCGAGAATCTGCCATGGCGAGTAAATCCCGACATTGCGGGCGGCGGATATTTCTATGACCTTGCGCCACACCAGATTGACCTGTTGCAGGAGATGTTCGGTTGCATTCTCTATGCCGAGGGATACAGCACCAACCGAGGTGGCCTTTACAAGGCCGAGGACACTGTGAGCGCATGCTTCAAGTTCGAGAGCGGCATACCGGGTTCGGGCTCGTGGTGCTTTGTGTCGGACGAATCGTCACGCGAAGACCACATTGAGATTTTCGGCAGCAAGGGTTGCCTGAAGTTCTCGGTGTTCACATTCGAGCCCATTGAGTTGCGCACTGTTGACGGCACACAGCAGTTCAACGTGCCCAACCCGCCTTATGTGCAGTTGCCGCTAATACGCAATATCGTCGAGCATATACAGTGCATAGGGCTATGTGAGTGTGACAGCGTGAGCGCCACACCAACCAACTGGGTTCTCGACAAAATTCTCGGCAAAATAATCTGAAATGAGAAAGAGCTTGCACGGCAATATAATGAGAGGCAGAACAGTAATGACAATTATTGCTCTGCTTCTTTGCATGCATGCCACAGCACAAGAAAGAGGGCTTGACAAGATAAAGAGAATAGTGACAGGCACGGTCGATTTTGTAGATTATGTACTGAATGACGTTGACACAGCCTATGTTGACAAGAACCTGTACAACATGACGTTCATGCCCGAGTACTCATTCAGCTACGAGCATTACAGACTTGGGACAACGGGCAACGCGGGACAGAGCATCGGTATATTGCCGGAGAACCGCAGTGTCATGACCTTGAACATTGGTTGGAGATGGCTCATCGTTGGATACAGCATTGACCTTCAGAAGAACCGCCCGCTGAAAGAGTTCAGCACAAGCCTCTACTCTACCAGGTTCGCCCTCGACCTTCTCTACCGCAAAGCAAGCGAGGGTTACCGCATCAATGACATAACAGGTTTTGCCGACGGTGACGGTCTGGGATGCATGGACGAGGATGTACTTACCGTGAAGCAGCTTGGTGTGGGGTTACACTATGCATTCAACAAACGTTTTTCATATGGTGCGGCATACGGCCAGTCGACAATACAACGCGTGAGTGCCGGCTCGGCGGTGTTGGGTGCCGGGTATAACCGGCAGGAGTTCGCATTCGACCATGAAAAGGTAGAATCGCTCACGGGAACTCTGCCAAAAGAGGAACTCAAATTCAAGGAAGCTGTGTACAACGATTTCAGCATCAGCCTGGGATATGCATATAATTGGGTATTTGCGAGGAATTTCCTTGCCGGCGTATCGTTTGAACCGGCTGTGGGGTACAAGCGAGCAAAGCTACAGTATAGCGACGGAAGCCACATGCAAGGGGGCGTGAACATAGACTTCACCACACGTGCTGCGCTGGTATACAACAACAACAGATACTATGCCGGTGCATCGCTTGAATCGCACATATTCTATTACCAGAAGAAGCCATTATACATCACAAACGGGTTCGGCCTACTGGAGGTGTATGTAGGTTTCAATTTCTGGCGCAGGAAATAATACAATTGGAGCGGCTTCATTGAGAGCCGCTCCAATTGTATTCATCAATCATTACTGATTCTTCAAATTATCAGATACGCATTCCAATTGTTGCCACAACTGAGTGGTTGACACTGTTCACCGTTGCTCCGGGGTTGGGGTAATCCATGTCATAGAATGGATAGAACTCGGATTTCTGCAACTCCAGCTTATATGCAAAATCTATATAGAAGAGTGCGTCACGCCAGCCCAAACCTACTGTAACTATATTCTTGCCGAAGCGGTTGATGTAATCGGTTGATGTATCTGCAACCGAGGCATTGTATATGTACTTATAGGCATCATTTGCAAATGGTGCTGTGATGTAGTTATAACCTGCACGCACGGCAAATTTTTCGGCATTTATTTCGGCACCCACACGCACTGTGTGCTGGGCTTTCATGTTGCACACGAACTCTTCGTTCTGAGCCTTTGCAACGGCATCACGGCCAAGAAACCTTGATTTTGTGTAATCGGCATATTCATACTCGGCATCGAGCGCGAAGTTGGAACCGAAAGTGTAAGCCATTGAGGCATTGAAGCGCCACGGAGTCCTTAGGCGGCTATTAACCACAAACATTCCATTGTAGAGGTCGGACGAGGTGGTGCAGTAGCTTTTGCCATATGGGTCAGTGATTGTAGCCGAGCTGTACTCGGTGAGGTTATACCAGGTTGGCGTGTGAACAGAAACACCAATCTTGAAAGGAGAATACTTGAAGGGGCGGAATATGGCACCAAGCTTAATGTCAAGGCCGTTACCCTTGATGTATCTGTCGTTCTCAAGTATATATATGTCGCCATAAGCATCGGCCTCACGATATTCGGAATATCTGTTATAATCGACCATTGATACACCCAGCGTAGCACCCAGATATATGCGGTCACTGATGTTGGCTGCAAGGTTGAAATCCACTACATTCACACCACCACGTGTCTCCTCATAGAAGGCAAGGTCATCGGGGGACCATACAAGAATGGTGTCACCGGGATATGTGAGGAAGTTCTCCTTTGACTCATCGTAAAGACCGGCATCGGCGGCTAGCAAAGGCAACCAACTGTAATTGAAATCACTATACATCGAGCTTTTGAGTTTTGTGAAATCAAACTGGTTATCATTGTATAGTGCATCTATTACAAACTGCTGGGAATAGCCGTCGGAGAAACCGGCCATTTCAAAATCTCCACCAAGGTTATTCTTGCGTCGATAGCCGATACCCAGATTCAGATATTTAAGATAATCACCGTCGCGTTCCAAAGAAACTACAAAAGCGGCATTGCCTATAAAGAAATTGGTAGCATTGGCATCAACGATTTCTCCTTCGTAGTTCGTCCTGTTGCTCTTGAAGTCGAGACCTGCAGTAAAGGCAAAATCGCTGCTGCGATACATTGCCATACCGGCCGGGTTGGTAGCCATAGTGGAGAGGTCGGCACCCAATGCACTCATTGCTCCACCCATACCCACAAAACGGGCTGTACCAATGAGTTCGTTGTCGAGTAACGAAGTGACATTATACATGTTTTGTGCATTCAGGCCCAAAGGCAGCATGAACAGGATATATAATAAGCGTTTCATAGCAATATTTATTTTGTGTGTGTTTTTCAATGTATTATCTATACAATCGTATCATCTGCGTGAGCCACTGCTGCGACCGCCACCGCCGCCACTGCTGCTCCTGCTGCCGCCACCGCTGCTCCTGCTGCCGCCACCGCTTGAGTGACCACCGGAACTACGGCTGCCTGAACTGTAGCTTGAACGACTGCTTGAACCTGAACTTGAGCGACTGCTTGAACCAGAGCTGTAGCTTGAACGGCTACTTGAACCTGAGCTTGAGCGACTGCTTGAACCTGAACGTGTCACGCTGGTGCTGCTTGGACGGCTATAGCCACCCGATGAGTTGCCCGATGCTGATTCACGTTTTACGTTGCTGCTGTTCACCGAAGTGCGTGCCCGCTGTTCACGACGTTGACCGTTGTTTCCTGCAGAAGTACGTGTTGTCTGCTGACGATTACCGGCAGTTGTACGCACCTGCTGTTCGCGACGTGGACTGCTATTACCGTTCACTGTACGTGTAGGCTGCTCACGACGTGGATTGCTATTGCCGTTCACTGTACGTGTAGGCTGCTCACGACGTGGATTGTTATTGCCGTTTACTGTACGTGTAGGCTTTTCGCGACGTGGGTTGTTATTGCCGTTTACTGTACGTACAGGTTGCTCACGACGTGGATTGTTATTGCCGTTTACTGTACGTGTAGGCTTTTCGCGACGTGGGTTATTGCCAACTGTCGTACGCACAGGCTGCTCGCGGTGAGGTCTACCAGCAACACTTCCATTGGTTGGTACTTTAACCCTATGATTTGATGGTTTCCACGAATGATTGTGGTGATGGTGGTTGTGATATCCGTAATAGGGCTTGTGCCAATAGTGATTGTGGTGAGCCCAATAGTGATTATGATGGTTCCACCAATAGTTGTGGCTGTAATAAGGATAATACCAATGGTAGGTATCCCAATTCCAGATATTCACCCGGTTATAATAATATGGGTCACCGTAAAAGAAGTTGTTTGCTGTAGGATATATGTAGAGAGTGTAACCGTTATCGTATACAAGCCAGTCATTTATTCCGCAGTTATACTTCAAATCCCAATAAAGGGTGCTTGAAAGCAATCGGCGGGGCGACTGAAAACGGACAATTCGGTTAGAATAGGTGTAATCGTCGACTAGGTCGTAGAGATCATTGGTAAAATAGGCAGTCTCTACATCATCGGCATAATCGGCATAATCATCGTAATACTCAACATCTGTAACCAGATTGTCATCATCGGCAAAATAGACCTCCTCGGCACTCTTCACAACAAGTACCTTCTTCTCCTTTTTTGGTACAAAATACATGTCGTCGACCTGAGCCCAAGACAGAAGAGGAGATGTCAACAATAAAAATAAAACTAACTTTTTCATAGTCGTATGTTTTGAATTCTTTTTTTCTGGTACAAAAATAGATACATAAACAGAGAAGAAATAGGGAAAAATCCTACAAAAAAGGAGGATTTTCCCTATTTTGATTCGTCTCCATAACAAAACAAGTCCCGCAACCTTGCGGAACTTGTCGGTCATTTATCGTTTATCGATTGACTTGCGTTTATAGTCTTCATTGAAGAGCAGATCGGCCTGGTTGTCGTGCAAGGCACGCGGCACTGCCACACGGCCCGACTTCACGAACTGCAACATGCACTGCAGTGACACAAATTCATTGTAAAGGTTCACTACAGTATCGGTTGAACCGGTGATTTCGACCACAGTATAGTTTGGATTGACCTCCATGATACGTGCGTTGCTGTGGCGTATGACTCTTGAAATCTCGCTGTTCTCCATGATTTTTGGAGTCGAAAGCTTGTAGAGGGCTACCTCCTGAAAGAATATCTCCTTGTCGGTGTAGTAATCGGCTTTAAGGACATCGACCTTCTTTTCAATGCGCTTGGTAACCTTGTTCACAGAATCCTCCTCGCCCCACAATGAGATGGTGTAACGGTGTACTCCCTCAATTGATGACGATGACGCTGTAATGGTGTCAATATTCATCATGCGGCGGGTGAACTCCGCTGTTACCTGATTAAGCATACCGGCAATATTCTCGGTATATATGATTATAGTAAATAGTTTCTTTTCCATAGTGTTGTCATTCAAATCTCATGTCACTGATTGTTGCACCCGGCTCGGTCATTGGCATCACATTGTCCTCTTCCTTCACTGCCACGTGCAGGAGGAATGGGCCATCGGTTGAGAGCATCTCCTGAATTGCCGCATCGAGTTCACTGCGCTCTATGACAAGGCGCGATGGGATACCATATCCTTGGGCAATGAGTGAATATTCGGGGTTTAGCATTGGAGTCCAAGAATAGCGGTGGTTGAAGAAAAGCTCCTGCCACTGGCGCACATTGCCCAGATAGTTGTTGTTGAGGAGAATCATCTTCACGCCTACACCCTGCTCCATTATTGTTCCAAGCTCCTGGATGTTCATCTGGAAACCGCCGTCACCTGTAAAAAGACACACGGTACGCTCGGGCATCGCCATCTTTGCACCGATGGCTGCGGGCAAACCGTAACCCATTGTTCCAAGACCGCCCGAGGTGAGAATGCTGTGAGGCTGTGTAAACTTGAAATAACGGCTCGACATCATCTGGTTCTGACCCACATCGGTAACAAGGATAGCCTTGTTTGCAGTTGCCTCGCTCACCTTGCGAGCCACCTCACCCATAAGCAACGGACCTTCGGTGGGGTTCAATGCCTTGTCGATAACCTTGTCGTACTCTATTGCATTATATTCGGCAAAACTCTTTACCCACTCACTATGTTCTCTTGGCTGTACAAGAACTGTTAGCCCCGCAAGCACCTCTTTGCAATCGCCAACAATGGGCACATCGGCAAACACATTCTTGTTTATTTCGGCGTGGTCAATATCTATGTGTATCACCTTTGCCTGTTTCGCATAGGTAGAAAGCTTACCTGTAACGCGGTCACTGAAACGCATACCCACTGCAATGAGCAGGTCGCACTTGTTGGTATTCACGTTAGGACCATAGTTTCCGTGCATTCCAAGCATACCCACGCACAAGGGATGGTCGGTAGGGAAAGCCGAGAGTCCCATCAAGGTGCGTGCAACGGGGATGCCGCTCTTCTCGACAAAAGCCTTGAGTTCTTCGTGGGCCTCACCAAGTTCGACACCCTGGCCAACGAGCATGAATGGGCGCTCGGCCTCATTAATGAGGCGCGCAGCTTCGTCCATTGCACTGCTTGAGGGTGTGGGATAAGGGATATAACTGCGTACACTATCCACTGAAGCTGGTTTGTAATCGACCATTGACACCTGGGCGTCCTTTGTAAAGTCGAGCACTACAGGACCGGGACGGCCTGTACCTGCAATGTAGAACGCACGTGCCACTGCCCAAGCAACATCCTCGGGACGACGCACCTGATAGCTCCACTTTGTGATTGGCTGTGTGATACCGACGAAGTCAATCTCCTGGAAAGCATCGGTACCAAGCACTGCAGAGCTTACCTGGCCTGCAATGACAACCACCGGAGTGCTGTCGAGCATGGCATCACTGATACCTGTCAAGGTATTTGTTGCACCGGGGCCGCTTGTAACGATGCAGACACCTACCCTGCCCGAACTGCGGGCGTAGCCCTGTGCCGCGTGCACTGCACCCTGTTCGTGGCGCACAAGCACATTGCGAAAATCGGTGCGATGGTCGTACAGGGCATCGAACACCGGCATGATTGAACCGCCGGGGTAACCGAAGATGGTGTCGACACCCTCATTTATAAGTGAGCGCAAAAGAGCCTCACTACCTGTTATCATATCTTTGCTCATAAATTATCATTCAATTATTCTTATACCGCCCTTGTCGGCCGAACTTACCATTGAAGCATAGGCCTTGAGACTCTTTGAGATGACACGGTCACGTGTCAATGGGAACATTGTACGGGCTGCAAGCTCCTCATCGGTGAGTCTAACATTAATGGTACGTGCAGGAATATCAATGTCAATTATATCGCCGTCGCGCAACTTGCCGATGTTACCACCAGCCGCGGCCTCGGGCGAGATGTGACCGATACTCAAGCCCGATGTACCGCCACTGAAACGTCCGTCGGTGATGAGCGCACACTCCTTGCCGAGATGGCGCGATTTGATGTACGATGTGGGATAGAGCATCTCCTGCATACCGGGACCGCCCTTTGGGCCCTCGTACACAATGACAACAACATCACCGGCCTGCACTGCACCGCCAAGAATTCCCTCAACGGCTGCCTCCTGTGAATCGAACACCTTTGCTTTGCCTGTGAATTTCCAAATGCTCTCATCGACACCCGCAGTCTTTACCACACAGCCGTTGGCTGCGATGTTACCGAAGAGGATTGCAAGACCGCCATCGCGGGTATATGCATGCTCAAGAGAGCGGATACAGCCGTTCTCCCTGTCGGCGTCAAGTGTCTCGTAAGTGCACTCCTGCGCACCCATTGTGTTGCAGAACACATTTGCTGGCGCTGTGCTGTAGATGCGCTTTGCCTCGCTGTCAATATTCTCGCCAGTGATGCTGTACTTGGCAATATCCTCACCAAGGGTTGCGCCGTTGACACGTACTGCAGTGGTATCGAGCAGACCACCCTTTGCCAATTCACCAAGGATTCCGATTATACCACCGGCACGGCCACAATCCTGCATTGAGTATTTCGCGCTATTAGGTGCAAGCTTGCACAGGCATGGTACGCGACGGCTCAATGCATCGATGTCACTCATTGTAAAGTCGACACCAGCCTCGCCGGCAACAGCCAAAAGGTGAAGGATTGTATTTGTTGAACCACCCATTGCAATGTCCAATGTCATGGCATTGATGAACGCGGCACGTGATGCAATGCTGCGCGGCAGGACACTCTCATCGCCCTCGCCGTAATATTTCATGGCATTGGCAACAATCTGTTTTGCAGCATCCTTTAGCAGCTGCACGCGGTTGGCGTGGGTTGCAAGAATTGTTCCGTTACCTGGCAATGAGAGACCGATTGCCTCGGTGAGCGAGTTCATTGAGTTGGCAGTGAACATACCCGAACAGCTACCGCAGCCGGGACATGAACGTTTCTCAATCTCGGCAAGTTCGTCGTCACCCACGGTATTGTCGGCTGCCTTTACCATTGCTATTACAAGGTCGAGGTTCTCGTTTTTCCATGTACCCTTCTCCATTGGACCACCAGACACGAAGATTGTCGGAATATTAAGGCGCATGGCAGCCATGAGCATACCCGGGGTTATCTTGTCACAGTTGGAGATGCACACCAACGCATCAACCTTGTGGGCGTTACACATATACTCGACGCTGTCGGCAATGATGTCGCGCGATGGCAACGAGTAGAGCATTCCGTGGTGTCCCATTGCAATACCGTCGTCAATGGCAATGGTATTGAACTCGGCGGCATAGCAACCGAGTTTCTCTATTTCTGCTTTGACTATCTGACCGGCCTCGTGCAGATGGGTGTGGCCGGGAACAAGCTGTGTAAAAGAGTTGGCTATGGCAATGATTGGTTTGCCGAACATCTCGCGCTTCATGCCATTGGCTATCCAAAGTGCGCGTGCACCGGCCATGCGACGCCCCTCGGTACATTGGGCGCTTCTCAATTTTATTTTCATAATACTTAATTTTATAACAAAAAACACCCTTCTCGGCGTGGGAGAAAGGAGCGTTTCGGAAGTCACTGAATGTCATTGTTTTCAACAACAACCGAACACATTCAAAACCGATTGCAAAATTACTCTATTTTTTCAGTTTATACAAAACAAGAATAAAATATTTTGTATTCAGCCACAGGTTATAAATTGTCTACAGATCAATTCAATCCCCTGTTCTTTATCACCACGTATATTATCACAGGAGCACCTATCAGCGGAGTTATTGCACCCAAAGGCAAAAGTCCGCTCTCGCCAGGCAACTGGCACACAAGGTTACAAAGAAGAGCTACAGCGCCGCCAAGCATAATGGTTGCCGGCACAAGGTGACGATGATTGTTGCTACGCATTGACAGACGGGCAATATGCGGCACTGCAAGACCAATGAACGACACCGGACCACAGAACGCTGTGACAACGGCTGTCAAAAGACCGGTCACGCACAACGCCACGGCACGCACTGCCTTTACATTCACTCCAAGATTCACGGCATAGGTATCGCCAAGCAGCAAGGCATTCAACGGCTTTGCCATAGCAAGCGACACCATCAGCAGCATAAGCGCCACCGACGCAAAGAACGGCATCTGCGACATCGTGACGCCACCGAAAGAGCCCATTCCCCAAACCATATACGAGTGCACACCCTCGGCTGTAGAAAAATAGTTGAGCAGTGTGATTGCCGACGATGTCATGTAACTGACAGCAACACCCGCTATCAGCAGGAACATATTGTTACGCAACAATGTGGCAAGAAACAATATTATCATTATAACGAAGAGTGCTCCGGCAAAAGCACCGCTAAGCACTGCAAGATAGCCGCCAATCCCGAATGCAGACATTCCACCCGTCAACAGCATGACAAGTGCCACTCCAAGCCCGGCACCGCTATTCACTCCAAGAACCTCGGGACCTGCAAGCGGGTTACGGAAAAGAGTCTGCAACAACAATCCGGCGACAGATATCGATGCACCGGCCAACAATGCCGTCAAAGCCTGCGGCAAGCGGGTCTCAAGCACCACCACACGCCACACATCGCGTTGGGCATTGCCACCTGTCAATATTGACAGCACCTCACGCCCCGGAATGTCAATGCTGCCATAGAAGAGATTGCCCACAAAGAGCAGAAGTAGCACCAACGTAGCCAAAGCATAGGCAATATATCTTTTGTCAACGCATCTTCTCATAGTATTGCAACGTATAATCAGCCAACAATTCAGGGTGAAAAATTGCCACAAGTTCCTTCAACAGGCGCTCGGGGTGGAAGGCTGTCTCTTCAAACAGATGCCTATAGCGGGTATTGCAGGCATAAATATTATGCTGCTTGAATGGCCTGAAATGCGAATAACCTACAAAATCGGCAAGCAGCGACTCACGGGTCCTGTCAACATCGGCATTATATTTCAGCAGCCACACATCGGCATCGGCGGCCTTGTCGAGCACCACCTCATACGAGAGGGGCACAGAACCGTTACCATCGCAAGAAGAAAAGAGATAATCGGCACCGGCATCGGTATACATGCGCCCCATGGTACTCTCCCCACAAGGAACATACCAGGCCGAACTGCTCTTCAGCTCACACATCAGTTTGGGACGATATGCAACCGAACTTGCCGCATTACCCAAAGCCTCGTATTCGCTGCATACCACAGAAAAAAGCGAATCACTCCTGGCTTCAAGGCCAAAGAGACGACCATAGAAGCGCATCCACTCGGCGCAGCCAAGCGGAGAGGTCTCCATATAATCGGCACACAGAACAAGAGGAAAACCAAGATTATCGAGTTTACCAAAGCCTCCGTTTTCATAAGGGAGAACAAAGACTGCATCGGGCGATACCTGCACCACAGCCTCGGCATCCACATTCAATGAACTGCCGCAGTTGACGACTGCACCTGTAGCCAATCCATCGGCAACAGCGTCACAATACATATACTGCGCATCGCAGACACCTTTTATACTATTCTCCACACCAAGTTCGCCAAGCAGGCCGGCATGCACGCCCGAGAAGAGAATAACATTCTCAAGCGGAGTACGCAGCAACACGCCTGCAGGTAAGTTTGCGGGGAGTTCGGCCGCAGAAGGCACAAGGATGTATCGTTGCATTGCCCCATCACCCCAAGGATCGGCAACATCTACAACGGTATAGCCATCACAATCAACAATGGAGAGCAATGAGGAGTACTGCATTGGCACCGCCTCACCATCAACCGCACGGAACTGCTCTTTTGCACCTCCACAAGAGAGCAGAAGCACAACAAAAGATATACAGAAGGATATTTTTTTGAGAAGACGTTTCATCCTCAAGCCTCGTTGCTGTTCATGACAGAGAGTTGCTGACGGATACTCTCGGAGTGAATGATTTCGAAGATTTCGCGCAATGCATCGACCTCCAGTTTGCCATCGGCACAGAACTTGACATAGCGCTCCATTATCTCATTGTAACGCAGAGGCTGGAATACCATCATTCCCTTCTCACGCTTTAGTTCACCAATCTCACGTGCAATCTCCATGCGCTTTGACAGAAGCCTCATCAGTTCGCGGTCAATCTCATCGATATGTTCACGATAAGACTGGAAATCGGCATTGTCGGCCACAGCTACACGGTGCACAAGTTTTCCAAGGATTGCAATGAGTTCATCGGGGGTAACCTGCTGACGCGCATCACTCAAGGCACAATATGGGGTGCAGTGTGTCTCAACCATCAGACCATCGAAATTCAAGTCCATTGCCTGTTGTGAGAGCGAGAGTATGAGTTCGCGTTTGCCTGCAATATGGCTTGGGTCGCACAACAGCGGCAACTGCGGAAAACGCCTGCGCAGTTCAATGGGCAACTGCCACTGCGGGGCATTACGGAAACATTTCTCGCCATATGATGAGAAACCACGGTGTATTGCCCCCAAGCGAGTTATTCCGGCATTGTTCAAGCGTTCCATTGCACCGACCCACAGCTCAATATCCGGGTTCACAGGATTCTTCACCAGCACAGGGACATCGCAGCCACGAAGCGCATCGGCTATCTCCTGCACGGCAAAAGGATTGGTAGTCGTACGCGCACCCACCCAAAGGATATCCACACCTGCGCCAAGCGCCTGTTCAACATGCTCGGCAGTTGCGACCTCTGTTGTTATGCACATTCCAAGTTCGCGTTTCACCCTCGCCAGCCATGGCAAGCCCTCCTTGCCTACCCCCTCGAAACAACCGGGGCGAGTGCGCGGCTTCCATATACCGGCGCGGAAGATTTTCACTCCACGCCCCTGCAGTTCGGTAGCTACCTGCATAACCTGCTGTTCACTTTCGGCACTGCAAGGACCGGCAACAACCACAGGTTGTCCACAAGTGTTGAATATATCTATTTTATCGAAATTCATAGTCTGGCAATTTTTGGAAAAAGTCTACGCGCATTTGCTGTCGTCACAGCAGCCACATGCACCACGCTACAGCCATACACTCCGGCCAGAAAATCGGCCACATATGGTACATAGGCACTCTCATTGCGTTTTCCACGCTTGGGCACCGGTGCAAGATAGGGGGAATCGGTCTCGAGCACCACCCTTTCAAGCGGAACAGACTCAAGCACAGCGGGCAATGTGGATTTCTTGTATGTGACCACACCACCAATACCAAGATAGAAACCGTCGAACGAGAGCAGTTTATGAGCCTCGTCTTCGCTGCCCGAGAAACAATGGAACACTCCTGTGAGACCGCGGCCGCGATAATCGTCCATTATGGCATACAGTTCGTCGAAAGCACTGCGTGAATGTATTGCAAGCGGCAGGCCTGTCTCCAACGCCCACTCAATCTGTCTGCGGAACACCTCTTCTTGTTCTTGTTTCTTTGTGTCGTCCCAATAAAAATCGAGTCCCACCTCGCCAATAGCCACAAAGCGGTCATCGCTTTTGAGCAGAGCGTACATTCTGTCGAGCACACATTCATAATCATCACCAAGTTCCGTGGGATGCAGACCTATCATGGGGTGACACACCGAAGGAAATTCATCACACATGGCCATGAGCGACGGCAACGATTCCTCGTTTATTGCCGGCAGACACAGCGTACCCACACCGGCCTCAACAGCGCGACACACAGCGTCGGCCCTGTCAATGTCGAATTCTGTTGTAAAAAGATGCGTGTGTGTATCGACAAACTCAATCATCATTAGAGCTCTTTTTAGCCCTGTCGGGGCGATAATAGTAGATTACACCATATTCGGCACACTTCTTTATGCGCGCATCGCCGCTCAATTCCGCAAAGGACTTTTCAACCTCGGCCCAGATCTCGAATATCAGCTCGTCAACCTCGTAACGCATGTTCGAGATATTCGCAAGCGCCTCGGCCGTGCGGTTCTGCAAGTAGTGCTGCCTGTCATACATCTCCTTGAACAGCGCAAAGACTACCGACACGCGTCCCATCGTAGGGTTGTATATGGCAACACCACCCTCGGCTTGGCGGCGTTGCTCACCGGTAATTATTTTCTGCCCCCACTCCAGAACCGAAGCCTCGGAAAACAGGTTGGGTACAGTATCCTCATTTTCGGGCAGACCATAATATGGACGCTTGTTGCGCGCAATCTCACCACGCATTATACACATGCTGAGCACCTGAATGAAATGCGAGACATACATCCTTGCCTTTTTGAGAGCTGCGTCATACTGCTCATTGCCTTTTTTCGACGCCTGTTCTGTGACACAGCGCTTGTACACGTCGACCTCGCGCGAGAAACGCTCAAGCAGGTTCTTTGCACGATGATAGGTATTGTGCGTGAGCACCTGCGTGAATATACCATTCCTCACACTGCTGTCTACGGCAGCTTTCAAAGCACGTATACGTGCCTGGTCGGTCTTGGGCAATCGGCGATATGGCATCCTGTTCCTTTTATATATTAAAGATTACGGTTCAGTATCATATTTGCAAAATCCTTGAGAGCGGCCTTCTTCTCCTCAGCAACGGATATTGCATTGATATAAGCATCACACTTGGCAAAGAGTTCATGTATGCGATTCTCGCACACCTCCTTGACTCCAAGTTCGTTGTACATGGCAGTGAACCATGCGATTTTCTCCTGGGCATCAAACTCCTCCTTCTCCATCCACTCCTTCATCTGCACGAGCTGTGCCGGCGAAGCAAGGTTCATGGCTGTAATAAGCAGGAAAGTCTTCTTGTTACAGCAGATGTCACCACCGATTTTCTTGCCAAAAAGCTTTTCATCGGCATACACATCGAGCAGGTCATCCTGCAACTGGAATGCAAGACCGATAGTCTCGCCATATCTGTACAGATTCTCAAGGTCACTTTCACTTGCACCGGCAAGTATACCACCCAGTTTGAGCGAAGCTGCAAGAAGCACCGATGTCTTCAGGCGTATCATCTCCATATACTCCTCCTCGGCAACATCATCGCGTTTCTCAAAGTCAAGGTCATACTGCTGTCCGTCGCCAACCTCCTTTGCAGTCTCGGTGAAGAGTGACAACATGGCAGGCAACTTGTCGGCTGGAACATGCGACAGGAACTCATATGCAAACACAAGCATAGTGTCACCCGAGAGTATCGCAGCCGTGTCGCCCCACTTGGCACATACCGTAGGCTTTCCGCGGCGTATCACAGCCCTGTCCATCACATCGTCGTGGATAAGAGTATAGTTGTGGTATGTCTCTACCGCCACAGCCGGATAGAGCGCCTCACGCACACACTCCTTATACATATTATAGGCAAGCAGGAACAGCACCGGACGCACACGCTTTCCACTCTGCTCCAATGTATAACGCACCGGAGCATACAGTTCACGCGGTTCACGCTCAAACTTCACTCCATCTATAAACTCATTTACAATATCCCTTAATTGTTCCCAAGTATACATATAGGTTCTTTCAATTAAAAAAGAGGCTGCATCCGCAGCCTCTTTCATATGTTGTTATCAAATTTTACTGCAAACGGAAGTTAACCGGCAATACAAATTTCACACGCACAGCCTTACCCAACTGACGACCGGGCTTCCATTTTGGCATCGCCTCGATCACACGGATAGCCTCCTTATCAAGATAGATATCACCCGATGAACGGATAACCTCAGTATCCTGAATAGAACCGTCGGTGTTCACTGTAAACTTCACGAATGTCTTACCCTGTGAGTTGTTGTCACGTGACACGCGTGGATATTTGATATTGTCCTTGAAGTACTTCATCAACTCCTTCATACCACCGGGGAATTCTGGCTGCTCCTCAACGACGTCGAAGATCTGCTCCTCTTCAACCTCTTCCTCAACATAGATTACGTCAGTCTCCTCAACATCGGCATACTCGCTCATATCCTGAACCGATACAAGCTCCTGCTCGTCGATTTCAACCTCGTCCTCTACCACCTTAATCACATCGACAATCTTCTTTGCCTGTGGTGGAGGAGGAATAACCTTCTTCTCAATCACCAATGGTGGGATTTCCTCAATTACAACAATGATGTCGTCCTTAGCTTTGCTTTTTGGAGCAGGCTGTTCCTCATCATCCTGAAAAGCAGTAAGTTCAAGACCGGCAAACAGCGTTGCAAGAGCAAACACAAAACCCAGCAATAGCCAAGTTGTACGATTACGCTCCAAGTTGGCCTTTTCGCTCTTCTTTACCTCGAGCAATTCGGCGCCTTTAAAATCTTGTTTTTTTCCTTTGTCCATTATCGTATTTGTTTTATTTGCAAGGTTACACTTTCTAACCGACAAAAATAAACAATATTTTTCAATACGCACGATATATTTCATCTTTTTTTTATTTTTAGTATCTTTTTCAACGAATGGGTCATCAAAGAGCTCTTTTTTATTACATTTTTTAATTATAGAAGAAGGTATTTTATTAATGCCGCATCAAGAAAAGATAAAAAAAAGCATTATCTTCGCAAACAAATACCGTACAGCGGCAAAACACAGAAAAGAACGTGAAGAAAGCAAAAATCATCTTACTGATTCTTATGCTACTCCCTTTGACAACCATGGCTCAGGGAGGAGAGAGCGCGTTCAATTTCCTGAAGTTGCCCTACTCGTCACACGTTGCAGCTCTTGGCGGCAGCAACATCTCCGCCATTGACGACGACCTCTCACTGTCGATGCACAACCCGGCACTGCTAATCAACACCGCCGACAAGACCATCGACCTCTCGTTCATGACATACATGAGCGGCAGCAAGGTTGCCGGCGCGGCATTCAACAAGACATTCGGAGAGCGTTCGGCCGGAGCTGTCGCCCTGCGCTACGTAGACTACGGCAAGTTCGAAGGCTATACCCCCGACAATATCTTCACAGGTACATTCCGTGCCATGGACACCGAGTTGAGCCTCACCTACTGCTACCTGTTGAGCGAACATTGGAGCGGTGGTGTATCGGGCAAATTCATCTATTCGCAATATGAAAGTCTCAATTCGTTGGCCATTGGTGTAGACCTTGGAATTAACTACTATAACCCCGACATTGATTTCTCGGCATCACTGGTACTCAAGAACCTGGGTGGCCAGGTCATGACCTTTGAACAGGAGCACGAAATAATGCCCATAGACATACAACTTGGTTTTACCAAGCGCCTTGCCCACGCCCCCATTCTGCTGTCGGCCACCCTTGTCGACCTGCACCGTTGGAGAGCTACCGATTTCTACAATGCCGATGGCAGCAAGGACAATTTCGGCGAGTTGCTCATGAAGCACATAGTATTGGGAGCCGACATACTCATAGGCAACAATTTCTATGCATCATTGGGCTACAACTACAGGATGAGCCGCGAACTCTCAACCGGCCGCGGGCTCACCGGGTTCAGTATTGGAGCAGGACTACATATAAACAAGGTCAAGTTCGGCGCATCATTCAGCCAACTGCACATCTCATCTTCGTCACTGCTCTTCAACATAGCATATTCAATCTAATAAATACACAAATCAACATATGAAACGCATCATCATAGCAATCGACGGTTTTTCATCGTGCGGCAAAAGCACAATGGCAAAAGCCCTTGCACGCAACATCGGTTACCTGTACTTTGACAGCGGCGCCATGTACCGTGCCGTGGCACTCTACTGCATGCAGAACGGCCTCATCAACGACAATAAGATTGACACCGACACGCTCCGTGCAAGGATGAAGGATATACACATAACCTTTGAAGCCGACCCCGAGACAAAGAACTCGCTCACACTGCTCAATGGAGTGAATGTAGAGCACGAGATCCGCTCGCTCGAGGTTTCACAGGTTGTCAGCCAGGTTGCAGCACTCGATTTCGTACGTAGCGAGATGATTGAACAGCAGCGTGCCATGGGCGAGAAGAAAGGCATTGTCATGGACGGACGCGACATTGGCACAACCGTATTCCCCAATGCCGAACTGAAGGTTTTTGTCACAGCATCGGCCGAGGTACGTGCACAGCGCCGTTACGACGAGCTCACCGCACGTGGCGACAACGCCGATTTCCAGGCAATCCTTGAGAATGTGCTCCAGCGCGACCACATTGACCAGACACGCGAGGTAAGCCCGCTCAAAAAGGCCGACGACGCACTGCTCCTCGACAACAGCAACCTCACCCGCGAACAGCAGATGGAGTGGCTCATTCAGCAATACAACAACATCGCACAATAATGCTCAACATCGAGATTGACGAACATTCAGGATTCTGCTTTGGTGTAACCACAGCCATAAAGAAAGCCGAAGAAGAGCTGCAAAAGGGCGAAATGCTCTATTGCCTGGGCGACATTGTGCACAACCGCATAGAGTGCGACAGGCTTGAGAAGTTGGGACTCATCACCATCAACCACGATGAGTTCTCAAAGCTGCACGACGCCAAGGTACTCTTCAGAGCCCATGGCGAGCCACCTGCGACATATGAAATAGCCCGTAAGAACAACCTTGAAATCATTGATGCCACATGCCCCGTTGTATTGAAACTACAACAGCGCATCAAGAGCAAATGGCAGGAAACCAATGCCGCCGAGAGCCAGATTGTCATTTACGGACAACCCGGCCATGCCGAGGTGCTTGGTCTTGTGGGGCAGACCCGTGGCGAAGCCACCGTCATTGAAAACAGTGCACAGATTGACCTTCTTGCAAAGGACAAGCACACCTATATATATTCACAGACTACGAAATCGCTCGAAGGATACAAGCACGTCGTCAAGGAAATAAAGGGACACATCAACCCCGAGAGGCAATGCGAGTCGTTCAACACCGTCTGCGGGCAGGTAGCCAACCGCCTCAACGGCATAGGCGAGTTCGCAAAGTCACACGAACTCATATTCTTCGTATGCGGCAAGAAAAGTTCCAACGGACGCATCCTCTTTGACGAGTGCAGGAAAATGAACCCCAATTCCCATCAGATAGAAGGTCCCGAGGATCTCGACCTCTCCCTCACGGAAGGCGTCAGTTCAATAGGCATATGCGGAGCGACATCCACCCCCAAGTGGCTGATGGAAAACTGCAAGCAAGCAATAATCAACTATAATGACAAATAATATGAGAAACAAAATCCAATGCGTCGGTATCTTGACATCGGGAGGTGACGCACCCGGCATGAATGCAGCAATCCGCGCGGTCACACGTGCCTGCATCTATCATGGCATCACAGTAAAGGCCATCTATCGTGGTTACAAAGGACTCATGACAGGTGAGATCAAGGAGTTCAAGACCGAGAACGTTAGTAACATCATCCAGCGCGGAGGTACAATCCTCAAGACAAGCCGTTGCGACGAGTTCAAGACCGAGGAAGGTCGCGCAAAGGCATATGAAACCTTGCAGAAAGAGGGCATCAACGCACTTGTTGTGATTGGTGGCGACGGCTCAATCACCGGAGCATACAACCTTGCACGCGAGTTCGACATCCCATGTATCGCCTTGCCCGGTACCATTGACAACGACCTCTATGGAACTGATACCACCATCGGTTACGACACAGCCTTGAACACCATCATGGAGTGTGTCGACAAGATCCGCGATACAGCATCGTCACACGAGCGTCTTTTCATCGTTGAGGTTATGGGCCGCGACGCCGGCTTCCTCGCTCTCAACGGAACAATAGCAACCGGTGCCGAGGCATGCGTGCTCCCCGAGATCGACCCCGAGTTCGAAAAAATCAACCAGTTCATTGCCAACGGTCTGCGCCGCACAAAGAGCAGTAGTATCGTACTCTTTGCCGAGGGCCGCGAGAAGGACTACAACATTATGGAAGTTGCCGAGGGTATGCGCCAGCGTTTCCCCGAACTTGATGTACGTGTATCAATCCTCGGTTACTTGCAGCGCGGTGGAAGCCCCACAGCCAACGACCGTATCCTTGCAAGCCGCTTGGGTGTTGCAGCCGTTGACGCATTGCTCGAGGGCCAGCGCAACGTCATGGTGGGCCTGAAGAACAACGAGATTGTCTACATCCCATTCACAAAGGCCATAAAGGACGACAAACCCATCGACCGCGACACAGTACGTGCACAGGAGATCCTTGCATCGTAATAAATTGACACACATCATAAATGACAAGAGGCCGGGTCAAAAGTATTTTTGCTCCGGCCTCTCTGTTTTTGTTTTATCGGCAAGATTTTAGTCTGAAAAAATTGTATTTCGGCTGATATGAGTTCTTATGCAGCCTTATTGAGCTCCATATACGCACCAGCAAT
>JAZREN010000027.1:0-34114 GCA_045660825.1 Bacteroidaceae bacterium
CCTCGATTGTCGTCGGATGTCGTTTGGTCAAGGAAGGCCGAGCACAGGGTTTCTTCTCCGCAGGCTCAACAGGGGCCTGCCTTGCCGCGGGAACGCTCGTCATGGGGCGTATCAAGGGCGTGTCCCGCCCAGCGTTGGCAACGATACTGCCGTCTCCCAAAAAACCTGTCGTCCTGTGCGACGTGGGCGCGAATGCCGACTGCAAGCCTCGAATACCTCGAGAACCTCATCGGTGAGCAGTGTAGAAGCGCTGAACTTCTCACCCCCGTGTACCATACGGTGAGCAACAGCGTCAATCTCGTCGATAGAACCTACTGCGCCGAATTTCTCGCTTGTAAGTACATCAAAGATGAGGCGTACACCGATAGTGTGCTCGGGAATTGATGCGAAGATTGTCTCCTTCTCGCCGTTGGGGAGGTTGAACTTGATGAATGAGCCCTCAAGGCCAATCTTCTCTATACCACCCTTTGCAAGAACATTCTTAGACTCAATGTCAATGAGCTGATATTTGATTGATGAACTTCCGCAGTTCAATACAAGAATTTTCATTGTGATATATTTATTTGTTTGTTACCTGGATTACTTCTTTGCTGCAATAGCCTGGTTCGCTGTAATTGCAATCATCATATAAACGTCCTCAATTGAGCAACCGCGTGAAAGGTCATTTACAGGACGTGCGATACCCTGGAGGACGGGACCGATAGCCTCGGCATTGCCCAAGCGCTGAACGAGCTTGTAGCCGATGTTACCTGCACCGAGATCGGGGAATACAAGGATGTTAGCCTTGCCGGCAACCTTTGAACCTGGAGCCTTGCTCTGGCCAACGAATGGAACAAGCGCAGCGTCGGCCTGCAACTCGCCGTCGATTGAAAGTTCTGGGTCGAGCTCGTGTGCAAGCTTTGTAGCCTCAACAACTTTGTCTACCATCTCGTGCTTTGCCGAGCCCTTTGTAGAGAAGCTGAGCATTGCAACGCGTGGCTCCTCAAAACCTGCAATTGCCTTTGCAGTCTGTGCTGTGCACACTGCAATCTGTGAGAGCTGGTTTGCATCGGGCTGTGGAGTAACCGCAACATCGGCAACGAAGAGAACACCATCCTCGCCATACTCCTTTGCGTTTGTGATGAGCATCATAGCACCGCTCACGCAACTGATACCCGGAGTGGTCTTGATGATCTGCAATGCAGGACGCAATACGTTACCTGTTGTGTTGAGTGCACCTGCTACCTGACCGTCTGCGTCGCCGTTCTTGATGATGAGGCAGCCAAGATACAATGGATTGCAAACGAGCTTCTGTGCATCCTCCATTGTCATGCCCTTTGCCTTGCGCAACTCGAAGAGCAGGTTTGCATACTTCTCTGCGTCGGGGTTGTTGCATGGGTCGATGATGGTAGCCTTCTCAATGTTTGCAAGACCGTGCTGCTGTGCAAGGGCAAGAATCTCCTCCTTGTTGCCAAGAAGAATGATTTCTGCAATACCGTCGGCAACAGCCTTGTCAGCTGCTTTCAATGTACGCTCCTCTGTACCTTCGGGGAGAACGATGCGCTGCTTGTTCTGTTGAGCGCGCTCAATCAAATTCTTAATAACATCCATAGTTTAATTTATTTAAATTTGTAGATCTCTGTTTTTTCTGTCTGTGGAGTGTTATCACGCAGGCATACTATATGCAAAAACAGCGCACGCGTTGTTTTACAACGCAAAGTTAACTTAAACAAAAAAGAGAACAAAATAAATCCTCCTTATTTTCGGCTGTAGAGTGATTTTTAGGGTATTATTGCCGGGAAAGCATATGCCCTATCGGAATATCTTGCGTAATTGCCTTACAATAACACATCCGTGCAGCAGTATGAACACTGCCATGAACAGAGCCGTTGTTCCCCACAACGGGAGAATGGATGCCAATTCAATGTCGGGCGACAGGGTGGCAAGGAATCCCGATATAAGTGGCCAAACGAGCGATACCGATAGGATTGCGGCAAACCACACCAACGCATCTATGCCGGCTATCAGCATCAGGTAGGGCGTGGCAATCTCTCTTGTGGAATAGCCCAAAGCGTAGAGGTTCGTGAACTTCTCCTTGTTCTTTTCTATAAGTAACTGTATGCTGATGAGCAACAGGAAGAAGGCAAGCAGTGAAACGGTTGCTCCAACCCCAATGACCACCCAAAGGATGCCGTGCACAAGTGTCTGTAGGCGCAGGTTGTCGGCATCTCCTTCAATGATGTAGTTGTGCTTGTCAAGGTATTCCAGCAGTGTGTTCCTTTCTGCTCCGGCATTTGTCTTGAGTATCAGCCTCGATGGCTCTTTCTGCTCTCTCTCGCCATATATGCCGTTTGCCTGTTGCAGGAATTCCTCGGGCACAAGTATGGTATTCAGTCTGTCGGTATAACCCACAATCCTGGCTTTGTAGTATCGTGCCAGGCCGTTGCCATGTATCTTTATCCTTATCGGGAACTTGGTTGTCAATCCCTCGCTCAATTGCGGCAATCCTTTGGTCGAGGCATATCCGTAGTTGTAGATGTTGAGGTAGCGTCTTGGAATGATTATGGGGATTTCACTGCTGTTGATGTCGGCTCTCCAGATGGTGTCCGATTCGAACTCCACATCGATGAAGCAGTCGGGTACCGACTCCATGAACAGGTCTGTTGACACCTGAACCTCTCCTAGTGCAAAACTGCCGTAAATGTCGAATGTTGCAGCAGTGAACTCGCCAATTCCGCTCACAGACGGGTGCTCCTTGAGCATTCTTGTCTCGTTTGTGCTGAACGTGGGCTGCGAGCCAATGAGATTTGCCAATGTGGTCAATCCGCTGATTGGTTTCGATATAACTATGTACCCCTCGTTAAGCACTCCTTTTTCATTGTTGGTGAAACGGTCAAAATCCCGGTATGCCTGCACACCAATGAGAATGATTGCTCCTCCCAGCAGGTTGGCAATGACAAAACCGCACAGTTGCCATGCGCTGATATTCTGCTTGAGCAGTTTGAAAAGTAACCTCAGTCTATTCGTTATATGTTTCATGGTTATAGTTTCAGAATCTTGTCATATTCGTATGGCAGGCGTTGCCCGATGGATGTGACAATTACACCCATTCCGTCGGCCAGTTGTCTTTGTCTTAGCATAGTGCCCATTATTCGGGCATTGCCCGCGTCAAGATGACTCACCGGTTCGTCAAGGATAACGAAATCGGCAGGTTGCGCAAGCAATCTCACAAAAGCTACTCTCTGCTGCTGTCCTAATGAGAGTTTCCCGCAAGGGGTGTCAAGGCGCTGCTCAAGTCCCAACATGGTCAGTCGCTCCCTAATCTCCTTTTCGGTAAAGTAATCAGTGAGTTGGTTCTTCATCAGTACATTCTCTACGGCTGTTAGTTCCGGGAAAATGCGGTGTTCCTGGAACATCATTGCCAGCATTGTGCGTCGCATCCCACATAAATCCTTTTGGGTGGTGGATAGCGCTTTGCCTTCATTGTCAATGAATTCAATGCTTCCGGCATAATCGGAGCGTAGTTCATAAATGAAAGAGCAGAGGGAAGACTTGCCGCGTCCTGATGCTGCCTCGATGAGGTATGTCACTCCTCGTGTGAAGGTCAGTTCCTTTCCCCACACGTCCGTAGGTTCATCTTTTGAAAATGTGCTCCCGAAAAAATCGGGTATCACCTTATCTAATTTTATAGCCTTTATCATCGGTTACAAAAACTTTTCATTGTCAGTAACAAATATATGATAAATAAATGTGATTGTGTCTTATATTGCCCGTTTGATTTATCTCTTTTTTACTATCTTCGCATAAACATGAATTTGAAATGAATATCAAGGATAGATTTTTGGCCCTGCTTGCCGAAATTGGCAAGGGGGTATATGAAAAAGAAACCGAGCTGCGATTGGGAATGCTTGCCGCGCTAGCCGGTGAGAGTATAATTCTGCTTGGCCCTCCTGGAGTTGCAAAGAGTATGGTGGCGCGCAGGCTGAAGGATGCGTTTGCCGATGCACGTTCGTTTGAGTATCTGATGTCGCGTTTCAGTACTCCCGATGATATATTTGGCCCGGTGAGTATAAGTAAGCTGAAGGATTGTGATACCTATGAGCGTGTAACGGAGGGTTACATGCCAACGGCCGACGTGGTATTCCTTGATGAGATATGGAAGGCCGGCCCGGCCATACAGAACACACTGCTCACAGCATTGAATGAAAAGGTCTTCCGCAATGGTGACCGTGAGGTCAGGCTGCCGCTCAAACTATTGGTTGCCGCGAGCAACGAGCTTCCGGCCGAGGGAGAGGGACTCGATGCCCTTTGGGACCGATTTCTTGTGCGTTACATATCACAAGGAGTCAAAGATAACAAGGCGTTCCTTTCGATGATACTTGATGTTGATGATGTCCAATATTCGGCAGAACTTGAGCGACTGCAGATCACTGGTGATGAATATGACAGATGGCAAAAGGAGATTGCTGCAGTTGAGGTGGATGAGGGTGTGAAGGCAAGTATATTGTATATACGTGAGCGGTTGCGCAGTATCGTTGACAAGGATAGTGGTGCCACTTACAGCATATACGTGAGTGACCGCCGTTGGAAAAAGGCTGTTAACCTGTTGAGAGCTTCGGCATTCGTACATGGTCGCCGTCATACCGACCTTACCGATCTTGTTGTTCTTGCCTTTTGTCTATGGAACGAGCCTGCGGAGTTCGCTGTAGTGAGGGAAATTGTTGTCAATTCGCTATTCTCGGCTGTAAACAGACGCCATGAGCAACTGCAGAAAAGGGTCATGAAGGATGCACGTCTGAAGAAGGCTGTTGCCGCGCTTGAGGAGTCGAGGATGCTTGCAAGACGCGAGGATGCCAATTTGATAATGTACGACAATTTCTATTATAGGTTGAGCACCTACAATACAGGAAACACCTATATCTTTGCTGCCGATTTTCACCGTTTACCCGATGTGGCACAACGTAATCCGGTGCTTGGGCATCTATACAATGACAGCACGGACCGCGCCAAAGAGCGTATCAGGGCTTATGAAAATCCCACCAATTACAACGAAGGCGAGAAGGTGAGGTTGATGCGTGACTGTGAATATTTGTATGTGAACGGTGTCCGTTGTGAACTTGAACGTTATTCGGCTCTTGAAATGGCTACGGCGCAGAACTGCGGTGGCACACCGTTCAGTGTAAAGGAGTATGACTACGAGGCCGATGTCGAGCAGATAGCAGCTTCTCTCAACGGATTGATTGCTGCTCTTGTTGACAATATCTTCATAAGTGCATCTGACGCAGAGCATATACGCTCCGTGGCCGGCGGAATTATGAAACAGGTGGCTCTTACAAGAGCCGGGATAAGCGATTTACTCTATGGCTGATGTTAGTGACAGATATGCCGAAGGTTGGCATTATATAAATATACTCGATGAGTTCGTAAAGACCGGAGTGTTGCCCGAAAGGGACAATCTGCTCCAGACAGACTATCTCGAGAATTATCTCTATGATGTCATGGGTGACCCATTTGTTGCGTACAACGTGTTGAGCGATGACGTCAAGGCACGTGTCTTCTATGACAATATGCTGGCGTTTGTAAAGCAGATTGTCACCCGCGACAAATTCCGCACGGCATGCGCTCAAGGTCAGTTGCAAAAGATGCAGCAGACACTCTTGTGGAGTGAACGCAAGAAACGTGACGGCTGGACGCGCCTTCTCTCCGAAATCAGCGAAGAATTTCAGGAATATGGTTTTGATGAATCTTATTATAGGGGGAAATTCGGCGATGAAGGTCAACTTGCCGATGATGAGTTGTGGAAAAGGATGGTGCAGGATTGGAGCAAGGCCTTTGAACGTCGACGTCGGCAGCAACAGCAACGTGATGTCGAGGAGATAAAGGAACGCAACAGCAGAACTCTGAAACAGAATGTAGAAAGCATTCCCCAATACCTTGAAAAGAATGGTGTGGAAAAGGAGATGTTTTTCCAGGCATGGGGTATGATGGGAGGACAGTGGAATACTCTTATCTTTGAACAGTATCTGCGTGTTGTCAAGGTGCAGAAAAGATATCCGCAACTGGAGAGGATTGCAAATATGATGGGGCGG
Organism: Bacteroidaceae bacterium; assembly: GCA_045660825.1. Lineage (GTDB taxonomy): Bacteria > Bacteroidota > Bacteroidia > Bacteroidales > Bacteroidaceae > HGM04593. Next base: position 6,069 of record JAZREN010000027.1, read on the forward strand.
GTAGCCGATGAAGGTGGCTCGGAGCGGATGTCGGTTTCCATGGGTGGCAAGATGATGTTGGAGCATGCCTCAAAGAACGATATATTGGGCGTGACATTGGGACAGGACATACGCTCCATGTTGCCGCTTGAGTGTGTGCAGTGTAGTGATGATGCAATGTACGATGTCTTTCTGTATAAATATGCTACCAGTAGTCTACAGACATTCCGCCACAAGAGTGAGATGTTGAAACCTGCAAGAGGGCTGGCGAGGCGTCCGGCGAGGCTGAAGGGCCCCATGATTGTGTGTGTCGACCGTTCGGGCAGCATGAACGGACAGCCGGAACTGTTGGTCAATTCGCTGATGATGAAATTGTTGCTTATTGCCGAGAGGCAACATCGTGACCTTTATCTTGTGTCTTTTTCGGTTGAAGCACATCCCATAGATGTCAAGCACAACCGCACTGCGTTGCTCGATTTCTTCAGACAAAAGTCGGTTGGTGACACCAATGCGGCAAAGATGCTTGAAAATGTCTTCTCTTTGCTTGCCAAGGGGGATTATGCATCGGCTGATGTTCTGTGGTGCACCGATTTTATAATTCCCATGTGCAGCGTAGCGCAACGCAAGCTCCTTGCGGAGTACCGACGCCAAGGAACACGGTTCTACGGTCTTAAAATCGGTCATGCAAAAGACATGGGGTGGAAGGAACTTTTTGATGAGATAGTTGAGGTATAATAAGAAACGACAGACTAATAGCCTGTCGTTTCTTTGTCTATGTGAACTCCTGCTTTACACAAGAATGTCCTTCAGTTCCTCGGCTTTCACGCACTGCTGCTCGCCTGTTGCCATATTCTTCAGTGCAACGGTGCCGTCATTCATCTCTTGCTCACCTATGATGGCAACAAAAGGAATGGCCTTGTTGTTGGCATATCCCATCTGTTTCTTCATCTTGTCACTGCTTGGGAACAGTTCGGCCGAAATGCCGGCCTTGCGCAACTGACCGATAATCTGCAGTGAGTGCATTGCCTCCTTTTCGCCAAAGTTGACGAACATCACTTTTGTGGTGTGCATAGCCTCTTGTGGGTAAAGTTCGAGCTGGTTCATCACGTCGTAGATGCGGTCGGCACCGAACGAGATGCCCACACCCGACATTCCATCCATTCCGAACACGCCGGTGAGGTTGTCGTAGCGTCCGCCACCTGTGATGCTGCCTATTGCAACGTCTAGTGCCTTTACCTCAAGGATGGCTCCAGTGTAGTAGTTGAGACCACGTGCAAGTGTGAGGTCTATGTCGAGAGTGCTCTTTATGCCAATGCTCTTTATTGTGTCAAGGATGAACTGCAACTCCTCCACGCCCTTCTCGCCGGTTTCATTGCCTTTGAGTGTCTGGGCAAGAATCTGCATCTTCTCCTCATTGTTGCCCTGTGCCTTGAGAATCGGCAACAACTTCTCTATTGACTCGTCGCTGATCTCCTTGCTCTTGAGTTCGGCAATTACGCCGTCAAGACCAATCTTGTCAATCTTGTCAATGGCAACGGTGATGTCGATGATCTTCTCGGGCTCACCGATGACATCGGCAATGCCGGCAAGAACCTTACGGTTGTTGAGTTTTATTGCAACGCGTATGTTGAGCTTGTCAAAGACATAGTCAATGAGCTGGATGAGTTCAACCTCGTTGATAAGTGAGTTGTTGCCGATGATGTCGGCATCGCACTGGTAGAACTCACGGTAACGGCCTTTCTGCGGGCGGTCGGCACGCCACACGGGTTGTATCTGGTAGCGCTTGAATGGGAATGAGAGTTCCTCGCGGTGCATGACCACGTAGCGTGCAAAAGGTACGGTGAGGTCGTAGCGCAAACCCTTCTCGCAGAACTTTGATGCGAGCTTGGCTGCATTACGGCCAAGGAGTTCCTCGTCAGTCAATCCCTTGAAGTAGTCGCCTGAATTCTGTATCTTGAAAAGCAGCTTGTCACCCTCTTCGCCATACTTTCCCATGAGTGTCGACAGGTTCTCCATTGCCGGTGTCTCAATCTGCTGGAAACCGAACAGGTGGAATGCCTTGCGTATGGTGTCGAAAATGTAGTTTCTGCGGGACATTTCAATGGGTGAAAAGTCCCTTGTTCCCTTTGGTATGGATGGTTTTGTTGCCATGTCTGTTAATCGCGTCTGTTCATGAAAATCGTAACGTAGTAGAGCAGTGTGGCCAATGACGACAGTGCCGCAACAACGTATGTATATGCTGCCGAGCGCAGCGCTCCGCAAGCGAATTTGTGATTGCTTGAATTTGTTATACCCGATGTCTGCAACCATGCCAATGCCCTGCGGCTTGCATCTACCTCAACCGGCAGAGTGACAAAACTGAACAGGGTTGTCATTGCAAACATGATGATACCGGCCAACAGCAGTCCGGGCAATGTCTCAATGGTTAGTATTCCTATGAGCAACACCCAAGTCATGATGCTGGATGAGAAAGAAACCACTGGTACCAATGCCGAGCGCAACTTGAGCGGTGCATATGCCTTGGCATGCTGTATCGCGTGTCCGCACTCGTGTGCCGCAACAGCCACTGCTGCAACACTTGCCGAGTTGTATACACCCTGGCTCAAGTTTACAGTCTTTGTGGCAGGGTTGTAGTGGTCGGTCAGGTAACCCGATGTACTGGTTACTTTGACGTCATATATGCCGTTGTCGTGCAGCATTTTTACAGCAACGTCATGTCCGGTCATTGCAACCGGTATCTTGGCATATTTCTCGAATTTGCGTTTCAGATTTGCCTGTACAATGTAGCTCAATATCGCTATGCCGGCGAAAATCAACAGGTATGTATAGTCATACCCTGTACTGGTTCTGAAATGATGTACTGCAAAGTTAATGGCCGATAGAAACATATCAAATCATTAGATTGAACGGATAATTGTCTGGTCGCGGTCGGGGCCAATTGACAGGTACTTGACGGGCACGCCAAGTTCCTTCTCAAGGAATGCAATGTAATCCTTGAACGCCTGTGGCAACTCCTCCTCGCTACGCAGTTTGGTAAGGTCGGTCATCCAACCCTTTACCTCTGTGTATACAGGCTCAACACCCTCGATGTCGTATGGCAGGTGTGTGAGTGTCTCGCCATTCTTCTTGTAGGCAATGCAGGCCTTGATGGTTGGGAATGTGTCGAGTACGTCGCTCTTCATGAGGATAAGGTGTGTCACACCGTTGATCATGATAGTGTACTTGAGTGCTACAAGGTCAATCCAACCGCAACGGCGCTCACGGCCTGTAACGGCACCATATTCGTGGCCACGGTCACGCATCTCCTTGCCATCCTCGTCGAAAAGCTCTGTAGGGAATGGACCAGCACCCACGCGTGTGCAGTAGGCCTTTGTGATACCGTAAACATTGCCGATCCTGTTTGGAGCAACTCCCAGACCGGTACATGCACCTGCACACACGGTGTTCGATGATGTGACGAATGGGTAGCTACCGAAATCGATGTCGAGCATGCTGCCCTGTGCACCCTCGCAAAGGATTGACTTGCCCTCGTTCATCAGGTCGTTGATGAGCTGCTCGCTGTCAATGAGACGGAACTTCTTGAGGTATTCTACTGCTGCAAGCCACTCCTTTTCAATAGCAGTGATGTCATAGCTGTAGTTCATATCCTTGAGAATCTGCTCGTGACGCCCTTTTGCCTGTGTATATTTCTGCTCAAAGTTCTCAAGGATGTCACCTACGCGCAAACCGTTGCGGCTTATCTTGTCGGTGTATGTAGGGCCGATACCCTTACCTGTTGTACCCACCTTTGCATCGCCCTTTGCAGCTTCGTATGCAGCGTCGAGCACGCGGTGTGTAGGCAGGATGAGGTGTGCCTTCTTTGAGATGTAAAGGTTCTTTGTCAGGTCATAGCCTGCCTCGATGAGGCTCTCTGCCTCGCCCTTGAAAAGAGCAGGGTCAAGTACCACGCCGTTTCCTATAATGTTTACCTTGCCTCCCTGGAATATACCCGATGGTATTGAACGCAAAACGAATTTCTTGCCATCGAATTCCAAAGTGTGGCCGGCGTTAGGGCCACCCTGAAAGCGTGCGACAACATCGTAGTTTGGTGTGAGCACGTCAACGACTTTTCCTTTTCCTTCGTCACCCCACTGGAGTCCTAATAGTACATCAATGTTCTGTTTCATTGTTATTTACTTTTTGTCAGCCTTGCCTTACGTCTCTTCATTGCCTGGTGGCATTTGTTGCAGAGACCGTAGAGGTGTAGCGAGTAATGGGTTAAATGAAATTTTTTTATGTTTTTTGTTATGTTTTCAGTTATGTTCACATTGCTCAACTCGGTAACTTTTCCGCACATTGTGCAAATAGTGTAGGCCTTCTCCGTCCCGTAGCATTTCTCGTATTTCGATATTGCTCCGAATTGGTGGTGGGTTACCAAGTTTGCTTTTATAAGCATTGCAATGGTGTTGTATATGGTAGCGCGGCTCACGCGGAACTTGAGGCTCTCCTCGAGGTGCTCCATCAGCTCTTTGATTTCAAAACAGCCGTTGATTGAATATATTGCATCAAGGATAGCAAAACGCTCGGGTGTGCGCCTGCATTTGTTCTCTTTGAGATATTCAGCGAATATCCCGTTTGCAATTTCCACAATCCTGCTATTGTCCATATCTCCATTGGTTCTGCGAAACGCAGGTAAACGGTTATCGCAGTTTCAACACACAAAGTTATCGTTTATTTTTATATTATAATAGAAAAAGGGTTTAATTTTCCATAAAAAGTCAGAAATATGCGAAACTCCTTGCTGCGGACACAAAAAAGGTGTACCCGCAGGCACACCTTTGCTTTATTCTTCAAAACCTTCCAGCAGTGTTCTCACATTTGTGGAGATATTTTCATCCTCGGCTATCATCTGCTTTAGCCTTGTTATGGAGCCTGGGCAACGGTCGAGATAGCTCATCAGTGCGTTGATGGCATTGCGGGCTGCTATGCTTTGTCCGTCTTTGGAGTCTATGGATATTGTGCTCATGAAGAATGACCGCTCCTGTTCCTCTGTGGGCATGGTGCTACGTCGTATCAAGTGGGATATTGTCAGGTATCCGCAATAACAGTACATGCCTTCGCTCTTGGCAGTCCATTGCAGTGCCTTGTCCCATGCATCGGGTAAACGGCATAGCAAGTGCATGGCAAGCTGGTCGGCAATCTCGGAGAATCGTGTCTCGCCAATCCACTTTTCGGCAACCTCGTTGAACCCATCTTCGGGCATGAGCCAAATGGCCAGCATCTTGCACTCCCTTATGTTGTCCTGCCATAGTGCGGTTGCAAGCTCTTTGTTTTTTGAATGTGCATTGGCAATGCCTTTCAGTCGTGGAATCTCCACTCCGAAATTTATCTTGTAGTCGAGTCCTTGTCGGCGCTGCAGTGTAGACACCACGCCGTTCATGGCCAGACGAAGCGATTTCTTTATCTCACGTACCTCGTCGAGAATATTCTGTTCCATTCTTAGTTACTTGATTATTGTGTGTTTGCGGCGGTAATTGTTGGGCGTCTCTCCAACCACTCGGTAGAATGACGCATAGAATGACTGGCGGTTGGCAAAGCCGACCATCTTTCCAATCTCTTCAATTGTAAGTCCCTGAAAACGTTTGTCTGTGAGTTTGTGCTGTGCCTCTTTTATGCGGTATTCGTTCAGCAGACACGAGAAATTAGTACCGAAACGTGAGTTGATGACAGCCGAGATGTACCTGGTGTTGGTGCCAAGTTCAACAGCAAGTTCCTTTGCCGAGAAGCCCTTGTTGCGGTAGCGTTTTTCAATGATTACGATGTGCAGGATTTTGTCATACAGTTCGTCGGCCAGTTCGGCACGGATGAGTGAACGGTAGGCGGCATTCTTCTCCTGCTTCTCCTTTATGTTGTAGGGGGTAGATGTGCTCTCTTTCATGATGGCTGTTTTTCAATGTTCCCCCAAATGTACAACCAAATTTTATAAAAACCCCCTTTTTGATATTTTTTGTTGAGTTTTCACCGCTTTTTTACGGTGTAAATATTTTTCACAAGTGTCGGTGCGGCTCAAAATACCATCATCTCCTTGTCGGCTCCATGAGAAATGGCTTTTTCGCGGCATTTGCGCGCAGCCTCCCTCTTGCCCAACTTCTCATAAATGATGGCTTGCAGAATATAGTTGTTCGCATTGCCGGGGTCAATGTCTATTGCTTTCTCTAGGTCTATCATCGCCAGTTCGTAGTGCCCGAGTTCCCTCTCAAGGTTGCTGCGTGCTATGTAGAGTTCGGCAATTCCGGGGTTCTCTGTTATTATTGCCGACAGTACAATCAGGCTCTCGTCGTAGCGTTTCTCTTTCTGGTAAAGCATTGCAATGCCAAGGCGAACGCTAAGGTTGTCGGGTATCCACAATTGTAACCGCTCATAGTCCTTCCACGCTTTATCGAATTCTCCGTTGTTTGTGTATATGTGGGCTCTGCACAGCAGTGCACCGGTGTTGCTGGGTTCGTGTTTCAGCAATTCATTGTAATCATTCAAAGCCTGTTCCACACTGTCAAGCTGCAGGAAAATGTTGGCTCTTTGTTGCAGGAGTGTCATTTCGTTGGGTGCAATCTCCAATGCTTTGTCATACTCTTTCAATGCTTTTTGAAGGTCGTTGAGCATCTGGTACGAGTAGGCAAGATTTGCAAGTGCATAAGTTTTTTCATAGTTGTTGGAACTGCATGCTGCAGCCTCTTCAAAACACAAAGCAGCTTGGGAATAGTCATTATCCTTGATGTATTCAATACCTTTCTGGCATATGCTGTTGTAGTTCTGTGGCTTGATTGTTATGGTAATGAGCAATAGTGTTAAGGATAGTATGATTCTCATTGAATGAAATGTTTGTCGGTTCGTTTGCGAATATAGTACATTTATTTATAAGCGCTTCCAAATTTCTTATTAAAATATATTAAAGTGACATTTTGCTCTTTTTACAAAGAAAAAATGAGAATATTGCAATTAAAATGCCATTCAAGCATTTGATGTTTGAGAATAATTGTTGTATCTTCGCGGTGGAAATTTCGGGGAACATGTTTGTAAACAGACTGCTCACCCGGATTATGGAAGCCTTGGTAGTTCAATGGATAGAATAAGTCTCTCCTAAAGATTAGATTCGGGTTCGATTCCCGACCGAGGTACAACCCCTCTTGGAGTTTTCTTCAGGAGGGATTGTTCGTTAAATAACTGAGGGCATTTGTCAATAAACAATGAGTGTCAAGGCTTCACGCAGTCCTTGACACTCATTGTTATATTCCGTCGGGTTCTATTATTACCGTCATTCCTACATAACAGTACTTGTAGAGAGCCTTTATGTCCTCGTTCCTCATTCTTATGCAACCCTCGCTGCTGCGGGTACCTATGCTCTCGGGGAAGATGGTTCCGTGTATGCCAATGTCGTTGAAGCCGGGGACGTTGAGCCTGAAGAAGAGTGGACCATATGCTCCCTCGCGCATGCCCTGTCCGTCGCCAAAGTCATGTTTCCACGATGTGGCGTCGTACATATACTTTATCTTGAACTCGCCTTCGGGTGTCTTCTTGTCACCGACCATGGTCTTGTTGCCAAGGTTCACGCCACAGGCGATGGGGCGCCGGAATAGTGTGTCGTTCTTTTCATTGATGACATAAAGCTGCAAAGCCTTTTTTGAAACGACAATGTGTTTCTGGGCAAAGGAGAGTAGTGATAGCATCGCTATCATCGCTGTCAGAATGTATTTTCTCATAGTCTTTTTTATCGTGTGAGTGAGAATTTCATACTTACACCAAAATCGGTAGTGGTGGTGGGGTATGAACTTGTTGAAATTAGCGGTATGGTCTTCTGTCGGTCAAAGTATAGACTGAAGGTGAGTGTCTTGCTGTAGGCGTAGTCGGCTGTGACAGAGTAGTTGAACGACTTGTTTCCACTGGTTGCCTGTGTGGTTCCCTTGTCTATGCTGCGGCAGATTGACGACTGGTTCTTGAACGAGAAGTCGGCGCGTATGTTAATGTCATTTCCGCTCTTCTTCTGCTTGCTTTTGTTCGCCTTATTGCCACCGAACAGTTTCATGTCCAGAATCTTGTATCCGATATTGAATGCAATCTCCTGGTTCTGTGTCTCGACCATCTGTATGGCGGTGAGGCTCAGGTTTATCATTCTCGACTTGATGAACTTTGCACCAATGGTGAGGTTGTTGTTGGTGGTCACGTCGAGTCCGATAAGCGGAGAGAAACTCTCGTTGACCGATACAGCTCCAATATTGTAGCGGCTGCTCGGTATTGGCATTCCGGTGGTTGCATTGTTTACAAAACCGATACCGCGGCTATACTCCATGTATGTCGCATATGTGCTGTATGCTCCCACTGCATATACGCTCTTGTATCCGTGCTCAATGTTGACGCTCTTGAAGTGTTTTTCAAAAAACGGCAGTTTCGAGAGGCCCGAGTACTTGATCTTCCAGTTCGGCAGCATGCGCAGCATGTTGGGGAATATGTCGTTGCCGCCAATGCCTGTGTAGGCATCGAGGAATGAAGGTATCATGACATCGGCCGAGTAGATGTCCACTCCACCGTTGGCAGGGTCGTACTTCTGTCCGGCAAGGTTGCTCGAAACGGGGTATTCGCTACCTTTATATATATTCTCTAGTGCCTGACGGTTGTTCTCGAGGTTGCCGACAAACTTGTCATAGACATCGGACTGGTAGTTGTTCTTTGCGCTTCCGCTACCGAACGATGTGCCAATGGTGATTGTGGTCATTGAGAAACCGCCCGACTCGTTTGCGGGCATTCCGTCGTACATGAACTGTATGCTCTTGCTCTGGTTGCGTGTCCAGCTGGCGTTTAGGTCAATCTTGAAATCCTTGAACGGTTCAAGTGTCATCTTTGCCTGCAAGTCCTCGGCTGCGGTTGATGTTGCCATGGAGGCAATGCTGTCGCTGCGCAGGAGCCAGCCACGGCGCTGTGCTCTGTCGAGATAACTGTCGCCGGTGAGGCCGAAAGCGAAATCAAGTCCCGGGGTATACATTCCATCAATCCTGTTCTGTCCGAATATGTCACCTGCATCGGGCATGAATCCGGGCAGGTTCATGGCATAGGCATTGGTGTAGTTGAATGAGGCACTGCGCACCATCATGAGTACACGTGTGGGATATTGCATGGCCTTTGCGAACTTGCTGCGCTCACCGTCCTTCTGCTTGGCTGTTATAGTAACTTTAATACTCATGGTGTCAAGGTTCTTGATGAGAATCTTGTTCTCGTCAAGTACCTTGTATTTGAGCTTGTATGCCTCACCCTTTTTTGTGCGTGCAATGACATCAATCTTCCTGTTCTTGAGGTTGTGGGCGACGGTTACCGTTGTATCGCTCTTCAGTCGCACCTCTTTGGTGAACGGCTTGGCCTTCTCAACCTTTGGCTTGCGGCTCTTTGATGATTTCTGTTTCTTGTTACTGCTTGCAAAACGTTTGTTGGTCTCTTCAAGGTATGGAATGAGGTTGTATAGCTTTTCAAAGTTCATCGATGTCTTGAGGGTGATGTTGCGCTTGTTGGCAATGTTGTTGCCAACGTCAACACCGGAAATGCTGTTGCCACGCATCCAGTTGTATGTGCCCGAATAGCTGGCATCGGCGGTGAGCCACTCAAAGAGCGGGAACTTGTTGAGTGGCAGCGTGTATGACGCTGTGAAGTTCTGCTGGTAGCTCAATGGGTCGCCAAAACTCTGCAGGCTGTGTTTTACCGAATCCTTCCATGCGGCATATTCCGTTGGGTATCGCTCTTTGTTGACTGGGAGGAATGGCTCTTCTACCTCGGCGTTGGTGCCGGTGTTGAGGCTCATTCTCAAGTTAGTAGTTGGGTCCCATTTGATGGCCATCGAACGGTTCCAGTTGAACTGTTGCGAGAATGTCAATGGTATCTCGCTGTCGCCGGTCATTGATTGCAGGTCGCGGCGCTGCAGCTCGTGGTAGGTGCGTGTCATGTCGGTGTTGAGTGCCAATGACTGTGGCAATGGGTTCACTCCCCACTCCTTGAATATCTTAAGCCACTTCGATTTGTTTTTGATCTTGCCGAATGGTTTCCAGGTCTTTATTGGGCTGGAGTAGTTGTAGCTGAGCGATGCTTTCCAGTTTATGCGGTTCTCCCAACTGATGGTGCTGCCGCTGTTGTTGGTTGCGGCGTGTGAAAAACTGAAACTCAAGTTTGCCGGGTCGTAAGGCATCGGTGTCTTGCTCGAGATATTGATCTTTGCGTTGCTGACGCTGAAATTGCGTATTACGGAGTGTATCTCGGCGACGTTCTTCAGTGAGTCCCTGCCTAAATCATCGTATGTGTCGAGCACATCGTCAAAATTGAGGTCGGTGTCGTATGGACTGTATAATGGCGATGTCACCTCCTCGGTGAATGAGTAGTATGCAGGGACGGTTACTTTGAATGAACGTGGCAACAGACGGCCGACATCAAGGGTTCCTGTGAGTGAATAGCGGTAGTAGTCGTCGGTGCGGCGTGCCGCCAGTTTCTCCTCGAGGCCACCGAATCCGGCTGTTTCAACCTTACCCTGTGCTGCAAATGAGCCTAGGTCGCTGAGTTTGATGTTGAGATTTCCCTGTGCAGCCCAGCCGCTCTTGTTGTTGAAACCTATGAGACGCATCTCGTTTACCCATACGATGGCCGATTTGTTGCTCGAGCTGTTGTTGCGTACACCAATCATCATCACCTTTATCTGTCCCAATGACGGGCTTCCCACGATGCTTATCCTGTTCTTGGGCGTCTCGCTGTCATACTCGCTGTAGATGGTGGTGTTGGTGACGCCCTCGGCATTGTTGTTGCGTAGTGTGTTGCGGCGTATCTTTATGTCGGTGAGCTTGCTCATAGGTATGTCAATCATGTTCTCCTGTGGCCACACGACGGTTGCAGCAGCAGTGCTGTTGCCGTCATATGAACCGTGTGGGGTGATGGTCAACGGGACCTCATACTCATAGTAGTTGCTCTTGTAGTCCGAGCCAAGGCGTATAAAGAGTGACATGTCGTTGTTCTTGAGTTGTGTCGCGTCGAGTTCCGGTGCTTCGGCATGTATGAACAGCTGTATACGTTCATACTGTCGTATGTCGAGATTGCTCTTCTTGTACACGGCACGGCTCTCCTTGCTGCCAAGATTGTTCACATTGAGTGCCAATGCCTGCTCGTTGTCCTGTCGCAACTGCGGCTGGCTTGGGTCGATGATACGTGTCACACCTGGAGGCAGCACGTAGTTCACCGGCTTGCGGTCTCCGTGCTCTTCAATGCTCACTGCCGACGTGGTGAATTCACCCGAAACTGTAGGTGCAGTGTTGTTCTTTGACGCAATGGGCTGCAGATATGGGCGCCAGTCGCCACGTACAAGTTGCATGGTAGCAAAACGCAGTGTCACAGGCTTCTGGAACTGTGTCATGTACATGCGGATGAAACGGATAGAGGTGAAATCTCTTATCGTTCCCACTGCTTTTTCATATTCATCGATAGGGATGCGGAACTTGTACCAGTTCACGCTCTCGGTATTTCCGTTGCGGAGCTTGGAGGTGACAGTGCGCTTGTCGGTGATGTAGTTGCGGCCCACCTGCATATCCTCGGGGCGCAGTGAAATCCTGTACTGGAAGAAATTCTCGTATTCATCCATAGTGAAGTCCTGGTTCGCGTCCTCGACATCGGGGGTGGTTTTTGCAGCGCTGCTGTATTCGCTACCCGAGTCGCTTGGCGAGTTGCCCTCGGTGTTGTTGAAATATTTGTAGCGCTCTATGATGCTGCGTTGTGCCGCGTCGTAGTCGCTGCCGCGGAAATAGTGATAGCTGTCGCCTGCGGGGTCGGCGGCAATGCTGTCATAGACCTCCTGGCGCACACGGCCTTGCAACGCCTCCAGATAGGCCTTGTATGTGGGGTGCTGTGCCTCGTCGGCACTGCTCAGGCCGTTGAGGCCGGTATCCTGCTGGTCACGGCTCTCCGAGTTGTTGTCGAATGCATATACAAGGCTGGTGTTTGTGGGCACACGTCCCCAAACGGTCTCCTCGAATTCATACTGGTTGCTGCTCGATGGCAAGCCGTTCTCATAGAACTTCTTGCTGTCCTTGAGAATATCCTCCGAAACCTCACCCAGGTTGAAATAGAGGTCACCTCCCATGCCTGCCTGCTCGTAGATGAAGGGGTCGAGCAACCAGAATTCGATATACTGTATGTTTGCGCTCTCAAAGTCGGTGGTCGTCAGTTGGCGTGTGATACCGCCCCAACGCTTTGCCGGGTCATTGAGCTTTCCTTCATAGTCGACATCGGTGTCTAGATTGTAAGGGCCTCGTTCGTCGGGGTAATATGTGACGTTGAGCAGTGACAATGTCGATGATTCGCCATATGTCGACTCCTTGTTGGGGTAGAGCTCACGTTCGTACACTTCGCGTACATAGTGGTTGGAGAGCTGCTCCATGTCGCTCTTGATGTGTGCCGGTGTAAGTGACGAGCTGCGGCGTGTGAAGAGCGGGTCAATGACGTACCAGCTGATGCGTGCGCGGTTATAGCCCGTGCGTATGTCATTGCTGAGGTTGCTGTACTGCATGCCATGAGGCAGTGAGGCAAGCATCCATTGCGATGGTGATGACAAGTCCACGCCGTTCTCGGTGTTCTCAAAGTCATCGATATATGATGCCTCGCTCTGCACGTCCTTCGATGTGCCGGCCTCCAATCTTGCAAATTCGGCCGAGAATGTAATTGATGATGGCTCGGTGCAGCTAATGAGCGGCAGCAGGTCAATGATGTTCGTGAGCCATTGACTCTGCTTTTTCCATGACATGTTGAAGCCCCAAAGGAAATTGTTGAGTGGCTCGGAACCCATGTCTACCTTTGTTGTCAATGGCTTTTCGGACAAGGACATGAGCGTACCGCCGAACTTGAAATCGTCGGAAAAATCGTATTTCCAGTTCAAACCAAGCACAGTCTTGCGCTGCATGTTGAACATGGTGTTACTCTCGAGCGACACCTGCACGTTTGTACCTGCATCAATGATATTCTGGTTAAGGATGGTCACTGTTCCCGATGAGTAGTCGACCTGATAGTCGCTGTTCTCCACCAATGTCACACCACCTGCAGTCACCACAACCGAACCGCGTGGAATGTTTGTAGAACCTGTCTGTATGACGTTTGCCGCGCTACCTGTGTACTCGCCAATAAGGTAGAACTTGTCCTTCTCTGCAATCTGTTTGGCGATTGTCTTGGTAGAGTCGTAGAGTTCGTGGAAAACATATTTAGAGGCTATGGCGTCATTGCCTATTTTTTTTTCAAGGTAGCTGCCGAAAGGCTCAACCGACGGGAAGAATATTCGTCCCGACGCTGCATCGACGGTGTAGCCCTGTATGTAGTCGAACACGCCGTTGGGGTTCTCCTTGCTGTTGTTGCTGTCCAACCTGTCAAGTCCAAGTGTCTGCAGCAGTGTCTTGCCTTTCTGTTCAGGCAGGTATGTGATGTTGGTGCCGAGGCTGTCGCTGGCATAATAAACATCGAGCTTGAAGTCGGTGCTCTGCAGGTTGCGTGTTCCCAGTGAGTAGACGTTCTTCATCATGAGGTCCCAGCAACCGTTCTTCGGTGAACATGCATTGGGCTTGATGAGCTTCAGGTAAAGGGTAGTCTTTGACTCCTTTACATCGTTCGAGAATTCACCTACCTGATATGTCTGTCCACCATAGGTGTACTCATAGGCTACGGCAAGTACCTCATCGGCTCTCAATGGGGTCTTCAACGATATGTAGCCGAGTTCCCTGTTGAGGGTATACTCCGATGATGACAGCAGCCTGGCATTCGAGAGCTTCTCATAGTCGGCGCCACCGTTTATGCCCTCAATGCCGCCCAGAATGTTGTTTGCCTGGTCAATGTCCCTGATGCCGGAGTACGTGGTACTCATTTGGGAGTAGAGGTCGTTGGCATTGTTGTGCGGGATGGCCGTGCTGCCTGCTGCACTCCATTTGGGGTTGCTGATGTGGCGATTCTCGGCAATATCGGTGAACGCCACAATGTTGCGCGGGTTGTTATAGTCACTGGTCTTGTTGGTTACCCACACCTCGATGCGGCTGATGTCGATACCCGATAGTACGGTGGGAAGCTGCGACATTGAACGGTCGTAGTTGTCGCGGAAATAGTGGGCAAGGAAAAAATGCTTGTTCTCGTCGTAGTTGGTTATCTCAATCTCGAATGTGGTGAGTTGAGTTCCGCCCTTTGAGTTCACGACGGTGCTGTTCGATGTCTTCTGCGAAACGACAGTCTGCAAAGAGAGCTTGCCGAACTGAAGGTCGGTCCTGATACCGAATAGCGATGATGCGCCTTTGATGAGGCTTGAATTGGTGGGGAACGATACGTTACCGGCCTCTACCAGTTTGATTATCTCGTCTTCCTTGCCGTCGTACTTAAGGTTTATCTTCTTGGCGTCGTAACTGAATGTGGCTTCGGTGTTGTAGTTGAAGTCCATGTTCATCTTGTCGCCCACGCTACCTCGTACATTGAGGTTTATCTTCTCGTCAAAGTCAAAACTGTTGGTTCTTCTGCTTCGCGAGGGCAGAGCAGGGTTGTCGATTGTTTGTATTGAGTAGCCAATCTTAAGCTCGGCATTTCCTTGTGTCTTTACACGCACGCCTCCGGGACCGAAAATTTTCTCGGCAGGTCCCAGATCAAAGTGCATGTCGGTGAAATCGAACTTGTCCTTCTTCTGTGAGCTTTCCCATGCCTCGTAGTTCTTTTTCCTGAAGAAACTGTACATCTTGCTCCTTTCCTGCCACTTGGCATACTCCTCTGGGGTGAGCAGTATGGGGGCGGTGAGCAGTGTGCTTTCTCCGAGGCGGGTGCTGAATTGGTATGTTCCCTCCTTCTCGTTGTAGAGGGTGTCGGTAACAATGTTGGCGGGCTGTTTGAGGTCGAGCGGATGCTGCTGTAGGTCGTCTATGGTGGCGGGGGTTGTCTCCGAGACCGGGAAACGTGCCGATACTGAGTCTTGGACAGTTGTCGTGCCTGTATTGCCCTTGTTGCGTCCTCTGAGCGATTTGCGTATACTATCCTGCGCGGTAATTGTCATTGCCGCGAAAATGAGAGTGAACAGTATTAACGCACGTTTGCTCATGGATGATTATAGCTGTTTCAAAGCCAATTTGATTACTTGCTCCACTGTGGCTGCCGGTTCGCTCTTTACAATAGCCTGTACAACCTTGTTGGTAGCTGCTGCAGGGAAACCCAGCATGATGAGTGCAGACACCGCACCGTCAATGACGTCATTGTTGGGCGCAACGGTAGTCGTGGCGGTGCTTGGCATTCCGCTGCCAATGCCTTTGATCTTGTCCTTGAGGTCAATGATTATGCGCTGGGCAGTCTTCAGTCCAATGCCCTTCACGCTTTTTATTGCAGCCTCGTTGCCAGTGAAGATTGCCTCGCACAACTCGTTTACGGTAAATGCCGACAGAATGGTGCGTGCGGTGTTGCCGCCGATGCCCGATACCGAAATGAGCAAGAGGAACAGCTCGCGCTCCTGCTTGTTGCTGAAGCCGAAAAGTTGGTGTGTATCCTCGCGGATTATCTCGTAGATGTATATCTTGACATCTTTCTTGTCCTGCAGTGCACTGTATGTGTTGAGGGTGATGCTTGTCTCATAACCTACGCCGCAGCACTCTATTATGGCTGTGGCCGGTGTGAGCTCTGCGAGTTCCCCTCTCAAGTATTCAATCATAGTTGTGTTATTATTAATTAAATTTATCTGTTACATAACGCGTAAAAAAGGCATTTATTGCATTGCCTCATCAAAAATGCAAGAACACCCGTCTGTGTGGGGTGTTCTGCTGTCATTTTTTCGGTTTTTCTATTGTGAGCACCTGTGTGCAGTAATCGATTACAGCCGGCCTGTGTGTCACGAATATCAATGTCTTGCCAATCTGGCTTTGTGTGAGCCGCTTGAGCATCTCCTGCTCGGTCGCTTCGTCGAGTGCCGATGTCACCTCGTCGAGTATGAGTATGCTTCCCGGGCGCAGAATGGATCTTGCAACGGCAATGCGCTGTGCCTGTCCTTCGCTCAGTCCGCCGCCCCGTTCGGTTATAGGGGTGTCAATGCCTTGCGGTAGTTCAAATACATACTCGGCACAGGCAATGTGCAGTGCTCTCTCCATTTCCTCATCGGTGGCATTGGGATTGCCCATCAGCAGGTTGTCCCTTATGGTGCCGCTTACAAGGCTGTTGCCCTGCGGAATGTATACAAAATTGCGTCTTGTGAGAGTCGACGACTCGTGACACTCGTTTCCGTTGTAAAGCTCAATGTTGCCGCTTTGCGGGTTGATGAGTGCGATGAGCAACCTGATGAGCGTGGTTTTTCCGGCACCCGTCTCGCCTACGATGGCAGTGCTGCTGTTCGGTGCAAAATCAAATGAAAAATTGTCGAGAATCTTTCGCTTGCCCTCTTCGTAACGGAATGTGACGTTGTTGAAACGTACTCCAGCCGTGCCTCCAAGCATCACAGCATCGCCTTGCTGTTCAATGGGGATGTCTTCCAGTTCATAGAGACGTTCGGCTGCTGTCAGTGACGAGACAATGCCCGGAATGAAACGGCTCAAGTCCATAGTGGGGCGTTGTATGAGGCCAACCAATTGCAGGTAGGCAGCCATTGCTCCATATGTGATTATCCCGTCGCGCAGGCTTGCTACTCCCCACATGAATGCAATCACGTATCCTGCCGCAAAGCCAAGCTGTATGAGCGTGTAAGCGCCCAGTGAGAACTTCGTGCGGCTTGCGACCTGGGTGTGAAGCTGGTTCTGGAGGTCGGTGAGCTGCTGCTCGGTAGAGTCGTTCTGCTCAAGCGATTTTATAAGTTCCTTGTGTTGCAAGCTCTCCTGCAGTACCGACTGTATGCGGCTGTCACTGTCCCTCACATCGCGGTTGAGCTTGCGCATCTTCTTGATGTATATCCTGCTCAATGCCAAGCAAATAGGTAATGTGATGAAGATGGCTACCGCCAGCCACGGACTCATGGCGAACAGCAGCACGAACGAAGCAAGCAGTTGGGTTGCAGCCACTACGGCTGCCGGAATGGTTTCGGTCATCAGCGTGGTGATGCCGGCAACGTCTCCCTCGAGCCTGTTGATGAGGTCGCCGGTGTGGTGTCGCTGCAGGTGCATCCAATCGCAGCGCAGCAGTCGTGCGAACACGTCACGGCGCATTCTGTTGCGCACTCTGTTGCCGGTGACTGCGTGTATCCAGCGGCTTGCGGCACGTGAGGCAATCTGTATGAGCATCAGCGTTGCAATGACAATGCCTGTTGTTACCAGCGAGCCTTCCTTTGTTCCGGTGGCAATGTCTATGGCATGTTTGCATGCAAGAACCCACAGTAACTGACAGGCAACATCCAACAACCCGATAGCTGTGTTTGTAATGGCCTGTCTGCGTGTGCCTCTTGAGTTTTGCCACAACCAGAAAATCAGCCTTTTTATCGATATGTTTCTTGCGTTTTTACTCACTTTGTCAAAGGTGCTTTGTGCATCGGCTCCTCTTTGCGACATGCCGATGCAGTTTATGCAAAAATACGAAAAAAACCTTCATGGCAACCCTCCTTGCCGTTAAAAAGTGGGGTCGTGAGTCAATAATTACCGATATTTGCCATTTATTGGCTAAATATTCCTATATTTACACCATAGAAAATATTTTACCATGAAGAGATATATTATGATTTTTGCGGCAGCGATGCTTTTTGTGATGTCGCTGTCGGCCCGTGAGAACCTCGACCGTAACGGCAGGATTGCCAAGGATTTCAAAGTACGCCGTGAACTGGTTGCCGATGACAGGTATTTTGATATCTTTGAGACACTCTCGGGCAGCAGGTTGCAGGCGATGCAGTTCCTTTATGCCTACATGCCCATTACCGACATTGCCGATTACAGGGGCGAGTTTCACTTACAGAACGTTGACTATGCCCTGAAGGCGCGTGCCGAGATGCCTTGGGGAAAACAGGTGCCTGTGAGGGAATTCATGCATTTTGTGTTGCCTGTCAGAGTGAACAATGAGAACATGGACAGCAGCCGTGCTGTTTTCTATACCGAGTTGAGAGAGAGGGTTCAGGATCTTACAATGCGCGAGGCTGTGCTTGAGGTCAACCACTGGTGCCACGAGAAGGTTACATACACCCCGAGCGACATACGTACGAGTTCGCCATTGGCAACCGTGCGCACTGCCTATGGCCGTTGTGGCGAGGAGTCTACTTTCACAGTGGCTGCCTTGCGTGCCGTGGGTATTCCTGCCCGTCAGGTGTATACTCCACGTTGGGCGCACACCGACAACAACCACGCCTGGGTTGAGGCTTGGGTTGACGGCGAGTGGCATTTTCTTGGCGCATGCGAACCCGAACCTGTACTCGACCTTGCATGGTTCAATGCACCCGCATCGCGTGGTATGCTCATGCACACAAATGTCTTCGGCCGTTACGATGGTCCCGAGGAGGTGTTGAGCGTGACACCCTGTTACACCGAAATCAATGTGACCGCCAACTATGCGCCGGTCGTTACAACCAAGATAAACGTTGTTGATGAGAATGGTGCTCCATTGAAGGCCAATGTGGAGTTCAAGATATTCAACTATGCCGAGTTCTTCACTGCTGCGGAAAAGGAGACCGACGACAGGGGACGTACGTCCATTACATCGGGCCATGGCGACATGGTTGCATGGGCGTCGGCCGGCGGCAAGTTCGGTTTCGTGAAATTCACTGCAGGCAAGGACAAGGATGTGAAGCTTGTAGTGGATAAGGCTCCGGGTTACAGCGCAACGCTTGAAATGGATATCGTTCCTCCGCACGAGCGCAATACAGTGCCTTTCGTGAGTGAGATGCAGGCGGCCGAGAATGTCCGCCGTTTTGCAGTGGAGGATTCTATCCGCAATGCCTATGTGTCGACATTCATCTCGCCCGATGAGGCTCTTGCCTTTGCGCAGAAGATGGAGTACTGCTTTGGTCACGAGAAGGTCGTTGCACAGTTGCTGCTGAAGTCACGTGGCAATTACAAGACAATAATGAAATTCCTTTCGGAGACTCCACGTTCCGAGCGCGAGCTGGCATACTATCTTCTCTTGAGCATCTCGGACAAGGATTTGCGCGATGTCAACATTTGGGTGTTGCGCGACCACATGAAACATACAGTCCGCAACGGTGCCTATGACGAGGATTTTCGCAAGTATATCCTCTCTCCACGCGTCAGCAACGAGATGATAACTCCATACAAGGGCTTCTTCAAACGCCGTTTCACAGCCGATGAAAAGAGATATTTTGCAGGTGACCCACAGCGTTGGGTAAAGTGGTGCCGTGACAGCATTAAGGTTGATGCTACATGGAACCCGCTGTCGCTCTGCATGTCGCCCCGCGGCGTGTGGAACATGCGCACGGCCGACCCACATTCACGTGACATCTTCTTTGTATCAGGTGCCCGTGCCATGGGTATCCCTGCACGCATTGACGAGGTTACCGGCAAGACACAGTATCTTGAGAACTACAAGTGGGTGGATGTTGTCTTTGATGCAGTTGCTACCGAGGCGAGGAATGCGCCACAGGGTACATTGAAAGCCTCTTTTAACCCTACACGCTTCATTGACAACCCCCGTTACTATTCACATTTCTCAATATCAAAGATAGTTGACGGACGTCTGCAGTTGCTCGGTTACCCCGAGGAGGGTGTGACATGGGAGAGCCTGCTCAAGGATGGCACAGCGCTCGATGCCGGTGACTATTTCATAATGACCGGTACACGTATGGCCGATGGTAGCGTTCTTGCACACCTCACATTCTTCAACATCGAGGATGGCAAAGAGTGTGGCATTGAATTCGTACAGCGCGAGAGTAGTGAACAGCTGCAGGTCATCGGTGATTTCAACAGCGAGAACCTGTTCTATGACCTCGCCGAGGAGAGAACCCGCTCGTTGCTCTCGTCAACAGGTCGCGGATATTATATCATTGCAGTCATTGCGCCGGGTAGTGAGCCAACCAACCATTTTCTTCGCGATGTGATGCCATACAAGAGCGAGTTCGAGAAGTGGGGACAGAAGATGGTGCTTCTTTTCCGTGACAGAGACGAGGCCGGCCGTTTTGTCAATGATTTCCCCGAGTTGCCGTCGACAGTGGTGTGGGGTACAGATATCGATGACAAGATTTATAACGAGATTGTGACAAACATGAAACTGCAGAACCCCAACCGTCCGTTGATTCTTGTAGCCGATACCTTTAACCGTGTGGTGTTCGTGTCACAGGGTTACTCGATATCTCTTGGAGAACAGTTAGTGAAAGTCATCAAGCAACTTGCCGAGTAATTGCAGGCATAGAGAACTTTTTGTGACCGGCTTTTATTATACAGGTATGGAATTTGTAACGAGATGAGAGAGATACTTGAACTGATAAACAGCATGTCGCCCTATCTGTTGCTGGGCTTCACATTGGCAGGACTGATGCACGCATTTGTGCCCAGGGCAATGTATAGCCGATATTTGAGCGGCAGGAATTTCCGTTCGGTGCTCAATGCCGCCATACTGGGCATTCCTCTGCCTCTTTGTTCCTGTGGCGTCATCCCAACCGCCATGTCGTTGCGCAAGGATGGAGCGTCAAAGGGCGCTACCGTGTCGTTCCTCATTGCTACGCCGCAGACGGGTGTAGATTCCATCTTTGCAACCTATTCGTTGATGGGCTTTCCCTTTGCTTTGTTGCGTCCATTGGCGGCACTTGCAACGGCGCTCTTTGGTGGAATGCTTGCGAATTTTACCGATAAGGATGATGGCATTGTCGCCGGGCAAAACTGTAGTTGTGCCAATGAAGAGAAAGCGACGTTTGCACAAAAGATGAGAACAGCTGCGCGCTATGCCTATGTGGAGATGATGCAGGACATCGGTCGCTGGCTGGTGCTTGGACTGGTAGTCGCCGGGTTGATAACAGTGTTTGTCCCCGATTCCTTTTTCTCCCTTTTTGCCGACAAACCACTAGCAAGCATGCTCATGGTGTTGCTGTTTGCCATCCCGATGTACCTTTGTGCCACTGGCAGTATCCCCATTGCTGTAGCCTTGATGCTCAAAGGTCTCTCACCGGGTACGGCACTTGTATTGCTCATGGCGGGTCCTGCCGTCAATGTGGCATCGTTGCTGGTCATTGGTAAGGTAATGGGGCGCAAGAGCCTTTTGACATATCTGTTTTCAATAATCAGTTGCGCCATACTTTTTGGTTTGGGCATAGACTATCTGTTGCCGCGTGAGTGGTTCACAATACCGTTGACACATATCCACGAGTGTCATAATTGTGGTGGAGTACAATATTTCAACATTGTATGTACCGCTGTGCTTGCAGCGCTTTTGGTAAACGCTTTTGTACAGCGTTATCGCACAGGAAAAGAGGCAAGTTGCGGTTGTAGTGTATCATCGTTGAGCATTATGGTAAAAGGAATGAACTGCAACCACTGCAAGAGTAATGTCGAGGCTGCCATAACAAAGCTTCATGGTGTCGAAGGCGTGGAGATAGACCTTGCCACCGGTCGCACAGTTGTTCACGGTAATCCAAGCAAGGACGACGTTATAAATGCTGTTGAGAAATTGGGATTTACGGTTGTGAGTGAGTAGTATTCCCTAATTGGATATAAGATTACTTTCGTGAGTATACAAAAAAAAGACATCACCAAAGGCGATGTCTTTTTTGTATCTGATTGTGTGATCAGTTCTTTGCAGCCTCCTCGCGCATTTTCTCAGCAGCCTTGTTCTGCTTCTCAATCTTCTTGGCCTGGCTCTTTGCAGCCTTCTCAGCCTCCTTAGCAGCCTTAGCCTCTGCCTTTGCATCAGCCTTGTTGCCTGCAGCCTTCTCACCTGCACCCTTTACAGCAGCCTTGCCTGGAGCGCCTTTTGCACCGGCGCCCTTAGGACCTGCAAGGTCTCTTGTACCCTTAGGACCTGCGCCCTTAACGGCAGCCTTGCCCGGAGCACCCTTTGGACCAGCAGCTTTAGGACCTGCCTCTTTTACAGCAGCCTTAGGACCGGCAGCCTTAGGACCGGCAAGCTTGATAGCCTCTTTTGGACCTGCCTCTCTCTTTGCAGCCTTGCCACATGCCTCTTTCTTTGCAGCCTTCTCACCTGCAGCCTTAGGACCTGCAAGCTTCACAGCCTCTTTTGCACCGGCACCCTTAACAGCAGCCTTTTCGCCTGCGGCTGCGTCTACACATTTCTCGCACTTAACTTCCTTCTCTGTAACCTCCTGTGCATTAACTGTTGCGGCGAAAGCAACAACCAACGCGAACATCAAAAATTTAAATTTCATAGTTTTTTATATATAGTTAAAAAAGTATATTTCACCTGATGCGGACAGCACCTTTTCTATTGAAAAACAAGGTGTTCCCTAAAAACGGAGCGCGAAATTACATTTTTTTAACTATACAACAAAGAAAATGAAAGAAAAAGATGTATAAATGATGAAAAAAATTACAAAAAAGACTATTTATGGAACTTTTTGGGTGCTGATTTACTGACATTTACCTCTTTTTGTACACAAAAGAGATTGGTGTCATAAGGTAAATTCGGGACAAAGTCTTATCCTCTCCACTTGCCACGTGTGAAGTCGGGGATTTCAACGGGCGCGCCGCCGTTGTTCGCCGATGTGTCGGTCAGTTCTACAAGACAACTCCATAGCGCTGCATCATACACGTTCATGTCAAGCGGCAAGCCGTTGCGCAGGCAGTGTATCAGGCGGCAGTCCATTGCGTAGTCAATCCAACGGCGGCCGCAAAGTTCAGTGCCGCGCTCTTTGTATTCGGCAACGAACGGGTGTTTGTATTTTTCGACAATCTCATTGCATGCGCTGCCGGTGATTATATTCTCGCTGTCTGGGGCAAAGGCATACATCGGTACAGGGTATTTCTGTGCAAAGCCCTCAGTGCCGCTGATGACAAACGCACGGCTGTAGGGGCGTGGCAACGATATGCAGTGCTGTACAAGAATGGTCTTGCCCTTCTCTGTTGTTATGAGCGAACTGTTCATTGTGCCGTTGAGTCCCTCCTTGTCACCCACACGCATTGATGAAACCGATACAATGCTCTTCATCCTGTCGCCGCGGTTAATGCCCATCGCAAGGGCAATGGGGCCAAGACCGTGTGTAGGGTAGGGATTGCCGTTATGCTTGCCCATGAACTCCACCTGCCAGTTGCTCCATTTGCGCTCGCCGTTGTCGTTCGACGATATGCGCTCGCGCAGGTCGTGCAGGTATGAACCCTCGGCATGTACAATGTCGCCAAGCACACCTTGCTGCGCCATGTTGATGGTGCATAGTTCAAACTCATCGTAGCAGCAGTTCTCCAGCATTATGCAGTGGCGCTTTGTCTGCTCGGCAGTGTCAACAAGTCGCCAACAGTCGGCTATTGTAGTTGCTGCAGGTACCTCTGTTGCCACGTGTTTGTCTTGTAGCATTGCATAGACTGCAATGTCGGCATGGCTTGCCCAGTCAGTACATATGTACACAAGGTCAATGTCGGGCTGCTCACAGAGCTGTTTCCATCCATCCTTGCCGGTGAATGTAGCCGGGCTTGGGTTCCCAGCCCCGGTAATGATGCCAATAGCCTCGTTTATGTTCTCCTCGACAAAATCACACAAAGCAACAACCATGCAACCCTCAATGTGCATCATGCGATGCACTGCGCGCTTTGCACGCACACCAAGCCCTACGAAACCAATCCTTACGCATTCGATTGGTTCGCAGCATAGGTCCATGACGCTGTCATATGTATCGTTGCTTTTTTTCATTGCTTCTTGTTTGCTTCTGCAAAATAACAAAAAATGTAT
This sequence comes from Bacteroidaceae bacterium, assembly GCA_045660825.1. Classification (GTDB taxonomy): domain Bacteria; phylum Bacteroidota; class Bacteroidia; order Bacteroidales; family Bacteroidaceae; genus HGM04593. Next base: position 29,844 of record JAZREN010000027.1, read on the forward strand.
CGGCTTTTGAAGTAATTGCTACAATTTTCTCAGTTTTTCTTTAGCCTCCTTGTTGCCGGCTCTGGCAGCTTCGTAGTAGAGGTCTTTTGCCAGGTGTTTGTCGCGTGACACGCCTTTGCCCTCCAGATAGTAGTCGGCCATGCGTCTTGTACCCTCGTGGTTGCCGGCCTCTGACAGAGCCTTTGCATACATGTACGCCTCCTTGTATCTCTTTTCACTGTCTAGGTGGTCGAACATACGTATCATGGCCTTTTCGTTGCCCAAATCTGCCGCCGCTTCCATATATGTGTATCCGTCCTTGCCGTCGGCAATGAGTATTTCGGCATATTCAAACAGGGCATTGGGCTCCTGTAGTTCGGCTGCACGTTTCAACATCTCCATGCTCTTTTCGCTGTCCTGTTCAACATACTTGCCATTGCGGTAGCGATGTGCCATTTCGTATAGAGCACGTGGTTCCTCGTTTGAAACAGCAACTTCGTACCAATGGTTCGCTAGCGAGTCGTTGCGCTCAAGTATATTACCCTTCTCAAATTCCATTGCAAGGTCATATTGTGCAGGGGCATGTCCGCGCTTTGCTGCTTCCAACAGGAACTTCATGGAATTTACCGGGTTCTTGCCTACTCCTTTGCCGTCGCGGTAGCAGAGCGACACATAGTACATTGATGGAGCGTACTTGTATTGCACCAGTTCGGCAAATATCGTAATGGCATCTCTGTAATTACCTTTGTTGAAGTATATCACACCTTTTTCGTGCTCCCATGCGCAGGCCGCCTCTTCTTCAGGAGTCAGTGTCCTTTCTTTCTGCTCGCTCTTCTGTTGTGCCTGCGTGCTTTGTTTTTTGCCAGCACCATTCAGTCTTGTCGTTGTTATTGCATCGTTGCTGTAGAGTGATGCACCGTTGCGTCCGGCAACGTCAACCACAATGTTGCTGCAGTTGTTGGTGTTGTACAGTTCAACTACAGCCTCGCCGTTGTCGTTAATCTCAATTTCGGGCACCCAAACGAGTGTACGACGGTAGTCGTCCTTTTGTGGTTGCATCTTGCTGTAGTCGGGCGAGTAGAACTGCTTGCTCTCGCTGTATCCCTGTACCGATGTATAGCGTAGCGAGCTGCCAGTGGCTGCAAATTCAGGCACAAGGGTTTCCTGCTTCTCCTTTTGGGTGTAAGGTATAAGACATGCAACGTAGTTGGGGTTCATGGGGTAGCATATGCCACCGCCACTATAATCGTTTATGGCGCTGTGGAAACGGTGGCTCTCGGGGCAGCCGTCAATGCCGTTTCCTGCGTAGAGATACATCTGTGACAGGAAGCCTAGATAGAACTTATGCATTGCAATCTTGTTGTCGAGCATGTTGGCAAGCGGTGCCCAATATGTGTCACGGTTCTCGAACTGCTCGCGTGTCTTGGCATCGCTTCGTATTACAATCTCCTTGAAGTTGGTCATCTTGTCGGCATCGGGCAGGCCACGCAAGTACTCCTTGTCGGGCTGTGGCACGGTGTATGGGCTGTATTCGCCAAGCACCACCATCAGCTGCACCCAGTAGGCCCAGTTGTAGTTGTGGCGTTTCATGGCACTAGCTACCACATCTGCAGCAGTGAGCGTGTGGTCATACTCCTGCTTTTTGGTTAAGGTAATAGCATTTTTGCCAATGCGCATGTTGCCGATATATTTGGTCATTACACGGGTAGAATCGGCAATGGAGATAATCTGTCCGATGTCGTGAACAATGTTTCTTTCACCGGTAACCCCATTTTCGGCATCGTAGATTAGTGCATCGTCCTTTATGTTCTGGTATATCTCATCCTCGTAAGTGTTGAACTCGTTGAGGAATGTCACATCCTGTGCATACTCCCACTCATCGAGGTAGTTGAAACGCATCTCGCTGTGTGGAGGGCGTTCGTTGACCTCTTTTTTGCGCTTCTCGACCACATCGACCGACGACAGCATGTATTCGAACGGGTTCATGCGCACAAGGCTGTCGGCAGTGCTCTTTGCCATTGCTACACCAAGGTGACGCTCCCAATAGTCGTACAGTCGGAAATCGGGCGAGTAGTAGCGGTCAAGAGCGAACTGGTACGATATCGTCTCGCTGTGCTTGAACGTTGTCTGCGGGCGCAGTGATGCAATGCGTGTGCCGTAGAAATCGTCGAACTCAATCATGAAACCGCCAATGCTGTCGGTGCGAAATGTCGATGTCTCAATCCTTCCGCTGTCACCTTCGATGTCCACACGTGTAAGGTTGTACTTCTGCGGGGTGAGCTTTGCACTGCCGTAACTGCCCAACTCGGTGCTGGACTGCTTCTGGTAGAACTTGCCCTTTAGCGAAATGCCGCGTTCAATAGGTTGCATATCCTCAATCCTGCTACGTGTGAGCATGTGCCAGTTATATGATGTCCAGCCATGTGTGAGCATGAGCATGTCGAGCTGCTCCTTGCGCTTGCTGTTCCCGTTGTCAAAGTATTGTGCAGCGTTGGGTATGTAGCCCTTGAGCTCTGATCCGAGCAACAGGTATGTGTACATGTTGTGGCTGTACGATGTCGTCTGCTTGCCAATGGCATCCATTGCCGAGAGCGAGAGGTCTGTGCCCTGTGGTATTGGCTTGCCATCCTCGCGTGTAACTTTCAGAGTTATTTTTTCGCCCGGTTTTGGCGACAGGTTGTGTGTGTGGTAGCCGTTGGCTGTGATGTGCAGTTTCACCGTCTCGCGGTCACTTGCCGTCATCGTGTCGTGTGTGACGAAGAACTGTCTCTCGGCAAGCGGGGTGTGTTCGTTGGCATACAGCACCACGCGGTTCACGCCCTCGGGCAGCTCCTTCTTGGCAATGGTGTAGCTCATAGTCTTGTTCTCGGCGCTGAACTTCTTGAAGTAACCCATTGCACCACGGTATAGAATCACCACGCCAAGTTCGCACGCCTCGGCCAGGTTGTTGGTGGCTGTTATGGTAATGTCGTCGCCGCTCTCGGTAACGTTCAGCACCACGCCCTCCTTGCTCACCTCGGGAAGGTTGAACTTGTGCTTCTTTGTCTTGCCATTATCGCCGGTCATTGTAACCTCGGCGCGGTATCTGGCATTGGCCTTTGGAGTCATTTCGAACACTCCCTTGCCCTCGTGCACCGGTGTACACTCCAGCAGCTTCGTGTCGTTCTCGAATATTGTAATCTTCTCCTCGCCAAATAGTCCGTCCTTGCCGCGTAGCTCGAATGCAACCTTGCTCTTTATGCCGTCTACAAGATGTCCGCTCTCGGGGAAAAAGTCGAGTGTGGCATCGGGCAGTTCTGCGCTTTTCCATTCACCACGCTCGTTGTATCCTCTGCGGCGGTCGAGCATGTTCTTGAAGTCCCAGTTGTCGGCATTTACCTTGTCGAACACCGGGAACACACGTGTGAACACTGCTTCCTTGCCCCAGTTGAGCATGTAGCGGGTGTAGGCACGCACCTCGTAGTAACCCGACAGCAACAGCGGGTTCAATTCAAACTCACCGTGGCATGTGCCATCGTCGTCGAGTTTGTATTTCTTTGTCTCCACCACATATCCCTCGGGTGCTACCAACTCCACATACAGCACCTTGCTCAGTGTACTTGGCCTGTCGTTGGTGCCGAACGTGGTATATGCCTTGAACCACATTGTCTCGCCCAGATAATAGGCCGTGTTGTCAAAGTGCAGGAACACACGCTCCTGTTGCATCACGCGGCCCACCTGTATCGCTCGGTAGGCAATGCTGTCAATGTGGCTCTGCGCCATTGTTGCAATACAGCATAGTGTGGCAATGATATATGTCGCAACTCTTTTAAGCATAACTGAATGGATAGTTGTAATTCTTTGCTAAAATACAAAAAAAAGTGCAAATGGCTGTAACACTTGCACTTTTTAATGATTTTTATGGTTAACACCAAAGTTCTCGACATACAATCTTTTATTTTAAGACAGAAGATCAGAAGTACATAAGTACATAAGGTCGCAGCTTTCGTTTTAATAAGACATAAGAACATAAACCAACATTCGTTGGTTACAGAAGATTCTCAAAGCAAGCATCGTCACTTTGTATTACATTGCAGCAGTGAGGTTATGATTAGAAATTGTAGATTTCCTCAGTTAAGAATAAGTAGCTACAATGAGAAAACGAGTTCTCGCATTGTAGCTACTTATTCTTAACAACGTTGCATAGTTTCACTTGCAACATATAACCTCACTGCGCAATGCCTTTTGTCCTTTTGTTCTTTTGTCTAAAATAATTAACTCAGTGTTGTTATGTTTGTCATTTCGACCGCAGG
>JAZREN010000028.1:0-90028 GCA_045660825.1 Bacteroidaceae bacterium
TCGACATAGGTCAAGTGGTTATCGATAACCGCATAGTTACCCTTGAGGGCACCGGTGCGGAAGGGAGATGCCTCCCATGTATCATAGACACCGACAGACTTGTAGTCCTGTGTGTCGAATGTTATCTCTGTCTGCGCCGAAGCGAACATTGGGAATGCCAAAGCAGCAAGCGCAAATATGTTCTTCAATTTCATAATTCCAAAGATTTAAATATTAATAAACGCTTACTTTACTGATTAGCGGACAAGCGCGGCTGTCCTCGATTGTGATGCGTACACCCATAACATCATAGCCGGTGCCATAGCTGTTGGCTGTGTTGCTGTTGAGTGGAATGATGCGCTTGTAACCGATGGTTGTTGTCTGCACACCTGTTGCACGGCGTGTCCAGTTGACACCATCCTGTGTTGTCTCCACGGTGAATTTCTTCACGCGCTGACCTTTGGCGATGTACTCCATGAGCTCTACATAACGGATTGTCTTGGCCTCGTCCCATGTAAGGGTGATTGTTGCCTCTACAGTACCGTCGTTTGTAGCCCAATAGGTTTCCTTGTTGCCGTCAGTCATGTTAGTGGCAACATAGTTGCGGTTTGCACCGGCCTGGCGAGTCTCGCTCACTGTAACCTTTGCGCTCTTTGCAAAGTCATTTGTGAGGCGCGCACGGATGAGGTCGCCCATGCCTGTGAGTGCTCTGACAGAAGCATCGGGCAACACACCTGCCTTGTTTGGAGGAATGTTGAGGATGAGTGTCGCGTTGCGGCCAACTGTCTCAAGATACATCTGGAAAAGACGCTCGGGAGTGAGTGGGCTCTCGCCATCGTGGTAGAACCAACCCTTGTTGGTAGCCTTGGCATCGCTCTCGCCGGGGAGCCAGAACCAACCTGTCTCTGTTCCGTACATACCATTGTTCTCGCCTGCATAGTCACGGTTCTCGGGCGACCAGTTTGTCTCGCCGGCCCAACCCGCCTCCTTACCAATCCAGCGAGCCTCGCCACCTACACCCCACATAACGCAGTCGGGGCATACCTTGTGGATGCTGTCGCGGAGGTTAGGAACATCGTAGTATGTAGCACGGTCAACGCTCACTGTTGTGTTACGGCCACCATAGTAACCGCCACCACCATTAGCACCGTCGAACCACATCTCGAACTGGTCTGTACCATACTCGGCAAGTTCGGCACACTGTTTGAGGAAGACATCCTTAACATACTTGTCTGTTCCGTAGTAATAACTGTTGCGGTCCCATGGCGATACATAGAAACCGTACTTCATTCCCAAATCCTTTGCAGCTGCTGCAAAATCGCGTGGGATGTTGGTGTTGCGACCATAGTCGTTACCGGAGTTGGTCACATTGTGTGTTGTAGTTGATGTTGGCCACTGGCAGAAACCGTCGTGGTGTTTTACCACGGCAATACCGCCGCGCATGCCGGCAGCCTTGGCAACCTCGAGCCACTGACGTGGGTTAGGCGCTGCTGTTGGAGCAAAACGCTTGGGATCCTCGTCACCGTTACCCCACTCGAGGCCGGTGTAGGTGTTCATACCGTAGTGGTAGAATGCATAGAACTCGGTCTCTTGCCACTTCAGCTGACGCGGATGTGGCACCGGATGCACTTCAATAGGCTCATTGTCGCGGTTGGCAGGAGCCTCGGACTTCAACTGAAGCTGAGCCGATGCTCCGAATGGAGCTATCATTCCCAACAGAAACAAAGAAGTAAAAAGTTTTTTCATCTTGTTTTGGTTTAGGTTAGTTAATAAAAATCATAGTCAATACAAAATGCGTAGCAGGATACACAACTCCACACTATCGCTCAATTTGCAAAGTAAATAAAATTTTTGATGATTTTAAACGATTTACTGCATTTTATGCGCGCGTTGTTACATAAAAAAGTGCGGCCGGTTTCCCGGCCGCACTGCATATTGATTTTTACCAAATTCACTTTACCAGGTACTTACGTCCATCCACGATAACGATTCCCGAAGCAGGGAGTCTGTCGAGTTTCTGGCCATGCAGGTTGTATATTGCCTTGGGAGCATCGTCCTTCTCGACAACAACATTTTCCACACCTGTTGTATCGCCAAATTTGATATTGGGATTCTCAACAATCTGCATCACCGAGCCATGGTCGTCCCATGTCCAGTTGCGTACAGCTGTCAAAGCCTCGTTAGTTACAATACAGGCAAAAAATGTAGAACTCTCGCTGTAGTTTCCACCTGCGTGGAAGCTGAAAGTACCGTCACCATTGTCGCGGATGTTATCCAAAGCAACTTTTTCGGCAGTGAACTTATAATCACGGTCAACACGGGTAACATACTCCTGCTTTGCAGGCTGATATAGGTAATACTTGCCCTCTTCCTGAATAATCTGCCACACGACGGTCATGTCAAAAGGGTCGATAGGAGACTTGTATATATCCACTACCGCCTGGTTCGATGGAAGATTGTTGTATGAAGATGTTGTCAAGCCACGCAGACTGAGATATGTATCACTGATAGTTGTGTTCCATGCAAGATAACCTTCGCCTGTCTTGGCCTTGATGTGATAGGCAGCATCGTTCTTCAATTCACTGAGCGAGTTTATCTGAACATACTCCTGAACCTTGTTATATTCAACCTTAATTGTCTTGCTTTGAGCATCCAATGAGATTGTGGCAGTATAGCCATCGACTTTGACAGCAGCAACATCCTCGGCGGTGAAGAACTGGCTTACATAGATTGTCTCGCCATCCTTGTACTCCTTACCGCCATACACGATACCGCCATCGGCACCTGTAACGCTGATAGTGTAGGCATAGGCCTGCTGCATATCGCCCTTGATGCTCACCTGACCACCGCGGATGTACTCGGCCGGGATGGTATATGTGCCATCGGCAGCAATTGCACTCTGTGGAACATTTACCAGAATCCAATTAGGATTGCCATTCTCGTCGAGCTGCTCAATTGCATTCACATTATAACCATATTTCAGGTCGAAACCGTTCTGAATGAAGCCAGGAGCAGGAATATCCTTGACAGTCAAAGGCTGGGCATAATTGGTTAAGTAACCCTGCAATGCACTCTCATCCGATGCCAACACAATGTCACCATTGAGCTGAGAAGCACTCACACTTACCTTGTCACCATGTACATCAAGCATCAGGTCAACATATCCACCACCGTCAGGAATAATTGTATTGCTTCCGGCAGGGTCAATGCTGTTCCAGTCAACCTTGTAGCGCATACGGTAGAGACCGGCTGGTGTACCTGCGGGGATAGTAAATGAAGGAACACCACTACCAATTGTGTTGCCGTTGCCTGTTGTTGTACCGTCGCTCTTGTACCATGTCTCGCCAATCTGCACTGCGTTATAGCTTACGATTTCGCTACCGGCAGCAGGTGTACCATTGTCATTTATAGTGTACTCGAATTTACCGTTATTGTTCCAGTCAACATATACATAAGCACTCATCCATGAACCTGTATAGTTGAAAGTAGGCTGCACTGTAGTACCGGCCTTTGCCGAGAAGACACTGACAAGAGTATTGTCGGTGTATACCTTGCCACTGGTTCCCTTTGATGTATAGGTCACACCCGAAGAAACGAGACCTACACTGTTGAGAGAACGGTCTGTGCGGGTAGTTGTCGCATCCTTGTCATAGGTAAGGGCATACTTGTCGGTAGAGAAACGCTTGTCGGGGTTGTTGTCAATGACAATCTCATCGAAATATGCAACCCAGTCAGTAGCGTCGGCATGAGGTGAGCGTACATCGGGAACAAGAACCAAAGAGTAGATGTCGATACCGCTGTTCGCGTTCTCCTCCTTTGAATAAGAGAAGCCCTTGAAGCTTACCACTACATCCTGCCAGCCTTCCTTGGGAGCGAGGTTGGTGTTTGTAGTTGCCCAGAACTGCTCCTCTTCACCGGTCTGCCAACTCCAGCTATCCTCTACTCGCTTACCCAAACCGATGACCATGAAGCGGCTATCGGCAGGTTTGTCCTTGAGATAGGTCATTACGTGGATATACTGCAACTGCTTTGTCATGCGGATAGGCTCCTTGAGGTCAATTCTGACACCGAAGGTGTTGCTACCGAAACGGCTACGCTGCAATGCAAGGACATTGTCACTTGGGTTTGGAGCCACACCCATCACCTCGTCAACTGCGACATCGGGGTTTGCGGTTACCGCAGCATTACCGCTGAGGACACCTGTGCGGAATGGACTCTCTTCCCATTTATCATAAACAGATATGGATTTATAATCCTGGCTGTCGAATGTTATTGTTGTTTGCGCTGAAGAAGCAAGGCTTAAGAACATCAACGCTGCTGAAAATAATATATTCTTTTTCATAAGTCTTTTATTTTAATTATCGTGTCGATGTTTCTTAATATACGTTCAAATTAGAGAGCAAAGGACAAGCACGGCTGTCAAGGATGGTAATGCGCAGCTTCTTTGCATTGTAGCCGCTACCATAACTCTCGGCAGTCTTTCCATTCAATGGAATGATGCGCTTGTAACCAACGGTTGTTGTCTGCATGGCAGGACAGAGCTCAGTCCATGTAGCGCCGTCGGCACTGTACTCAATCTTGAAGTCCTTGATGCGCTGACCCAAGAAAACAGGCTCCTGCATAACAAGGTAACGAATTACCTGTGGAGTGTTCCAAGTGAGTTCGATTGTTGCAGTGAGGCTCTCGTCGTTTGTACCCCAATATGTCTCCTTGTCGCCATCGGTGAGGTTGGCAACTTCATATTTGCCACCGTTGCGTGTCTCGCTAACCTCAATTGTCGCGCTCTTTGCAAGGTCGGTTGCTGCAGTGCTCTCGTCAAGACCATATACAGGAACTGCCAGACGCTCGTGCAACATCTTGCCCAATTTGGTCAATTCGTTCACGGTATTGTCGGGGAGAACGCCATACTGGTTTGGAGGGCAGTTGAGGATGAGGGTTGCATTGCGTCCGACAGTCTCAAGATACATCTGGAAAAGACGCTCGGCGCTCTTCATTGACTCACCCTGGTGCCAGAACCAGCCTGCGCTTGTTGCCTTGGCATCGCTCTCGCCGGGATTCCAGAACCAACCGTCAATATCACCCTCCTCGCGGATAACAGTCTCTGAGAGGTAGTCGGTCATAGCCCAGTTTGTCTCGCCGGCGTAACCCGACTCGTTACCAATCCAGCGTGCCTCGCCACCTACACCCCACATGATACAGTTAGGAGCGATGCGGTGTACACGGGTACGCAAGTTTGGAACGTCGTAGTAAATTTCGGGGTCGATGTCGCGGTTGCCACCCTCGCCACCATAGTAGCCATCACCACCACGTGCGCCGTCGAACCACATCTCGAACTGGTCAGAGCCATACTCGGCCAACTCCTCGCACTGTTTCAAGAACACCTCTGTTACGTATGTGTCCTTGCCATAGTGAGCCGAGTTACGATCCCATGGAGAGATGTAGAAGCCGTATTTCATGTCATGCTTGCGGCTTGCATCGGCAAACAACTGAGGAATGTTTGCGCTACGTCCGTTCTCATTACCGGCATTCTTGATGCTGTGTTCTGTTGTAGCTGTTGGCCACAAGCAGAAACCATCGTGGTGCTTTACAACGCCGATACCGCCATTCATACCGGCAGCCTTCACTGCTGTAACCCACTGTTCGGGATTAGGCTTGGCCAATGGAGCATATCTTGACTCGGCTTCATTACCATAGCCCCACTCTGAGCCTGTAAATGTGTTCATACCATAGTGGAAGAAGGCATAGAACTCTGTCTCGTTCCACAAGAGCTGTCGATCACTTGGCACCGGGTGTACCGGAAGCGGTGCATTGTCGGGGTTGGTGGGTGTCTCAGCATTGAGCTGGAACTGCGCCGAAGCTCCAAATGGAGCCATCATACCCAACAAGAACAAAGAAGTAAAAAGTTTCTTCATTTCATTTGGTTTTGGTTAGTTAATAAATTCAAATCGTATAATCTCAAAATCAGAAGTCGGCGAAATAGTCCAATACATACTTCACCAACTGCAAAGAAAAAAAAAAAAAAACGACAACGCGCAAAAAATATTTATATTTTTTATATAAAATATATATTTATTTTTAGCAAAAGAGGTTTGCCAAAAGAGGCAAGACATTGCAATATTCCACTGCCGATTCCTTGCGCAGCAAAACGCCTGCATCGCCATGCAGTTCGCCACCCACCGGAACACACAGAGTAATGGATGGGATGCCGTAGTCGGCATAGTCCCATGACTCATCGGGCAAGGCATTGTGCTTGAAGGCAAAGCGCCCATCGTATTTTTCGAGCGAGGAGATGATATTATAGCCCGTGAGGATGTCGATACCCAAATCGTTCTCCAACGTAAAGAGCGCACCGCTCTCCCACCCCTCGTTGGTAACATCGAGCACAAGCGCTGCAGCCACCTCGCAACCCATCTGCCCCAATGCGACAACCGCCTGGACAGCGCCCTGCGAGTCACTCTCCTCGTTGCCGGTAAAGGCCACCACAACATTGTCGGGTAGATTATTATGGAGCATATTCCACAGCAAGGCTGCATTTGTGAAGCTGTTGTCGAATGTTCCGCGCAGGCAGTCGCCCTCGTCGGTGCAGAAACAGCGGGGATAGACACAATCGATGTGCGATGAGATGAGCAGCACCCTGTCGCCCTCACGCACCTCGCGTTTGGAATAAAGCAGCGCAAGCGGTTGACGACCAATCAGTTTATAGTCCGTCTGTTCAAGCATTTGCTCAATAACAGCAACCCTGTCGGTCACAGTGAAGCGCTCACCGTTGTCCTTGCAGTCGACGGTGACGGTTGTGAGTATATCGAAAAAGTCTTGAGTGGAGAACATTTTGAAATTGCGTTATTGCATTACAAGGTCATATTGTCATTCTGACGACCAACGGGAGGAAGAATTTCAGATTCTTCGCTACGCTCAGAATGACACTCTAAAGATATATGAGATGCGTAGCTACAGTTTTTCTATTTTCAAATCATTCTTGCTCGCAATGACCAGTTTCTCATAACGCTCTACAAGGCGCGGCAAACGCGAGAGCCTCATCGACAGGCGCACCATGCAGTCGTTGTCAAAGACCTGTTCAACAACCTTGGGTTCCTCTTCCTTTACAATGCGCAACACCTCGTTCAACAATGGATAGGAGAAACGTAGCACAATCTCGCCGTTGATAGTCTTTTCAATGTGTTCCACAGCCTCAAGAGCCTCGGCAGCAGCGGCACGATAGGCCACAATGAGCCCGCTTGTACCCAACTTAACCCCACCGAAATAGCGCACCACAACAACAAGCACGTTGGTGAGTTCCTTGCTGTGTATCTGGCCAAGAATGGGCTTCCCGGCAGTGCCCGACGGTTCGCCGTTGTCGTTGGAACGCTCGTTCTCGCCACGCTCGCCAAGGCGGTAGGCGTAGCAGACATGACGCGCATCGTAATATTTCTTCTGGTACGCCTCTATATGCTCCTTAACCTGTTCAATGGTTGTCACAGGGATGGCAAAGGCAAGAAATTTACTGCGTTTTTCGGTGTATATGGCCTCACCCTGCTGTTCTATTGTCTTGTATATATCGCTTTCAAGCATTTCAAATACTATTTCTAAAATCCTTCATACAACGGGCAAGCGCCTGCGCGCCCTCAAGTGGCATGGCATTGTAGCACGACGCGCGGAAACCACCCACCGTGCGGTGTCCCTTTATTGCCACCACGCCACGCTCGGCAGCAAAAGCGGCAAACGCCTCTTCAAGTTCCTCGTAACCGGGCGCCATGACAAAGTCAATATTCATATATGAGCGGTCCTCGGCCACTGCCGTACCGCAGAAGAGCGGGTTGCTGTCAATCTCATCATAGAGAACAAGCGCGCGCTCCCTTGCACGGCGCTCCATCTCCACAACACCACCCTGCTGCTTCACCCAACGCAGGTTACACAGCGCTGTGTAGATGGGTAATGTCGGGGGCGTATTGAACAGCGAGCCGTTGGCAATGTGTACGCGATAGTCAAGTATTGAAGGGATTGCACGCTCAACCTTTCCAAGCGCACTCTCCTTTACAATCACGAATGAAAGCCCCGACTGTGCGAGGTTCTTCTGCGCGCCTCCGTAGATGCAGTTGTACTTTGCCACATCGACAGGACGCGAAAGGATGTCGGACGACATGTCGGCAATGAGCGGAACAGGCGAATCGATATCCTTGCGCAACTGTGTGCCATAGATGGTGTTGTTCGATGTCACATGCAGATAATCGGCATCCACGGGCACTACGAAATCTTTTGGAATATAGCTGAAAGCCTTGTCGGCCGACGAAGCGACCTCGAGCACCTCACCGAACAGCCTTGCCTCTTTCATTGCCTTTGAGGCCCAGGTGCCGGTGTTCAGATAGGCAGCCTTGCCACTGAGGAAATTAAACGGCACCATGCAGAAGTGCATGCTTGCGCCGCCGCCCAGGAAAAGCACCTGGTAGCCGGCAGGCACGTCGAGCAGTTCCGCAAGCAACGCACGGGCCTCATCAAGTATGGGTTTGAACTGAGCCGAACGGTGGCTCAACTCCATGAGCGACAGCCCTGTGCCGTCATAATCGAGCACAGCAGCAGCAGTCTCCTCCACCACCTCACGTGGTAGCATCGACGGCCCTGCATTGAAATTATATTTTTTCATCAATATTACTCTTCTTTTCAACTGCGAAAATAACAAAAAAGCGAGAGAACACAAAATGCCGTCATGTACAAAACAACAAAACAACGGCATTGGGAATAAATTAATTGCCGTTTTCTATTGACAAAGGCGCCTGTTTAATGTATATTAGCAGTGAAAAAGAGAAAGTGGCATTTCAACAACCTTGTTTTTCATTGTCAAAGTAATTTTGCTGTAAAAAGCATTATTACACATGAAAAATAATTATCAAGAATTTTTCTTTTCGAGCAATCCAAAGGAAATTGAACAAGCGAAAAAGAAGCGCAGTGCATTAATATCACTTTTCCCAAAAATATTAGGAGAGAAAGATGAGACAACATATGTACTGCTAAACGAAGAGAAGCCAAAACAAAGTGTATTTTTTGAAGACAAGACAACAGGTATACTCAATTCGGGAGTTGCATCTAACGAAAGCAAGACTCCCAAAGAGCAACAGGATAAACTGACACTGAAAGTACCGGGCTTCAATGACGGTAAATCGGGAACGCCGTTTACAAACTACAACCCGGAGCAAAAGAATATTTTTAGCGGTTTGTTTAACCCGAAGCCACAAGCAAACGAACGTAAACCTGTACATGATACCAAGGTTGCACCGGCAGCAAATGACAGCCTGAAAATTGACAGCACAAGAGCAAATGCCCACCCGGGTTCAACATTGAGTACAAACACCGCACACAATAGAAGCGCAGACAACAACACTGCAGAAATTAATGACACAACACAGAGTAACAATACATTAAAATTGCTTTATTTACCCACAAAAGGCAGATACACACATCAAGTAAATGAACTAAAAACCCAATTACCCAAAGGAGTGCAGAATGTATTGAATGAATTAGGAACTGAAATCAGAGTAGGAGATGAACTGCACACACTTGATAAAGACAGTGTCAGGACCGACAGAAACGGAATATACAATGCAAACAAAATCACATTGGACAGCAAGCATGTCAATTATGAAACACTATTTGCAGAAGCAATGCATGCCGTACAGGATTATTTAGGTATATTAGGCTACTCGAATGCCGAATTTCAGGAGCATGTAGCCAAAGACATGTACTTCAGGCACACAGGAAAAGGGCGCGCAATCTCCACCACTTGGGATGAAGATAATAAGTTCAGTGATTTTATGGATAAAAGTTTTACAAGTGAAGCCAATGACACAATAGACATAAATAGATTTTTGGAAGAAGTACCCAATCAGATTGAAGGTTTCAAAGAACGATACAAGGATTACCCAAAATACTCTTCGAACTTCAAGGACGATTTCAACTACAACTGGATAGATTTGTTCAACATTTTAGGCATACCTCTAAAATTCAAATAATTATGATTAGAAAAGGATTTATACTTCTGCTTTTATTATTGCAATACACCATTTATGGCTATGCAAACAACTCTTTTTACACAGAAGAGAATGACAGCATCTACACATATGAGTATGTTGAATATAATGGAAAGACCATCTGTTTCAGGAATAATGAAAATTTGGTAATGAGGGCTTATGTAATTGAGTTGTGCAACGATTCAATAAAACCAGACGGAAAACTTGGGGCAATTGAATACAACTATGCAGTTGAGGATTTTTTAAACGACAGCACTGTTGAAGAAGCCATTAACAAAATAAGAGCAATTGCAAAAAACTCCCTGAATGAAACAGGGTTTACAATTCATATAAACATAAGTGGCCCGGGAGAAATTGTAGGAGTAACATTCACGTACAAAATGATAATGGCTGAGTTCATTGGTGCAAAAGAGATATTCTACATGACAAATGAAATAATGAAAAATATAAAATTCATTCCACCGGAGAAATTCGGTTGTAACATCATAAAGATATATATACCTATTCAACGATAGGTTCACATATCACCCCCGGGATTGACACTGCAAGGCATCAATCCACCGGTTCAAAGAGATTCATCTCCTCGTTATACACGGGGCCTTGCATGCCGAACCAGTTCATAACGCTGTGGAAGACATAGAACTGGCGCACGCTCTCAAGTTCCTTTGTCTTTGTAGCACTGTCGTTTTCCCACACGATAAACGGAATCTCATACTGCTGCTTGGGAGCATAGTTCCTGGGCAAAGTGCCATGCATGAACATGTCGTTCTCGCCAAGCGACTCGCCGTGGTCAGACACGTATATCATGCAGCAACGCCTGTCGTCCAACTGTCGCAGGGTCTCGATGACCGAATGGATGAGATAATCGGTATACAGGATTGTATTGTCATAGGCATTCACAAGCCCCTCCTTGTCGGCCGAAGAGATTTCGACATTGGTACACACGGGCGTGAAGCGGTTGAACTCAGGCGGGTATTTGTCGAAATATTTTGGGCCATGGCTTGTGCTGCAGTGCAGTACTATAAGAAGTTTATCCTTGTTACTTTCACGAATCTCATCAGCCAACCCCGCTATAAGCACGCCATCGTACTTGCGGTCGGCACCGGGGTATTTGTCGGCCAACCCGTTATGGTCGATATATTTCTCAATGTGCAACGGTGGCTGCCCCCAGTTGGCCGTGCGCCACACCACATCCACACCGTTGCGGAACATGTAATTGGGGAGTATCTCATACAATTCGTCGGTCTTCTTATGGTCGAGTATGGCCTTTACACCACCAATTGTCGACACGTCCTCCGAGTCGGCAATATATGCCGTAACGCTGTCACCGGCAAGCAATGGGTTTGTCTCGCGATGATATCCGTACAACGAAAAATTCTCCCTGCGTGCCGACTCACCGATGATAAGCACGCAAACATCCTTACTGTCGGTAGTTATGACGGCATCGGGCAAGGGAATCTCCTTTTTGTTCTCCTGCGCCTTCATATTGAAATGGCGCACTGTATTCACCACATAAGACCATGGCATGATGCGGCCACCGAGCAGCGTAGAATTCTTGTCGACCCACAGAATGTTGCGTACGTTAGCAAGCAACACAAGGGCGATGACAAGCAACGAGCCCAACACATTGACCGGCAGGTGCCAAAACTTGGGATAGTCTATCTTTTTGGCAAAAAGGTATATGCATGCAGGCACTGCAAGTAAAAGCACATACATGACTGCCGAGAACGAGAAGAAGCCCGACGCCTCGGCGGTGTTTGTATTGAACACATTTGCTATGGTGGGTTCTGTAATATATGCCTTGAATGTGTGGATGGCATAAAGACACCCCGCATTGACAACAAAGGAGAGTGCAATGACTGCCTTGCCCACCACCCTGCCCAACCACAGCAACAGATAGCAGAACAGATAGTTGAGAACAAGCATCAGCACTGCCACACTCACAAAGATGAGTACACCGTTCCAGTTGCAACCAATTTCGCTTGCCACAAGAGTGAAAGCCGGAATATTGAACACGACCATGATGTAGACACTCAAAATAGCGCTGATTTTCATTATGCCCATCGGTTTCTGCATATACTCATTCCAACGACCCTTAAAGGCCGATAGATGTAGTTTTTCCTTTATTGTTTCAAGCATCTTTTTCATCGTTTGATTATACCTATGTAAAACATAAACACAAGCAGTGCCAACAAAGCAAGGAGTGCCGCATTGTAGAGCACTGTCAATGGGAGGTTCACACTATGCACGCCATCCCTCGCCGGTGTAGGAGCCTGCGTTGAGTCGTAGCGTGCAAATGGGTTGGTGAAAAGCACTTCACCTGTGGGAAAATAGACTGTGAAACGTGCATAGGCATCGTCACTCCTCATCACATAGGCGGCATAGTCGCTGCCAGTGACAAACGCCAAGGTAGCATGCCCCTGTCCAAAGACCTTTATGCTGTCGGCAACATGTGATAGAGATATGAACACCGTGTCACCACGGGCTCCAATATCTTTCACGCCGGGCATATTGTGGTTCATTACAGTCTTCACCTCCCAGTCGCCCTTGCCGTAATCGGGCACGCGCATGGAGTAATAACAACCACCGAGCAATGCGCTCCTGACATCGTTATATGCAGCAGATGGTGAACAGATGAAGCTGCAACGTTTTGCCACGCGGTGACTGTCGTCGGGGTTATGCAGGTCGTCGCCGGCAAGTCCACAGCTATAGTGTCCTGCACTGAGCGCCCAATCCCAATATTCGCACTCAGTCGTCCACTCGCAATCAATCTCCATGATGTCATAACCGCTCAATTTCGACATAGCGCCTTTGGTGGCTGTGAACGTATGCAAAGGGTGGTTGAACTGGATGACATCGCTCTCCTTGCGCAGCATGTCGAACTGCATCTGCATCTGCGAAGGCAACAACGGCAACAGGTGGTCGAAACGGTTCACGCTGCGACTGCCGAAGACAAGTTTGTGGAATTTGGCAAGGTTGTAGCCATGCTCATACACATTGATTTGCAAAGCTGTATCAAAAGGATGTACTGTCAGTTCGTTGTGGTTGGAAAAAGTAACAATGTCATAGCCGAGCCTTTTGTAGACCTTGTACACGTCGCCTGGCCAATACTTGCACTCGTTCAACAAGCCTTCAACACGTGTATGTGTGTGCAGATTGCTTTTCTTCCAGCAATGAGCGAAATCGATATTACGGTATGGATTGTAGATGTCGGGACCGGCGAAAGGTTGGGGCTTTGGGAAATTATATATGAGGCTGCCGCTTGTAGCCACAAGAACCATCAACACAATGAGAAACACTGCGTATAACGATTTCAACGTATAAAATGGAATTTTCTTCAAGCAATCCATAACGACCATCCATCACTTGCCACGTAGCGGCTGCACAAGTGTCTTTATACCCTTGATTTTCTTACCCTCGACAGCTTTGAGCACGGCACGCATACGGTTGAGCTTCACGGCAACATAAGAGAAATTGTCGAACACAGTGATAGTGCCCACTTCACTTGGGTTGAGGCCGCCAATCTTTATGAAGAAGCCCGCAAGGTCACCACGGCTTATCTTGTCGCGCTTTCCCTTGCCTACATAAAGCACCGTCCACTCGGGAGCCGGTGGCAACACTATGCGACGAGGCAGAGAGACCTCTTCCAGGCCATCGGGAACGAAATCGGGCAATGCCTTGTTCTCGAATGCGATGAGATAGACGTTACCGCCCGCCTCCCAACGCGCCGTACGTCCGTTGCGATGGGTAAATATCTCGGCCGACAAGGCACGCTGATAGTGCACAATGTGGCGTACATCCTTTATATCGAGACCACGTGCTGCGAGGTCAGTACTCACAAGTATATTGGAACATCCGGCAGTAAAACGGTAGAGCGAAAGTTCACGTTCCTTCTGTTCCATAGCGCCATGATAACCTATTGAGTGAAGACCGGCCTTTTTGAGATGCGACTGCACCTCATCGACCGTCTCGCGGAAATTGCAGAACACTATTGCAGGCTCACCCCCAAAGGAACAAAGCAACGAGAGCAGGCTATCCAGGCGTTTGTCGGGCGTCGTCGTAACGGTGTAGAAACTTGTACGCACCGCCGGTTGCTCACCACCACCGCGGAAATCAAGCTTTTCAACATCGGCAGCACCTGCAAACAGAGGAATCTCCTCGGCATCGGTTGCCGAGAGCAAGAAACGCGATGTTGCATTGGGCAACGCTTCAACGAGTTTCGACATCTCGTCACGGAAGCCCATCTCAAGACACTTATCGAACTCATCGATCACAAGCAATGTACACTTGTCCACAGCAAACGACGCACGACCAAGATGGTCGAGCAAACGACCGGGGGTTCCCACAATGACAGCGGGCGACGCACCGCCAAGCGATGCAATCTCCTGCTCCAACGGACGGCCGCCATAGAACGCAGCCATGTGGTAAGGCGTTGCCATTGAACGCCACACCTCGAACACCTGCTTGGCAAGTTCACGAGTTGGCAGCACCACAAGTGCCTGCACACCTTTTTCATCGCGTCTCAGCCTTTCGAGCAAAGGTAACAGGAACGCCAATGTCTTACCAGTACCTGTTGGCGACAGGAGTACCATACTGCTATTATTACGGCAATGGCCTACAGCAGCAATCTGCATTGCATTCAGAGTGTCTATATTCAGTTTGCCGAGTGCTATCTGCTGCACCCTGTTAAGGATTCCATTCATTTGGCATTATACTTTATTCATAACTAAGATACAAAGATACATCAAAAAAAGCATACTTGACGAAGAGCAGGGGATAAGCGTGACAAAAATTTCAAATTCTGCCATTTTGACACCCAAAATCACACAAAAAAGAGATATCTTTGCCACAATTTCTGCCAAAACAGCATTGGCAAACTATTTGTTATAATTAAAGTAGAAATATTTGAACCATGAGCGAAAAAGATAACGAAATTTTGGACAATATCGTTAACGAGACCGAAAACGGCGTTAACGAGGAGGCTTGCGAGCAATGCGAGCTGCAAGAAGAGAGCGTAGAACTGACAGCTGAAGAGAAACTGCAGAAAGAACTTGATGAAGCAAACGACAAGATTGCGACACTCGAGGACAAATATCTGCGTCAGGCAGCCGAGTTCGACAACTATCGCAAACGCACAATCAAGGAAAAGGCCGAGATAATAAAGAACGGCGGCGAGCGCGCCATTGAATCAATACTGCCAGTACTCGACGACTTTGAGAGAGCACTTGCAAACATGGCAAAGGACGAGAATGCTGCCGAGATAATGACCGGCATTGAACTCATATACAACAAGTTCGTAGGCATAATGAAGCAGAACGGCCTGCAGAAGATTGAGACCGAAGGTGCAACATTTGACACCGATTTCCATGAGGCAATTGCAATCATTCCCGCCCCAAGCGAAGAACTCAAGGGCAAGGTACTCGATTGCGTGCAGACCGGATACACATTGAACGACAAAGTAATACGCCACGCAAAGGTTGCTGTGGGCGAATAATATACCGAATATGGCAAAGAGAGATTACTATGAAGTGCTGGGCGTAGACAAAAACGCATCGGCAAGCGACATAAAGAAGGCGTACCGCAAATTGGCGATACAATACCACCCCGACAAGAACCCCGACAACAAAGAAGCCGAGGAAAAGTTCAAGGAAGCAGCCGAAGCATACAGTGTGCTCAGCGACCCCGACAAGAAGGCCCGCTACGACAAGTTCGGTTTCGAAGGACTTGGCGGAGCCGGAAGCACCGGCGGATTTAACGGTGCCGGAATGGATATCAACGACATTTTCTCAATGTTCGGCGATATCTTTGGTGGACATGGAGGCTTTGGCGGATTCGGAGGCTTTGGCGGTGGCAACGCCGGCCCGGCGAAACACCGCGGCAGCGACCGCAGAGTGAGAGTAAAACTCACACTGCAGGAGATTGCAAGTGGAGTGACAAAGAAAATCAAGATAAAGAAATATGTTCCATGTACACACTGCAACGGCAGTGGTGCTGAGAACGGCGAGGTTGAGACCTGCCCCGATTGCCATGGAACAGGACGCGTAGTGCGCACACAGCAGAGTTTCTTTGGCATGATGCGCAGCGAGGTTGCCTGCCCACGATGCAACGGCCAGGGAAAAATCATCAAGAACAAGTGTAAGCATTGCAACGGAGATGGTATCATTGTAGGCGAAGAGGTCATCGAAGTGAATATCCCCGCCGGTGTATATGAAGGCATGCACTTGTCAATGCGTGGCAAAGGCGATGCAGGAAAGTACAACGGCATACCGGGCGACCTGATAATTGCCATTGAGGAAGTAAAGCACCCCGAACTCATACGCGACGAGAACGACCTGATTTACAGCCTTCTGCTCGACATTCCAACAGCCACATTGGGTGGTTATGCCGAGGTACCGACCATCGACGGCAAGGCAAAGATTACCATAAACCCGGGAACACAGCCGGGCACAGTCCTGCGTCTACGCGAGAAAGGTTTGCCTTCAATAAACGGCGGACGCAACGGCGACATAGTTGTCAACATAAGCGTCTACATCCCCGAATCACTGTCAAAGGACGAGAACAAGGCCATAGAAAGTTTCCGCGACTCCGAGAACTTCCGTCCTACCGACAGCATAAAAGAGAAGATATTCCGCCGATTCAAGAACTTTTTTTGATAGAACAATAGAGAGAATATGACATACGACGAAACCGTCAGTTATCTATTGAACAGCGCACCGCCCTTCCAGCAAGTTGGCGGTGCTGCTTACAAAGAGGGGTTGGAGACAAGCGTTGCGCTTGATAACCACCTTGGCAATCCACACAAAAAATTCCTTACAATACACATTGCCGGGACAAACGGAAAAGGCTCCACGTCGCACACCTTGGCTGCGATTCTGCAGGAGTGTGGCTACAAGGTTGGACTCTACACCTCGCCACACCTCATAGACTTCAGGGAGAGAATAAAGGTGAATGGCGAAATGGCAAGCAAGGAGTACGTCGTAGACTTTGTTGAAAAGCACAAGACATTCTTTGAGCCATTGACACCATCGTTCTTCGAACTGACCACTGCCATGGCATTCAACTATTTCGCTGAACAACAGGTGGACATTGCCGTGGTGGAAGTGGGACTTGGGGGCAGGCTTGACTGCACCAATATAATCACCCCGATATTGTCAATCATAACCAACATAAGCATCGACCACACGCAGTTCCTGGGCGGCACTCTCACCGAAATAGCAGGAGAGAAGGCCGGCATAATAAAGCCCGGAGTTCCTGTTGTGATAGGCGAGACCACACCGGAGACAAAGGAAGTATTCTGCGCAAAAGCGTCAAGCGTTGGCGCACCCATTGCGTTTGCCGAGGAAGAAGCCCTGCTGTTATCTGCTCAGCCATCGGCACTGGGCGGCTTTACATACAAGACTGTGCCATTTGGTACCATCGAAGGTGAACTTGGCAGTGACTACCAGAAAAAGAACACCAACACCCTACTGTCGGCACTGAGCAAACTAAAGGAATGCGGGATAAGAATCACCGGCGATGAAGTGCGAAAAGGTTTTACAAACGTATGCCGTTCAACAGGACTCACAGGACGTTGGCAGACAGTAAACCATTCCCCACGTATAGTATGCGATGCCGGACACAACGTGGGTGGCATCAGGTACATCGCCGCACAGCTGGAACGTGAAAGCAAAAGACACACAGCGCTGCGCATTGTCTTTGGAATGGTAAACGACAAGGAGATTGACGCAGTGCTTGCCATGTTGCCGGCCGATGCTCGCTATTACTTCACACAGGCAGCAGTACAACGTGCCATACCCGCAGATGAGCTACAGGCAAAAGCCGCCGTCCACAACCTGAAGGGCGACAGCTACCCCACTGTAAAAGAGGCGTTGCAGGCTGCCAAGACCGACAGCAAAGCAAGTGATTTTATTTTCGTAGGAGGCAGCTGTTATGTTATTGCCGACCTGATTAAAATCGTTAACATCAAATAACAACAGCAGTTAACATTTATTGATTTCAATTAGCCAAAAGGGAAAATGCGCGTTCTTTTCCTTTTTGGCTAATTTTTATTGATTTTTCTTTTGCCGTAAACCTTTTTTTTATTTTATTTGCGGAAGAATAGCTATTTATAACAGACATAATATGAGTTGTACAGAAAATCTTTCACAATTGAAGGCCGCCGACTTCAAAAAAGAGATAGGCGGCAAGGAGACAGCATTGTTCATTCTCAAGAACAGCCAGGGCAACGAAGTTGCAATCACAAACTACGGTGGCGCGATATGTAGCATTATGGTCCCAGACAAGGATGGCAACTACGCCAATGTAATCCAGGGACACGACAGCATCGACAATCTCTTGAACAGCCCCGAGCCATTCCTCAGCACACTTGTAGGCCGTTACGGCAACCGCATATGCAAGGGCAAGTTCACAATCGACGGCAAAGAGTACAACCTTGCCATCAACAATGGTCCTAACCATCTCCACGGTGGCCCCACAGGTTTCCACGCCAGAGTATGGGACGCAGAACAGACCGATGCACAGACATTGAAACTACACTACCTGTCGGCCGACATGGAAGAGGGCTTCCCTGGCAATCTCGACGTTACAGTTGTCTACACATTCAACGACGACAACGAGCTTAAAATCGACTATACAGCAACTACCGACAAAAAGACAATCGTAAACCTCACAAGTCACGGTTTCTTCTCACTCTCAGGTATTGCGAACCCAACAGCTACAATTGACAATCTCATCTGCGAAATCAACGCCGATTTCTTTGTACCAATCGATGACACATCGGTACCTTACGGCTGCATAGCACCTGTAAAGGGTACTGCATTCGACTTCACCACCCCAACTACGGTTGGTGCACGCATCGATGCCGACGAGGAGCAAATAAAGCATGGCGCAGGTTACGACCACTGCTATGTCCTCAACAAAAAGGAGGTTGGCGAATTGAGTTTTGCAGCAAAGGTAACAGAGCCTGTAAGCGGCCGCACAATGGAGGTCTACACAACCGAGCCTGGCGTTCAGGTATACACATCTAACTGGCACAGCGGCTTTGCCGGCGCACACGGTGCAACATTCCCCAAGCGAAGCGCAATCTGCTTCGAGGCACAGCATTTCCCTGACTCACCTAACCGCCAGCACTTCCCAAGCGTTGTACTCTGCCCGGGTGAGACATACAAGCAGGTTACCGTATATAAATTTGGTGTAGAAAAATAAATACATTAAATAAATAACAAATTCAAAAAACAAAAAAACTATGAGTAATCAAAAGAAACAATGGGGAGCTATCATCGTCATGATTGCGCTCTTCGCAATGATTGCCTTCGTGACCAACTTGTGCACACCAATGGCAACCATCATCAAGAATCAGGGCGAGATTTCAAACGTTCTTGCACAGATTGGTAACTACGGTAACTTCATCGCATACCTTGTTATGGGTATCCCAGCCGGCATGCTCATCGCAAAGTTCGGTTACAAGAAGACAGCCCTCATCGGCTTGGCTGTAGGTGCAGCCGGTATTCTCATCCAATGGGTAAGCGGTTTGCTCGATGCACAGGCCAACTTGGGTCTTGTATTCGCAGTATACCTCATCGGTGCATTCATCGCAGGTCTTTGCATGTGTATCCTCAACTGCGTTGTTAACCCAATGCTCAACCTCCTTGGTGGTGGCGGTAACAGCGGTAACCAGCTCATTCAGATTGGTGGTGTGTTCAACTCATCAGCAGCTGTAGCTTGCTACATCCTTATGGGTGCGCTCATCTCTGACGCAACAAAGGCTAAGATTGCCGATGCTACTCCAGCCCTCATGATTGCCCTCGCAATCTTCGTTGTTGCATTCATCGTAATCCTCTTCACAAAGATTGACGAGCCTGAGCAGGCACCTGTTCAGGTAAGCCTCATCAAGGGCGCTATGGGTCACCGTCACTTTGCACTCGGCGCATTGGCTATCTTCCTCTACATGGGTATTGAGGTTGGTGTGCCCAACGCTGTACAGCAGATGTTGACATCGGCTCCTTATTCAATCCCTGCAGGTACTGTAGGTATGATTGTTGCCGTTTACTGGTTCATGATGCTCATCGGCCGTTTCGTTGGTGCATCTATCGGTAGCAAGGTATCAAGCCGCGCAATGGTTACAACTGTTGCAGTCGCAACATTGGTACTCGTATTGTTCGGTATGTATGCGCCTGCTGACGTTCTTGTAGCATTCCCTGGCGTTGATTGGGGTAAGCTTGAACTCATCTGGCAGGATATCCCTGTAGGTATCTTCGCATTCTTGCTTGTTGGTCTCTGCACATCAGTTATGTGGGGTGCTATCTTCAACATGGCTGTTGAGGGTCTTGGCAAGTACACAGCTGTTGCATCAGGAATCTTCATGACAATGGTATTCGGTTGCGCAGTAATGATGGGTATCCAGGGTTACGTTGCCGACTTGACAAACTACATGACAAGCTTCTGGGTTGTTGTATTCTGTGCTGCATACATCCTATTCTATGCACTTGTAGGTTCAAAACCCGCAAAGAAGTAATTAATCTTGAAAAAACTTATTGTTTAACTATATAATACATAACGATTATGGATATAGAATTTGTAAGAAGCCGCTTTATCAAGCATTTCGACGGTACAACAGGAAGCATCTATGCATCTCCCGGTCGCATCAACCTCATTGGTGAGCATACCGACTACAATAACGGTTTTGTATTCCCTGGCGCTGTAAACAAGGGTATTATGGCTGAGATCAAGCCAAACGGCACAGACAAAGTTTGCGCTTACTCTATCGATGAGAAGGACTATGTTGAGTTCGGTTTGAACGAGGAGGATGCTCCACACGCTTCTTGGGCAAAGTACATCTTCGGTGTTTGCCGTGAGATGATCAAGCGTGGCGTTGAGGTAAAGGGCTTCAACACAGCATTTGCAGGTGATGTACCCCTCGGTGCTGGTATGTCATCATCAGCAGCTCTTGAGAGCACATATGCTTATGCATTGAACGACCTGTTCGGTGACAACAAGATTGACAAGTTCGAACTTGCTAAGGTTGGCCAGGCTACAGAGCACAACTACGTTGGTGTAAACTGCGGTATCATGGATCAGTTCGCAAGCGTATTCGGCAAGGCTGGTAGCCTCATCCGTCTCGATTGCCGTTCTTTGGAGTACCAGTACTTCCCATTCAAGCCACAGGGTTACAAACTCGTTCTCTTGAACACTTGCGTTAAACACACACTTGTTGGCTCACCATACAACGAGCGCCGTTTGAGCTGCGAGCGCGTTGCTGAGGTTATCAAGGCTAAGCACCCAGAGGTTGAGTCTTTGCGCGATGCTAGCTTCGAGCAGCTCGAGGAGGTTAAGGCAGAGTTGAAGCCCGAGGATTACAACCGCGCGAAGTATGTTATCGGTGAAGTTGTGCGCGTACTCGACGTATGCGCAGCTCTTGAGGCTGGTGACTACGAGACAGTAGGTAAGAAGATGTATGAGACACACTTCGGCTTGAGCAAGGATTATGAGGTAAGCTGCGAGGAGCTCGACTACTTGGTAGACGTTGCTATCGACTGCGGCGTAACAGGTTCTCGTATGATGGGTGGCGGCTTCGGCGGTTGCACTATCAACCTTGTTAAGGAGGAGTTGTACGAGGTATTCATCGAGGAGGCTAAGAAGCGTTACCAGGAGAAGTATGGTAAGCAGCCAAAGGTTTACGATGTAGTAATCGGCGACGGCTCACGTAAGATTTGCTAATCAATAGCATTTGCATAATAAAATTGGCGCAACCCGAAATTTGCGCCAATTTTTATTTTATACATAACCGCAAAACAGCGTCAGGGCTGAAACTGCAAACAAGAAAGCTTTTTTCATCATTTTCCGTTGTTATCCATGTTTTCTATTCCCTCGTTTTATAATCCTGCACGCAACGTATGGAATCGAGGTATCACTAAGGCCTGTCGCGTAGAATATAATAACGGCCATCTTTCTCCAAATGAAGTTTTGCATTACTGCGGTCACGTACTATAAAATTCTTCCTGGCATAGACACATGCACAGTTTCCATCATCACCATCATACCATAGTGAGATTTCGTATACAATTTTTCCATCTTTCCAAAAGTGAATACCTTCTTCGGGATATCCACGGTATTGTTCATTTTCAACCCAATAACGGTTATTAATATAATCCGTTATGATTTCGCTGTCTTTAGCCTGAGAGTATCGCACGTACACCATAGTATCCCACTCTATTGGGACAATTTTTGCAATGTCGACAAAGCACATTGTGGTATCCTTACCCTCGGCTTTCCAGGCATCCCAGTGAGCACTAACCAAGCGGTCAAGTTTATCCTTTGGACTCTCGAACAAGTGCTCACAACTGCAGAACAGCGTCAGGGCTGAAACTGCAAACAAGAAAGCTTTTTTCATCATTTTCCGTCATTATCCAAGTTCATAAATGTATTGTACATATCATTGTACACATCGTCTGATATTCTCACCTTCATTACACGCCACAACCCATCGTTGAAACGCTCATACTGATAGAGACCGTTCTCCCTCAGTTCCTTTAGTGCCAGCAATGCAATCTGCTTACGGCTCAGGTTCCGGTTATTTGCTCCAATTCTGCGGCCTATAACGTTATTCAAAAGGTCGACAGTCATGTCGGCTTCACTTTCATTGTCAAATACACGTTTGTCGGTGTCGGCATACGGGCGTGTCTCGTGTGCCATTCCCGCACTGTATGCTACTTGCGGGTTATACTGCGATGCAAGCGCAGCCTGCCAAATGGTATGGCGCATTGAATTTCTCAAAGTGCTAAAATAATGTTTTTTTCCATTCTCTTCATCCTCTCGAACAAAATAATTGTCTACTTTTTTAGCAAATCTATCAGATGCACTTGAGAGGTTATCATAATTATCATTTGTCCCCAAGCCAATATCAGTTGCCGCGACTGCATGTACAGGACTCCTGAAAGGGAAAGCAAGTTCGCGCGACTCCTTTACATCCATAGTTCTCTCATAGCCCAATGCAAAAGGTCTTGTCAACGGGTTGTTTTTCATCCTCTCCACCTGTTCACGTTTTGCACTATTTTTCTCTTTGTTGCGAGCTTCCCATTCATCAATATCACGAATTAAAGAAACCGGCTACTTGCCCTGGCAGAGAGCGGGATGGCAAAAAGCCATCGGGGGTATAAGCTCCGGACGAAATAGAAGCTGCGTCTTTAATAATATTTATTGCACCTCCTACCCATTTGTGCAAGCCATTGTGTTTTTCTTTACCGGTTGACATATTTCCCGGGAATAGATTGTTATTTTGAGGCTGATGTTGGGTTTGACCCCGGACACTATTTAGCGGAGAGATTGAACCCGAAAGAGTTTGTTTACTGTTTTGTCCCTGTAGCATTGAATATTCTTGAGTTCTAGAACCAAAGGCATCCCATTCGTTCTCTATTGAATTTACAGCGGATTTCTTTTTCTCATCCTCATCACCCTTTTCACCCCTAATGGGATGAGATGCCCAACTGTTTTCGGGCTGCTCTTGATAAAATTTATACATGATTGCTTATTTTTAAATTTACTGAACGCAAAATAACATCATAAAACAACGAAGAGGGTTGCTGAAATGCCACATTGCATGTGCGATGATGATTAAAATTTTCATTTCTTAAATTAATATTGTACTTTAGCAAAAAATAAAGAAACTGACTTGTTATGAAGAACTTGAACATCGGCATGCTTGCTTTGGCAACACTGCCGGGAACATTGTCTGCCCAAGAGAGCGCTAACACAGAACCTTATTTGAAATCGCGACCCAATGTGGTTATGATATACGCCGACGACTTGGGATTCGGCGACCTTGAGTGTTATGGTGCAATAGGTGTAAAGACACCGAATGTAAACCGTTTGTCCGACAACGGCGTGCGTTTCACCAACGCCCATGCTGTGGCATCGACCAGTACCCCATCGCGTTACTCATTGCTCACGGGAGAGTATCCCTGGCGCAAAAGCGGAACAGACGTTGCAGCCGGTGATGCGGCAATGATTATCTCGTCCGACCAGTACACTGTTGCCGATGTATTCAAGGAAGCCGGTTACACCACTGCCGCATTCGGCAAGTGGCACCTTGGACTTGGCTCACAGCCAGGTAAACAGGATTGGAATGCACCCATCACACCGGCGTTGGGTGACATTGGTTTTGACTACTCATACATCATGGCAGCCACAGCCGACCGTGTTCCCTGCGTATTCATTGAGAACGGTGCTGTGGCGAACTATGACCCGTCGGCACCAATATATGTAAGCTACAACAAGAATTTTGACGGAGAACCGACAGGTGCAAACAACCCGGAACTACTGTACAATCTCAAATCGAGCCACGGGCACGACTACTCTATTGTGAACGGTATCGGCCGCATTGGCTACATGAAAGGTGGTGGCAAGGCACTCTGGAAGGACGAGAACATTGCCGACAGTATAACAGCCCATGCTGTTGACTTCATAAAGGAGAACAGCGACAAGCCGTTCTTCATGTACTTTGCCACAAACGATGTACATGTACCACGTTTCCCACACCCTCGTTTCCGCGGACAGAGCGAGATGGGATTGCGTGGCGATGCCATTGTACAGTTCGACTGGAGTGTAGGCGAGATTGTGCGCGCTCTCGAGGAGCAGGGATTGCTTGAGAACACCCTGATAATACTCACCAGCGACAACGGCCCGGTGCTTGACGACGGTTATGTTGACCAGGCCGAGGAACTTGTGGGCGACCACTCGCCTACCGGCGGATTGCGTGGCGGAAAATACAGTGCTTTTGAAGGTGGTACACGTGTGCCGTTCATTGTCCACTGGCCTGCAGTTATCAAGGAACAGGGTGTGAGGAACTCACTTGTCTCACAGATTGACTTCCTTGATGTGATTGCAAGCGTTGCAGGTGTGGGAAATGGCGAGTCACTCTCGACCGACGGTTTCCCTGGAGAGGCCGCAACTTGGTTCGGCGACGATGAGCTGGGACGCCCATACGCCATTGGCATGGCGCAGAACCACACATTGACACTGTGCACCGCAGGCTGGAAGTTCGTTGAGCCGAAAGGTGGTCCCACAATGATACAATGGGGTCCAAAGATTGAGACCGGCTACTCTACCAATCCGCAGATTTTCAAGCATGTAAATGGAGAGTTCAACGAGAACCAGAACATAGCATCAAGCAATGCTGCCGTTGTGGAGAACCTCACAGTCCAGTTGGAGAAGATACGCAACAGACAATATGCCGAGATTACTATTATTGCAGAACCGGGTGAGAGCATTGACCTTACACCATATTTTGGTGAGCAGGAGGGCGCAACAGTGAGCGGAGACTTCGTTGAGAGTGATGCAACAGACCTTGGCAACGTTGTTATCAGAAACGATGCAAGTGACGGTGCACATACCGGTGTTGTGACAATGCCCGACGGTACAATATATATATTTGCCGTAATAATCAACCCAGGATACATGGGGGCGTATCACATCAACTACAACGGCAACCCGCTTTTCATTGCATACAACACCACGCACGACAACAGCAAGAACGAGGGCTATAAACTCATCTCACCCGACCACTATTCAACATCGGCTTCCGGTGACGAGATTTTCATCATTGAGCCATCGGGTGTGGGATACACACTCACAATGCAGGGCAAAGTGCTGAAAGAACCCAGACTCACAGGTTGGGGACACATTATGTTCTCGGACAATGAGAGCGAGGCAGGAGTATATCTTTTTGAAGAGACATCCACTGCCGGAGTTTACAAAATACGAAGCAGCAGCGACGGCATCAACTATGTAAATGTATATAAGGAACATGGCGTAGTGGGCAACGACAAGTCTGTAAAAGCCGGCCTTGCCACTTATACCATTGAGGAGGTCGAAGCTTTTCCTTTAACCCTGCAATCCGATGGTACAGCAGCCGTGTGCCTTCCGTTCAATGTTGTCATACCCGAAGGCATTTATGCCTATGATGCAACAACAAGCGACATCAAGAACAACGAAGCAAACGGATACAGCTGCACAATGAGAGCCATTGCCGGCCCCGGTGATACGTTGAAAGGCGGCACTCCAACAATAGTCAACGGGAGCGAAGGAACATATCAGTTAGCAATAACAATGTCGGACTACGGAGCCGTGACTTCCCTGCCGGAATCACTGTTGAAAGGAAACTTTGTAGAGAGCAGCCTGTCGCAGAGCAGTGACACAAAGAAGTTCCTCTTTGCAAATAGCACTTTCAAGGCTTTCGACGGTTCAAAGAACATTGCAGCAAACCAATGCTGGATGGAGTGCAGCGTTGCACAGGCAAGCGAGTTCACTGTTTGTTTCAGCGACCCTACCGGCATTGAGAGCATCACCTCTACCCCACAAGGGAAAAGCGCCGGCATATACGACATTGCAGGCAAGAAGCTGGACACTCCCCAAAAGGGAATAAACATAATCGACAGTAAAAAGGTGCTTGTAAAGTAAAACAATATTCTATATGATATTCCCCGAAAGTTTCAATGGACTCCCGGGGAATTCTTTTTGTATAAATAATTTAGCTCACGTTAATTTATGTCTCAAAACTATTGACAAAGGCTCTTTCATATGTTATATTAGCAGTATATATTTTCTTTTCTATCAGAATTATGGCAAATCAGCAACTATGTTCCCTGTAATAGAGCATATACTTGCAACCAAAAAAGCTATGAATGATGTAAGTATAGAGTATTTCCGCGGGAGCAAGCCGGAAATCGAGAATGAGAAAAAGAGAAAGAGTGCTTTAATGTCATACTTTCCCAAAACATTGGGAACTATCGACAGAACAAAGTATATACTTGTAGATGATGATAAACCCAAGCAAGAGGGATTAGAAGAAGCCCAAAAACACAAAAGTCCACAAACTGTTAGGATAGAAAGTTTTGAGAACAACGGGAAAACATTTAATTTTGAGAGCAGGAAAGAGAATGCTGAATATTTAAACCCAAATCATAAGAAGAAAGAAACAATTGTTCCAAAATCACCGTTTGGTTTTGAAAGCAACAATACTATAACAAACGACAACCCATTAAAACTCTCCCCATCACCCAAGGAGTTGAAAGGAGTGTATAAGAACAAACCGCAGCCAAATAGAACAATCGGTGACAGTTTGGGGATGGAGAGTAGGAAGATTGAAAGCTATGCAGATTCTTTGAAAACTGCAAACATAAATTACAATACAAATACTGTTTCAAATAATGCAACAGTATCCAAACCAGACAAACAACCAGGATTGTATGGATGGAAGCCCCCAAAGGACTATACCGAAGACTTGAATAAACTTAAAAAACAGCTACCACCAATAGCAGCGAGCAAATTGAATAATTCAGGAACAGAAATTGTTGTGCTTAAGAACTTGCATAGTGTTGATGAGAATGGTGATGTTACGCCACGAATTGGAAGATACTATGCTGGTAAGAACAAAGTTTATTTAGACAGCGAGCATGTGAATGAATACACCTTGCTTTCAGAAGCGATTCACGCAGTACAGGACTATTTAGGAATGATTGGTTCTGGTAATTCTAATTTGGAATTTCAAGAACATGTAATTAAGGATTTGTATTTCAAACAACAATATACAGAAACATACGATAATAATGAATATAAGGATTACCCAAACTACTCCACATCTACAGAGGATGAATATGACAAATTTATTACAAGTTTATTTGATGAAAACAATGTACTGGACTTAAATAAATTTTTGTCTAACATAAATAAATTCATAGTATATTTCCAAAATAATTATGAACAGAGCAATTCCTATCAAACACAAGCAGTGAAGAACTTCAACTATAACTGGATAAAATTACTACACATTTTTGGGATTGAATACAAATATTGATATGATATGAAACGATTTATCACAACACTTTTTGTGTTTTTTTTCGCACAGATTTCCTGTTATGCAGTGGAAGATTGCCAACCTGATAGTATAGAATCGGGATTCCGGGTATTTGGCAATGACACATTGGTTACTATAAACTATGAGAATTTTATTTCGCGTGGTTTGGCACAGTACATAGATGATAGCCCGGTTTATTACGGTCACATAGATTATGATGTAATACATTGTGAGGGAAATGATTATATACATCGTAATATGTCAAACTTCATTCAAGACATAATTGAAGGATATGGGAAAGAACGGTGTAGAGAGATGTTTGAATTATTTTCTAAATCAGAAAAAGGCCTTAGAATATCCATCCGTGTTAGAATTAACCTTGAGGGTAAGATTACATGTGTTAAATTTTGGTATAGCTCCGAATTGAATCCTTTTATGACATACGAGGACATCAAACGCAACACAAAAATCATTACTAACAGGAAACCGGATCCATATTTGGCCAAGTACGGAATAGAGTTGTCGCCTTGGATAACATTTCCAATTCCTGTAACAGCGTTACAGAAACATTTGTACCAGGTTACGGACCATAAATACAATGGAAAAACCATTCGTTTTGACTACCGTCAAAATTCAATGGTCTGCGGATATGTAAAAGAGCAATGCAATGATTCTATAGTCTTCAACAGCAATGAGAGTTCAAAGAACAAATATCTTAAAGACAAGGATGTGTTGGCCGCTATCGACTCTGTGCAGAGAATTGCCTTAGAGTTTTTGAACCGTGTGAATTTCGAAGATAATAAGAACGTTGTTATTTCTCTAAATTTAAATGAAGTAGGTGAGGTGGTAGGAACTAAATTGTTTTTTCCATTAGTCTATAAAAAAGATATTTGGGCCAAGCCTATCTTCATTATAACAAAAAAGATAAAGGAAAACATCAAGTTTACTCCTCCTGGTAAGTATGGTTGCAATGCCATAAGTATTGATGTACCGGTAAACAAGCTACAAGACAATTGACGATTTATTAAAAACGAATAGGATAAACATACAATAAATTCAGCAGGCGCAATCGAAAGGTTGCGCCTGCAATGCGTTTTCATTCAGTCCTAACCGGAATTTAGTTATCCTAAATGACTGTTTCCAGAATAGAGCGTAACGCAGTCATCGCCGTTAGTCATCGCCGTTTAGAAGAGCACAAAAGTAAAGTGAGAAGCCTTTACCGATAGAATATTGAAGTTACTATAAAACGGGGAGGACAAGGCTTGCGATAAGTTGCAATACCGGAGTTTACAGGTAGTAAATGAGGATTTGCAACTTATAGTATAACGCAGTCATCACCGTTTTAGAGAACTTCAAAGAGATTTCATAGAGAGAGAAATCCTTCTCCTCTTCAAGTCCACCTCGACAACCCTTACCATAACCTGCTGGCCAAGTTTTACCACATCGCCGGGTGATGAGACAAACTTATCGGCAAGTTGCGAGATGTGTACAAGACCGTCCTGATGGACACCGATATTTACAAACGCGCCGAACGCTGTGATGTTTGAAACAAGACCTGGCAGCACCATGCCTTCGCGCAAATCTTCAATCTCGTGCACATTGGGGTCGAAGGAGAATGCTTTCGCTTGTTCGCGCGGATCGAGACCGCGCTTGTTGAGTGCATCCATAATGTCGGTAAGGGTGGGAAGACCAACCTTGTCAGTTACATAGCGAGAGAGTTCCACTTTTTTGCGCAGCTCGCCATCGGCAATGAACTGCTCGAGTGACACACCACAATCCTTTGCCATTTTAATGACAATGTTGTATGATTCGGGGTGAACGGCAGTACTGTCGAGCGGATTGTCACCGCCAACCACGCGCAAGAAGCCCGCGGCCTGCTCAAATGCCTTGTTGCCAAGGCGGGGAACATTGAGCAGTTCCTTACGGGTGCGGAAATCACCATTGGCGGCACGGTATTTTACAATATTCTCGGCAAGTACAGGACCAAGGCCCGAAATGTGGGTCAAAATCTGCTTTGTCGCAGTGTTCACATTCACTCCCACCTTGTTCACGCAGCTCTCCACAACCACATCGAGGCGCTGCTTGAGCTTACCTTGGTCGACACTATGCTGGTACTGTCCCACTCCAATGGAACGTGGTTCAATCTTCACAAGCTCCGAAAGCGGGTCAATGAGTCGGCGACCGATGGACACAGCTCCGCGCACAGTGACATCCTCGTCGGGGAATTCCTCACGTGCCACAGATGAAGCCGAATAGACTGACGCACCATCTTCATTGACTGAGAACACATCGGCAGCAAGCCCCAGTGAGCGCACAAAATCCTCGGTCTCACGACCGGCTGTGCCGTTGCCAATGGCAAAGGCTTCAATGGCATGATCCTTGACAAGCGAGGTAATTATGCGCGAGGCACCATCGCGGTCGTTCTGCGGTGGATGAGGATATATCACGGTGTGGCGCACAAGATTGCCCTGTGAATCGAGCACAACAACCTTGCAACCGGTGCGGAAACCGGGATCAATGGCAAGCACGCGTTTCTGGCCGAGCGGTGATGACATGAGCAGCTGGCGCAGGTTCTCGGCAAAGACAGCAATGGCCTCGTCATCGGCACGTTGCTTGGCATTGCCACGTGTCTCGTTTTCTATTGATGGTGCAAGCAGGCGCTTGTAACCGTCGGCAACAGCAGCCTCCATATATTCGCGCGAAGGAGAGAAACGTTTCACAAACTGCCTGCAGAGCTGGCCGGTTACCTCCTCGCCGTCAATAGCTATCGACATTCGCAGGAATCCCTCGTCCTCACCACGCATTATTGCAAGCAGGCGGTGTGATGATATTCGTGCGATTTTCTCCTGCCACTCATAATAATCGGAATATTTTATACCATCACCCTCTTTGCCTTTTACCACTTTGGAAGAGAGTATACCGTCGCGTGCAAAGAGGCGGCGCACAGTGTTACGTGCCTTTTCGTCCTCGGAGACACGCTCGGCAATTATGTCACAGGCTCCGGCAATGGCATCGTCGGCTGTTGGCACGTCGGCACAGATGAAGGCACGCGCCTTACCTTTGACATCATTGTTCTGCTGAAGCCAAATCAGATCGGCAAGCGGTTCAAGCCCGCGTTCCTTGGCTATTGTAGCACGCGTGCGACGCTTGGGGCGATAAGGGAGGTATATATCCTCGAGTTCCACAGCATCGAAGCAGTTGTCGATGCGCTGTTTGAGTTCGGGGGTGAGTTTTCCCTGCTCCTCAATGGTGGCTACTATGGTCTGCTTGCGTTCAACAATAGCCTTGAGCTTTTCGTACATTTCCTTTATATTGCCAATGGCAACCTCGTCCATTGAGCCTGTAGCCTCCTTGCGATAGCGCGCAATGAAGGGAATTGTAGCACCGCCATCGAGCAATTCAAGTACATTCTTTACCTTTTGTGTAGCAAATCCAAGTTGCTTTGATATGATATTCGTGAGCATAGTACATATTATTTTGTAGCGAAGATAATACAATGCGGACTGAAAATCATTAAAAAAACCTTTATAAATATTAACTTCATAAAATAATTTGTAATGAACAGGAAAAACATCATTGAAATATGTTCCACATTCAAACAAAAAACACTATTTTTGTAACAAATTACGGTAAGGTGTATTCTTGTGGCCGTAACGACAATAAAAAGCAAACAGAAACCTACTAACGATAATAAAAGATATGAATAGCAAGCAATTGATGAACAAGGCTGCCGACAATATTCGTATATTGACAGCTGCAATGGTAGAGAAAGCAAAATCGGGTCACCCGGGCGGTGCCATGGGCGGTGCCGATTTTATCAACGTACTCTACTCTGAGTTTTTGGTACACGACCCCGAGAATCCATTGTGGGAGGGACGCGACCGTTTCTTCCTGGACCCAGGTCACATGTCTCCAATGCTCTATTCAGTGCTTGCACTCTCTGACAAATATACAATGGACGAGCTCAAGCAGCTCCGTCAGTGGGGAAGCCCAACACCGGGTCACCCTGAAGTAAACTTCGCACGCGGTATCGAGAACACATCAGGTCCTCTTGGCCAGGGACACACCTACGCCGTGGGTGCTGCCATTGCAGCCAAGTTCCTTGAGGCACGCTTGGGTAGCGAGGTTATGGGTCACACCATCTACGCGTTCATCTCGGACGGCGGTGTACAGGAGGAAATCTCGCAGGGCGCAGGCCGTTTGGCAGGTTACCTGAAGCTTAATAACCTCATCATGTTCTACGACGCAAACCAGATTCAGCTCTCTACACGCTGCGACGAGGTGATGTTCGAGGACACAGCAAAGAAGTACGAGGCATGGGGTTGGAAGGTCATCACCATCGACGGTAACGACTGCGACGCAATACGCGCAGCATTGACCGAGGCTAAGGCTGAACAGGAGCGTCCTACACTCATCATCGGTAATACCGTAATGGGCAAGGGTGCACGCCGTGCCGATGGCAGCAGCTATGAGTTCGACTGCGGCACACACGGTGCACCACTCGGTGGCGACGCATACATCAACACAATCAAGAACCTTGGCGGTGACGTGGAGAACCCATTTACATTCTTCCCCGAGGTTAAGGAGATGTATGACAACCGCCTCAACGAGCTCCGCCAGATTGTTGCAGAGCGCAAGGCTGCCAAGGCATCATGGGCAGCAGCAAACCCAGAGAAGGCACAGAAGCTCGAAGACTGGTTCAGCGGCAAGCAGCCACAGATTGACTGGGCAGCCATTGAGCAGAAGGCCGATGGCCCAACACGTAATGCATCGGCTACAGTGCTTGGCATCCTTGCCGAGAACTATGGCAACATGATATGTTCATCGGCCGACTTGAGCAACAGCGACAAGACCGATGGTTTCCTAAAGAAGACACACGCCTTCACTCCAGGCGACTTCAGCGGCGCGTTCCTGCACGCCGGTGTATCGGAGTTGACAATGGCATGTGTATGTATCGGTATGGCATTGCACGGTGGTGTAATCGCAGCATGCGGTACATTCTTCGTTTTCAGCGACTATATGAAGCCAGCAATCCGCATGGCAGCCCTCATGGAGCTCCCAGTGAAGTTCGTATGGTCACACGACGCTTTCCGCGTTGGTGAGGACGGCCCAACACACGAGCCTGTTGAGCAGGAGGCACAGGTTCGCCTCATGGAGAAGGTGAAGAACCACAGCGGCAAAAACTCAATGCTTGTTCTGCGCCCTGCCGATGTAAACGAGGCAACACAGGCATGGAAGCTTGCAATGGAGAACGACACTACCCCAACAGGTTTGATTTTCTCACGCCAGAACATCAACAACCTCCCAGAGGGTACACCATATGAGGAGGCATCAAAGGGTGCTTATGTAATCGCAGGCAGCGACGAGGATTACGATGTTATCCTCCTTGCATCAGGTTCTGAGGTTTCAACACTCGTTGACGGTGCAAAGCTTTTGAAGGCCGACGGCATCAAGACACGTATTGTCTCTGTTCCATCAGAGGGCCTTTTCCGCACACAGCCCAAGGAGTATCAGGAGAGCATCCTCCCTGCAGGTGCAAAGATATTCGGCCTCACAGCCGGTCTTCCTGTAAACCTCGAAGGTCTTGTAGGTGCAAACGGCAAGGTATGGGGCTTGCAGTCATTCGGTTTCTCGGCACCATACAAGGTACTTGACGAGAAGCTCGGCTTCACAGCAGAAAATGTGTACAACCAGGTAAAATCAATGTTATAATGAAAAAGATAGGTTTGGCATGCGACCACGCGGGTTATCCGCTCAAGGAGCAGGTAAAGGAGTGGCTCACAGCAATGGGATATGAGTTCGTAGACTTTGGCACACACAGCACAGAAAGTTGCAACTACCCCGAGTTCGCCCACGCACTTGCAAATGCAATTGAGAATGGCGAGTTTGAGAAAGGTATCGCTATTTGCGGTACAGGAAATGGTATCAACATGACATTGAACCACCATGCAGCAATACGCAGCGCACTCTGCTGGATGCCAGAGATTGCTGCACTTGCCCGCCAGCACAACGATGCAAACGTAATGGTTATGCCAGGACGCTTCATTGCTACAGACAGCGCGAAGGAGTGTGTAGAGACATTCTTGAACACCCCATTCGAAGGCGGCCGTCACCAGGCACGCATCGATGCAATCCCTGTAAAATAAAACAGAAATACCTTATAATATATATGGTGCACTCAGTTTAAGAGTGCACCATATTTTTATACCACAACTTATCATTTGTTCAATAAACGCTAAATGCAGGGTTATTTTTAAACACCAATTTTTCATTTTATACATTTTCATAGTTAAATAAAGACTTTTGTTGTCTTGCAATTGCACAAACAGCATACATTTGTGCAACAATTCTCAAAAACAAAGATTGAGACAGTAAAAACTAATTATTATTACTATGAAAAAGATTATTACAGCAATTGCATTATCATCACTTGCACTGACTTCATTCGCAGGTGGTCTTTCAACAAACACAAACCAGCACTCGGCATTTGTACGCAATCCGGCACGTTATGCATCATTGGAGACAGACGCCATCTACTTCAACCCTGCCGGTACAGCATTCTTCAATGAAGGATGGAGGGTTTCGGCCAACTGGCAGATGGTGTGGCAAAACCGTGACATCACAAGTCATATCGACAACAAGAACTATGGCGCGAAGATTTACGTACCTGTTATGCCAAGCGCAATGGCATCATACACGACAGGCAAATGGAGCATCAGCGGTATGTTCGGCATAACAGGTGGTGGCGGTAACGCGCAGTTCAAAGAGGGATTGCCAATGTTCAACACTCTTGGAAACGGCTTCAAGGCTCTACTCCCTGCAGTAGCCGGTGCACAGGCAACGAGCGATGCCTACTCTTCGTTTGAATCTACACAATATGTATTTGGTCTACAATTGGGTGCTGCCTACAGAATCACAGACAATTTCTCGGCATACGTGGGTGTACGTGGCAATTACACATCAGCCAGCTACAATGGAGCTATCAGCTTTGATGCAATGAGCGCAAACGGCGCAACAACAGTTTCGCCGCTTTCACTTGACCTTGCACAGAGCGGCATATCATTCACTCCAATCATTGGCTTGGACTACAAGATAGGCAACTTCAACTTTGCTGCAAAGTACGAATTCATGGCTGTAACAAACTTAAAGAACAAGACCAACAACTTGGGTATCTTTGGCGAGAACTACAACAACGGCATTGCGTCAGCAGGCGAGGCAATAGGTACAAAAGTATACACAGCTGCATACCAGCAAGCATTGGCACAGGGTGCACCGGCAGAAATGGCGGCACAGCTTGCTGCACAGACAGCATCACAGGTAGCGGGCAGTGCCGGTAGCACACTGGGTATGCTCTCTACACTTGAAAATGGCAAGACATTGCGCAACGACACGCCAGCGCAGCTCTCATTGGCGGCATCATGGCAAGCTACATCGTGGTTGCAGGCAATGGTAAGCGGAAACTACTATTTCGACAAGGATGCAACAGTGCAGTCACTTCTTGGCGGTGCCGACAACAACATCAACCTTGCACGTAACACATACGAACTCGCAGCAGGTCTCGAGTTCAAGGTTTGCAAGAACCTTCTCTTGTCGGCAGGTGTACAGTACACAGACTTTGGCATTACAAACCAGTATACAAGTGATCTCAACTTCAACAACGATTCGTTCATGACAGGCCTTGGCGGCAAATACAGCATAAACGAGAATTGGGACATCAACGCCGGCTTCTGCTTTGCAGTCTACAAGGAGGACAACAACACCCTGAGAGCTGCAACATACAAGAGAGATACATATAACGCAACAATAGGCGTTGACTTCAAGTTCTGATAACGAATTCTATCCATAACAAAAGACTCACGAACCGGCGGTTCGTGAGTCTTTTATATTGCCTGGTCTATCAAGCACTCTTTTCAGCACTGCGCCATTCCACCACCAAAGTTAGGCAAGTTCACCTGTTCGAACTTGTAGCCCAATCGTTTGAGTTCCATGGCTGCACCAATGCGGAACATTACCTTTACCACACGTGCATATACATGGAATGCCATTGGAGACTGAGGTTCAATCCTCTCGCGGCGAATCAAGGTTACTGCAGTCTCACCCAAACGGCGCATCATATCCTCGATAGCCTTTGCCTCACGTGATTCAAGATGAAAACCAATGATATCACGTACAATATGCTCGTCCATGTCATCAAATCCCTGCGCACCATAGTAACTTTTATACTCGGCCTTTGAATAGGCTGCCCAATCACCATCCCACTGATAGGCCACAGCCATTCCAAGATAACCGGCCCATGCAATTGCAACAGTGGGGTAATCGGCAATATTGGGTACCGCATCGGCCATGTATTCAGGAGCCAATTCATCCCAACGGTTGCTTATGTCATCTGTTGCCAACAATGTGCCGTCAAGCACACCGTATTGTTTGCAAAGACGCAGGAGTTCGTCGGTTATGCGGCTCTCAAAATTCTCAAGATATACTTTATTTACCATTATCCTTATGTGTTACGTTATGGTCATTACTGCAAAGCTGCAATGCGGGCAATATACTTGCCAATAATATCGAACTCGATGTTAACCTTTGTTCCCACTTCTATGGTGTGAAAATTAGTATGCTCGAAAGTGTATGGTATGATTGCCACCGAGAAAGAATCATCAGTTGGTTCACAAACTGTAAGGCTCACACCATTCACTGTCACAGAACCCTTATCCACGGTCATATATCCCTTTGCTGCCATTGCCGCATCCTTTGGATAACGGAATGTAAAATACCAGCTGCCATCGGCATCACGCACCGACACGCACTCGGCAGTGATGTCAACGTGTCCCTGCACAATGTGACCGTCGAGGCGTCCGTTCATCTTCATTGAACGCTCCACATTCACCTTGTCACCAACCTTCAAGCAACCAATGTTCGAACGCTCAAGGGTCTCGCTCATTGCAGTAACAGTATATTCATCGCCTGTGATATCGACAACAGTAAGACACACGCCATTGTGCGCCACACTCTGGTCTATCTTCAATTCGCCCACAAATGAACAAGTTAGTGTCAAATGCAGGTTACCTTGCTCACGCACCAACTTGCGCACGGTTGCAAACTCTTCTACAATACCTGAAAACATAATATTTAGTATTTAATTTGTCGTTTATAATATTCTTTTGCGAAGATAGCACAATTTTGGCACACAGCAAAGAACCACATCCAAATGCAGACAAAATAGAAGGCGCGACATCATAGCCGCGCATTCACTATTACAGTTTGGATAATATTACTTTACAAGCACCTTTTTACCTGTTGATGTAACAT
This sequence comes from Bacteroidaceae bacterium, assembly GCA_045660825.1. Classification (GTDB taxonomy): domain Bacteria; phylum Bacteroidota; class Bacteroidia; order Bacteroidales; family Bacteroidaceae; genus HGM04593. Next base: position 37,153 of record JAZREN010000028.1, read on the forward strand.
AAATACCATTCTTCACAGGAGCTGTGACTTTCACACCATTCAAGTCATATAGTTCAATAGCCGCCTCATCTACATTCACGTCATCAATAGATGTCACGGTCTTCTTGTCGGCAAGATAAACAGTCAAGACATCACCAACCTCACTTTTCAGCAGATAGCTCTTGTTGGCATACACACCCGATGAAGAAGTAGAACCCTTGAAGGTCATGACTGCACCACCGGCGGTTGTTGAAGCGACAGTTCCAAGAAACTCACCCTTTGGAAGATAACCTCTAATGGTTGTACCATGCAAGAGATTATTCTCTACAAGCGGAGTGTTGTCACCAGGAAGCAAAGCAACTGTGTAATCTTTCTTTGCACCTGCATAAACAACAGGCATATAGGCAGGAACCACACCACCCTGCACCTCTTCGATGTAAGCATAGTCGTACTCTTTGGTATCATATGTCCATTTTCCCGCGCCTGTCACAACATAGGCAGTAACCTCCTCGGGGATTGTCATTGCAAAAGGATAACATGCTGCAAGAAGCTTTGCCGTAGGTATCGAAAGTTTGAAATCTTCTACCTTCTGCACTTTCCACAGGTTGCTCTCATCGGTAGCACTACCGAACTTCACACCCGTAATCTTATCCGACGCAGCAGTCATGAAGTTATTGGTACCTGCAAGCCTGAAGGCATAGAGTCCCTCTTCCTCGTCCATACACACAGCCTCGAGCAACGAAGCCTCTTCCTTCTCTGTCAAATCGGCAACATTATCGCCCGAAGCACAAGAGAAGTAAAGGCCGGTCTGCATATTCTTCAGATAGTAACCACCATTGGTAGCCTCCCAAAGCCAAACCTGATCGGCTGCACTGGTCACATTCGCCTTTGCACGCTCCATCTTCCATGTGATTTCACCATTGAGTTCAAGCTGAGTATTTGCGCCGCAAGTCAACGCTGTGCCATCATTCTTTGATGAAATGTTGTAGTAGATACCTGCATCCAACCCCTTCACCTCACTAGCCTGGCCATAAATCATCTTGCGTGTTCCGTCATAGCCCACAGCAACAATGTATGCCGAGTTACCTGTGAAAAGCACCTTGGTATCAGTGTGTGTATCATAGGTAGCCGCAAGACCATACATTGTAATATGTGTGAGATTGCCATATCCGTCATAAGTCTCGAACGCAACTGCATTCTTCACCTTTGAATGCTCTACTCGTACAGTGCCATTGCCCATATCCTTGCAACCATAACCATACTGGCTTGGAACCTCAAGCGCAAGACAGTCGCGGTAGATGTGATAGTTGTGGGCATTGATGTAATTGATTTCCTCCATTGGAGTAGGATAACCCTTAACACGTACATGCTCCTTCAATGCGTCAATCATCTCGGCAGAAATCACAAGCCAACCCGGAGTATAGTCCTCAATATAAGCATTAACCTGTTTGAGCATACCTGCCTTCTCAAAGAATGGAAGAAGGTTGAGACCTGCACTGTCACAAGCAAGTTTCATCCAATTAATCTGCTGTTTGCCCGATGTATTATATTTTGAAGCATAGCTTGCATCGCTGCGGATACCCTCGATAACCATTGGGATGATATCGGATGACTTCGCAGCCATTGTACCCCAAAGATTCAACTGCCAGAATGGAACAAGCTTCACAAAGTGGTCATAGTTGCGGCTGGTGGTGGTTACAGAGCCTATGTTCTTTCCATCGGCATCATATCCTGTAACAGTCTTCTCGGCAGGCACTGTTCCGTGATAGTCGGGACCATCCTGCAACTGCCATGCAACACCCTTGCGGACACCCTCCTCAAAGTATGTCTGCATGCGGCCACCGCGCATTCCCGAATAGCTGTCAATGCCGGATATCTCATCCTCCAAACGCATCCTGTTCTTGTTGCCCGAGAAGTGGAGCTGCGCCCACGATGCATAGATGTTATTTGTTGTCTCGCCACAACCCGGCCACTTGAAACCGGTTGTTACCTGATTGTTGTGGCCCCACTCGTGACCGACACCCCAGAAATCAAAGTTCTTTGAATCAGGAGTCATGATACCTCCCAAGCTACCAATGTGACAGTATGCACCCTCGCCGCCGGCAGCCATAAATCCGTAGTTAGTTGCATAGAACAATTGACGGTTTTTCACCTGACGGCCATACTTTTCAAGACCAAGGATATCGCGCTCGGCCCACTGTGTCTGCTCATAAAGTGTCATCACAGAATCCACATTTGTTGGACAATGCTTGAGCCATGAGCATACAGGATATGCAAGCTGTGCATGGCGTGAACGGGTAATGATAATTGTAGAGTCATTGCTTGCACGTCCTTTGAGCATCGCTTTCCAATCGTCATTGGTCATGGTCTCCTGATCCCAATAACCCTGCACGGGGGCATTCACAAAGTGAACCTTTACATTTGGCGCTTTCTCAAAATCGTCGGTATAGTAATTGATGAACACATTACCCTCGCTCTGCGCAGTAATCACGTTCAGACCATTCTTCAATGAATATGCACTTGAGTTCTCGTTCAACAGCCAGTTTTTGATTTTAACACCGACACCATACTCGCCAATACCGCTTACCACTACAATGCAAGTCTCGCCGGGCTTCAGATAGACACCTGTAGGGTTCTCATAGTTATTGTACTGGCTGCTGATCTTCAGGTTGTTTTTCAAGGTTGACGTTGTCATATATGCCTCATACTCGCCAACACGGAACTTCTTGTAGCCTGCAGCATCGGCAAGCAAGTTGTCAACAAGCTTCTTCACATCGGCATCGGCAATACCGTTACTGCTTGTTACACCTGGCTTGAGAACAGTGTAGAGGTCATCCTCGAAATACTGCTCAAAGGCCTGGCTCTTTGTGTCGTCAAAAGCATACGCCTCAATCTCGGCAGCCGAAGCATAGCCGCTTGCACCGCTCTTGATTGTGAAACGAATACGACCACACTCCACACCGCCGGGGATTATGAAATCGTACACAGCACTTGCACCGTTAAGGTCATAAGTGCCTATCTTTGTAAATGTATTGCTACCGGTTGATGTAGCATAAGAGAGTTCTACCTCGTCCCAGTTACCGTTAGAACCGTCCTGGCGTGGAATGTATCTCATGTAGTCGACATGAGAAACCTCCTTGAAGTTAACTGTATATGTCACAGGAAACTTCGTACCCGAACCCGAGTATGAACTGTGCCAGATGGTAGAAGCGTTGCCATCAATGGCCAACTTGGCTTCATTGCCCTCCTGATAACTATTTGCATAAGCACCGGTAATTGTCACCTTAGTGTCCTGGGCATTCAAGCCAAACACAGTGGCAACAAATAACATTAGAAACAGAATTCTTTTCATATAATTAAAATTTAATAATATCTGCTATTCACAAATCTTTGTAAAGATAGCACTTAATTTATTATAATAAGGTATAAACCGGCAAAAAAGTATAAGCAATCAAGGGGATGCAACCGCATCCCCTTGACAAACAATATTTGTTCCGGTTCAAAATTATACTATGAACAACAATTCCCTATACTTAGGCAGCGTCCACAACTGATTATCAACGACAAGTTCAAGATTATCAATGTGCGAACGAATCTCCTCGAGCATTGGCGCAACAGTGTCATGGTATGCAATTGCCTTGTCACGCTCCGATGCAATGCGGTTGGCAACCTTGCGGCGCTCCACAAGCTCGGCAACCAGGCGACGAATCTCGGCAACATGCTCGGCCATCTGCTTCACAAGTTCAATATTCTCGGCCGAGAGACGGTCACCCACCTCCTTGCCAATGACATGCTCCATCTTTATGACATTGTCAAGCAACGAGCTCTGGTACTTTGTTGCAGTGGGCACAATGTGGTTGAGGGCAAGGTCACCAAGTACACGCGCCTCAATCTGGATTTTCTTGGTGTACATCTCCCACTTGATTTCGTTGCGGGCAGCAAGCTCGGTCTCGGTCATCACATCCATGTCGCGGAACATGGCCACACTCTCCTTGTCGAGATAGCGGTCGAACACGATAGGCGCACTTGCCTCGCAGTCGAGTCCACGGCGCGATGCCTCACGACGCCACTCGTCACTGTAGCCATTGCCATCAAAACGGACAGGCTTGCTATATTTGATATACTTGCGGATAATCTTCACAAGCGCATCTTCCTTGCTGTGTCCCTTGTCAATGAGAGCATCAACCTCGCGTTTGAAGATAGTGAGCTGCTCGGCCATCGCGGTATTGAGCGCAATCATCGCCGATGCACAGTTGGCCTCGGCACCCACAGCACGGAACTCGAAACGGTTACCGGTGAAGGCGAATGGCGAGGTACGGTTGCGGTCGGTATTGTCAATCATCAATTCCGGGATTGATGGGATATTCAGGCGTAGCTCACGTTTGCTGAGAATCTTGACCACATCATCGGTTGTCTCCATGTGGTCGAGCACCGATGAAAGGTGCGAGCCAAGAAAACTTGAGATAATTGCCGGTGGAGCCTCGGCGGCACCAAGACGGTGAGCATTGGCCGCCGACATGATACTCGCCTTGAGCAAGCCGTTGTGGCGATATATCGCAGCAAGCGTGTTCACCACAAAGGTGATGAAACGCAAGTTGTCCTTGTCATTCTTTCCGGGAGCCATGAGCAACACGCCGGTATCGGTGCCAAGCGACCAGTTATTGTGTTTGCCCGAACCGTTGACACCCTTGAAAGGTTTCTCGTGCAACAGCACGCGGAAACCATGGCGGCGCGCTACCTCTTTCATGAGCGCCATGATGAGCATGTTGTGGTCGACAGCCAGGTTACACTCTTCATATATCGGCGCAAGCTCAAACTGGTTGGGCGCAGCCTCGTTATGGCATGTCTTGGCAGGGATGCCAAGCTTCATCGCCTCAATCTCAAGTTCCTTCATAAATGCAGCCACGCGCTTGGGAATAGAACCGAAATAGTGATCCTCGAGCTGCTGGTTCTTTGCACTATCGTGCCCCATAAGGGTACGACCGGTGAGCAGCAAATCGGGGCGCGCAAGCAGCATACCCTCGTCAACAAGGAAATACTCCTGCTCCCAACCAAGATATGTTGTAACCTTCTTCACATTCTTGTCAAAGTAGCGGCACACATCGGTCGCAGCCTTGTCAACAGCGCGCAATGACTTGAGCAGCGGAGCCTTATAGTCGAGCGCCTCACCGGTGTATGAGATGAACACTGTGGGAATACACAATGTGTCATCAATAAGGAACGCAGGCGATGTCGGGTCCCAAGCACTGTAACCGCGAGCCTCGAATGTACTGCGTATACCACCATTGGGGAACGAAGAGGCATCGGGTTCCTGCTGCACAAGCAACTTACCCGAGAACTCCTCAAGCACACCACCCTTGCCATCATGTTCAATGAAGGCATCATGCTTTTCGGCAGTTGTTTCAGTGAGCGGATGGAACCAGTGTGTATAGTGTGTAGCGCCGTTCTCCACAGCCCAACGCTTCATCCCCTCGGCCACGCTGTCAGCAATGGAGCTGTCCAATGGAGCATCGTTGTCAATAACATCAATGAGTTTATAATAAACCTCTTTAGGAAGATACTTGAACATCTTCTCTCGGTTGAAGACCTTTGCACCAAAATAGTCCGACGGACGCAATTCACTGTCGGGCACCTCAACGGCTTTCTTACCGAAAGCCGCTGATATCACTTCAAAACGTAGCTTTGACATTTATTTTGTATTTTTAATGTTTTTATTCTAGAACCGGACAATTTTCCAATTGACTTTTTGTAAATTCAAAAAATCAATGCAAATATAGCACCACCACCGCAAAAAGCAAAGCATTTATCAATAAACAGCATCCCACTTATGAAATTTTACATAAAATCAAGTACAAATTCAAAAAACGGAAGCCATTTGACGCACAAAACACATTCAAATGTTACAAAATTCAAAAAACGCACACCTATTATACAAATATCATTTTATCACAAAAACCATTATATCAACTGTCTTTTTGTCAAATAAAAACTTATATTTGCAAAATAGAAGAATACGGTGCGCCACAGCAGGCATGCAAGCCACACACATGACAGCCCAATTATGAGCTAACAGCAATGCCGTATCATAACTTTTTATTATTTTTGCATATTTAGTAATACAAACACTATTATCCCTATGATAACAGACCCGACCGGTACAATAAAGCAAATATTGGATTTTGAAAAGAATTTCTCATGCCAACAATATCAGGGTAACGGTAAAGAGAATTTCATAATTGAAAAAGGAGTCATTCCCATCATGCTTTCGGCTCCACACTCTATCAACCAGCAAAGAGATGGCAAAAAAAAACGTGCCGACAAGATGACAGGCAGCATTGCACAGTTCCTGCATAAAGCAACAGGATGCCACATTATTTACTCGGCAAAATTCTCTGAAGGCGATGCCAACTATGACCCCATAGCAAACAACGGCAACCCATACCAGAGCAGACTGATTGAGTACATAAAAGAGAATAATATAAAAGTGTTGATTGACCTGCATGGCGCTGCCGCCGAGAGGGGATTCGCCATAGAAATAGGCACCGCCCCACTCCGCGATGCGAGCAACAACATCATAGGCAACGAGTTCCGCTCATTGAAAGGGCACGACTTCATAGTCAAGCTCATAAAGTACACATTGGACTATTTCTTGAGAGACGTACAACACCCCAAGAAAGAGGTGTGGCACAACAGAGTGTTCGATGCCGGACACCAGAACACCGTCACCAAATCAGTCTCGGAACACACGGACTGCGCATGCCTTCAGATGGAAATAAACCGTGCATACCGCGAGACAGAGAACACTGCCGAATTCATCAAACTGTTGGAAAGTCTCATATACATCATAAGCACATTGAGCAATATCGATTGGACCGCCAACAAGATTGATGTTTACCGCCTGTGGCAATCGAACAAGCACAAGCCACAGGACAAAATAGAGTTTCATTTTTCGGACACCTTCACAACCACATTCAAAGAACATAGTCTGTTATACATATGTTCATTGCAGAAAGGAAGCGAGATTGTCAGGCTTCACAAAGCCAACAGCAATCTCATGCAGAATTTCCGTACTGCACAACAACCCGAGGAGAAGATACAGGAACAGGAATATGTATTCTTGACAAACCGCCTGATAGAGTTTCTCTTCGGCAGGGACTGGATTGCCCCAAACGAAACCCTATCCTCACTCCGAGGTGCGCCAATTGTGATATACGAAAACAACAAAGACAGATATAGGATTGGATATCCAAAAGCAAACAACATCGACAACATTGCCTTCTCCTCAATGCTATATCAATGCAAAGAGAGTGACGCCGACAAGTTCGACTTCATGATATTCAACCGTTACACCGACTCACGCGTACATATTGATTTTTCCGCAGCCGATTACCGCGATTATGGAAGAGTCAAGGACAAGAACGGGCAACCGGCAAAAAAGATAATGTTGCCACGCTACTACAGACGACTGCTTGGCTACCTTGACTTCCCATTGAAAACAATGAGAAGCGAGGAGTACATGCACTTGATACGAATGACCGGGAACGAAGCCGAAGACTTCCTGGCACAGGCATACCGGAAGCAAGACGGACACTACATACTGCAGGACGAGCCATTCGGCAATCACCGCATACAGGAGCTATTCAAGAGCCTCTCATTCGACACCGGTATATTCACGGTACAACTGACCGAAACCGAAATGGAAAATTTGGGTAACAGGTTGAAAGAAAAGCTCACAATGCCACTGAAGCAGTGTTACAGAAAAATGAGCGACGAGGTTCTGTACGCTTGCAAAGAAAGCGAGGAACATGCCAAGTCCCGTGAGGAGGCAACTGAAATACAACGTTATTTCGGACTATACGACTACGTAGAGATTCTGACTGCGCCCAAAGACAACACCTCAAAAATTCCGCTACGCAAGAAAATAAGACGTGTTTTCAACTCGGGCATCACATGGATAATGAAAAGAGTGATTGGCAAGCTGGAATGCTCGTTGAGGACAACATGGACAAGCGAGACCGACGACAGAAACAATGTCGCACGATTAAGCAGAAACATGATGAGCCTCATCGGTGTGTCCGAAAACGACAAGATTGTCATAAAATATGGCAACAGGAAGGAGACATTAAGGGTTCTCGAGGACAAGGAAATGAAGAATTTCCAAGTGGGAGTCCCAGCCCCCACCCGCAAGAAACTGGGCATGAGCAGCACCAACGACGCCGTTGTGGTTTACCGCGATATGCTGCACACATTCAAGAGACACTCGTTGGAGCAGATGTTCGCCATCATCGGTATGACCATAACCATCACACAAATGACCGACGACCCACTTTGGGCAATACTCATGTGTGTGACCCTCATACCAATAATCATCTATTTCATCCTGAACGAAGAACGAATAAAGGTAAAATGAAATTATCGGGTTACATAATAGAAAAGTACGACAGCATGCGTGGCTCATACACATGCCACCGCTTGGTCGAGGAAGCCAAGGCATTGGATATCCACATTGACATAATCGGTGCCAACGACTGCATTGTCACGGAACAAGGCATCATCAACCGCGGACGCATACTGGAACAGAGGGATTTTGTAATCAACAGATACAAATGGGGCAAGACAAAGCAGGCACTGAACATGCTTGCCCGCAAATCCTACAACGACATCTCCATTTTCAATTGCTACGTCAACAAATTCGAGCAGATGACGCGCCTGCAGTCCTCATATTTTCTAAAGCCGCTATATTGTCTGTCGACCACCTCGCTCCAATATGAAGAACTGACAGCAAGGCTTGGCACACCATTTATTGCCAAAGGCCTAGAAAACTCCATGGGACGCGAGATTGAACTCATTGACAGCATCAGCGACTACCTTTCGCTCAAAAAGAATTACGCAGCAGAAAAAGAGTGGCTTTTCGAGGAGTACATTGCCACAAGCTATGGCAGAGATTTGAGACTATACAGCATTCGCGGAGAAGCCATTGCATGCATCATGCGCCAGTCGAACGACGGCTTCAGGGCCAACATGGCACTGGGCGCCACGGCAACTGCAGTAACCATAGACACACAACTCAAGGAGATCGCCAAAGAGATATACAGGCAGACCAGGCTCGACTTTGTGGGTATCGACCTGTTGTTTGGCAAGCAGGAGTACTATCTGTGTGAAATCAATGTAATGCCCGGACTGGAGGGAGTTGAGACATCCACCGGAACCAACATTGCACGCGAGATGCTGTTGATGATAAAAAAAGACTTTGAAAATGAATAAGAAAGAAGCCGAGGATTACATATACCGTTCCTATCTGAAAGCAGCCAAGCATCAGGAATACGGTGCCAAAGACGAAGTAAAGAGAAACCCGGCTTTCACACGCTGGATAATAGCCGGGAAGTCCACCACACCATGCACCGTTGTAACAGGCAGCAAGGGCAAGGGTTCTGTAGCATGTATGATATCAGAGATTCTTAAAACAGAGCTGAAGACTGGACTGATGACCAGTCCTCACCTCACGGATTTCTGCGAGAGATTCAGAATAGACGGAAAAACAATCACCGACGAGGAGTTCATCGCGCACATGCAGAATATCATCCCACATTTCGATTCAATTGAGGCTGCAATTCCTTGCAACAAATTCATAAGCCCTATGGGTATCCAAGCAGCCCTTGCACTGGACTTTTTCAACGCGAACAACACACAGTTCAACGTTTTTGAATGCGGCAAAGGCGCACGCTATGATGATGTCAACAACATCATCCACCAATACGCAGTCATAAACAGCATATTCCTTGAGCACACCAGGGAACTGGGTAGCACCCTGAAGGAGATTGCCATTGACAAGTCGCACGTGATAACCGGCGAACAAAGATGCGTATACATTGCCGAGCAAAAACACGAAGCCTTGGAGATAATACTTGAGAGAGCAAGGCTATACAACACCCCGGTAAAGATATACGGGCGCGATTTCTACAGTAACAACATACGCTACACAAAGCAAGGTATGCAGTTCGACTTAGTCGTCGATGGCGAAACATACAGCGACATGAGAGTGCCACTTTTAGGAGAGCACCAGACAAAGAACTGCGCTCTAGCCATGGCGCTGTGCAAGGACGTCATGACAACATTCGACATTGACAAGATAAAGAAAAGCCTGGAGTCGCTCTCGTGGCCCGGAAGAATGGAAATTATCTCGACCTCCCCATTCATCGTGCTCGACGCATGCATAAATTCCGAAAGCACCATAAACATCAAAAGGACACTCGGTTACCTTGGCATCGCACAATATACATTGATTGTAGGAATCCCAGATGACAAGGACTACGCAAGGGTTGTGAAAGCCATGCATGGTAATGCAGCAGAGACAATCCTTACAAAATCGCAAAACCCGCATTACGTCTTTACCCCGGAACAGAAACGGACGTTGGCGAACGACGGCATAGAGACAGTATGGACAGACTCAATCAGCGAAGCCATCGGCATTGCCAAGAGCAAAGAGTTGCCAATAGTCATCCTTGGCACGACATCGGTAGTGTCGGAGGTAAAATCCTTCTTTGACAGATAACGCTTCAAGTGCATGCCATTTACTGAAATTTTACCGTTTTTTGAAAAAAAACACGAAAAACAGCCTATTTATTCAATATTTGAATAACTTTGTGGAGAAATACCTGCACTGTATACAGCTGAAGGCGTTTCAAGAATGCGATACAAACACAATAATTAACCATAAAATATTATGCTTAAGCAAATTATCAATGCAAAGATCCTCACTCCACAAGGTTGGATGCAGGATGGTTCTGTAATCATCAGAGACAACAAGATTCTCGAGGTTACAAACTGCGACCTCGCCGTTGTAGGCGCAGAAGTTGTTGACGCCAAAGGTATGTACGTAGTACCTGGTGGTGTGGAAATCCACATTCACGGTGGTGGCGGCTGCGACTTCATGGAGGGTACTGAAGAGGCTTTCCGCGGTGCAATCAAGGCACACATGAAACATGGTACAACAAGTATCTTCCCTACTCTTTCATCTTCAACAGTTCCAATGATTGAGGCTGCAGCCGAGACATGTACAAAGCTCATGGCAGAGCCAAACAGCCCTGTACTCGGCCTTCACTTGGAGGGTCACTACCTGAATATGGCAATGGCCGGCGGTCAGTTGCCCGAGAACATCAAGGACCCCGATCCAAACGAATACATTCCTTTGGTAGAGAAATGGGATTGTATCAAGCGTTGGGACGCAGCTCCAGAGCTTCCCGGTGCAATGCAGTTCGGTAAATATATCACATCAAAGGGCATTCTTGCATCAGTTGCCCACACACAGGCCGAGTATGACGATATCCATGCAGCACACAAGAACGGTTATACACACGCCACACACTTCTACAACGCAATGCCGGGCTTCCACAAACGCCGCGAGTACAAGTATGAGGGTACAGTGGAGAGCATCTACCTGCACGAGGACATGACTGTTGAGGTTGTTGCCGATGGTATCCACGTTCCCCCAACAATCCTCCGCCTCATCCACCGCATCAAGGGTGTTGAGCGCGCCTGGGTAATCACCCACGCTTTGGCATGTGCAGCAAGTGACAGCACAACAGCATTCGATCCACGCGTAATAATTGAGGATGGTGTATGTAAGCTCGCCGACCGCACAGCGCTCGCAGGTTCAGTGGCTACAATGGACCGCCTTATCCGTACACTTGTACAGAAGGCCGAGATTCCTCTCGATGACGCAATCCGCATGGCTTCGGAGACACCAGCAAAGATTATGAACGTGTATGACCGCAAGGGTTCATTGCAGAGAGGCAAGGACGCCGACCTCATGATTCTCGACGACGATTTGAACGTACGCGCAGTCTGGGCTATGGGTCAGCTCGTCGAAGGCACATACAAACTGTAATCACTACCGTAAACAGTATATCGCAAAGCGGTGCGCCAACAATGGTGCACCGCTTTTTTGTCACCCCGCGAAAACAAATTGCATGGCAAAATTGTTATAAATTCATAAAAAAAGTAAAACCTGAAAATTCACCGCATTTTTATCAATTTCAAAAACAGCCATTACCTACTTTATTATTATCTTTGTGATAAATCACGAACATATACTGCACTCGCTGTAAAATATTAAAGCAAGCTTTATATATTTCGCTAGTTTGCAACTATCTTTGTAAAATACTATCATCCGCAATTCAACCGGCGGCAAAAAACCAACTATATGACAACAGAGAACAGAACAATAGAGAGCAACCCGTTATTGATACCATATGACACACCATTCGGTGCAATACCATATGACCGCATAACACTTGAGCACTACATACCGGCAATCAAAGAAGGTATAGCACGCGAAGAACAGCTCATTGACAGCATATGTAACAACAGCGACAATGCCACATTTGAGAACACAATTGCAGCATTGGACTATGCAGGGCTGTTGCTTGGCGATGTCATAGGTGCATTCAATGCCGTTGCGAATGCATGCAGCAACGACGAGATACTTGCCATTGAAGAGGAGATGCAGCAGCTCTATGTTACACACAAGAACAACATAACACTTAACGACAGACTGTTTGCACGCGTAAAGGCTGTATATGAAAGTGACAACAGCCACCTCACAACCGAGCAGAAGCGCCTGTTGCAGCAGACATATGACAGTTTCGTGCGCAACGGCGCCAACCTTGCCGAAGCAGAGCGCGACGAGTACCGTAAGCTCACAGAGCGTCTTGCCACACTTGGAGTAAAGTTCCAGGAGAACAGCATAAAGGACACCGATGCATTCACACTGCACGTAACCGACAGTGCCGACCTCGAAGGTATCCCCGAGGATGTTGTCGATGCCGCCCTCAACAATGCAAAGGAGAGCGGCAAAGAGGGTTGGGTGTTCACTCTTCACCGCCCAAGCTACCTGCCATTCATGACATTCTGCCGTAACCGCGAACTGCGCCGACAGATGTACATGGCATATGACACACTGGGGGCAAAAGGCAACAGTCACGACAACTGCGACACCGTAAAAGAAATCGTGAACAGCCGGTTGAGACTCGCCCGCCTACTTGGCTACAACACATACAGCGACTACGTGCTCAGCGAGCGCATGGCGCAGAACACCGACGCGGTCTTTGCAATGCTTGGCAAGCTGACATGGTCATACATGCCCACAGCACGCAAGGAGATGGAAGAGGTAACCGCTTTTGCCAAGAAATGCGAAGGTGACAGCTTCGATTTCCAGCCATGGGATTTTGCATTCTACAGCGAAAGACTCAAGGAGCAGAAATTCGACCTCACCGACGAGATGGTACGCCCCTACTTCGAACTTAACCAGGCAATATACGGAGCATTCTACCTTGCCACAAGACTGTATGGCATCACCTTCAAGCAGAACCATGACATTCCGCTCTTCACACCCGACGCCAAGGTGTGGGAGGTATACGACTACGACGGTGCATACCTGGCACTGCTGTACTGCGATTTCTTTGCACGCAAGGGCAAGCACGCAGGCGCATGGATGGACAGCATAAAGCCACAGTACAAGGACGCCACAGGCGCCGACCACAGGCCACACATCACCTTGTCAACCAACTACCGCAAGCCCATGCCCGGCAAGCCAACACTGCTGAACCATGATGAGTTCAACACCCTGATGCACGAGTTCGGACACAGCCTGCACGGTATATTGTCAAACGTCACCTATCCGTCACTCTGCAGCCCCAACGTACTGTGGGACTTTGTAGAGATGCCGTCACAAATAATGGAGAACTTTGCCACTGAGGAAGAGTTCCTGCAACATTTTGCATTCCACCACCAAACCGGCGACAACATCCCCGCCGAAACGCTACGCAAGATACAGGAAGCACGCAACTTTAATGTAGGTTACCAGTGCATACGCCAGGTAAGACTTGGCCTGCTCGACCAGTCATGGCACAACATATCGCATCCGTTCGATGGCGATGTGCTTGAATATGAGCACTCGGCAACAGAAGCGCTGCAAGTATTGCCACATATAGTAGGAACAGGTATAACCACAAACTTCGGCCACATAATGTCAGGCGGTTACGCTGCAGGCTATTACAGTTACAAATGGGCAGAGATGCTCGACGCCGACGCCTTCGCACGCTTCAAGGAAGAGGGAGTGATGAACATGAAAGTGGCACAGTCGTTCCGCGAAGAGATACTCTCAAAGGGTGACAGCGAACACCCAATGACACTGTACCAACGTTTCCGCGGACGCAAGCCGCTCATTGAACCGCTCCTTGAGCGCGATGGAATAAAAACAATATGTCCACACCTGTAAACAGCACTACAATGAGGAACATATCAGGAATAGCAAAACGAGTCGTTGCCATTTTGGCGCTCACAACCATCGTAGCATGCAACAACAGCGACGATATAAACGAGATATTCATTGGACACGAATGGAGACTCACATACATTGAAGATGGCAACACGAGACGATGGCCGGGGCAGGAAAAAGCCTACAGCCTCACATTCGGAGCAAACCGTTTCAACGCCGCTACCCCAAACGGAGGAAAGATAACAGGACGATGGAGCGCCGACGGCAAGACACGCAGTTTCCGTTGCACGGACATAATAACCGAAGGCATTGGAGCCAACGACACCATTGCTAGACTCATGAAACAAATATTGGACGAAGCCTCATCATACAATGGCGACTTGCATTGGCTGCAGATAAGGACAGAAAAGAATCATTTTATGCAATTCTATAACAGATAACTATGGAAAACAAACAACAGAAACAACACGACCTCGACCTACGATATTTGAGAATGGCAACCATCTGGGCCGAGAATTCATATTGCCAGCGCCGCAAGGTTGGTGCACTGATAGTAAAGGACAAGATGATTATTTCCGACGGCTACAACGGTACACCTGCAGGCTTTGAGAATATCTGCGAAAACGAGGACGGTTTCACCAAACCCTATGTGCTGCATGCCGAAGCCAACGCCATAACAAAGATTGCATGCTCAAACAACAACAGTGCCGGTGCCACAATGTATGTAACCACATCGCCCTGCATCGAGTGTGCAAAGCTCATTGTACAAGCAGGCATCAAACGTGTTGTATACAGCAACAAATACCGTTTGACCGACGGCATCGACCTGCTCACAAGAGCCGGCATTGAGGTAGTGTATATTGACATGAGTGACAGCGAAAACAGCAACAGATGAAACGTCTCATACCCATACTTGTGACAACAATGTGTCTTTTGCTCGGTTATATAGTGGGCACAAGCAGCACATTGTCAAGAATAAAGGAAAGCCTGATCATAGATCACAGCAACAAGATGAACGAGGTTCTTGGAGTGGTCAACGGAATGTATGTCGACGAACTGGATATTGACTCAATAATTGAAAACTGCATTCCCAAGGTACTTACCGAGCTCGACCCTCACAGCGTCTATGTACCCATAGAAGAGGTAGAGACAGCAAATGCCGAACTGGAAAGCAGTTTCAGCGGCATAGGTATACGCTTCACCATCCAGGAAGATACAATAAACATCAGCGACGTAATACGCAACGGCCCATCGGAGAAAGTGGGATTGCTTGCCGGCGACCGCATCATCAAAGTCAACGACACGCTTTTCGTGGGCAAGGATGTGTGCACCAACGACAAGGCCATGAAAAAGCTCAAAGGCCCCAAGGGCACGTTTGTAAAACTCGGCATACAGCGCTACGGCGAGCCCGACCTGCTCGACTTCATCATACGCCGCGACCAGATACCTGTAGAAAGCATCGAGGCCTATTACCTCATCAACGACAAATGGGGTTATATCCAGGTAGAACGTTTTGCCGAGAATACATTCACTGAGTTCCTGCGTGCCATGATTGAACTTGCATACAGCAACGCACAGGGATTCATCATCGACCTTCGCGGCAATGGAGGTGGCTACATGGGTATTGCACTTGAGATGGCCAACCAGTTCCTCGACAAGAACGACATCATCGCATACACCGAGGGTGCCCACAGCGCAAAGACCATTGAACGCGCCAACGGACACGGAGTGTTCAAGAATGTACCACTTGTGGTACTCGTAGACGAGACATCGGCATCGGCCAGCGAGATTATCGCAGGAACCATCCAGGACAACGACCGTGGCACCATCATCGGACGCCGCTCATTCGGCAAGGGACTAGTGCAGCAGCCCATCGAACTCAACGACGGCTCGCAGATAAGACTCACCATTGCACGCTACCACACCCCATCGGGACGTTGCATACAGAAGCCATACAATAAAGGCGACCGCGAGGAGTATGACATGGACATCATTGAACGTTACAACAGAGGCGAGTTCTTCTCACAGGACAGCATACACCAGAACGAGGAACTCATCTACAAGACCAAGAAAGGACGCACCGTCTATGGCGGTGGCGGCATCATGCCCGACATATTCGTATCGGGCGACACCACCAGCGTACCTGCATACGTAGCCGACCTCTATTCACGCGGACTCGTTTCGCAATTCGCGCTGAAATATAGCAACAGCAACCGCCACAAATTCACCGGGTACAAGACATACGAAACGCTCACTGCACGACTTGATGAACTGCAACTGTTCGACAGCTTTGTAAAATTCGCCACAAGCAAAGGCGCAAAAGCCAACAGCGCACAAATGAAAGAGTCGGAGGAACTTATCAAGCGTTCACTCTATTCAAACATTACCTATCAGTTGCTTGGAATGTGTGAGCATGTAAAATTCCTGAACCAGAGCGATTCAACAGTGATCAAGGCTGTTGAGGTGCTTGAAAAGGGAGAAGCATTCCCACAAAAACAGTTTGAGTAAAAATATCAAAACAACAACCCACATTCAAATAAAAAGTTGTATCTTCGCACAAAGATACAACAACGCGGTAATAGCTCAGTTGGTAGAGCATTGGCTTCCCAAGCCGAGGGTCGCGGGTTCGAGTCCCGTTTACCGCTCAACAAAAAAGCACCCCAAGGTGCTTTTTGTTGTATTTGCAGGCGAGAGCCCGCGACCCTATTAACAAGGAAAGCGATGCGAAAGCATCGCGGGTTCGAGTCCCGTTTACCGCTCCTAAAGAAGTAATGGTCGCCATGCAAATGGTGGCCATTAGTTTTTTAGGAATGAACTAAGAGAACCCGAGACCCTATCAAACAAGGAAAGGCGCAGCTTGCTGCGCGGGTTCTTTCTCCACTGCGTTACGAAAGCAGCAAGCCGATTACGAGCCCCGTTTACCGCTCTCTAAGAGATTCTTTTAGCAACAATATAGCAGTTGACCCAAAAGTCAATGTCATCCCGACCATACCTTGAAAATATCAAAAGATGTTTTCGATGAGCGGAGCGAACTATTCTTGTATGAGGGGTCTCTAAAAAACGCGTTTGAGATATCTCACATACGTTCGATATGACATCAGGAAGGGGTTGGAAAGCCGTGAATGACACACACGCATTGTTGTTAAAATTCACCTCTCCAATTCCTCTTTCAGATACTTCGCCGTGTGCCCTACTCCTTTGGCAGCGACCTCCTCGGGGGTTCCTGTGGCCATTACCACGCCACCATCGCGGCCGCCTTCGGGGCCCATGTCGATGATATAATCGGCCATCTTTATGACATCAAGATTGTGCTCGATAATCACCACGGTGTTGCCCTTGTCGACAAGGCGATTAATAACGTTCATGAGCACACGTATATCTTCAAAGTGCAAGCCTGTAGTAGGCTCGTCGAGCAGATAGAGCGTCTTTCCTGTATCGCGCTTTGCAAGCTCTGTCGCAAGCTTCACACGCTGGCTCTCACCACCCGAAAGGGTTGTCGACGGCTGACCGAGTTTTATATATCCCAAGCCCACATCCTGCAACACCTTTATCTTATTGAGGATGGTAGGAACATTCTCAAAGAATTCGACAGCCATGTTTATTGTCATGTCAAGCACATCGGCTATCGACTTGCCCTTGTAACGCACCTCCAGCGTCTCACGGTTATAGCGTTTGCCATGGCACACCTCGCAAGGTACCATCACATCGGGCAGGAAGTTCATCTCCAATGTCTTGTAACCGTTACCGCTACAAGCCTCGCAACGTCCACCAGTGACGTTGAACGAGAAACGGCCGGCCTTGTAGCCACGTATCTTTGCCTCGGGGAGATCAACAAAGAGGTTACGAATATCGGCAAACACGCCTGTATATGTCGCGGGGTTGGAGCGTGGTGTACGACCTAGCGGCGACTGGTCTACATCCACAATTTTGTCAATGTGTTCAATGCCTTCAATTGAGGCATAATGCAGCGGCTCACGAAGCGCGCGGTAAAAATGCTTTGCAAGGATTGGTTGCAGGGTATCGTTTATGAGCGATGACTTTCCACCACCCGACACGCCGGTGACGCAAATGAGTTTACCAAGCGGAAACTCTACATCAACATTCTTCAGGTTATTTCCGCATGCACCCTTAATCCTGATGAACTCGCCGTTACCGGGACGTCGCACTGCAGGCACCTCAATTTTCTCTTTTCCATTGAGGAAGCGTGCCGTCATTGTATCGCCCTTGAGCATCTCCTCGGGAGTACCGGCAAAGACTATCTCACCACCCTTGCGGCCGGCCTTGGGACCAAGGTCAATTATGTAGTCAGAGGCAAGCATTATGTCGCGGTCGTGCTCCACAACAATCACGGTGTTGCCAATGTCGCGGAGCGACTTGAGCGAACTTATGAGCCTGTCGTTGTCGCGCGGATGAAGACCAATACTGGGCTCGTCAAGAATATAAAAGACATTCACAAGCTGTGAACCCACCTGCGTTGCAAGGCGTATGCGCTGACCCTCACCACCAGATAGTGAAACTGACGAACGGTTAAGTGAGAGATATCCAAGACCAACATCGAGCAGGAAGCCTATGCGTGTCTTCACCTCCTTCACAATCTCGCCTGCAATGGCACGTTGCTTGTCGGTGAGCGATTCATCGAGCTGCTCGAGCCACTCGTTGAGGGCTATGATGTCCATTGATGCAAGCTCCGATATATTCTTGCCCGCCAAACGATAATGCAGCGCCTCCTTATTAAGGCGTGCACCACCACACTCGGGGCAAGTTTGCATCATCGAGAACTGCTCGGCCCAACGTAGTTCCTTGGCCGACGTGCTTGTCTCTTTCTGCAACTGTATATATTTCACAAGGCCGTCGTAGGTTGAGATGCTGTCATAGAACATCTCGGACGAACTGTTTAGTTTCAATGGCACGGGTGAGCCATAGAGAATCTCGTCGAGTGCCTCATCGGGCAGTTCATCGACGGGGGTTTTCAAATCTGCGTCATAGCGGGCAAGCACAGCCTCAATCTGTTGGAAGATTGATGAACGGCGGTATTTGCCAAGCGGTGCAAGTGCACCGTCATAGACCGACAGCGTGCGGTCGGGGACGACCTTGTCAACGTCAACACTGCTTATCACGCCCAATCCCTTACATTTGGGGCAGAAGCCCTGAGGGGAGTTGAACGAGAAGTTATGAGGGTCGGGTTCCTTATAGGCAAGACCGGTAACAGGACACATGAGGCGCTTGCTGTAGTGACGAACCTCGCCCGACGGCATCTCCATTATCATCACAAGTCCATCACCCTGCGAAAGCGCGGTAGCAAGACTCTGCTTCAGGCGTTGTGTATCCTTAGCATCGACAGCGAGTTTGTCAATGACAACCTCAATGTCGTGGTTCTTGTATCTCTCGAGCATCATGCCGCGCGACATCTCGCACAGTTCGCCATCAACGCGCACGTTGAGGTATCCCTTGCGCATCATCTGCTCAAAGAGTTCCTTGTAATGTCCCTTGCGGTTCTTCACAAGCGGTGCAAGTATATATATGCGCTTGCCGTCATAGGCATCGAGCAGCAATTCAAGAATCTTCTCCTCGGTATATTTCACCATCTTCTCGCCCGACAGATATGAATAGGCATCAGCTGCACGTGAATAGAGCAGACGCAGATAGTCATATATTTCGGTTGTGGTACCCACGGTTGAACGCGGGTTCTTGTTGGTAGTCTTCTGCTCAATGGAAATCACCGGGCTGAGGCCGGTAATTTTGTCCACATCGGGGCGCTCCATTCCACCCAGGAAATTGCGGGCGTAGGTGGAAAATGTCTCGAGATAGCGGCGCTGTCCCTCGGCAAATATCGTATCGAACGCCAGCGACGACTTGCCGCTGCCGCTGAGACCTGTTATCACCGTGAGCGAATCGTGCGGTATCTCAACATCCACATTCTTGAGGTTGTGCACCCTGGCACCAAAGACCTCAATCTTTCCTTTTTCCTCTGCTTCCATCATCACTGTTTATTTTATGCCCTCGGAATATCCGCGCAAAAGGTTCACATCACGTTTTATATCATACTCAATGCCGTCGGCACCCTTGGCCTTTATAACCACAAAATAGACACCGGGCTTCACGGGATTACCCTTGTAGGTTCCGTCCCACCCTGTGCCTTCGCGTCCCATCTCATCGAGCCCCCAGCGATAGAGTTCCTGTCCCCAACGATTGTAGATTGCACCATGGAACTCCACAATTGATTTCACGTTGAAGACATTGTAGTAATCGTTTATGCCGTCGCCGTTGGGCGAAAAGGCATTCGGAGCCTCAAGTGCCGACTCGGCAAGGACAATGCTGAAAGGCGTTTCGTAATACTCTTCGCCAAAAGGCCAGTAAACCTCACTGTCCTCAAGACTGGTATATGTGATGGTAGGCATTACTGTTGTAGCACCGCTCTCGCGCAGTTCAATCTGCACATCGGCATCGTGACGCACAAGATAAGGCTCCACCTCACCCTCCTTGAAGAACTCCCATGTACAGGTGAGCGAATATCCGGCGACCTCGGGAGCGTTGGCATAGAACCTGACAGTCACGGGAGCTTCGCCAGAATACTCTTCACCAATGGCAAGGTCGGTGAGCATACCCTTGGAGTCCACTACGAGCGCAGTGGGTTTGGGAGCCTTTATATCCTCGGCCATTGCAACAGCACAAAGTAGTAATAGCGATATCAGAATACTGTATTTCTTCATAAGTCCGTTTTATTTGTATAACGCAATGCTTGGCGAAAAGTACACAACCGCCACCAAACAGCGCAATTAGAAACAAAAATAGTAATTCCCCACGAAAAAACATAGACAAAGCAAAGGTTTTAATCCATTTATGCCGCAACTTTACCTTTAAGCTGCAAGGCACCATCTTTTTTACTTTTACATCTTCAATTATTGACAATTATTCGTTATCTTCGCAAGAAATTTTGTTCCGTCATACCAGGAACACACATATCTTTCATTTTGTTATTATGAAAACCAGCAAAAGAATATTACTTGCACTTGTCCTTGTGATGACAACCGTAACCGTAAGCGCACAGAAAACAAACATCGTGAGCCACACCGTTACTCAAGGACAGACACTCTACTCCATCTCAAAGCAATACAACACCACTGTCGACGAGATAATCAAGTTCAACCCCGGCTGTAACGAGACATTGTCAATAGGGCAAAAACTCATTATCCCAAGCAACAGCACCCGGGAGGTTAAAAACAAGGAGAACAAGGGTGGCAAGACACACACCATACAAAGCGGCGAGACACTCTACCGCTTGAGCAAGATGTATAACGTTACAACCGAGGAACTGTGCGAGGCAAACCCAGGACTGTCGGTCAACAACTTCCGCACCGGCGAGGTAATCATCATCCCCACAAAAGAGGGTGTAAAGGGAGAGAGCACACCCCAAAAGGTCGCCAAGGAGCTTGTAGCGACACAAAAAGATGATAAGCGTCAGACCATTGTCGGCACCCACAAGGTAGAACGCAAGGAGAGTGTCGAGAGCATTTGCCAACTGTACGGCATTACGAAGGAAGAACTTATAAAGGCCAACCCGGAACTAAAGGAAAAGAAGCTCAAGCGCAAGATGCTGCTCTACATTCCGGCACCTAAAGCCAAGGAAGAACCTGTAAAACAAATCATAGTAAAGCAAGAGGAGTCAAATGAGAAATTCGCAAAAGGAATCAACGACGACAAAGTGCTGAATGTTGCCGTTGTATTGTCGTTTCTGCTCGACACCTACGCACCAAAGGAGCAAAGCCGCATGGTGGAATATTATCAGGGATTCCTCATGGCTGTGGAGCAACTGAAGCGCGAAGGCTACTCATTCGTAATAGACACCTATGATGCAGGCCACAAGGACAATAGCCTTGACAGCCTGCTATCAAGCAGTGCATTCGACAACGTGGAGATGATTATTGGAGCATCGTACCCCAGACACAACAAGGAACTTGCAAAATTTGCCAAGGAACGCCAGATTCCGCTTGTAATTCCCTTCTCAAACAAAAAGGATGAAGCCATCAACAACCCTACCGTGTACATTGCAAACGGCATACAGTCGTTCATTCTTCCACAGATAAGTTCAAGATTTGTAAAGACGTTCCCCAATGCCAACGTTCTATTTGTAGAGGACAGCGTAAAGAGCAACAAGGCTGAGTTCATCAAGAACCTCACCACAGAGCTGACAGAGAATGATATCCCCTACACCACCATACAGATGGAGCAGTTATCAAACGAGGAACTTGTACTGCAGACATTGACCGAAGCCAAGATTGAGGACAAGGAGTTTGTTGTGGTACCCACATCGTCATCGGCAACCACGCTGAACACTTTGTTGCCTTCATTGTTACACGCTAAGGGTATCGACTCGCTTGGCGTTGCCCAATTCAAGTTGTTCGGTTATCCCGAGTGGCAGATACACGCAAAGGACACACGCGAACTCATGTACGAGGTAGATACATATTTCTATGCGACATTCTACAGCCACTATGCAATACCGCGCGTTGCCGAATTCCAGGAAGAGTTCATACACTGGTATAACCGCGGCATACAGAACATATACCCACGATATGGAATGTTGGGATATGACACCGGCTACTTTTTCCTGCTTGCCGCCAGCCTCTATGGCAACAGCATGCACGAAAACATTAACCAGACACCATTCTCCCCGGTGCAGTCCGATTTCAAGTTCGAGCGCATAAGTGACAAGGACGGTTTCATAAACAAGAAATTCTTCTTTATACACTTCACACCCGAATATTATATTGACAAAATGGACTTCGATCAGGAGATATTTCAGGGCGATGACCAGGAGATAATCCTGTAATCCAGCTGTTATAGATTGTAAGCGAGAGAACTTGACAGATGAAAAGGAACTTTTACATTATAGCCATGTTGCTGGCAACATTCAGCACCACTTGCATCAAGGCTCAGGTAGAAAGCCCACGAAGCATGCTTGAGATTGGAATTTCGGGTGGTGCCAACCTCAACCGCATGGAATTCCAGCCATCAATAAGGCAAAAGTTGCTACAGGGCTATAACGGCGGTATCAGCGCGCGTTACACAAGCGAAAAATACTTCAGCATGATATGTGCGGCACAGGTGGAAGTCAACTTCTCGCAACGTGGAATGAAGGAAGATTTTGACGACGGTACATCCAACAACTACATACGCAGGCTCAACTACATTGAGATTCCACTCTTTGCCCACGTTTCATGGGGCAAAGAGCAGAAAGGTTTCCAGTTTTTCCTGAATCTTGGACCGCAGTTCGGTTTTCTGCTCAACGGGAGCGAAGAATATAACGGAGAGTGGGAAACAGCCAACCGCCCGTCAAGCATAAGACCACTGTATGGCAAAGCCATTGAGAACAAGTTTGAATATGGCATTGCCGGTGGCTTGGGACTCGAGTACAAAAGTAAGATAGGTAATTTCTTCATCGAAGGACGCTACTACTACGGACTCTCCGACGTGTTCCACAACTCAAAGACCGACGATTTCGGCCGCTCGGCCAATACCACAATCGCAGCACGCATTGGATATTCGATAAGAATCTTCAACAAGGAGTTTGAATAAAGACAAACATACAAAATGAAAAGGATAAAGCGACGCAGCGCTTTATCCTTTTCATTTACATGACCGTTACACAATCAACGCTGGAGCAGATAAGCTCCCACCTTACCACATTTGCGGCAACGGTACGAAATCTGATGGTCATCTTCGGAAATAATCTCCAAATCACGTGAATTGCACTTTGAGCAATACACGGGATTTCCGCGACGTGTTTTGGCGCCGCTACCGCCAATAATTCCCAAGAGTACCAACACGCCAATAATAATCCAAATCCACATATTTGTTTATTTTATTATCTTCTCCCTGCACCTGAAAGAAGAATACACAATGAAAGTGTGGTGCAAACAGCAGATATTCCCGGACAGCGCAAATGAAGGACGCTACACAATTGGGAAAGCCGACACTTCCTTAATTAATCAGTTTTTATCTATTCTTGTACATGTCGTCATAATACTTCTCATACTCACCACTGGTGATGTTGTCCATCCACTCCTGATTGTCAAGGTACCAACGCACGGTCTTTTCAATACCCTCCTCGAACTGCAGGCTTGGCTCCCAACCAAGTTCCTTCTGCAACTTGGTGGAGTCTATGGCATAGCGCATGTCATGTCCGGCACGGTCGGTAACGTATGTGATGAGGTCGAGCGATGCACCCTCAGGGTTGCCCAGCAAGCGGTCAACGGTCTTGATGATTACCTTAATGATATCGATGTTCTTCCACTCGTTGAAACCACCGATGTTATAAGTATCGGCAGTATTACCATTGTGGAAAATCACATCGATTGCACGTGCATGGTCAACGACGTAGAGCCAGTCGCGTACGTTCTCGCCTTTGCCATACACTGGCAGCGGCTTGCGCTGACGGATATTGTTGATGAACAACGGTATCAGTTTCTCGGGGAACTGATAAGGACCGTAGTTGTTTGAGCAGTTGGTGACAATTGTGGGCATGCCGTATGTGTCGTGGAATGCACGAACGAAGTGATCGCTGCTCGCCTTTGAAGCCGAATAAGGGCTGTGTGGGTTGTACTTTGTTGTCTCGTAGAAGAAATCATCGCCATAGGCAAGGTGATGCTCGCCCGATGACGCCGTTGTTGTGAACGGTGGTTCAATACCCTCGGGGTGGTTCATCTCGAGCGCGCCGTAGACCTCATCGGTTGAGATATGATAGAAACGCTTGCCCTCATATTTCTCGGGCAACGATTCCCAATAGAGCTTTGCAGCCTGCAGGAGTGAGAGCGTTCCTATCACATTGGTACGTGCAAAGGTAAATGGGTCCTTGATTGAGCGGTCAACATGGCTCTCGGCAGCAAGGTGAATGATGCCGTCAACTTTATGTTCTATCATAAGATTATACATCGCATCAAAGTCGCAGATATCGGCCTTAACGAATGTATAGTTGGGCATATCCTCAATATCCCTGAGGTTCGCGAGATTACCCGCATATGTAAGTTTGTCTACGTTGATGATGTGATACTCGGGGTACTTGTTTACAAGCAGGCGCACAACGTGGCTGCCGATGAATCCGGCACCTCCGGTAACAATTATACTGCGTTTCATAAAATCCTATATTATTTGTTTGTAGCCTTTATCCTTTTTATACAATACTCCATGGACTCACGCCAATGCGGTATGTCAATGTCGAAAGTTGCCTTAATTTTTGTCTTGTCGAGCACGGAGTATGGCGGGCGTGTAACCGGCGAAGGGAATTCACTGCTGTGGCATGGATTGATGCGACAACCTGTGTTACCGGCAACTGCAGCAATCTCAACGGCAAAGTCATACCATGAACACACTCCTTCGTTCGAGAAATGATATATACCCTCGTTACCCTCGTATACGCCAGCCTCAATTATAGAGAATATCGCAAGTGCCAGGTCACCGGCATATGTTGGAGTACCCACTTGGTCAAACACCACATTCAGTTGCTCCTTTTCGGCCGTGAGTCGGAGCATCGTTTTGAGGAAGTTGTTTCCGAACTCACTATACAACCACGCTGTGCGGAAAATGAGCGCCTTACATCCGCTTTCAAGAATTGCCTGCTCGCCATGTAACTTGGTTTTGCCATAGACTCCAAGTGGGTTCAACGGCATATCCTCGGTGCGCGGCGTGTTACCCTCGCTGCCGAACACATAGTCTGTCGACACATGGAACAATGTTCCACCTACCTCTTTCATTGCAGTTGCAAGATTTGCCACAGCTGTTGCATTAATAAGTTCGGCAGTAGCCTCATCACTCTCGGCCTTGTCCACATTGGTATATGCCGCACAATTTATAATCGCATCTATCGAATAGTGCTTTGCAACATACATCACAGCATCGGCATTTGTGATGTCCAGTTCGGCTACATCAGTGAAGATATAGTTGTTTGGAGACACAGCGCCAAGACGTCGCATCTCACAACCCAACTGTCCGTTAGCACCTGTTACAAGTATATTCATCTTAAATATTTTTCTTAATAGAGTTTTTCGTTATAGTCAAAAAGATAAGCGGCATCACAGAGACACTTGCTCAACTTGTCCTTCTCCGAGAGCAACACCTTGTCAGCAGGTATTCTCCAATCGATAGCAAGTTGCGGGTCGTTCCACGCAACAGAACCTTCGCTCTCCTTATTATAGAAATTGTCGCACTTATACTGGAACACAGCCTCAGGGGTGAGCACGGCAAAGCCATGGGCAAAGCCACGTGGAACAAAGAACTGACGATGGTTCTCCTCGGAGAGTTCAACAGCCACATACTTGCCGAATGTGGGCGACCCCCTGCGTATGTCCACAGCAACATCAAGCACAGCGCCCTTTATGCAACGCACAAGCTTGCTTTGGCAATATGGAGGTTTCTGAAAATGAAGACCACGCAACACACCATATGACGACTTTGACTGGTTGTCCTGTACAAAGGTCGTGTGACACACCTTCTCCTCGAACTCACGTTGCGAGAACGATTCATAGAAATAACCTCTATCGTCCTTGAAAATGCGTGGCTCAATGATTACCACGCCATCTATCTCTGTCTTTATTACTTCCATTGCTATCAGTCTATGTTTGCTCCAAAGTTCTCTACGTCGTTTATTACCTTGAGCAGATATTGTCCATACTGGTTCTTTATCATCGGCTGTGCTATCTCACGCAGACGGTCGGCAGTAATCCAACCCTTGCGGTATGCAATACCCTCAAGACATGCGATTTTCAAGCCCTGTCGTTTCTCAATCACCTCGACAAAGATTGATGCCTCAGCCAGTGAGTCGTGCGTACCTGTATCAAGCCATGCAAAGCCACGCTGCAGTGTCTGCACCTTCAGCTCGCCATCGGATAGGAAATGCTGGTTAACTGTTGTTATCTCCAATTCTCCGCGTGCCGAAGGCTTGATATTCTTTGCAACCTCGACAACCTTGTTGGGATAGAAGTACAATCCCACCACTGCATAGTTCGATTTGGGTGCAGCGGGTTTCTCTTCGATGGAAAGACAGTTGCCATCCTTGTCGAACTCGGCCACGCCGTAGCGCTCGGGGTCGTTCACCCAATATCCGAACACTGTTGCCTTGCTCTCTTCATCGGCATTACGCACTGCCTCCTTGAGCAATCTAGTAAAATCGGCACCGTGGAAGATGTTGTCGCCCAGCACAAGGCAAACAGAGTCATTGCCGATAAACTCCTCACCAATAATGAATGCCTGCGCCAAGCCGTCGGGCGAAGGTTGCTCGGCATACTCAAAGCGTACGCCATAGTCGCTGCCGTCACCAAGTAGACGCTTGAACGAAGGCAAATCATTTGGTGTGGATATAATAAGAATTTCCCTTATGCCGGCAAGCATGAGCACCGAGATTGGATAATAGATCATCGGTTTGTCATATATGGGCAACAACTGTTTGCTCACTCCTTTTGTTATCGGATAAAGGCGTGTACCCGAGCCACCGGCAAGAACAATTCCTTTCATAAATATATTGTCTTAATAATTAGAATCCACCATTCTGTACAACGATGCTGATTATTTTATCGGTCAAATATTTCAATGAATTAACGCTATCGTCGTTGACATTCAACCTTGACTCATAGCTGTACAAGTTGAAATCGAGAGTAAAGCTCTTGAGCATATCCAGAACTTCAAAAAGTACCTTGACATCGCTTGAACTATCGTTGCGCATGTATACCAACGCCGCGTCACGTGCCGGTTTGAAATCAACCATCAAGTTACCCATTGAGTCAAACTGTCCGTTTTTCTTAATGTTGTCTGCAAGTGGTTTCAACTCACCTGTTGCGCATATTTCATTGTAGAGATTTTCGGGCAACAGCATAATGACGCCATTCTTATACATCAGATAATAGTCACTACCCTTTGTTACAGTCTCGTACTCATAGGTATAGTAGTTGTACTGCTCGCGCTTGTTGACATTCAGTGCATATACATCGCTATCGACGATAGTTGCGTCACACTCTGAATTGACAATAGAAACAAGCATATCGAACACAAGACGGTCATTGCAATCAACAACCACCATTCCTTGAATGTTCTCGACATCATCACCATCGACCCAAGAAGCAGCTGTATACTCACCGCTCAATGCCTTTAGAATCTCCTTGGCTGTGTCTTCTGTAATTCCATTTTCCTCAAGCATCTCCTTAACGTCAGCCGACTCAAGAAGTTTGTCTGCCGAAGTCAAATCAAGATTGCAGTTGAACACAGCAAAGCTGTTCGCCGGAATATAACCGAAATGACGTCGGGTTGGCTTCTTCATCAGTTTGTCAAGAGCCTCACGAGACTCTTCGGGCATGTCAACGTAAACATTTTGGCATGCATATCCATTCTCAAAATTAGCTGCTGAATACATCACACAACCCTTCAACATCTTGATATAGGGCTCAAACTCAGGCTCAACCTCTCCGCTGCGGATAAGTTCCTTAGCATAGGCACCCAAATCATAAACCGCAGCCTGGTCATCATCACCTTCAAAGAGTTTCTCGAATCTCTTGTCGTTCACTGCCATATCATCGCCTGCAAGTTCAGTATATGTTGCAATATCGGCATATCTGTCATCAACCACAACAATCAATTTATCTGAGTCATATGCACACGCCACCTCGTCTTCACCTGTAACAATGTGCTTCATGCCATCTTGCTCTACGACCTTAATTTCACCCATGCCGAATGTCTGCAAGGCATTCTCAAAAGCGTCTGCATCCTCCATATCCATAGCAATGACCACCCTTACAGGATCGACATTTGTGACCGCAAGATACATAGGTGCATTGACATTGACACCCGATGCTGCTGGGTTGTCATATATATTCTGCAATAAAGGCCTCATATTCTCGGGTAGACTGCCTATTCCAATTCCTGCAGCACCTTTTATAAAAGTATTGCCAAGTATCTCCGACTCGTCAAGGAATTTTCCAAGATCCATCTTTACAATTGCCAATGAATTGTCTGGCAATACTTTCACATAAGCCTCGCTTCCACTCTTCTTGCCACTGCATGCTGCTAGTAGCAGCACGCAGAGCATAGAAATTACCGGTATTATATGTTTTCTTTTCATATTCGATAGTCAAATTGGTCAAACAATATATTATTCTTTAATGAGCTCAAACTCGGCGCCAGATGCAAAATCCTGGCCATTCTGCGAGCTTGTAGCTGTGAAGCGTACGAAACGTGCCTTCACCGGAGCCTTGAAGAGAACTGTCTGCTTGTCGGCACTGTATGGGAACTCACCCTCAACGATAGGCTCACTCCAGTTCTTGCCGTCGGCGCTAATCTGAATCTTGTAGCCCTTTACATTACCATTGTTGCCACCATCCTGACGAGGCATATACTTGAAGCCCTTGATTGTAACCTCCTCGTTTGCATCAAAGTCAATCCAGTGAGGATAGTTGGCAACGGTTACAGAGTACATTGTGTGCCACATTGTTGATGGGTCGCCATCGAGCATCTTCTCGGCACCGGAACCCGGCTCAAGGCTTGAGCAGAAAGCAACAGTAACAGGGATTGATGTAACAGCCTCGTAAGCATATGTTGCGGCAAGTTTTGGAGTAGCCTTCTCCCATACGGTGATTGTACCACCCTTGCTCATGTCAACAGGAGCTGTGTAAAGAGTCTTCTTGCCGTTCTTGCCAACTTTGTAATAAATCTCGGCACCATCCTTAGCGCAAGACATTGTAACAGTACCGCGCATGTCACGCTTGAGGACTACAGGGATAACACCCGATGCAGCAACGTTTGCAAGCTGCTCATAGTTGTCACCGGCCTTTACAGGACGCATGATGAAACCAACTGTGTTGTCACCAGATTTCACAAGGTCGTGCTCAAGTGGACCACCCTGGCCACAGCTGTTACCGCCAAGACCATTTACCTTTGCATCAAGGTGCAACCATGTACCCGATGAAGCAGGCAACTGATATGGGTGCGCAGCCTCTGTAAGTTCAACGTCGTTCCAAGGCAATGCAGTTGTTGAAAGAGCGCCTGTAGAAACGAACATCACACCATTACCCGCAGCGTTTGTCAATGTAGCCCAACGTACCTCCTCGCGGTTTGCCATATCCTGTGGTTTTGGGAAATGTACGAACTGCTCGGCAACAGTGCTATTGTACTGCTGTATGAACGCACCTGTGCGGCGGTCGTTATAGTTGTTCCATGGGCCACGGCCATAGTATGTATACTGGTCAAGATTCTTTGGCAACTGCAACAGATAACCCACACGTGCAAGAGCAACTGCTGCGTCGCTACCGGTCACTGAGCTGTTGAGCTCGATAGAACCATCGGGGTAGATTGTCCATATTCTGTTAGAGATGAAGTGGAACTCATTCTCGCCGAACTCGCGTGCATCACTCTGGAGAGTGAAGCTGTTATCCTCGTTCTTCACACGGCGTCCTGGGTGTTTAGCCTGTGAGCGTACAATGTACTGGAGTACGATTGTACCGTCGGCATTCTTCTGTGACACGAATGATGTAACGACATCCTCCAGGTTGTACAAACCAAGAGCAAACCAACGGTTCCATGCCCATATGTCATTGTCAACAGGAGCACGGTAGCCACTGAGTGTCATTGAGCTACCCTTCTCGAATACAGTCTCTGTACCATATACAACATTCTCGAATACACCGGTCTTGTTGTTGAACACAACAGTAAAACCGTCACCTGCAATTGTTGTGGTAGCGTCAGACTTATTCTCTGTCATTGTCATCTTCACACCGCTCTTGGCAACATCGGCAAGAAGTGCAGCCTTCACTGCATCCTGGAGTTTCAACTGCTCCTCCATCTGTGCATACCCCTTCTTTGCCCAAGGCATATCCTTCTTGAGCAGGAACTGCACCTTAACGAAATACTCCTTGTCGGCAGCAAAGTTCGCATTGTTGAACTTGAGTTTGAATGTCTTTGCAGTGCGTGGAGCAATCTTCATGTCGGGCATGTAGTAAGAGTCAATCTGCTTACCGTTCTCCCAAAGAGAAACCTTCACGTCAAGGTCGCACAAGCAGTTGAAGTAACGCTTGTTGAAGATTTCAACCTCGCCGTTCTCAAGCATCTTCACGCCAACGTTCTGGTAAACCTTCTTCACCTCATAGTAAAGTGGTTTTGGAGAGTGGTCGGGAAATACGACACCGTTCATACAGAATGTGTGGTCGTTAGGACGGTCACCGAAGTCACCACCGTAAGCCATATACTTGTCGCCGGTTTTTGGGTCAACGTTCCAGAAAGCCTGGTCAGCCCAGTCCCAGATAGCACCACCAATGAAGAAGTTGGTGCTTTCGATAGCCTCCCAATAGTCGATGAGGTTACCGCCCGCATTACCCATTGAGTGAGCATACTCAGATATGTGGAAAGGATAAACGATATTCATCTTACCCTTTACAGCCTCGCGTGTCCAACCGATTGAAGGATACTGGTTAGAACCCATATCCACGATATTGTTGTTGCGTTCATACTGTACAGGACGTGAAGCGTCGAAAGCCTTCAATGCCTTGTAAGCCTTAACGAAGTTCTCACCCGGACCGGCCTCGTTACCGAGAGACCAGATGCAGACAGCCGGGCTGTTGATTGTAGCGTGCGCCATCTCCATTACACGTGCAACGTGTGCATTTGTAAATTCAGGAACGTGAGAAAGCGACTCCTTGCCATAGTAGTACTCGGGGCTCTCGATGTTAGCCTCGTCCTCGAGGTAGATACCGTATTTGTCGCAGAGATAGTACCAGTATGGAGCATCGGGATAGTGGGCGTTACGTACGTGGTTGATGTTACCCTGGAGCATAAGCATAACCTCCTTGGTCATCTGCTCGCGTGTCACGGCATGACCTCTCTCAAGGTTGCTCTCGTGACGGTTCACACCCTTCATCTTTATGGGCTTGCCGTTCAGGTAGTAGTAACGGCCTGCGAGACCGAACTCATCCTCAGATGCCTTTGTATCACGGATTTCAACCTCGCGGAAACCGAAGTATGTAGACGCAATCTCCACCGCATTACCCTTCTTGTCGAGCAAAGAAACAACCAATGTGTAACGGTTTGGCTCCTCGGCACTCCACTTTGCAGGGTCTGCTACAGGGATATCAAGTTTCAAAGTCTTTGTCTTGCCGGCAACGAGCTCGTCAAGCGCAACAACCTTTGATGCACCCTCAACAATCTCGTTATCGTCGCTGTAGAGAGCATTCTTATAGAGTTGCGCCTTTACCTGATATTTCTTAGCCTTCTTTGCAGTGAGGTTACGCACGTCAACCTCAATGTTTGCAACAGCATCCTTGTACTGCGCATCAAGATCGGTACGTACGCGGATGTCGCGCAACTCTACAGGGTTTGTTGCAGTCAAAGAAACAGTGCGGAAGATACCTGGGAGGCGGAACATATCCTGCGCCTCAAGGAACGAAGCGTCGCTGTTACGGTAAACCTCAACAGCCACAACATTCTCACCCTCAACAAGATACTTTGTAATGTTAAAAGCAGCCAAGTTGCGTGAATTCTTTGAGAAACCCACGTACTTACCGTTGATCCAGAGATAGAAGAAAGGGTCGACACCGTCGAAGTTGATATAGACTTCACGACCCTCCCAGTTTGCGGGCACAGTGAATGTGCGACGGTAAGAACCAACCTCGTTGCGGTGCTTGTATGTCGTATGGTGCTGTGCGGGCTCGCGCATCACACCACCCTTCCAGTCACCCACAGCAACCTGGTGCTTGAAGATAACAGGCTGGTTAACATAGATTGGTGTACCATACTTCTGCGAGCCGTCGGCCTGCAAGCCATAGACGTTCCAGTTCATTGGAACCTGGACCTTATCCCAAGCAGACACATCGTAGTCGGTCTTAAAGAAATCCACAGGACGCTCCCATGGGTTTGCAACCCAATTAAAACTCCATGTACCATCGAGCGACATGTAATACTCGCTATTCTCGGGCAACACCTTGCGTGCAGCCTCAACATTGTCAAATGTAAAGAACCAAGCTTTGGGCTGCTCCTTATTGAGAGCAAGTTCCTCGGGCGATTCCCACTCGACAAGGCCTGCCGCCTGTCCCTTAACGTAGCCATAACCGCGGGGAGCCTCTACGTCACCGTAAGCAAACCCCTTGAGGTTCTGTGCTGTAACAGTCATTGAAAGCGAAAAAGCCGCCAACAACGCCATAACGAATTGTTTTTTCATAAAATAGTTATTTATAATTAATATTAATAATTTTCACACAACGCGCACATGCGTTGAAACTTTTGTAAAGTTAACACATATTTTGCAAAAAACAAAAGAAATCGCCCACACAAGTTCCACCACTGAAA
Organism: Bacteroidaceae bacterium; assembly: GCA_045660825.1. Lineage (GTDB taxonomy): Bacteria > Bacteroidota > Bacteroidia > Bacteroidales > Bacteroidaceae > HGM04593. Next base: position 70,724 of record JAZREN010000028.1, read on the forward strand.
CAAAAGAAGAAAAGAGCCACACCATGCAGCGCCCCATTATGGTAAATTTTATTTACACCCCAAAAACAACACATATAAAAAAGACAGGCCACCAGCCCGTCCACAATCAGATACAAAAAATGAGACCTTTTTAGGCCTCATTTTTGTCTTCACTGCCGAAGGAATTACTTAGCAGCCTCGAGAGAAGCCTTACGGAAAGCCTTCATAGCCTTCTCAAGCTCCAAAGAAGCCTTACGTGCACGTGTACCGGCAGCCTTGTTACCCTTCTCAGCCTGAGCTGTTGCATCAGCTGCAAAAGCAGCATAAACCTCTTCAATCTTTGCGATAAGTTCTTTCATAATACTTTCTGTTATTTAAGTTAACGATGCACAAAGATAACAAAATTTGGAATAACAAGACATAAAACTGATTTTTTTTGTTTTTTTTCTTCAAAAAAATTGTTTTTCCAGTCAAAAGCCACAACCAGATACCTCAAAACGAGGTTATGAGTACATATTAAACACAAAATCATACTATATAATAGGAGAAAGAGTACGCTATTTTACATGCGATTACCCAACAAGCATGGCACATATACAAGCCCACACCCAAACAACCCGAAGCCCTCAAGCACCATACACCCCGAACACAAAGCACGCCACACTACAGCTCGTCACGATTCACAGCTTTCATTAAACACAATATCCAAATCACGTCAAAACAAAATGGCGGGCACACAACGCCAAGCCACACACAGGAGACAACTATCGCACACCGCCACCATTACACCTCCACAACAACCATCATGATAATTTTTATTTACAAATTAAAAGAAATATCTATTTTACAAACCCGAAACGAACAACAAAACAAAATTTACCAACAAACGTTTTCTTTGTTTTAGCGTTAAATTAACAGTAAAATAAAGGACTTTAGGAATATATTATGTATTTTTGCAGAAATTATATAGAAAATCCATCATCGACAACATCGTCTACGGAGAATGCAAATATGAAAGCCACAAAAAGCAACCCAAAGAGAAAGGAACAGGCAAACAGCATAAGCATTAGCGAACTATTATACGCAATGCTGTCAAAATGGTATCTGTTCGTCACATCTACAGCCCTACTGGTTGGATATTCACTATACAACATCGCAAGAATAGAGCCTGTATACACACGCCATGCCCAAATCCTCATCAAATCGTCACAAAGAGGAACAAGCCTCGACGAGCAGATGGAAACATTTGCCAACATGGGATTCCGCTCCTCAACAAGCACATACAATGAAATCTATGCATTCAGAGCCCCCGAAACAACCATAGAGACTGCACGCAGACTGAATCTGCAGACCGAATACTCATTAAAAGGGAAATTCCACCCCACAACACTTTATGGCAGCACCGTACCGGCTCATGCAACATTCTGCGACATAGACATCCAGAACATTGCCGGCTTCGACATCGAGATTATGCCGGACAGCACATTCAGAATGTTCAATTTCACCGGCAGCACCATAACAGGAGAACGCACAGTCGAAGGCAAGTTTTCCACCGACTCGCTGATCTTTGCAGGCACACCAATAGGCACCGTAGCGCTCACATTAAACCCAATGTACAAGATAAGGAAACCCATCACCTATTCCGTAAGACACATAGGGCTCAACAATGCAGTAAGCAAATACGTAAACAAACTATCTTACAACATCAACGACGAGCGCAATGACAATGCCATATCAATTTCAATCAACGATCACTCCATAGAGCGCGCCGACGACATATTGAAAACCGTAATTGAAGTATACAACGAAAACTGGATAAAAGACAAGAATAAAGCTGCAAGAGAAACAAAAACATTCATTGACGCGAGATTAGGATTCGTCAGCGACGAACTCGACAGGATTGAGAGCAATATCTCCGCCTTTAAAAGCGACAATCTGCTGCCGGACATTGAAGCACAGTCCGAAATGCAGCTGACAAAAGAACGCGAGCTCAACAAACAGCGCGTTGCAGCACAGAAAGAACTGGAGCGAAGCGAGTATTTCTTGAAAAACGTAAAAGACAAGTCGAAAGTACATTCATTACTCCCGTTGAACTCAGGCATCAGCAACTCCAACATCAACTCGCAAATTACCCAGTTCAACACAATGATGATTGAGCGCAACAACCTTGCGAACAAAAGCAGCGATGACAACCCCGCCGTAAAGGACATGGACCTTATCCTGTCTTCACTGCGCAGCGCAATTATCTCATCAATCAGTACCCACATAAAAGGAATAACGACAAAATTGGAGTCACTCGACAAAGAGAACAAAGCCTTGCAGAGTGAAATCGCCAAGAACCCAACACATACCACATTCCTTGCCAGCGCCGAAAGAGAGCAGAGCGTAAAAGAGAACATCTATCTTTTCCTCTTACAGAAAAGGGAAGAAAACCTCCTCTCACAGGAGTTCACCCCCAACAGGACACGCATACTCACTCCCCCATCGGGCTCATACATCCCGACAGCACCACAAAAGACACGTTCCCTGTTTCTTGCAGCAATCATAGGCTTGCTCATCCCGGCTGCGCTCATATGCCTTTGGGAAGTCTCTAATACAAGAGTCAGAGGCCGAAAAGACCTCGACATGCTGAGCATGCCTATCATTGGCGAGATTCCACAAAATGACAAAAGCGGATTCAACCGCGTAGCACGTTTATTCAAGGCAATACAACCCGGTGGCAGCAAGAAGAAAGAAGAGAAGACATCTTGCGTGGTAAAAGCAGGCTCACGCAACGCCATCAACGAAGCATTCCGCGTGTTGAGAACCAATCTTGAGTTCATCACACGCGACAAGAAACAGAATATAATAATCTTCACCTCATTCAACCCAGGCAGCGGAAAGACATTCTGTATCCTCAACACTGCAATGAGCCTTGCCATCAAAGGAGAAAGCGTGCTTTTGATTGACGGCGATATGCGCCACGCATCATTGTCAAACTATACCGATTCCAATGAAACCGGCTTGAGCAATTATCTTGCCAATGAAGTCAATTCATTGAGCGATATCACCGTACAGGACAACAACTACCCCAGCCTGCACATTATCCCGACAGGAACAATCCCTCCCAACCCGACCGAGTTGCTCGAGTCGGAGCGTTTTGCCCAATTACTGGAGGACGCCAAAAGAAAATACAAATACATTTTCATTGACTGTCCGCCAATTGATATTGTAGCCGACACGCACATCATTGAAAAATTTGCAACAAACAGCATATTCCTCATACGTTGCGGTTTGTTGGAACGCTCAATGCTTGGAGAGATTGAGAACATCTACAACGACAAGAAACTCCGCAACCTGTCGGTTATCCTTAACGGCATAGACATGAAAGCCGGAAAATACGGATACAAGTATGGATACAACAACGGCAGCAGCTATTCCTACGGTCCAAAGAAAAAATAAGCAGATTACATATAATGACAGCAAGCGCTTCACAGACAGTGAGGCGCTTGTTTTTTACATGCAACAAATAGCATTTCTACTTTCGCGCGACTAAAGTAGAAAATAAAGACCCTTTCTTTCATGTTCTTTCATCGCGTGAAAGAATCTACTGCATAAATTCAATTTTGACACACCTTTTTTGCTACTGAGCCACAATTAAGGTTGAGGAGTGCACAAATAGATAAAAAAAGGCGAACGTGATATCACATTCGCCTTATGGGTGGGTAAGCTACCTACATCGCGCCGCTACAACCTACTACCTTTGCTGCGGTCAAGCCCTGGAGGATTCGCAGGGAGCTGGCCGTATAGGACTTACCCATATACTTGTCTAAAAAAATCTCGAGCCAAAGACACACTCTTGTGTTTTGTTTTGCAAAGGTTGTGCCAACGAGTGAAACGCAAAACTTGTTTTAGCGTTTTGCAACGAGTGCCGCCAATGTTCGCCAACTTTAACGTTGGCAAAGATAGTGCTTTTTTTCCATTTACCAAAGCACAATGATAAAATAATTTCCAACGACCACACAGAATCACACAAATGCCAAGCAATTAGAATAACAAAAACACTGTTTTCACTAAAAGCCTTAGCCTAAATATTAAAAATTATTAAACAATAATTATTGACGTGTAATGTTTTTTTAGTATCTTCGCGAGCCTTAAAAGAACTCCAATATATAAATAGGAGTAAAAGGACGCAAATAGACAGAGAGACTAAAACAAATTATATTTATTAACCAAAAATTTATCTTATGAAGAAATTTTTACTTTCGATTTTCTGCTTGTTCAGCTTGGTAAGCCTTGCCACAGCAGAAGAGTACGCCTACACTTTCGAAAAGAAAACGTTCTTATCAAACGGAACTGTTGCTTTGGGTGAAGTCGAGTGGACTCTTGCTGGTGATGGAAATTACTGGGGTTGGGACAGCAACAATGGTAGGGGACAACAATTTGGTTCAGGCAGTTCACCTTACAAGACCATGACACTGTCAACAAACGACATCAGTGGCACTATTTCTAAAATCACCATCAACACCAGTGGTGCATCTGACATCAAAGGCTCATTTACCATAACTGTTGGTGGAACTGAAATTGGCAATGCAACTTTGACAAAAACTGCAACCGACTACTCTTTTGATTGCAATGCATCTGGCGACATCATTTTGTCATACACCCAGACATCAAGCAAGGCAATATACATCAAATCTATTGCCATTGAGTACACTGCAGCTCCAGCTGCAGGCGTTGCAACTCCAACATTCTCAGTTGAGGCAGGTACAAAGTACAACCCATTCAGCGTTGAGATTGCAGCCGAAGAGGGCGCAACAGTTTACTACACACTCGATGGCACAGAGCCAACAGCAGAGAGTACAGTTTACAGCGAGGCTATCGCATTCAACGAGTTCGGCACATCAACAACACTCAAGGCTGTAGCAGCCGTTGACGGCGAGCTGAGCAACATCGCATCAGCAACATACTCACTTGAGGTTGCAGCACCTGTATTCTCTGTTAAGGGCGGTGTTTACGAGAAGCTCACAGGCGAGACAGCATTGAAGTTCACATGCGAAACCGAGGGTGCTACAATCCACTACAACAACCGTGGTGGCGACCCAAAGACCGAGGGTTCAAAGAGCTACGGAAGCCTTTCAGTGCTTTCTACAGCTGAGGTTAAGGCTGTTGCTTATGTAGAGGTAGAGGGCGAGAAGATTTACAGCGCTGTTGTAAGCGAGAAATACTACATCTCTCCAGTTAAGCCTTATGAGAAGGCTACAGAGTTCGTTGCAGGCGAGTATCTCATCCACGCAAACGGCTTTGCAGCTACAGCATTGAGCGAGACAAAGAGCTATGACTACCTTCCACAGTTCGCAGTTGCAGCTAACGGCAATTTCATTGAAACAAACGCATTCTACGCGTTCACATTCACCGAGGTTGAGGGCGGCTACACTATCCAGGACGCATTCGGTCGCTATGTATACCAGACCGGTACATACAACAGCTTCAATGTAGCAACAGAGATGCCTGCTGAGGGCGCTGTATGGACAGTTGCCATTGACGAGACAACTGGTGAGGCAACTATCACAAATACATCAGTAAACAAGTACATTCAGTACTCAGCACAGCACAAGTCATACGGTTCTTACGCTACAGCGCAGAGCAACGCCTTCAAGCCATCACTATACAAGCTTGGCGAGTATCCAACAATGACTGTAACTCCTGCGAACTGGGAGACAATCCCTGCATTCGAGAAGGTGACAATCACTTGCGAGAGCGGTATCCAGTACAACGAGACCGAGGAGAACTACCCATACTACACTATCGGTTGGGACTACACTCCAAAGGAGTTCAACAATGCAGTAGTTGTTAACGAGAACACTATCGAGCTTACATTCAACGAGCCAATAGCAGACAACGGCGACTACCGCGTAGTTCTCCCCGAGGGCTTGTTCATCCTGAACCCCAACGGTCTTGCAATGCCAAGCGCAAAGACAGAGTGCACATACACTGTTGAGAATCCAAATGTACTTGAGATTATCTACGCTAACCCAGAGAATGGCGACCAGGTTAAGAGCATCGAGTACCTCTACTTCGAGTACAGCCAGAACATCATTAACCAGGTTGAGGGTGCAGTTATCACAAACGAGAAGGGCGAGGAATTCCCATTGACAGTTACATACACTGACAGCTGGGGCGACAACACTCCTTACAACGCACTCTGTTTGAAGACCGCTGAGCCTATCACTGCTGCAGGTACATACACATTCGTTCTCAAGAAGGAGTATGCTTACACTGACGCCGGCGTGAGACTCACAGAGGATATCACATACACATTTACACTCGTAGAGGGCTTGAAGATTACCGGCAGCACACCTGCTGATGGCGCTGAGGTTGAGGCTATTGAGGAAATTCTCATCGAGTTCAACCAGGATATCATTTGCTATGCCGAGGCATTCATGCTTGCCGGTGACAATGGTGAAGAGTACTACCTCCTCCCAGCAGAGACTGCAAAGGACGGTAGCGAGTTGCCATTCAACGTTGTACGCATTGTAGCCGAGACTCCAATCACTGCAGCCGGCACATACACACTCTACATCAACGAGTGGACTATCGTTAACAGCAGCTGGGAGACTCTTTCTGAGCAGACTTTGACATTCACTATCCCAGGCGCAGCTGAGCCTTTGGCAGTAATTGCACAGACTCCTGCAGCTGACGAGGAGGTTGAGAGCTTCTCTGCTATCACATTCGAGTTCAACAAGGATATTGAGTTCATCCAGGCTGCCGGCGGTACAGGCACTGGAACTGGTACAGGCACTGGCACTGGTACAGAAACTGGTACTGGTACTGGCACAGGAACTGGTACTGGTACTGGCACTGGTACAGGTACTGGTACAGGAACTGGTACAGGAACTGGTACTAGCGGCCCTGCACAGTATATCAAGTTGAAGGATGCTAATGGTGGTGTTACTGCTACATACTGGGTTAGCGCAGCTACTATCGATGGTGCAACAGTTACATTTGTACCTGAGATGAATGCGACTATCTCAAATCCAGGTACATATACATTCGAAATCCCTGCAGGTCTTATCAAGGCTACAGACGGCGAAGAGTACGCCGGTGGCACATTCACATTCACTGTAGCCGAGGAAACTGCTATCGAGGATGTTGATGCAGAGGTTGAGAACAACATTATCTACGACCTCTCTGGCCGTCGCATTGCAGAGATTACCAAGTCTGGTATCTACATTGTTAATGGCAAAAAGGTACTTGTAAAGTAACTTTTTGCTATCGGTGAGCTTTTTAGCGATTAGTCACGCGTAGCGTGGCGCAAGTCACGCCGCGTGGGTCGCTGAAAAAAAAGCGAGCCAACTGGCAAATAAAACAAATTGGGCAGGGAGAAATCCTTGCCCAATTTACATATAAAGGTACTTGTAAAGTAACAAGTTTAGTTGAAAGAATGGAAACATCCCCTATTCCACTTGATCGCGTGAGAATTCTCGCGCGTTTTTTTCGCTTCCCCCAAAAATCAACGAACAGCACATACACAACATCAGGACACCAAACTTTCCACACGGACGATATCCAAACGAAGCCAAATTATTGACAATCAGAAATAAAATCGAATAAAATTCATTTAAAAGAATATATTTTTTCTATCTTTGTATCTTGTAAATAGTACTTACTAAACAAAACTAACGACAAAAGCACGCTAAAAACGTCTTTACACTACTACACGAATAGCATTATTTAAACCTTATTTATTAACCAAAACCAACGTTTATGAGAAAATTTACTTTTTTCTTGTCACTGATTGTTGCTTTTGTAACAGCAACTGCACAGGAGGTGACCGTTACCAGCTTGGATCAGCTCAGTAACGACAAGACGTATTTCATTGAGAGCGCACGCTGCTTCTTGATGAACAATACGACTGCAAATGCCGATGGTATCTCTACCAGCACGGCAAAGAACCTTGGTACATCAACAGTTGCAAAAGACTGGAACGATGCAAACCAACAGTTCAAGATTGAAAACATTGACGGCAACTACTACCTTTATAGCGTAGGTGCTGCCAAGTATGTAACAAAAGACGGCGCATGGTCCGATACTGCAGTTGATGCATTGGAGATTACTCCATCATCAAACAGCACATACAACTGGAAGTTGTGTATCGCAGGCAATGGCATGAACTCTCAGGAGCCAAACCAGATGGATGCCGGAATCGTTGTCAACAGCTGGACCGATGAAGACCCCGGTAACCGTTACAAAATCATTGACACCGAGGCTTCAACAGTTGTAGTTGTCAACTACCCCAACGAGCTCACAGAGTTCGAGCAGAACAAATGCTACACAGTAAGCACAACTAGTCGTGGCGGCTGGGCTGTGAAGGATGACCAATTCTGTTCTACTGTTGATGCAGGTTTGGGAGATACATCAAATCCAGAAGATGTTAACCAGCAGTTTGCTATTTTGAGCATTGACGGCGAGAACTACTACCTTTACAGTGTTGGTGCACAGAAGTTTGTAAATTCAGACAAATCACTTATTGCCGGCATTGGCGAGGCAATTGAGTTGGCCGATGCATCAAAGATGGGTGATTGCCGCGTACGCGTAAACTTCAAGGGCTACGCCGACAAGTACATAAATCTTGGTGGCAGCAAGCAGATGATTATAGACAGTTGGAGCGATGTTGATGCCGGTAATGCAGTTGCATTCATCGAGGCCGGTGAATTCGACCCCACAGCAGCACTTGCAATGTTGCAGCCTGCAACAGAACTCCAGGCTCTTGAGGCAGTTAGCACAGAACGTAATCCTCTTGAAACAGCCATCAACGGTCAGTACAAGTTGCAGGGTGTAAAGATCAACTTCAACGAGGTTGTTAAAAAGTACACAACAGACCTTAGCGGCGACTATGGTTACATCCTCGACGCCGAGGGCAACGAGGTTGCTAAGCTCAACAAGTGTATGGGCGGCAACGGCACAAGCAACACTTTCGCAACTCCTTATGCATCTACAGCCATCGAGACTCCGGGCACATACAAAGTTGTAGTTCTTCCAGGTGTTATCCTCAACGCCGATGGCACCAAGGAGTACAAGGGCGGTGAGTTCGAGTTCACAGTTGCTGAAAGAGCTGTTGAGGTTTCACCTTCGGCCGAGGATGGTTTCTGCTGGAACGAGACATACAACAATGTTGCAGATTTCAGCGAGTTTGTAATCACTGTCAAGTATGCTAAGAGCGATGTTGTCATCAACAATGACGTAAAGGCCACAATGACTACCGGCGAAACTGTATATGAGGCAACAGTTACAGTAGAGAAATCCGGAAACACACAGTATATCACATTGGCTTTTGACGGCGAGTTTGCCGAGGGCCGTTATACAATCAATGTTCCTGCAGGCTTGTTCACCGTTGACGGTGTAGCAAATGAGGAGTATGCACAGAGCACATTCACATACCGTAAGCCACAGTTGGAGATCACACGTGACTTCGACTCATGGGAGTCATATCTCGACCAGGTATGGTATATGCCTAAGGGCGCTATTATTACTATCGCAAATGCAGAGTCTGTAGAGGTTGACGAGACAAAGGTTGCAACAATCGCTGTTGGCGAGAGCGTTTACAACTCAACACTCAACTGGTACTATGACGACTGGAGCAACGCTTATTACATTGAACTCACATTCGAGGATTTCTTTGCCGAGGGCTTTGAGTTCGTTAAGGGCGACTACACATTCACACTCCCTGCAGGCCTTTACACTGTAAACGGTGTAGCCAATGAGGAGGCTGTGAAGACTTACACATACGGTGACCCAATCGTTGAGGAGTTCACAGTAATAAACGTTCTCCCTGCCCCAGGCAGCACATTGGAGAGCCTCGACGCAATCTCTATCACATTCAGCAACGGCATGACACCTGACATCTTGCCTATCACATGTGGCGAGAAGACATATTACTTCATCTATATGCAAGGTTTGTATGTAGCTGTTGACCAGATGACCTACGAGCCAATCGTAATCACAGAGCCAGGCACATACACACTCGACCTGAGCGAGCTCGAGGGCTTGACAGGCGAGAAGGTGTTCTCTTGGACTATTGCAGAGGCAGCTCCTGCTTTGGCAGTAGTTTCACAGACTCCTGCTGCTGACGAGGTTGTTGAGAGCTTCAGCTCAATCACAATCGAGTTCAACAAGGCTATTGAGTTCATCCAGGCTGCAGGCGGTACTGGCACTGGTACAGGTACAGACACAGGCACAGGCACAGGCACAGGCACAGGTACTGGTACAGGTACAGGTACTGGTACTGGCACAGGTACTGGCACAGGTACTGGCACAGGTACTGGCACAGGTACAGGAACTGGCACAGGAACTGGCACAGGAACTGGCACAGGAACTGGCACAAGCGGTCCTGCTCAGTACATCAAGCTGAAGGATGCAAACAACGGCGTTGTTGCTACATATTGGGTTAGCGCTGCAACAATCGATGGTGCAACTGTTACATTCGTTCCAGAGATGAATGCAAAAATCTCTAAGACAGGTACATATTCATTTGAGATTCCAGCAGGCCTCATCAAGGCTACTGACGGCGAGGAGTTCGCTGGTGAGACATTCACATTCACAGTAGAGGAGCCTATTGTATTTGAGGTTATAGCTCAGACTCCTGCCGCTGACGAGGAGGTAGAGAGTTTCTCTGCTATCACATTCGAGTTCAGCAAGGACATTGAGTTCATCCAGGCTGCCGGTGGTACAGGCACTGGAACTGGCACAGGAACTGGCACAGGAACCAGCACAGAAACTGGCACAGGAACTGGCACAGGCACAGGCACTGGTACAGGCACTGGCACTGGTACTGGCACAAGCGGTCCTGCTCAGTACATCAAGCTGAAGGATGCAAACAACGGTGTTGTTGCTACATATTGGGTTAGCGCAGCAACAATCGATGGTGCAACTGTTACATTCGTTCCAGAGATGAATGCGACTATCTCAAATCCAGGTACATATACATTCGAAATCCCTGCAGGTCTTATCAAGGCTACTGACGGCGAAGAGTACGCCGGTGGCACATTCACATTCACTGTAGCCGAGGAAACTGCTATCGAGGATGTTGATGCAGAGGTTGAGAACAACGTTATCTACGACCTCTCTGGCCGTCGCATTGTAGAGATCACCAAGTCTGGTATCTACATTGTAAACGGTAAGAAAGTGCTGGTTAAGTGAGTAAAACACAAGCTCGCTTGATGTTTTGCAACGAACGGAAAGCAGTTCGCGCAAAGCGCAGCGGTACTTGTAAAGTAACTCTTAAATAGAGTTAAAACCATATCAAGTCAGGAGCGCAATCGCGCTCCTGACTATTTTTATATCAGAAAAAAGCGATAATGCTATAAAGGGAAACAAATTTTCAATAAATTTGCAATCCGAAGCTATTGATATTTATTACAATAGGTCCGAGATACAAGTTTAATTTGACACAACCTTTATAAATCAACTTTTTGCTTATGAGAAAATTTACATTTTTCGTGGCATTGATGGTAGCTTTTGTAACTAGTGCATCGGCACAGGCGACCCTCAATGAAACAGTAGTATTCGACTTCACATACGGTGCTTGGGGCATCCCGACAATGGAGGAGAACAACTATAGCTCTATCAAGACCGCCAATGAATACACCGATGGCGTTAACACAATCAAAATTGACCCGACAGCAAACAAGGGCAGCTACATCTATGACAGCAAAGGTTTCCTGAATCTTGGAAAACCAGGTTCAAAGATTGTCCTCCCTGCGTTCGGTTTCGCAGTTGAAAAGATTGAGGTTGTAGGCCACCCCTCAGCAACCAGCTATCCAAATGTTGACATGAATGTATATGTTGGCAAAACAGCTGTCAGCACTCCTTGCATTGGTTCAACTGCAACATCAACATTTGAGATTGCAGCAGGCAACCAGGCAGCAGGCAACATCTACGAACTTGTCATTGGTTCAAATGGCGGCAACTACTCAAGCTATGCGTATATCACATACATCAAGGTATACCCTGCCGAGAACAAGCTCGAGGCTCCGGTTATTGACCTTGCAAGCGGAGTATATGTAGGCGAGCAGACTGTGAATGTACACTCAGCGACTGCCGACCTTGAGGGCGTGACAGATGTTACATATTACTACACTACCGACGGCAATGAGCCTACAGTTGAGGACGAGGAGACTGACGGCGAAATCACTATCACAGAGAGCTGCACACTCAAGGTTGTCGTTGAGCTCACATACGGTAACAAGGTTTATGTAAGCGCATCTTCAAGCGCCGAGTATATCATCAGTGAAGAGGTTACATACCCAAAGGCCACAATTATGGCCTGTGGAAAATATTTTATCTCTGCCAACAACACCATAGCATTACCATTCAACAACGGCATTCTTCCAGTGCAACCTACTACCGCCAACGATGAGAATATTACAGACGCTGCTTATTACGCATACAGCTTTGAATGCGCAGGCTCCGCAGGAAATTTCTACATCAAAGACGCCAACGGTTTATACCTTACAGCGTCAGCCATGGGTACAAAAGACGAGATAAAGACATCTACCACATACCACAACAGCGCATGGAGCGTAACTATCGAGGATGGTGTAGCAAAGATTAGAAAGGATGGTTTCGTTCTTGCATATGAAAACAATGCAATTGTTGTAGTAAGAGAAGAAAATGCCACTGATGCCACAATCTATCCATCGCTATACGGCATTTCAAATCCTCCATCCGTATACAGCTACACCCCCAATTCATACACCACAGAATTGAAAACAATCAGCATAACATTCAGTGAGGCAATAAGAATGGAAGGCATAACATCGGCCAACCAATTCCCAATATACAATGCAGAAAACAATCAATTCCCTGTAGGTATGGGCAACTGGACATTGTTTGGCGAAACCATAACAATTGAATTGGAATACAGCATTACTACCAATGGAGACTACTACATTGTAATTCCCGGTGAATGCATTGTAAGTGAAATCACTGGCAAAAGCCCTGCTGAGGACATCAGAATAAACCTGACTGTATACAACGAAGACCAGACATCTATAGAAGATATAGACTGCGACAAGGAGAACGTTGTTATCTACGACCTCCAGGGCCGCAAGGTTGAAAACATCACCAAGGGCGGTATCTACATTGTTGGAGGCCGCAAAGTTTTGGTAAAATAATTCAAGGGTTTTCCTGACGCAAGAAAGGGAAACAAGACCTTATACTAATCGCGCGAGGATTCTCGCGCGATTTTTTGTTCCCATCGCATAGCATATTAAAGAGAGACACCGGTTTTAAACAGTTTGCAATCTATAAATTAATTCAGGCAATATTTTTCCAAAATTTCAAACGACAAGAAATGATTTTATAAAATAAATCCTTATATTTGCCGACAGAATGTAAATTCAAAAAAACAAACACAAACCATAAAATGAAAACCATTAAATTATTTGCAGGCATTATGGCATTCACTGCAATCTGCGCCTGCGGCAATACAAAGCCGGAAGCTCAAGCACAAGCTACAGAAAACACCGTTGAGGAAGTAAAGGAGCAGGGAACTGTTTTCTACGAGATAACTCTTGAAGAAGCTATGGCTAAGGCAAAGGCCGAGGGCAAGCATGTTCTTATTGATTTCCACACAAGAAACTGTGCACCCTGCAAGAAAATGGAGGAAGAGGTACTCCCCACTATTGAATGTGGCGAATATATAAACAAACATTTTGTTCCAATCATGGTCGATAGCGGAGACGAAGGCATAGGAACTGAAATGGCAGAAAAATATCAGGTGTTCATTTTCCCGACCTACATGGTATTGACACCCGACGGTTTCAAGGAAGGTGAGGTAATGGGAGCCGAATATGACGTGAACAAGTTCATAGAAATGCTCAAAGAGATAATCCACGATGCACAATAATCCATACAGGATACAAAGCAAACCCGCGCAAGATGTTGCGCGGGTTTGTTGTTGGACAGCATCACCCCTCCCCTGCAGGTATTTGTATGATATGAGTCTTATAAACCACTCTGAGGGACGAGCGAAGCGGATGGAGATTGTTATAGCACAATACAGGGCAGACACAACGACCTGCCCCTACATTGGTTATCGTAACTTTTGTTTTACCTTTAACTGTGCTTCGTATTCTTGAACCACGACTGTACTCGCAGCGAAACTTCAAAGCAAGTTTTACATTTCACTTGTTGACAAAAGCTTTCAGTTCTCAGCTTTCACATTTCCGCTTACAAACTCCTCTGCGGGTTTCAAGGCATCCAGTTTACCTACATCAATGAACTGCAAATCCTTTGCTACAACACCATAAATCGGGTACTTTGCAGCAGCCCACATATAGAAACTCATGATTGGGAAGCGTGTTCCTTTAACCTCATCAACAGGCAATCCCTTCTCCTCTACATACTCCTGCATCAAGGCAAGAACCTTGTCGCTTAGAATATGTATTCCCGAGAACGCCAGCGCACGGCACTCCTGTGGCACGACATCTGGCGATGTAACACTGTAATCACCCGTGTCGGTATTCATCCAACCCACCATGCGCATTGTCTCGGGATCAAAAAGCAGGAATCGTGTAGTTTTGCGGTCACTCACAAGCAACGACGCAAGAGCATCATCCTTAACCTGCTGCTCGAACCACCTTATATCGCAGTTGGAAAGAATATCCACGTTGTGAATGAGGAAACGGCCACACCCTTCGAGATAGCGGCGTGCATGGAGCACCGCCCCACCGGTTTCCAACAACAGTTCGCGCTCGTCACTTATTTCGACAAGCATCTTGCCATCGCACTTATCTTGCTTGTCTGTCACAATCCACTCTTCATCGCTAACCCACTGCTCTACCTTGTCGGCAAAATAGTGAATATTAACCACAGCCTCATCTATTCCCACAGAGAAGAGTTTGCGGGCCACATGCTCAATGAGCGGCTTGCCGCACACTGGCACAAGAGCCTTGGGTAGCGTGTCGGTAAGTGGTTTCAAGCGAGTACCTAAACCCGCCGCAAAGATCATTGCTTTCATAGTATTATATTGTCATGTCTTATTCTTGTCACGAAAATAACGCAAAAAAACGAATAAGGGAAATTAAGTGTATACTTTTATTCCACGACTGGCTGCAATATCTCAAAAAATGTAAAAAGCATTACTTTTGAAAGAATTAAATTGTATATCTTTGAATGTTTCGCTTCAAAATTTTTCACAGCGAGTGCCTAAAATATTCACGTTTGTGACTATCTTTGCCAGATATAAAAGACAAGAACAGATGGAACAGGAAAATTCAAAAGGATTCTACCAAAGTGCCATGAAATATGGTACCTATTTGGGCATCTTTTGGGCAATAATGTACATATTGCTTTTAAAATTCTCTGCCAGCCCAATGCTTTCAATGATAGCAGTTGGCATGTTCATCTATTCCCCATTCCTGGCCTCCCGTTTTACAGTCAATTACCGCAGGCTGGAATGCGGCGACAGCATCAGATATCCTCAAGCATGGACGTTCCTGTTCTGCATGTACATATGCGCAACGCTTTTCAGCGGAATGACAAACTATATCTATTTCAGCATCATTGACCAGGGAAGGCTCATGATGGATGTCAACGAGATGCTGTCACAGATTATAGCGGCTCCAGGCATTGAGGATGCATCAAAGATGCAGTTCGAGGAGATGCAGGACATGATTTCCAAACTGACCATCAAGGACGTAATATGGCAATTGTTGAATAACAACATATTCAATTCACTCACACTGCCACCAATAATAGCATTCTTTGTAAGAAAAACATCATAGGACAAAAATATGGACATATCAGTAATAGTACCACTTTATAACGAAGCCGAATCGCTCCCCGAACTAACCCAGTGGATTGAGTGCGTGATGAAAAAGAACAATTTCACATACGAAATAATATTCATCAACGACGGAAGCACTGACGGCTCATGGGATGTGATTGAGCAGCTAAAGGAGAAGAACGACTGCATACACGGCATAAAATTCCGCCGCAACTATGGCAAGTCACCGGCTCTGTTCTGCGGTTTTGAACGCGCGAAAGGCAATGTTGTCATCACTATGGATGCCGACCTGCAGGACAGCCCCGACGAGATACCTATCCTGTACAAGATGGTTACCGAAGAGGGTTACGATCTTGTATCGGGTTACAAGCAGAAACGCTATGACCCGCTAAGCAAGACAATACCCACAAAACTGTTCAATGCCACAGCCCGCAAGGTGTCGGGTATAAAGAACCTGCACGACTTCAATTGCGGACTCAAGGCATACCGCAACGAGGTGGTTAAGAATATTGAGGTATATGGCGACATGCACCGCTATATTCCCTACCTTGCGAAGAATGCAGGATATGACAGGATTGGCGAACTGGTCGTTCACCATCAGGCACGCAAATATGGCAAGAGCAAGTTTGGCATCAGTCGTTTCTTCCATGGCTATCTTGACCTCATATCGTTATGGTTCCTGTCGAAGTTCAACCGCCGTCCAATGCACATATTCGGTCTTTGGGGCACGCTGATGTTCCTCATTGGCTTTGTTTCAGCAATCATTGTGGGCGCAGCAAAGTTGGTTGCGCTTGCCAATAATGAGCCAAGCCGCCTGGTGACCGACTCGCCCTACTTCTACATTGCGCTGACAATGATGATATTGGGCACACAGCTGTTCCTCACAGGTTTCATCGCCGAACTGGTAAGCCGCTCTTCACAGGACAGGAACAAATACAACATTTCAAAGGAGATCTAATGAAACAGATAGCCGTTTTGTTTATTGCACTTTGCAGCCTGCTCTTTACCGGATGCGACGGTGGTTATGACTGCGCGCTGGACAACATAGCATACAACCGCATAAAGTTCTACACCATAAACGAGCATGGCGTGGAGGCTGAATATGCATTCCCCGAGCCGTTGACAGTGTCAATGATGATAAATGGCCGCGACTCGATAGTTGTAAACTACGCTACCAACGCCAAGGACTTGACATTGCCAATGAGCTATACAAGCGAGTGCGACACAGTTCTGCTCAACTTCTTCGACCGATACTGCGACACATTGTACATTAGGCACAGCAACATCCCCATCTATCAGTCAATGGAGTGTGGCGTCATAATGCACCACAGACTAACGGGCTGCGCAAACACCAACAACATGATTGATTCATTGGTGATAAAAGAGACCAACGTGAACTTTGACCAGAATGAAAATATTAAGATATATTTTACTGAGTAGCATGCTGCTTGCAACACCGCTGATGGCTGTTGCACAGGAAGAGGCCAAACAGGGAAAAGCAGAGACAAAAGAAAGTTTCTGGAGCCTGTTGGCATTTAAGGGGTTGGGGTTCTCAACCGACCTGTTCGGGTGTGCATACTCACTCATTGGCGACGGCATAAGCACAGAAATTGCAGCAGAGTTGAATTTCGGTAACCGCCTGTACCCCACAGTAGAAGCCGGCTGGGCATGGTGCAACACCACCAATGAAAACAACGGCATCCACTACAGGACCAACGCTCCATACTACCGTGCGGGTTTCAACTACAATTTCCTCACAAAAAAGGAGAACCCCAACCCCAAGCACTATATTTATGGCTTGCTGCGCTTTGGATGGACCAACTTCAGATACGACGTTGAAACACCCCCAATCACCGACCCGGTATGGGGAGGAAGTGTCGCCCTGAACCTTAAAGACATTGAGGGTGCTTGCCTTTGGGGCGAGATTGGCGCGGGAATAAAGGTGAAGATTGCAAAAGGTTTCCACATGGGATGGAGCGTGCGCTACAAGGTGAGGTTCACCGAAAAGCAGGGAGAAAATTCAAGAATGTGGTACATCCCGGGCTATGGCATAAACCAAAGCACCTGCTTTGGCGGCACATACAACCTTATATATGACATACCTATCAAATAAGGTTAAAGGTGAAAGCTCGTGCAAACGAGCAAAATGCAAAGCTCGCTTTAGCATTTTACTGCGAGTGCAGCCGAGGTTCAAGCGCACGAAGTGCGATTAAAGCTACGAGTGAGTGAGCAAAAGCCAAGCTTGCTTGAGCTTTTACAGCGGCAACGCGGATGAGCGTTGCTTGCGACGACTGAACCTTCAGGTTTACAAAGGAGTGCGACAAAGTCGCCTCAAAGTAGGTTCAAGTGCACGAAGTGCGGTTAAAGGTCAAAATTAAACAACATAAATCAAAACATGAACGGTAAATTGAGCAAATTCAAAATTGTGTTCCTGCTTTTCCTTATAGTAGGAACATTCTACATTCTCAGGAACCACACACCCGAGGTATACACAACCAACAGCGGGTACATATTCGGCACACAGTACAACATCAAGTACAAGAGCGTGGAGGATTTGCACGAGGAGATAAAAGCGACCCTGATGCAGGTGGACAACTCCCTGTCGATGTTCAACAGAAACTCAATAATAAGCGCATTCAACAGCAACAGGGACACCGTTGCCAACGAGATGTTCACTGAGGTATTCAACCTTGCACAAGAGATTTCGGCAAAGACAGACGGTGCGTTTGACATCACCGTTGCTCCGCTTGTGAACGCATGGGGCTTTGGTTTCAAGAAGGGCGAGCTGCCCGACAGCGCAACCGTTGAGGAGCTGCGCAGCAAGGTGGGCTATACCACCGTGGCATTGGTTGACGGAAAGGTCGTGAAGCAGAACCCGGGCACAATGCTCGACTGCGGCGCAATAGCAAAGGGATATGGATGTGACGCCGTGGCACGCTTGTTCGACAGCAAGAATGTGGCAGACTACATGATTGAGATTGGTGGCGAAGTGGTGACAAAAGGCAAGAACGACCGTGGAACCGAGTGGAACATAAGCATAAGCAAGCCAACGGAGAACACCACAGGCAGCCACAATGCACACCAGAGAATCATTGCCATCAGCGGCAAGGCCATGGCAACATCGGGCAACTACCGCAACTTCCGCATAGAGAACGGAAAGAAGTTTGCCCACACTATTGACCCACGCACAGGATACCCCGTACAGCACTCATTGCTCAGCGCAACGGTAATTGCCGAGAACTGCGCCAAGGCCGATGCCTACGCCACATCGTTCATGGTAATGGGACTTGAAAAAGCCATAGAACAGTGCAAAAACGATGGCATTGAAGCTTTCCTGATATATGCCGACGAGAACGGCGGGTTGCAGACATACGCAACGGAAGGTTTCAACAAGTATATCAAATGAAAAAAAACAGGGGGGTGACTCAAAAGTAAAAAGGGTCGCCCTCTTATTTTCTTTTATCTCATTTGCGCTCTGAAGCAAGATAAATTGTAAAAATATAGCTATTCCTTTGATAAACATTGGAATAGCTATTGTTCGTTTGGGGAAATTTTAT
>JAZREN010000029.1:0-9779 GCA_045660825.1 Bacteroidaceae bacterium
ATAAAATTTCCCCAAACAAACAATAGCTATTCCAATGTTTATCAAAGGAATAGCTATATTTTTACAATTTATCTTGCTTCAGAGCGCAAATGAGATAAAAGAAAATAAGAGGGCGACCCTTTTTACTTTTGGGTCACCCCCCTATTGTTTTCAACAGTTCTTCAATATCCGCTTTAAGTCGCAGATAGGGTGTTGCGCTCTTGTAGTCGGTATTCTTGCTCAGCATTGTTGCAACGTCGCATTGGCTGTGGCGGTACGATGCCAACTCGTTGTTGTACTGTTGGCGGTGGTAGGCATAGCGCTCTATCTCCTCCTCGCGCTTGCTACGCAGGTGGCGGCATACCGGTTGCATGATGCGCATTGTCACTCCATTCATTATGTGATGTCCCTGTATATAGAAATATGTCTCTTCGGGTTTTATGCCAAGGGTATTGAACTCTTCGTCGAGTTTTTTGTACTCCTCAATGAGTTCGGGGAACTGCTTTTCGAGCAACTTTATGTTGTGCTTCACGCGGTTGTTCAGTTGTTGCAGTGAATATGCGGGATTGCCTACGGTGAACGATGACAAGCGTACGATTTCACAAAAGTGGAGCATGCTCATTGTTCTTGTGTCATGCTGTCGGTAGAGTAGGATATTCCATACAAACAGCGGATAGCATATTCCGGAGTATAGCTTGAAGAACTCCTTGAAGTCTATTACGTTGCTGTCGTTCTGGGTACATAGTACACACACCTGTTTAAGGCTGTCGGCATAGCAACGGAAGTTCTCTATGGAGTAGGCATATGTGTGCAGAATGAACTTGTTTTCCAACATCTGCCGCGATGTTGATGTGGCGCCCTGCAACAAATAGTCGTAGTCGCTGTCCACGCAGGCAATCATGTTGCGTCCGTAGGCCTTGCCAAGCAGATTCATCATTGCCTGTTTCTTGCCCTTTGTGAGCTTGGTGCGTGCAGGGAGCATTATCTCGAAATGCACCTTGTCACTTTCGTATTCATTGAATACGGAACGCCAGAAAGAGATGTCATCATAGCTCTCCACGTATGCTATGATGCGTTGTGCTGCGCGTTTGGGCCGTAGCGCATTCGCTGCTTCTATGAAATTTGAGTTGAGATATTCGCTAAGCCTTTTCATATCTCAGTTATGCTTGTTTTAACCTTTAACTACATTTCATGTGTTGAACCTTGGCTGCGCTCATTTCGTGCGTAAATAAATTTTCGCCCACTCGCTTGCACAAGCTTTAACCACATTTCGTGTGCTTGAACCTGCTCACGCTCGCTTTATGTGTAAGTGAACTTCCACACATTAACATTGTTGATTTCTTTATCACTCGCAGTATAACATCAAACAAGTTTGTGTTAAACTCGCTTAATCAAGAAATTCGCTTACCCGCAGATTTCACCTCGTTATGTCCTCCATCTCTGTCACTGCGTCCATCCAACCGTCCATGATGATGGCCGGAGAGTGTGTACATAGGATAATCTGCATGTTGGGATTGAGTGTGCGCACAAGGGTGATGAGGCGTTGTTGCCACTCTATGTGCAGTGATATCTCGGGTTCATCCATGAGCATTACGCCGGGGCGGTTCTCCTGTACAAGTGCAGTGAGCAGGATTACAAGAATCTGCTTCTCGCCCGAAGACAGCACGTATGGTGTTATCCTCTCGCCATACTGGTTGAAGTATATCTCGTTGCTGTCACGCGCGATGGTCTTTGCTGTCGGCGCGAACAGTTCGTCAATGAGGTCCTGAAACTGCTTCTTGGGCTTTGTGAGTTCTGTGGCAAGGCGTTGGTCATCGGGGTTGCCGCTTGTGAGCAGGGAGATAATCCTGTTGCCGATGTTTACCTGGTAGTTCAGGTAGCGGCGCTGCAGGTTGTAGAGCTGCCAGTCCAACTCTGTGCGTATGTCGGCGCCGGGTATCTTCTCGAGCATCTCGCCGCTTAAGATAGGGCGGTCAATGCTGCTTATGATGTCAAAGTTTATGCTTGTGGCATCCTCGGGGTAGAATGTTACTTTCACTCCATCTTCGGGGGCGCTTGTCAGGCGTCCCTGGCGCATGATTTTCAGGTGGCGTGCCGAGCGGTTGATTATTGTGCTCTTTCCCACACCGTTGCTGCCGCTGAGGATGTTGACATCGGGGCGCAACTCCCAATATATGTGTTTGCGGTTGCTCCACAATGAGTCAATCTCTATACTCTTTATGTATTGTGCCATCTTCTCCATATACTTCTTCTTGCTGTGATGCAAGCAAATTTATGCAATGTTTGTGTAAAAACAAATAGCAAATGGTGAATTATATTTAAAATTATAAAAATAGTCGCTTTGTTTGTCCGTTTGGATATTTTTGTGACTATATTTGTGATATGGCTTAAAAACAATTACTATGATACGAATTTTCTGCAAGAACAATGGCGTGACAAGGGAGTTCCACAGCGGAGTATCGCTGCGTGAGGTGTATGATACTTTAGAATTGGATATGCCATATGGCGTAATTGCAGCCCGTGTGAACAATGTCACCAGAGGATTGGCGTTGAAACTCTATCGCCACAAGGATGTCGAGTTCATAGATTTAAGGAGTGATGACGGAATGCGCATGTATGTACGCTCGCTCACATTCATATTCATGAAGGCTATGAACGAGATTTTTCCCGGCGAGACGGTGCGCTTCGAGAACGCCATCTCAAAAGGCTACTATTGCCGCATGGATGCTCCAATGACCGACGCGCAGGTTGATATGGTGCGTGAGAAGATGAAGCTCATAGTGAACAGTGATATACCTTTCAAGAGAATCGAGTGTCACACAGCCGAGGCTATTGAGGTCTTTGAGCGTGTCGGCCGCATGGACAAGGTACGTCTGCTTGAGACATATGGCCGCCTCTATACAAGTTATTACGAACTCGATGGCTTTGTCGATAGCTATTATAATGGTCTGGTGCCATCTACAGGTTACATCAAACTTTTCGAGATCGAGAAGTATGATGATGGCGTGCTGCTCCGCATCCCAAACAAGGAGCGACCTACGGTGCTCGAGGATAAAGTTCCACAAGAGAAACTGCATGAACTCTTTGAGGAGCGTCTGCAGTGGCATCAGAAGATGGGTGTGGAGACCATCGGCGATTTCAACAAGGCAGTGCATGCCGGTATGGGCATTGACCTTGTGAATGTGTCCGAGGTGTTGCAGGAGCGCCGCCTTTCAAGAATTGCAGATGAAATACAGCAACGCAATGCAAAGGTTGTGCTCATTGCCGGCCCTTCGTCATCGGGCAAGACAACATTCAGCAAGCGCTTGAGCGTGCAGTTGCAGGCTTGTGGTCTGCAACCTTATGCCATTTCGCTCGATGACTATTTTGTAAACCGCACCCACACCCCGCGTAAGCCCGATGGCGATTATGATTTCGAGTCAATCTATTCCATTGATCTTCCGTTCTTCAATGAGTCGCTGAGTCGTATGCTCAGCGGCGAGGAGGTTGATGTACCTACATACAATTTCAAGACCGGTGAGCGTGAGTTCAACGGCAAACACCTGAAGCTTACACCTCAGATGGTGCTTGTCATTGAGGGTACACACGCGCTGAACCCCATGCTCACATCGCAGATTGCCGATGGCGACAAATTCCGCATATACGTGTCGGCGCTCACATCAATAAAACTCGATTACCATAACTATATATCGACATCGGACAACCGCTTGTTGCGCCGCATGATACGTGATGCCAAATACCGTGGTTACTCTGCACAAGAGACAATTATGCGCTGGCCCGATGTGCGTCGTGGAGAGGAAAAATGGATATTCCCATATCAGGAGAATGCCGATGTGATGTTCAACTCGTCGCTCTTCTACGAATTGGCTGTGTTCAAATCGCAGGCAGAGCCCATGCTTCGTGCCGTGCCCGAGAACTGTGCCGAGTATTCCGAGGCTCAAAGGCTTTTGCGTTTCTTGGATTATATTGTACCTTTGCAGGACAAAGAACTGCCGCCGACATCATTGGCGCGTGAGTTCTTGGGTGGAAGTAGTTTCAAGTATTGAAAACAAGAATGGCCGACAGTTCATATTCACAGGTACAACAGCAACAACAGACGCTTTCCCAGACACTGTCACCCCAGCAGCTGCTTGCAGTGCAGTTGCTCGAGATGACAACAGTGGAGATAGAGGAGAGAGTGCGTGGCGAGGTTATGGATAACCCCGCCCTTGATGCTGTTGAACCCGATGAAGTTGCATCTCAAGGTGAAGACGATGCTGCGGGAGATGTGTACGTGTCCGAGAGTGACGATGATTACAGCGGCAACGACGATATCCCTGTTGCCCCAAGCGGATATGTGCCTTCAATGGATACTACGTATGGTGATGTTGTCTCTTTTGGCGATACGCTCATGGAGCAGCTTGGTGCTCTGTCGCTTTCACCTGATGAGATGGCCATTGGCGAGTACATAATTGGAACGCTCGATGAGGACGGCCTGTTGCGTAAACCACTTTCCGAGATTGAGGATGAACTCCTTATATATAACAACATATCTACGACCGAAGAGGAACTGCTGTCGGTGCTCAAGGCTATACAGACTTTTGATCCGGCGGGAATAGCCGCACGTGATTTGCGCGAATGTCTGCTGTTGCAGTTGGAACGTAATGTAACGGGCAAGGACTATGCCGTGCATAAAAGGATACTTACCGAATGCTACGACGATTTTGCCGGAAAACGTTGGGCTGCAATTCCTGAAAGACTGGATATCCCGGCCGATGAGTGCCGTGATGCCATTGCCGATATCGTGAGGCTCAATCCGCGTCCGGGTGCTTCGCTTGCCGAGGGCGTCGGCTTTAGTCGTCAACAGGTGATGCCTGATTTTCTGCTCGATGTCGTTGATGACAAAGTGTACGTTTCACTCAATAATTCTCATATCCCTTCGTTGCGTGTCAATGGCGATTTCCTGCATATGCTTGACGAACGTGCCATGGACGGCAATGCCGAGCAACGTGCAGCTGCATTGTTTCTGAAACAGAAGATTGAGGCGGCTAAAGGTTTCATTACGGCAGTTGAACAACGCGAGATGACAATGCTTTCTACTATGCGGGCGATAGCGTCGGTGCAAAAGGAGTATTTTGTCAATGGTGGCGATGAGGCCTTTCTCAAGCCTATGATTCTTGAGGATATCTCCAAGTTGACGGGATATGACATTTCCACGATATCACGTGTCTGCAACAGCAAGTTCGTGCAGACTCCGTGGAGTGTGACTCCGCTGAAATACTATTTCAGTGATGGTGTGACAATGTCCGACGGAACGACGCAGTCTGTATATGAACTCTTCCGTGTTATCCGCGAACTTGTCGATGCCGAGGATAAGGCCAGTCCGCTCACAGACCAGGCTTTGCAGGAGATGCTCGTTGCGCAGGGGTACAATGTGGCGCGCCGCACTGTTGCCAAGTATCGCGAGCAGTTGAATATTCCCGTAGCCCGTCTGCGCAAAGAGTAGCAATCTATAAACATTATATCATGAAACGTTATTTCGCCGTTTTATACCTGTTGCTTGCAGTTCCGTTACTGTTGGTGGCACAAAGCAGTGTGTATCCAAAGGTGATGGAGTGTGAACTGCGTAGTGAAATACTTGGTTGTACAAAGAAATATTGCGTATATCTGCCACAAGGATATGGTGATGAAGGCAAGTCTTTCCCAGTGTTGTATCTGTTGCATGGCCTCACCGACACGCACACGGCGTGGTGCGACAAAGGTGATGTGCAGGCGATTGCAACAGAACTTGCTGTTGCCGGCAAGGCACGGGAAATGGTAATTGTGATGCCCGATGCCGGTACCACTTATGACGGATATTTCAACAGCGAGGAGTGGCGTTACGAGGATTTCTTCTTTCAGGAATTTATCCCGCATGTCGAGAGTACATATCGTATAATCTCTGACAAGCAGCATCGAGCCATTGCCGGTTTGTCAATGGGTGGTGGCGGAACAACATGGTATGCAATCAATCACAGCGAAATGTTCTCAAGTGCCTATGCAATGAGTGCACTTATGGGACTGGTTGACGGTACTTGGATAACTCACACACCCGATGCCCGCCGCAGGGTGTTCATGGAGAGCGCGGTGGCAAATAACAATATTACGGCTGTCGAGAACGCAACACAGGAGCAGCGTGCCAGAATTGCGTCGGTGCGCTGGTTCATTGATGTGGGTGATGACGATTTCCTCTTCGACAACAACATGGAATTCATTAAAGCAATGCGCACCAGGCGCATCCCCTACCAGTTGCGCGTGCGCGACGGTGCCCATGTATGGCAATATTGGCAGGAGGCGCTACGTATTGCGTTACCGTTTGTGTCCGAAAGTTTCGGCGAATGAAATGCTAATTCTTTATAATGTTTGCAGTTTGCAAAAATAACTGTAAATTTGCAGTAATGAGCAGGTAGTGGGTCGTTGTACTCTTTTTATCTGCTATAAACCAAAGATATATTATGGCAAAGCAGCACATAACAATTGAGGAGGTAAAGGAAGACCTCCGCTATCTGCGTCTGCTGGCACGTGATTTCCCCACAGTGTCGAGCGTGACGACCGAAATTATCAATCTTGAGGCTATTCTGCATCTGCCCAAGCCGACAGAGCACTTCCTTGCCGACGTGCATGGTGAGCACGAGGCTTTTCAGCATATCCTGCGCAATGCGTCGGGTAACATCAAACGAAAGGTGAATGACCTTTTTGGTGACACCATCACTGCCGAGGAGAAGAAGGATTTGTGTACGCTTATATATTACCCCGAGGAGAAACTGAAGCTCGTGAAGCAGTCGGATATCGACCTTGATGACTACTATAAGCGCTCACTGAACCGCCTTATTGTGGTTTGTCGCAATGTGTCGTCAAAATATACTCGTTCCAAGGTGCGCAAGAGCCTCCCCGAGGAGTATGTGTATATCATTGAGGAGCTTCTGCACGAGAGTGACGACTACCAGAACAAACAGGCCTATCTTGAGGTCATTGTAGATACGATTATAGGCACAGGCCGTGCCGGCCATTTCATAACGGCACTCTGTTATCTTATACAGAGATTGATTGTAGATCGCCTGCACATCCTTGGCGATATATTTGACCGTGGCCCGGGTGCGCATCATATCATGGATGCATTGTGCGATTACCACCACTTGGATATAACTTGGGGTAACCACGATGTGCTGTGGATGGGTGCTGCAGCAGGAAATACCTGCTGTATCGCAAGTGTGTTGCGCCTCTCTTTGCGCGATGCCAACACAACAACCCTTGAAGAGGGCTATGCTATAAATATGGTTCCGCTTGCTACTTTTGCAATGGAGCAGTATGCCGATGACCCTTGTACAATATATCAGCCTCGCGTGGATGAGGAGCGTACCAACTTCAACGAGAAGGATGTGCGACTCATTGCACAGATGCACAAGGCTATCTCTGTAATAGAGTTCAAACTCTCGGGTCAGATTGCAATGAAGCACCCCGAGTGGAACATGATGGACCGTTGTCTCATGGAGTTCATAGACAAGGAGCGCGGTATAATCACCATAGATGGCAAGGAGTATGAGCTTGGCGACAAGTTGTGGCCGACGCTTGACCCTGCAAATCCATATGCCCTCACCCCCGAGGAGCAGGATGTGATAGACCGTCTGCGTCACTCGTTCATGCGCAGCGAGCGTTTGCAGAACCATGTGAACTGCTTGCTCATGCGTGGCGGTATGTTCGTGATATATAACTCTAACCTCATGTTCCACGCTGCCGTGCCCATCAACGAGGACGGTACAATGCGCGAGGTTGTCTTTGACGGCGTGCCGGTAAAGGGCAAGGAACTGATGAAGAAGGTTGAGCGCATGGCGCGTACTGCATTCGACAGCGATGTCGATGAGGCTACTCGCGAGAAGTATGCCGACTTCTTCTGGTACCTGTGGTGTGGTCCCGAGTCGCCTCTCTTCGGCAAGGCAAAGATGGCGACATTCGAACGCTATCTGATCGATGACAAGGAGGTGCAGAAAGAGCCAAAGGGCTGGTACTACATCCTGCGCGACAATGCCGAGGTTTGCGATTATATACTCGATGAGTTCGGCGTCAAAGGAAACCATCGCCACATTATCAATGGTCACGTTCCTGTGCGCGTGTTCAAGGGCGAGACACCTATCAAGGCCGATGGACGCTTGATGGTCATTGATGGCGGTTTCTCAAAGATTTATCACAACCGTACAGGTATTGCCGGCTATACACTCGTTTACCACAGCCGTGGCTTTGAACTGGTGCAGCTGACTCCGTTTACATCGACCGAGGAGGCTATCCTCAACGGAACCGACATTGCCGGCACAATAAACATTGTGGAGATTGTGGGTGAGCGCGAGAAGGTGCGCGATACCGATATAGGCCGTGGCATCATGGTCAAGATTGCCGACCTTGAGCGTCTGCTCTATGCATACCGCAAGGGTGTGATAAAAGAGAGACCATAATAAAGGCCTTTTGTCATCCTGAGCGTAGTGAAGGATCTCGATGTCAGCGTACAACGAGGTGGTGGCTTGGAAGCATTTTTTCTGATAACATAAATCCAAAACATATATGAAACCAATAGTAAGTGTTATAATGGGCAGTACTTCCGATCTGCCTGTGATGAAAAAAGCAACTGATTTTCTAAATGACATGAAGGTGCCTTTCGAGGTGAATGCCCTTTCGGCTCACCGCACCCCCGAGGCTGTAGAGGCTTTTTCAAAAGGTGCAAAGGAGCGTGGTGTCAAAGTGATAATTGCAGCTGCAGGTATGGCGGCTCATCTTCCCGGTGTCATCGCTGCCAGCACAACTTTGCCTGTAATCGGCGTGCCCATCAACAGTACTCTTGACGGTATGGATGCGCTGCTTGCAATCGTTCAGATGCCTCCGGGTATCCCTGTGGCAACTGTTGGCGTAAACGCATCTCTCAATGCCGCTATTTTGGCTGTTGAGATGCTGTCGCTTGCCGATGCCGTGCTTGCCGAGCGTCTTGCTGCTTACAAGAGCAATTTGTGCAAGAAAATAGAGAAAGCGAACGAGGAGCTCAAGGAACTCAAATATGAATACAAGACAAACTGATATAGACCTCTTCAACTATAAGCGCCGTGCGACGGTTGAGGTAGCTGTCGGTGATGTGCTCATTGGTAGTGCGCACCCGGTGTGTGTGCAGTCAATGACCAACACCAGTACTATGGACACCGATGGCAGTGTGGAGCAGACACTCCGCATTGTTGAGCGTGGCGGCCAGTTGGTGCGTCTGACAACGCAGGGCAACCGCGAGGCGGTGAACCTTGGCAATATCAAACAGCAACTTATTGCGCGTGGCTGTAATGTCCCTCTTGTTGCCGATGTGCATTTCAATGCATCGGTGGCCGATACCGCAGCACGTTATGCCGATAAGGTACGTGTCAATCCCGGTAATTATGTCGACACTGCGCGCACATTCAAGCATATTGATTATACCGATGTCGAGTATGCCGACGAACTCAAGCGTCTGCGTGAGCGCTTTGTGGCATTTTTGGATATCTGCAAGGCCGAGGGCAAGGCTGTGCGCGTGGGTGTGAACCACGGTTCGCTCAGTGACCGCATAATGAGTCGCTATGGCGATACTCCATCGGGTGTTGTTGAGTCTTGTATGGAGTTCCTGCGCATCTGTCGCGATGAACACTTTGACAACGTCGTTGTCTCAATAAAGACCAGTAATACTACAATGATGGTTACTACAGTGCGTCGCCTTGTGCGTGTGATGGCCGAGGAGGGTATTGTCTATCCTTTGCACTTGGGTGTTACCGAAGCCGGCG
>JAZREN010000030.1:0-113517 GCA_045660825.1 Bacteroidaceae bacterium
TAAAATTTCCCCAAACAAACAATAGCTATTCCAATGTTTATCAAAGGAATAGCTATATTTTTACAATTTATCTTGCTTCAGAGCGCAAATGAGATAAAAGAAAATAAGAGGGCGACCCTTTTTACTTTTGGGTCACCCCCTCATGTTTTTTGTATTTTAGAATGGATACCCAATGGCAAAATGCCATGCGAAACCGTCTTTCAGCGGATTAAGGTTGAAGTATCCGCTACGCCCTGTTTCATATGGCGCGTGCAGGCCAAGACCAAAGTCAAGTCGCACCACAAGTATACTTAAATCGTAACGGATGCCAAAGCCGGTGTTAAGTGCAATTTCTCGGCCAAATGTGTCGAACCTGAACTCGCCACCGGGGCGTTCCTTGTCCTCTTTCAGCAGCCATATGTTTCCGGCATCTACAAAGAGTGCTCCATGAAGGTCCGATACTATCCTGAACCTGTATTCCACATTTGCTTCCAACTTCAGCGTACCAGTCTCGTCAAGATAATTGTAGCCGCTTGAGTTGTCGGGGCGGTAACTGCCAGGTCCTACAGAGCGTACAGTGAAAGCACGCAGGCTGTTTGAACCACCAATGTAGAACTGTTCGCTGTAGGGGGCATATTCGGAGTTTCCGTAGCTGTGTATTGCACCCGCCATGAAGCGTGTAGCAATGTACTGGTTGTTGTCAATCTTCCACAGTTGGCGCAACTCAGTGGTGGCCTTTATGAACTGGGCATATGGGTTGCCGAACAGGTTCTTGTTCTTCTGGTTAAATGGCTTGCCGAATGCGGCGAATGCCAATGAGGTGATGTTGCCGGCCGATGTCACCGATACATCGACCTTGCTCTTGTTGCGGTGGTATGTGCCGGTGTTGTCATATGAGTAGTTGTACTGCATTGCCGGGATAAATTGGTCGCGGAAACTGTTGCGTATTGCCTTGTTGTTCTCTACAATGTTGTTGAACCTCTCGGTGGTGCTCAAGAGCATGTCATACGTCAGACGGAACGGAATGACTGTGTGCGTGGTTGTCGAGTGGCTCTGTATCTTGTATGTGGCATCACCACCGGCCTGTATCATCCTGAAGAAACCCGAACGGTTCATCTCGTCGGCGAACAGACGGAACGATGTCGTTGCCGGCATGCGCATGTAACGTCTGTTGAGCAACGGGAAATAGAGGCGTGGAAAATTGAGTGAAAGGTCACCGCCAATCTCCCATGAATTTACCAATGCGGCCTTGCCTTCAATCCTGTCACCTGTCTGCCATTCATATGAGCCGGCAATGGAGAACTTGAGCGTTTCGCCACCACGGAATACATTGCGCTTGGCAAGGGTTATCTTGCTTCCCGGACCAATCTGGTTGTTGCTCTTTGAGGTCACGTTTAGCTCAAAGGTGAAATCGTATGGCTTGTCGAGCTGCGTGGTGATGTCCAGATCGAGCAGGTCGGTGCCTTCACGCGGAACAAGGTTGATCTTGAAACTATTGAATATGTTCATCTGGCTCAACTTGTTTACTGCATTCTGCTGCTTCTCCTGTGAGTACAGCTCGCCGTTCCTTATCTGTATGTTGCGCATCAATGGCCCCATGCGCACAGGCACTTTGTCGCCGTAGTATATGTATTTTATGTTGCGGAATTTCAGGGTGTCGGCTTTTTGGCGCATGTTGCCGGTGTCGTTGTTTCTTACGCGTATGGTAATGTCGCCAATCCTGCGCACCTCGTTTGCCTGCTGCGGCATGTCGGCAGTGGGCTGCACGCGTATGCTTGCAGCGCCTCCACGGTTCACTGTGTCGGCAAGGAAAGTTATGAATGTGGGCTGGAAACTGTAGTATCCGTTGTTGCGCAACAGGTTACTTATTCTGTTCCTTTCCTGCTCCATGGCTGCCGCATCGAACTGTTGTCCCTTGCGTATGATACGCTTGTCCCACTCACTGCGTATGAGGCTGTCGGCACCTTGTGTAAAATTACAGTAGGCTATGCTGTCGTAATGGTAGGGTGTTCCAAGTGTTCCCTTGTAGCTTATTTTTGCCTTTTTGGGATTCTTCTTTGATGGGATTATCTCGGCCTCAACGTTGCAGTTGAAATAGCCATAGTATTTCAGTACGTTCGTGGCAACGTCGGCATGCAGGTCGGGGTTCACTTTTGATATAAGTACAGGGGCATTTGCCAGTTTGTCGAAAAACCATTTGCCCACCTTGCTTTCGGAGTCGCGCAGGGCGTTGTACCACCATAGGCCAATTGGCAGGGCACGTAGTGTGGAACTGCCCGCAATGGCTCCGTTGGGGGCGTAGTCAAGTGCATAGCGTGCCTCCTGCAGCGCTGTCTTGCCTACAGTGCCGGCTGCATTTTCTTCGGCATCAGTGAACTCCACGCTCTCTATTCCTGTGTAGAGCATGTCGCCATCGGGGACATAACGTGTTATGGAACACGATGCCGTTAGAAGTGCCAAGAATATGTATAATGCGGTACGTTTCATCATTTCCTTGCCCTTGTGATTTCGGTTTCTTCTTGGGTGCGGGTTTCATCAGACATTCGGGGGTGTGCTTTTCCCTCGTTGTCTTCTTTCTCCTCTTTATTCTTTTTTAACTCTTTCTCTTCTTCCTTCTTCTTTCTCTTGAAGGTGAAAAGGTCCCTTAACTTGTTAAGCTTGCGCTTGTATACGTATCCCACGCCCGTCTCGGTTATCTCACCCTCAAGCAACGACTGGTAGTTCTTGTCGTAGAAGATGCGCAGGTACCTGTTGCCACTGTCGTTGAGTCTCCATTCGAGCGACACGTTGTTTATGAACGTCTCGTTGCCGGCGCTCTTGTCGGGGCGGTCGCCGCTGTTTACCTCGCCGCCAATAACCACTGTTATGCGGTCGTTGAGGAATCGCTTGCTGAAGCTGAACGAGTAGTTCGTGTAGTTGTTGCCGGTCTCGGCATTTAGCGCGTCGTTGATGCCTATGTTCACATCAAAATTCTTGATGGCATTGCCCGATATCTGGTTAATCTTTGCGTCGATGAACGAGCTCAAAGCGTTACCGGCGGTTATTCCCTGACGGCTGCCCAAATAGGTTCCGGTGATTATCATTGCAACGGCATAGCGATTGAGTGTTTCGCGGTCGAGTTCGTTGAGCTGGCTCTGTATTACGGAGTTCTCTGGAGCCGACATCGTGAAGTCAACGGCAAGGTCGTTGACGGTGTTGCTTACAACGACACCCGAGTTGAACACTACCTGTTGCACACTGTTGTCATCCATCTCAACCGGTACAGTTGTCTTTTCATATGCGGTGACATCCAATGTGGGGTTAAAGAGGTCGCCTGTCCAGGTGACGCGTCCGCCCTCCTGTATGTAGAATGTCTTCAATGGAATGATGGGCAGTGTCAGTCTCACCTGGCCGCCGGCAAGATTGTATATTCCGGTGACACCGAATCCGCTTCTGTTGTCGTAGGTGGCGTTGAGGTTGCCATCGCCCTCAATGCTGACATAGTTCTCGCGCGAGCTGTCCAAATCAATCGACATCTTCACGCCCTCCTGAATGTTGACGTTCAGGTTAGCGGTGATGTCACCAAGGTCAATCTTGGGCTGCTCCTGTTGAACCATGGCTGTGGAGTCGCTGAAATTGACGAATTCCACAAGGCCGTCGAGGTCTTTTCCTGTGTCAAGCGATGCCTCGGGGAGAATATATGCAAAGTTTGTCTTGTTCAATATAGTCAAGTCGCCCATCATCTTCAGGTCGTTGAGTGTGCCGCGTATCATGCTTCGCAGGTCCACGTACATCTTGCCATATACCATCTTGCCGGCCTCGCGTGGGGTGTTGATTATCTCGTAGTTGTTGGCGTTGAGGCGCAGGCTCAACTTGGGGTTCAATAGGTTGTTTATGTCGACATTGCCATTTATCACAAACGGTGTGTTGGCTTTGTCATATATGTGATATTCCTTGAGGTTTACCTTGCTGTTCTCAATCATTATCATCTCATCGGAGGGGTGTAGCATGGCGCCAAGCATGGGACTGTAGGCGTATGCCGAGTCTAACTGCAGATGACCGTTGCTCTTCATGTCGGTCAACTTGCCGCTGAAGTCAATCTTGCCGTTGACATATCCATAGAGCATTGCGCCTTCCTTGTCAATGAAGGCCTGTGTTATGCTCAACGGCAGCTTGGTAATTGATATGTTGCCCCTGAAACGGTCGTTGAACATGCCACCGCCAATGCCCGCTACCTTGGTGCCGTTGTGGCTGACGTCGCATCGCAGGGCATGCGCTCCGCTTGCCCTGGGTGAGTATACAAGTTCAATCCTTTCGTCACCAACGAGGTTGCTGTTGTATGTAAGCCTGTCGACATTTGTGTTGCATGTGAACACGTTGTTGTCATTGCTCTGCCTGTAGTTTAACTGTGCAAAGAACTTGCCTGCCACGTCGGGCATGCCCGGTACAGCTTCGGCAATCTCTCCAAGGTCAATATTGAAGATGTCGAGGTTTATGTTGTACGTAGCCTTCTCGTCGGGGGTGGTGTAGAGGTGCAGGCCGTTGTCGCTGCCGCCCGTGAATGTCACGTCGGCAGCGCCCGACATGGCCTTGCCTATGTTTATGTAATTGTCTCTGTTGAATGCGAACGGCGCACCGAACAGCATAGCCTCGGGACTGAAATGTATGTGCATGTTGCCGGGCTTTATGTGTGCGGTGAGTCCTATCTTGCTGTCGGTTTTCTTTATGTTGTCGCGCAGAACAAAGTTGCTTGTTATGGTGTCGCATTTGATGCTGCCATACAGCAGGGCGCTCAGGCTGTTCTCGTCATCGTCCGATGCTATTGCAAGTTCTGTTGCTCCAACGATGTAGGTGAGCCTGTCGTTTTTCTGTCGTGTTGCGAACTTTATGCTGTCGAGTGCAATGCCGGCAGTGCGGAACTTGGTGATGTCGCCTTTGATGTTCAGTCCCTTGCTCTTTGATATGTCGGCTCCAATTTCAATGCCTTTGGCCTCTATGCCGTTGAATACAAGGAAATTGTGTAGCATATTCTTCTCACCGCAGGTGAAATCGAGTGATATGCGTGGCAATACCTCCTCATAGTCATGCAGGTGGTACAGATCGGTCTTGCCGCTCATCATATTGCTGTTCATTGTGGCAATCTCTTGCAGTGCAGCAAAAAGGCCGTTGTAGCCACAGTCCATTTCGCCATCAATGTTCAGGTCGCCATTCTCGACTTCAATGCTTGTCATTGTGGGGCTTGTGGCAAAGTTGAGCGAAAGGTCGGCCGGGGTAAAACGGTACTTGCCTGTAGCTATGGTTGTTCCGGCGCCGGCAACCTTCAGGCTATGCGTCTCCTTGAAATCTGTTTTTGCAGCAATGTCTATGTTGGTAGATATCTGCAGTGTAGAGTCTACCAGGCCAATCTCCTTGAAATCGGCATTCGTAAGTTCTATGCTTGTACGGTTTTTAATGCCTGTTGGGGCAAGCTTCGTGGTAGCGTCAATGCCAAAGAATAGTTTTTTGTCCTCTCCGTCAATGTTCACATGCGAAACGCAATTCTCTTGTAATGCCTTGGCATTTATTGAATGCAGGTTGTAGCCGGCATATTGTATGGTGTCTACGGTGATGTCAACATCGTAGGCGGTGCGGGCATTGAATATGTCAAAGCCGTTGCCTGTGGCATTCAGTTGCATCTTCAGTTTGTGTAACGGAATATCAGGTAAAATCTCGGCAAGTGTAAGTCGTTCAACCGTTACAACTGCATTGTATATGCTGTCGGCTATGTTGTAACTGCCGTTTGCCGCAATCTCTCCGCTTGGGTTGTACAGGGAAATGTCGGCAGTTATTGTCCTGTCATTGTATAGAATGTTGCCTTGCGTTGCAATGCTGCTGTCTATGCTGTCGTTGCACTCGATGAATTTGCCAATGTCGTTGAGCTTGCCGTTGAAGGCTATCTTGCCGTTTGTCTTGGCGGGGTGGAGTATCTCTTTGATGTTTCCACCGGCACTGAGCGCACCCACTCCGGGTGATGCAATGGCAATGGTGTCAATGTCTATGCTTTGGATATTGCCGCTTAGTGTGGCGCATGCATCAAGCAGTTGTTCTTCAAAGATGCCGAGGCTTTCATACACCTGCGGTGTTACAACCCTCGCAAGGTCGGCCTTCCTTATGTCGGCCTGCAGCGTCGCTGTGAAGCGCTCGTTCTTTGGGGTTATGAGTGATTTGAACGGGATTGTGCTTTGGCCGCAGATGCGTGAGCCGTTGCGGCTGTTTATCTCTAACTTGTGCAGCTGCAGTGCTTCGTTGTCACTTGTAAAGTGTACGGCGGCATCGGTTATGGCTACGCCTCCGGGTTGTTCAAGAGTGAGGTTGGTGATGTTTGCGCTTATGTCGTTGAGTGCGGTGTAACGCAACTGCTTGGCGCTGATGTTTATGCCCCGCAGCTCAATGTGGTCAAGTGGAGCCTCTTCGGCAGTCATCTCTCCTTTGTTGTACTCTATCTGTGAATTGCTCAATGCAACTCCATCAATGGCAAAGGTTGTCGCACCCATGTCCATGCTTCCTTTACGCAGTTTCATCCTATCAATATACACCGCTACATTCAACGTGTCATTGGGCATGGAAATTCCTATGCGGCTATTCTTTATGAAACCCTTATGCAGGTTTATCACCCATGGCAATGGCTCACTGCTCTCTTCGGTGGCAGTGGTGTCGCACAAGGTAATGTTCACATCGGTGTCGGCAATGTACAGCTGTCTTATGTCGGCAACCGACCTTGTGAGGTCGGCATCTCGTGCAACCACTCTTGCGTAGCCCACTTTGCCGTCTATGCTCAGTTCGGGCAGCATGTCGCGTGTATCCATCTCCACTCCTTCGAGCGAAATGTAGTTCACCTCCACGCGTCCGCTCAGCAACGGCATCAGTGAAATGTTTGCATCGAAATGTTTTCCTTGCAGATATACACTGTCGTTCTTTGACATGCTGTAATCACGAACTTTCAGTTTGAGCGGCAGGATGAGGTTTATGGAGCCTATCTCAACGTCGTAACCGCTCTTTTGGCTTATCTCCTTGCACGTTCTGTCAACAACAGCGCGTTGCACCGGTGGAATGTAGAGAAGGACAATGATGAGGAAGATGACAACTATAGGCGTACCTATAATTGCCAACAAACTCCATAACAGAATACGTGTCCAGCTCCTTTTTCTCATTCCCTTTTTCGATTATGGTGCAAAATTAACCAAAAACAGCCGCATTTCTCATCTTTTGGCAGTAAAAAACCAATGCACGCTTTGTGTTTCGCACGTTTGCGCTATCTTTGTACTATTGAATAAAACATATAAGACTATGAAAAGGATAATATTTGCCTTGTCAATGGTTGCCTTGTTGCTCTCATGCAACACAGAGCCTGCCAAGCAGAGTGCAAAGCCCAAGACCGGCTTTGAGGTAAAGGAGCTTGTCACCGAAGTCCCCGACTGTGACCAGTATGTGCTCATGTCAACCTCGCGTGGCGATGTAAAGATAAAGCTCTACCGCGAGACCCCCCTGCATCGCAAGAATTTTATAAACCTTGTGATGAACGGTTATTACGACGGGCAGATATTCTATCGTGTCGTTCCCGGTGCCATGATACAGACCGGCGACTACACGTCGATAAAGAACCCCGGCAAGAGGGATATCGGAGTTACCGATGTCGATTATACCATCCCATCTGAGATAGACCCCGCCAAACGCACTCACAAGCGTGGCGCATTGGCTGCAGCAAGCTATAACAGGGGCGAATACTCTTCGGGCTCGCATTTCTACATCGTGTCAAACAAGAAGGTGAAGGAGAGCGAGATTGATGCGGCCGAAAAGACATATACCAAGGAACTTGTGAACATAAGGTTCCGCGAGATACAGAAGCCGCACTCCAAGGAACTCACCAAACTGCGTGCACTCGGCGAGACCGACAATCGCAAGAAAGAGGAGTTCAACGCCAAGGTCAACGAACTGCTTGCCCAGGCACGCAAGGAGATGAAAGGCAAGGACTTCCACTACACCAAGGCACAGCGTGCCGCTTTCCTCAAGGAGGGTGGTATGCCGGCCCTCGACCCTCACTACACCGTCTTTGGCGAGGTTGTCGAGGGAATGGATGTAGTTGATGCCATATCATGGGTCAGCGTGTACGAAGGCCGTCCACGTGAGAACATAATCATCAAGAAAATCACAGTCATAGACGATGCTCAATAAAGCAACCCTTCCCAATGGCCTGCGCGTGCTGCATATACCGGCCGATGATTCGCAGATGGTGTATGTGAACCTGCTCTATGGTGTGGGTGCACGCAACGAGAGTTATGAACATACCGGTCTTGCCCACCTGTTGGAGCACCTCATGTTCGAGGGTACAAAGGCCGTGCCATCGTTCGACGAGCCTCTTGAGAGTGCCGGTGGCGAGAATAACGCCTACACCAACAACGATGTCACGAACTACTATATCTCCCTTCCCAAACAGAATGCCGAGCTCGCGTTCTGGATGGAGAGCGACCGCATGTGCAACATCACTTTCGAGAAGAGCAAGGTCGATGTACAGCGCCAGGTGGTGATGGAGGAGTTCAAGCAGACAACACTCAACAAACCCTATGGCGATGTCAGTATGATACTGCGCGCAATGGCATTCAAGAAACACCCTTACCGTTGGTCAACCATAGGCCGCAAACTGTCGCATATTGCCGATGTGCCGGTGTCAGTCATCCGCAAATTCTACAAGACCTATTATGCCCCCGATAATGCCGTGCTGGCTGTTGTGGGCAACATATCATTCGAGCAGGTTATGGAGTGGAGCAACAAATGGTTCGGGGCAATCCCCTCCAAGGGCTTTGTGAAACCACAGTTGCCTGTCGAGCCGCGCCAGGTGAAGCAACGCCGCAAGGTGGTGCACCGTAATGTGCCCGAGAATGCACTCTACATGGGTTTCCACATGGGTGGCAGGCTTGATGCCGATTATTACCCCTGCGATGTAATCTCCGATGTGCTTTCCAATGGCTATTCAGGACGACTCTTGCTTCGTCTTGTAAAGGAACAGAAACTCTTCTCCAAGATTGATGCATTCATTTCGGGCAGCGAGGATGCCGGAATGTTCTGGGTCTATTCGCGCGTGGCGCAGGGTGTACGCGTCGAGGATGCCGAGGCAGCCTTGTGGCGCGAACTCGATGCGTTGAAGCAGGAACTTGTGCCCGAGGAGGAACTTGAGAAGGTGCGCAACCGTTTTGAGTCGGAATTCACGTTCAGGAATATCGGCGGCGAGAACTTGAGCAACAATATCGCTCTTGCCGAATTGCGTGGCGATGTCGATTCCCACCTGCGCGAGCCCGAACGTTATCGTGCTGTAACAGCCAAGCAGGTGCAGGCTGCGGCAAAGGAACTCTTCCGCCGTGGAAACAGCTCGGTGCTTTACTATCTGAAAAGTGAAAACTGAAAAGTGAAAACATAGTAAAAGTAAACTTTTCTTCTCGCTTTCCCTTGTAACCGTTACTTGATAAAACATCCTGCTTCTCACATGAGGAGCAGGATGTTTTATCAGAAACTTATTGCCATTGACAAACCGTTTGACGAGGTACCAATCTGCAGCGATGTGTTATATCTTTTCTCCAGGCGGTTGAGCCTTGCCTTGTAGACACATATGGTCGGTATTCCGGACAGGATGCATAGTGTGCCGGTAACTACCGATGCAGCGCCAATACCCCAAATAGCGTCACTTAATTCGGCTATGCCTACAATGGATGTACCTAAACCAAAAACCATCAACGATGCTCCACCGGCCAAAAGTCCCGCACCAACCTTGTAACCTTTTCGGTATTTAAGGTAGTCCTGGCTCATGTCAATGCCGTTTATTGAAGAGAAACATGCTGCGGCATTGTACTTGTCGAGCTTGCAGTCATCTACAAAGACCCTGCTCCCGCGAATGTCTATCGGTGTCTTGCCAATGTAGTCAGTCGATAACTCCTGTGCCATGGCATTTATGCCTATGAATGCAAGGAACAATAAAATGATGTGTCGTTTCATAGTGCAGATGATGTTTTGATATTGTATATTGCTGTTTGTGCGTTTCCTCATTTCTCAAAGCTCTGCCACAGTCTGTCGTCGGGGAGTGGGGCTGTGATTGCTATCTGTTCCTTTGATACCGGGTGAACGAACTCAATGTAACGTGCGTGGAGTGATATGCTGCCGTCAGGGTTTGAGCGCTGTGCTCCATATTTGAGGTCACCTTTTATGGGGCAGCCTATTGATGAGAGTTGGCAACGTATCTGGTGGTGGCGGCCGGTCTTCAGTTCTACCTCAATGAGATTGTAGTTCTGCGATGCCGCTGCAAGCCTGTAGTGCAGTACTGCGCGTTTTGAACCTTTGACCTCCTTTGGGTAGGAGAAACTCTTGTTCATCTTTTCGTTGCGCAGAATCCAACTTTCAAGTTCGGCTTCGGCGGGTTGTGGAATGCCCTTTGTCAGTGCCCAGTATATTTTCTTTACGCTACCTTCGCTGAACATCCTGTTCAGTCTCTCAAGTGCCTTGCTTGTCTTTGCAAACACCACAATGCCGCTCACGGGGCGGTCGAGTCTGTGAGGCAGGCCAATGAATACATTGCCGGGCTTGGCATATTTCTCCTTGATATATGCCTTCATGGTGTCGCAAAGCGATTCGTCACCGGTCTTGTCGCCCTGTACAATCTCGCCTGCGGCCTTGTTTATGACGATGATGTGGTTGTCCTCGTAAAGTACCTTCATTGTTCTTGCTGTATCTCGGTTGAACCTTTGTGTCCCAGTGCATTGAGTATCACTTTCTCTGTGAACTGGTGCACTAACTTGTCGTCGTTGTTGCGGTTTATCATGCCGTTAATAAATGGCAACTCAATGCCCTTGAGGCAGAAGTGGAGGAAGCGCGCTGCAAGGTCGGGGCTCTCGCTGTTGAATATGCCCTTCTGGTTTCCTTCGGCAATTATGTGACGGAAGAGTGCAATTTCCTTGTTGTCGAAACTTTTGCGAATGTGCTCTACAATGAGTATGTAGTCGTTATGCAGGCAACCGTTGCGGCGCACGATGTTGCGTGTCATCTGCAGGCGCACAAAGACAAGCTTGATGATTTTCTTGTCGGCAGGGAGGTCCGACATGGCCACTTTGGTTACGGCTGTGTAGATTTTCTTTACCTCCATCTCAATGCTTGCCTCAAGTAGTTCTTCCTTGCTTTGGAAATATGTATATACTGTTCTGCGGCTCTTGTTTGCGGCTTTTGCAATATCGTTCATTGTGATATTGCCTATGCCTTCCTTGGAGAAAAGCTTTCTTGCAACCTTAATTAATAAATCTCTTGTTTCAATAGTGGACATGTCAACTTTAAATTTTATGCAAAATTACACATTCGTGCTATTTTGTGCAATAGGCGGGTGTGAAAATTAAGTCAAAAAAGCCGAAGTTTGTCCTTTTTGTGTATTTTTTTTAATGTTTTGCAGTTTTTCTTGCCGTAAAATTTGCAGATTAGAAAAAATGTTGTACCTTTGCACAAGAATTGATAATGCATCGCGGGGTGGAGCAGTGGTAGCTCGTTGGGCTCATAACCCAAAGGCCGGAGGTTCGATTCCTTCTCC
The DNA here is from genome assembly GCA_045660825.1 of Bacteroidaceae bacterium. GTDB lineage: Bacteria > Bacteroidota > Bacteroidia > Bacteroidales > Bacteroidaceae > HGM04593. Next base: position 11,555 of record JAZREN010000030.1, read on the forward strand.
CGCTACTCAAAGGAGAGCAGTTTGCTCTCCTTTTTTTATCTCTCCTTTTCCCTTTCTCTCGTAGGCAGTAGTGGCTCACCTGCAAAAGTTGTCTTTGTAACCCCATTTTTTGCCTATTTTCGGTTTTTTATGGATTTATTGCTATATTTGCGACTGCAGTTGTGTAATTGCTAAATTGTAGGCATCTCAAGGAAAGCGTTCTGTCTATATCGGTTTTGTCTGATTGGATAGATAAAGGCCACGTTTTTGAGGGAGTCATTTTTTTTGTTTAACAATATTTATTGAGTCTTTTGGCCTAAGGCGTTTTATGGAACTATGAAAAAGTTAGGTGTATTGGTATTGCTTCTTGCAGTATTGTGTTTGACAGGATGTGGTGTTGCGTCAACCGTTTCAAATAATTTTACTGAGACGCAGGTTGTCCTGTCGCAGAATAATTTTAAAGTAGTGGGTCAGGCATATGGTGAGGCTCAGGCTACATATGTATTTGGTATCGGCGGTCTTGGCCGAAAGGCACTCCGCAATAATGCCATTGATCAAATGTCAAAGAATGCAAACCTCAAAGGTGCGCAGACATTGACCAATGTAACAACACACTTCTCAATAAAGATGATTACTCCGTTTTATGTTCAGCTTACATGCTCTGCTACAGCAAACATAATCGAGTTCGAGTAAATCATATTCTTACATTTACTTTTACCACGCAAGCCAGCTTGCGTGGTTTTTTTATGTGTAATAATTAGAGGGATGAGAACTTCAAACATTCCTCGCTTTATCCCCTGAATGCCAACGGCCTTCAACTGTAATTTTGACAGTGCCGATTATTAAACGTTACCTTTGCAATGATTCACCGTTGCTATATCTCGTGTACTTAACCGTGTACAATGGTAATGTCAAAGAGAAACCGGCACTGTGTGAGCAACAGTCATTGTTAGCGGCAAATGAGGAAAAAGAATGGGTGATGTCTGAGCGGTGCATTAAGGCGATGATGTTCTTGCGTGAAGAGCGAGTTGACACAGCCTTCAATGTGCCGCACTCGCTGTGTAACCAACAAGTAAACTTGTGTTACGCTCGTTTGCAACATTGTTCTCCCATTTCCGAATTTGCCGCGTCAAGACAATGACGGCGAGAATAAAGCGACCGAGTTATGTTGCATTGCAACTCACGAGCAAAGCTTTATTCGAATTGTAAATTTGCTTGCAAATAGACAATGCCGCCAGTAGTTAGTCACGCGTAGCACAGGCGGAGTTTGTGCCGTGTGGGGTGCGAAAAGGCGGCATTGTCAACCCCAGACCGTGTCCTTTGGTCCTTCGGGGCGACCAAAGGACATGATAGAAAGACTTGAAGAAAATAAATGTGAACAATAAAGGTTGATGACTGCCGTAGAATGCAATAGTAAACAAAAGCGAGTCCACAGTGATTTTCTACTGAGCCCTGATGTGCTCGCCCTTTCTCCCTTGAATGTGGTGGAATGTCCTAAAATATTCACTCCCTTCATTTCGCTTTTTCGCTTTTTGCTCTATTTTCGCTGGAGGGCTGCAAGTGCGACTCGCATTCATTGAGGCGATTGATGACCTCACAATTCTCCTGTGCTGTTGAACCGATATAAATGATATAAGCTATGAAAAAAAAACTATGTTCTTTCTTCTTCTGCTGCTCGTTGGTTTTCAAGGAGTGCAGGCGCAGGAGTTTGTTGCCAATCCTTGGGGGGCCGAGGAACTCAAGTGTTATGGTGTGACTTGGAACGGCTGGGAGTGGAAGACGGCACATGAAAGATATGTTATGTTGGAGGAGGGATATACATTCCAATGTGTCGATACCATAGACAGTGATTATTGCATTTTTGAGTACGAGGACAAGTACTACGCAGCAAGGACAAAGGGGTTGAAATTCAGTAGCGGAAACCCCGAGGGTATGGAAAATCCGTTGAGTGAGGAGATTCAGATACGTGCAACACCGGTTGGTGAGTTCTATGGCTCGATGTCGGCAGTGTACTCTGTTCTTGCAATATTTGCTGTTGCTATGTTTTTTGTCTTCTTGTATTTGAAGTCTGAGACGTCGTTCTTGCGTGGTGCATTGCTTGTTGTTATTCCTCTTGCAATTCTTGCTGTGTCGGCAATAGAAGTCTATGGCTATTACCTTTTTGAAGACGATATATTCTGGTGGTGCGATTATGAGTTGTATGGATTTTGGGGGACTCTGCTCCGCCTGATTCCATTTGCGATGCTTCTCGTTGCCCAGTTGTTGAGTATAAAGGTCTATAAGGAGGCGCTTCCTCATGAATTGAGTATAAAACCTGCTGCTATAAGTTTGGGTATTTGTATTCCTTTGAGTATTGCAGTTGCAATTGTCATGGCATTGATGAATATGCAAAGCACTCCGGCATTTGATATTGTTGTTAATGCTACATTCTTTATCTCTTTGGGAATTGGAGTTGTGAAGACACTTGTACGCAACATTTCTGCCTGCGGTCTTTTTAGTGGCATTTTTGAAACACTGTTTATCCTTGTGTATATTATCAGTTGTATAATTACGATTGCAACTTTCATATCCTTCTCTTTCAAGGTTATAATGATGTTGTTGGCTGCCTGTTTTGTTATTTTGCTCTTGTTCGGCATGATAAATGGTGGAACCTCCAAAAAACGTGTGTTCATTTTTGTGGAAAAGGATTGATGGAGTCTGCAATGTGAAACATCAAGAAGAAGGAGCGGGTTGCATAATCCGCTCCTGTATTTTCCTTTTACGCAACTTTTGAAAAAAATAGTTGTCATAATTCTTTGTTACGATTTTTAATTTATATCTTCGCATATGGCAATCGTCGAACCCTATGCCGGCATTGTTTGTTTTAAAATAAGATTATTAAAATGATATAGCAATGAAAACACGTCTTGAACACGATTCATTAGGCGAGATTCAGGTCCCTGCCGATGCTTATTATGGTGCGCAGACCTTGCGCGCAATGGTCAATTTTAAGGATATCTCGGGAATTACCATTAGTGACCACCCCTATTATGTAAAGGCTCTTGCAATGGTAAAGTGGGCTGCCGCTCATGCCAATGTGTCGCTTGGTACCCTTGATGCAGGTATTGGCAAAGCCATCAAACAGGCCTGCGAGGAGATTATGGAAGGTGCGCTTGTAGACCAGTTTCCAGTCGATCTTATGCAGGGTGGTGCGGGTACATCAACAAATATGAATATCAACGAGGTGGTTGCCAACCGTGCACTTGAGATTCTTGGCCACGAGAAAGGCGAGTACCAGTATTGTCACCCCAACGACCATGTGAACCTGTCACAGTCTACCAACGACGCCTATCCCACTGCGTTCAAACTATGTTTCATATTGCACAACGAGGACCTTGTGCGCGAACTTAAGTTGCTCATTGCATCGTTCCGCGAAAAAGGCAAGGAGTTTAACAACGTGATAAAGATGGGACGCACACAATTGCAGGATGCCGTTCCAATGACATTGGGTCAGGAGTTCGAGGCATTTGCCGCCACACTCGACGAGGAGGTTGGCCGCCTTAATGAGATGGCGCGCCTCTTCCTTGAAGTGAACATGGGTGCCACAGCCATTGGTACTGGTATCAACACCGAGCCCGGCTATGCCCAATCATGTGTCAGCGCCTTGCGTATAATTTCCGGCAAGGAGTTCGTGCTTGCCGGTAACCTCATTGAGGCAACCCCCGACGCCGGTTCAACAGTGATGTACTCATCGGCTTTGAAGCGCCTGGCTGTCAAGCTTTCCAAGATATGTAACGATCTCCGACTCTTGTCGAGCGGTCCGCGTTGTGGTCTCAACGAAATCAATCTGCCACCAATGCAGCCAGGTTCAAGCATAATGCCGGGTAAGGTGAATCCTGTTATTCCCGAGGTCGTGAACCAGATTTGCTTCCGCGTCATCGGCAACGATCTCACCGTAACCTTTGCAGCCGAGGCCGGACAGTTGCAGCTCAATGTCATGGAACCGGTAATCGTACACTCAATAATTTCTTCAATACGCATGTTGCTTCGTGGTATGACACGTCTGCGTGTGTTGTGTGTGGACGGTATCACAGCCAATGAGGGTCATTGCAAGGAACTTGTTATGGGCAGCATCGGTATTGTCACTGCGCTCAATCCTGTACTTGGTTATGAGAATAGTGCAAAGATTGCAAAGCGCGCACTCAAGGAGAACCGCAGTGTCTACGACCTTGTGCTCGAGGAGAAGATGCTCACGAAAGATGAACTTGACGAACTGTTGCGTCCCGAGAACATGATTGCGCCGCACAAGATGCCGCACAAGAAACATTGATAAGTATATACAAAAAAACACCGGGCATTTGAACGATGCCCGGTGTTTTTTTATGGAAAGTACTTGTCTTCTTTACTTCTTTGTGCTGTACTTTGCGTTAAGACCTTCAACAACCTCCTTGGTGATGTCGAGAGCCTCGTTTGCGTAAAGCATGTTGCCGCCCATCTTTGTGAGGATGAAGTCATACTTCTTGTCGCTGTTGTACTCCTGGATGTACTCCATGATGCACTGTGTAACCTCGTTCGATTTCAATATTCTTGTCTCCTCGAACTCTGCAATCATGGCCTGGCCACGCTGTACAAGCTCCTGCTCCTTTTTCATGATTTTTTCATACTCGGCCTGTGCGCGCTCCTGTGTAGCAAACACGTTGTTCTGCACCTTCTGCTCAAAGGTCGCAGCCTCTTCCTGCAGGCTCTTCCTGTCCTTCTCGATGGCGTTGTTGATGCTCATCTCCTTGCGGATAAGCTCCTTCTGCATCTCCTGTGCAAGGTTGAAGTTCAGCAACAGTGAGTCGTAATCGACGTATGCAATCTTTATCTGGCAAGCAGGTGCAACTGCAGAATCGATGAGCTCTGTTACAACGGTTGTTTCAGTTGCAGCAGGTGCTGCCTCGCTGCTGTTTGTAGAGCACTGGATGAAAAACATCTGTATAAATGCCAATGCGGCTAACAATGTCACGATTTTTGTGGTTTTCATAGTGTTTTATAAACTGATTAAATTTATCTAAAGGTATATATCAAGTCTGTGGCAGATGTTGATTCCGCGTTGCAACTCAACTTATTTGCTGCTCTCTTGCACTGCCATGGGATTGTCTTTGCGTGCATCCCTATCTTGTGACTGTACGCATTTGATGCCCCTCTTGCGCATTGCCTTGCTGCCGCCAACGTGTGTGTTGGGGAACCTGCCATTCTTTTTTATAATTACCTTTATGGCAAGCAATGCAACGCAAATTGCAATAATTAACAGTGTAAATAGTAAAGTTTTGAACATTTCAATTAACTTTGTAATGCTGTAGCTGAACGGACGATTTTATTCAGCGTTGCAAAGATAGTGCTTTTTATTCTCTTGCAGGGTACCTGTTTACCAAAAAAAGGTAAAAAAAGGACCATAAAAGGGATAATTAACAATATTTTACGATTTAAAGAATCGATTTAACTATTTTAAACAATTATATAATATGGAAAACAACAAATTGCAGCCCGAGGCTCTTTTCGGGTTTTTCTTGAAGATATGTGAAATTCCTCATGGTTCAAAGAACGAGGCTCAAATATCGGCTTTTTTGCAGAATTTCGGTAAGGAACTCGGTTACGAGACTATAGCCGACAGTGTCGGTAATGTACTCATAAAGAAACCCGCTTCAGCAGGTTATGAGGACAGAAAGACAATCATCCTGCAGTCTCACATGGACATGGTGTGCGACAAGCGCCCCGATGTGGAGCATGACTTTACCAAGGATCCTATAAAGACATGGGTCGATGGCGAGTGGCTCAAGGCACAGGGTACAACCCTTGGCGCCGACAACGGCATTGGTGTGGCAGCTGCAATGGCAGTGCTTGCCGACAATTCGTTGAAGCATGGCCCAATCAACTGCCTCTTTACCATTGACGAGGAGACCGGCCTCACAGGTGCCGAGGCGCTTGCTCCCGAACTGCTGCAGGGCGATATTCTTGTGAACCTCGACAGCGAGGACGAGGGTGAGATGTTTATCGGTTGCGCCGGCGGTGTTTGCAACTATGCCGATTTCAAGCACGTATGGACAACAATCGGTGGCGATATGTTCTATGTAAAGGTAGATATCAACGCTCTCACAGGTGGTCACTCGGGCGACGATATAAACAAAGGACGTGCCAACGCAAACAAGCTTTTGTGCCGTTTCCTTGCCCGCATGGCCCAGAAGTATGAGTTCTATCTCTGCGATATCAGCGGCGGTAGCCTCCACAATGCCATTCCACGCGACGCTTCGGCGGTCTTTGCAATACAGTCTGCCGACAAGGAAAAGGTGCGTGTCGATTTCAATATCTTTGCTGCCGAGGTGCAGGACGAGTACAGCGTTACCGAGCCTAACATGCGTCTTACAATGCAGAGCACCGATCCTGTGACACGTGTCATTGATCCTGTTGTAGCAGGCAAGCTGCTCCGTAGTGTATGTGCTGTATTCAACGGTGTGTTTGCCATGAGCCAGGACGTCCCCGGCCTTGTAGAGACATCGAGCAACCTCGCATCAATAAAGCGCACAGCCGACAATGTCATCACCGTCACCACCAGCCAGCGCAGCTCAATTGAGTCGGCGCGCGACTGTGTGTCCGATTCTGTACGTGCAGCCTTTGAACTCGCAGGTGCAAAGGTTACAACCAAGGGACAGTATCCCGGTTGGAAACCCAATATGAAGTCCGAGATTCTGAAAGTGGCTTGTGATACCTACAAGCAACTTTTTGGTGAAGAGGCCAAGATAAAGGCTATTCACGCCGGTCTTGAGTGCGGTCTTTTCCTTGAGAAAGCCCCACATCTTGACATGATTTCGTTCGGCCCCACAATGCGTGGCGTGCACTCGCCCGACGAGCGCCTGCACATTGCATCGACCGAGCGCTGGTGGCGTCACCTCCTGCTGTTGCTTGAGAACGCCCCTGCAAAGTAATGCAATAAAGCGTGTTTTTCATCGTTAGTATAAGGTGAATGTTGTTTGATTCTCGCCTGTAGGGGCAGACCGGCGTGTCTGCCCAAGACACTGGCAGAGCAAAAGAACTTGTGATTTTACAAAAAACGATGATAAAGAAAATAACGATATTATATATTGCTCTGTTATCGGTATTCCTCGGCTCGTGTGTCGAGGATGCCGATTTCTCTTCAAGCCCCACGCTGCGCCTGGAGTTCTCGTGCGACACCGTTTCGTTCGACACCCTCTTCAGCGAGGTCATGTCGCCCACGGCAAAGTTCCTTGTGCGTAACCGCAACGACAAGTCCCTGCGCATAAGCAATGTGCAGCTTGCCGGCGGTGGTGCTTCGCCTTTCAGCGTGCTTGTCGATGGACAGTACGGCACAGCAATGAGCAATCTCGATATCCGTGCCCGTGACAGCCTCTATGTCCTTGCCTCGGTGACCGTAGACCGTAACGGTGGCGATGTGCCCTTCATGGTAAAGGATTCGCTGCTCTTCACCCTTGAAAGCGGTGTGCAGCAGAGTGTGCTGTTGCTTGCCTATGGCCGCGACGTCACCTTCATGCGTGGCGAGAATCTTGTGGCCGATACCGTGCTTACCCCAGGGCATTATGTAATCTATGACAGCCTTACTGTGTCGCAGGGCGCGACACTCTCGCTGCTGCCCGGTACCACACTCTATTTCCACGACAAGGCATTCATGAAGGTGGCCGGTTGTCTCAAAGCCGAGGGAACTGCCGCGGCTCCCATTGTTTTCCGTGGCGACCGCACCGACCGCATGTTCTCCTATCTCCCCTATGACCGCATCCCCGGGCAGTGGGATGGAGTGGTGTTCACTTCTACAAGTAATGATAACCTGCTAACGCATTGCGACATCCACAGCGCCAACTACGGCATCAGAGTGGAGCAGGGCGATACCACGCTGCAGCGCATAACCATTGAGTCGTCCAAGGTGCAGAATTTCCACGGCAACGCCCTTGAGCTTGTAATGGCACGTGCAACAGCCATCAACTCGCTATTTGCCAACGCGCAGGGCAACTGCGTGAAGGTTGTTGGCGGCGATGTCAGCTTTGTGCATTGCACAATAGCCAATTTCTATGTGTGGCGCCAGCGCGATGTGGCCTTGGCACTGCATAACAGCATCGAGGGCGCTCCGGCCCCATTGCGTGGTGCACTTTTTGCCAACTGCGTGATAGCCGGCTCAAAGAGTGACGAGGTCATGGGCTATCTCACCAACATTGGTGACAGCGTGCCTGACCCCGTGAATTACCGTTTTGAAAATTCACTCATAAACACCATTGATTCAGCCGACAGCTGTTTTGTGAACATCAGGTACGACAGTCTTGAAGTGTCGCCGTTCGGTAAGGAACATTTCCGTCTGATTGACCACGATATCTTTGACTATGATTTCCACCTCACCGCCGAGTCCACTGCACGCGGCATTGCAAGCGATGAATATCTTGAGAACCTGCCTGTGGATATTGACGGCATGCCCCGCACGGCGGGTGCTGTTGACGCCGGCTGTTTTCAATACGTGGAAGAAGAGGTTAAAGGTGAAAACTGAAATGTGAAAACAGGAATGCTGAATTATAAATGTAGAAAGCACGACGTTTGATTTTCTGAAAATCAAACGTCGTGCTTTACGCTTTAACCACACTTTATGTGCTTGAAACTTGGCGTACATAGATAAATTCCCGTACCTGTCATTCTGAACGAAATGAAATGAAGTGAAGAATCTCAACTCCGCGAATAAGAGATCCTTCGCTATGCTCAGGATGACAAATACGCGCAAACTGTCATCTTTCAGACAAACCGCGCACCTGTCATTCTGAACGAAATGAAATGAAGTGAAGAATCTCAACTCCGCGAATAAAGAGATCCTTCGCTATGCACAGGATGACACCTTTCACTATTCCGTTTTCACCTTTCACTTTGCTCTCACCACTTGACTCGGTGCTACGCGTGACTGTTGCTCAAGGCATGTAGCGATAGTCGTTTTTGTTTTTATTGCCACATACCTTGTTGCTTCGCAAACGCATCCCACGCGGCACCAACTTCGCCGGTGCTACGCGTGACTGTTGCTCAAGGCATGTAGCGATAGTCGCATTTGCGACTATTCATGGTGGTAGGGTAGGTGGTTGATGATTGTGTATGCCCTGTAGAGTTGTTCCACGAAGAGCAGGCGTATCATCTGGTGCGAGAATGTCATCTTTGAGAGTGACAGCTTTTCGTGTGCAGCCTCGTAGACTTTTGGGGCAAAGCCATAGGGGCCTCCTACGATGAATACCAGGCGCTTGGTCGATATGTTCTGCTTGTGCTCAATCCATGCCGCGAACTCGGTGGAGCGGAACTCCTTGCCGCCTTCGTCAAGCAACACCACGCGGTCGCCGGCCTGCAGTGCCTTTAGTATGAGCTCGCCCTCGGCCTCTTTCTGCTGTGCCTCGCTCAATTTCTTTGCGTTCTTCAACTCGGGAATGATGTCAATGTCGAACTGTGCAAAGTGGCTCAACCTCTGTGTGTAATCCTTTATGCCTGCTATAATGTTGTTGTCGACCGTGCGTCCCACAACCAGTAGTGTGATTTTCATATAATGTTTGTTCTCGTTGATTGTCATGCTGAGTAACGCGAAGCATCTCTCTACGTCCCAGAGATCCTTCACTTCATTGCATTCCGTTCAGGATGACATGTTTTTGATTAAGTTTCCCGTCGCGAATATACAATAAAAAACTCTCTTACTTTTGCTTGCGTGACAATAATTGTATATCTTCGCAAAAATTAAACTTAATATTATGAACGTAAAAGACGAATTGATAGACAGGCTCATTGACCTCTCTTTTGCCGAGGATATCGGTGACGGTGACCACACAACCCTTTCAACAATCCCTGCCGACGCAATGGGAAAGAATATGCTTCTCATCAAGGAAGACGGTGTGCTTGCCGGTGTTGAGATGGCAAAGCGCATCTTTGCACGTTTCGACGAGGCTCTGCAGGTCGAGGTGCTCATTGAGGATGGTGCCGAGGTGAAGAAGGGCGACATTGCAATGTATGTTACCGGTAGCGTGCGCTCATTGTTGCAGACAGAGCGTCTCATGCTCAACGTAATGCAGCGCATGAGTGGTATTGCCACAATGACACGTCGTTATGTAAAGGAACTTGAGGGCACAGGCACACGCGTGCTCGATACCCGCAAGACTACTCCCGGTATGCGCATCATGGAGAAAGAGGCGGTGCGCATTGGTGGCGGTGTGAACCACCGTATCGGTCTTTTCGACATGATTCTCATCAAGGACAACCACGTTGATTTTGCCGGCGGCATTGAGCAGGCTGTTTCACGTGCCAAGGAGTATTGCAAGGCTTGTGGCAAGGATCTGAAGATTGAGGTCGAGGTTCGTACACTCGAGGATTTGCAGAAGGTTATTGACATGGGCGGCATCCAGCGCATCATGTTCGACAACTTCGATACCGAGAAGACCCGCAAGGCTGTTGAGATGGTTGCCGGCCGCTACGAGACCGAGTCATCGGGCGGTATCACCTTCGATACCCTGCGCAGCTATGCTCTCTGTGGTGTTGACTTCATCTCTGTTGGTGCTCTCACACACTCGGTGAAGGGTCTTGACATGAGTTTTAAGGCTGTCAAATAACACGGTTTGCTGATGCAATATTGCTTTTTGCCGAATAGATTATCTATATTGGAAATAAATATATAACTTGCGCGGTATAAAGCAAAACTGTTAATGGCCTGGAGTTATAAAAAACGGACTGTAGAGTATATCATTTACCTCCTTTTCTGGAGTGTATTGCTGTTGTCGCCACTCTTTGGCGCCTTCATCAAGAGTGCATTCTACAAGGACGATACCTTCATGCCCACAGTCGATGAGCTTGTGGCATTCTGGATGTTCCTGTTGCCGGCCATCATACTGTTTTTTATAAACAATAACATACTTATGCCTTTCCTTCTCTATAAAAAGAAGGGAAGGCATTTTGTGCTCTATCTGTTGTGCGTTGTTGTGGCCAGCGCCATAGTCTTTATGGCATTTCCTGTCGATAATCCCGGTTTCTTGCATCTACAGGGAATCCCGCTTGATGATTTGCCATTGTTGCCGGTAGATGATGTCGAGCAGTTGCCTCCACCGCCATCCTTTGGTGAGCAGGGGGTGTGGATGTTCTTCTCGCACCCCAAGAATGTGCGCATATTGCTCACTCTCTTTGTCCTTGTGTTCAATGTTTGTGTGCGCCTGTTCTTCTTTACCATACGCCGCGACGAGAGCATAAAGGAACTCGAGAAGGAGAAGCTGCGCTCCGAACTTGAATACCTCAAGTACCAGATTAACCCGCATTTCTTCATGAACAGCCTCAATAATATTCATGCGCTCATAGACCTCGACAAGGACAAAGCGCAGGCGGCAGTTCTGGAACTTTCGGGAATGATGCGCTATCTGCTCTACGACAAAGCCTCCATGTTTGTGCCTCTTGAAAAGGAGATAAGTTTCTTGAAGAACTATATTGAACTCATGCGCCTACGCTACACCGATAAATTGGAGCTCAGCACCGATTTCACCACCGAACCGCAGGGCGTCTTTGTTCCCTCACTGCTCTTCACTCAGTTTGTGGAGAATGCCTTCAAGCATGGAGTGACCTATACAAAGAAATCTATGATAAACATGTCGTTGAAGGTCGATGAGGCTGCAGGGTGTGTGCGGTTTGCCTGCCGTAACACGGTGCCCGACATTGTGAAGGCGTCTTCGCTCCCGTCTGAGGGTGGTATAGGCATTGAAAATACCAAAAAACGCCTTGAACTGCTCTACGACGGCAAGGCCGAACTTTCCATATCCATTGCCGATGGTTGGTATAATGTAGAATTGAAAATCCCGATACAATATGATAAGGTGTATAATAATTGATGACGAGCCGTTGGCGGTTGCACAGCTCGAGAAATATGTGGAACGCGTGCCGTTTCTTGTGAATGTAGGGTCGTGTACATCGGCTGCCGAGGCTATGGATGTCCTTTCTGCCGGCAATGTCGATGCCATGTTTGTAGATATAAACATGCCCGACATAGATGGTGTGCAGCTTGTGCGCTCGTTGGCGCGTCCGCCAATGGTGGTCTTTACAACGGCCTATTCCGAGTATGCCATTGAGGGTTTCAGGCTCGACGCCATCGATTATCTGCTCAAACCCATAGCCTTCGACTCCTTCCTGAAGGCCGCGAATAAACTGAAACTCATTTTTGGCATCAAGAATCCTGCCATGCCTGCACCTGAGCCTGTTGACACTGTTGCAAACGATTGCCTTTATGTGAAATCGGATTACAAGATGTTGCGTGTGCCCATCAGCTCTATCAAATACATTGAGGGCATGAGCGAGTATGTGCGCATCTTTGTCGAGGAGAGTGCAAAACCCATTGTTTCATTGCTGAGCATGAAGAAACTTGAGGAGAGTCTGCCTGCCGATGCCTTCATGCGCGTGCACCGCAGCTATCTCGTTAACCTCAATAAAGTGAAGGAGGTGTCAAAGATGCGCATTGTCTACGATGGCGATGTCTATGTCCCCATTGGCGAGATGTACAAGGATAAATTCTTTGAGTACATTGATAAACTCTTTGTGGGAAAAGGAAGGTAAAAAAACGGAAAACGGAAAACTGAAAGGTGAAAGGTGTCATCCTGAGCATAGCGAAGGATCTCTTTATTCGCGGAATTGAGATTCTTCACTTCATTTCATTTCGTTCAGAATGACAAGTGCGCGGTTTTTCTGAAAGATGACAGTTTACGCATATTTGTCATCCTGAGCATAGCGAAGGATCTCTTTATCCGCGGAGCTGAGATTCTTCACTTCATTTCATTTCGTTCAGAATGACAAGTGCGCGGTTTTTCTGAAAGGTGAAAACGGAAAACGGAAAGGTGAAAGGTGTCATCCTGAGCTTTCCGTTTTAACCTTTCATCTTTTCGCTCGTTTAGTATTCCACTTTGTCGCCTTTTTCTCTCCATGCATTGAAGGGCTCCTGTGCTTCCTCGTGTAAAATATTTTCAACGGGTTTGTTGCGGTTTTCGGGCTTCAGTTCAAGCTCGCGGTAAATGAACGAATCGTCGAAATTCACCGCTGCTGCATCGTGCTGGTTGGCACCATAGAAAATCTTGTCAATGTGCGCCCAATATATTGCTCCCAAGCACATGGGGCAGGGTTCGCACGATGTGTATATGACGCATCCGCTAAGGTCGAAAGTCCCTAATTTTGTGCACGCTGCACGTATTGCGCATACCTCGGCATGTGCTGTGGGGTCGTTGTTGGGGGTTACGCGATTTACACCTGTTGCAACAACCTCTCCGTTCTTCACTATAACGGCTCCAAAGGGGCCGCCGCCGTTCTCGACATTCTCCACTGCAAGGGCAATGGCCTTGCGCATAAAATCCTGATGATTCATAATACTTTCCTTTATTGCTTTGTAAACAATTATGCAAAGCGAACGGTTCGCTACAAGCAAAGTTAAAAAAGGGTTGGAAAAAAATCAAGAGTCTTGACTTTTTTATTTTAGACAGAAGAACAAAAGAACAAAAGAGCACTATAAACGAAAGCAGATTCAACGAAGTTAAAAGAGACTTTCTGCTATTAGATAAGCACGTCGCATAGTTTCACTTGCGACAAAGAAGGATTTACCCCTGTAGTGATGGGAAAACGAGTTTTCACCTTGCCGCAGGGGTAAATTCTTTTAAGTTGGAAAATATCCAACGCCATATCTAATTGCAGAAAGAATCAAATCATATAAGTTTCCTCTCTTTGGGAGAAGGTTAGGGTGAGGCCAAACGATTACCGCGACCTTATGTTCTTTTGTTCTTCTGTCCAAAAAATGAATCGCGTTTTTTGCTTTTTCGGCTCTTTTTCGGCACGCTATCTATCTATCTATCTATCTATCTATCTATCTATCTATCTATCTATCTATCTATCTGTTAAATTGTGAAAAAAGTTCTACTTTTTGTTGAAAATTATATAAAATACAAGTATTTTTGCGGAATATTATGTACGTAGGCGCGTAGCGCCCGCACTTCACGCGCATGAGTATGCGCATACACAAGGCGGGATGCTGCACCAAAATACCATAAGCGAAAACGAAAAATAAAAACTATAAAACCAAATGAAAACAAAAAAACTTTTTCTTTGTTTGCTGTTCCTTGTGCTGGGAACAACAGCTTGGGCCGACAAGTACTATCAGCCCGGCTCTTACAAAGGCAACACAACGCCTCGCTTGACACTTTCTCAGGCTGTGGGCAAAAAGTTCATGATTTACAACACTGCCATCAATGGTGCCGAGGACCGTACCGGTTTCCTGCGCAACAATGGCGTGCAGTTCGAGCATGACAAGTCAAAGGAGCGCGACCTCTATGTCTACAACGAGAGCTTTGTCTATACAATGGAGGCGTACGACGACGATGCCGATGGCGTTAACGACTGGTATGCCATCAAGTCGGTGAATACGGGTCTGTATGTCAATTTTAACGGTAGAACAGATGTCCTTAAAGCTACCGATGCAAAACTTCTCATTACCGACTGGGATAATGCAACAGGCAAGTCGGGCGTGAATATGGAGAGCTGGAAGTATGAAGTCATAGCCAATAACCAGATAACAGCCAAAGGTCATGGTAGCACTGTTTTTGTAGTCAAGAACTATAATGGTGGTGATAGACCATATTGGAACGGTACGGTCGGCGGATTCGATACTTGGAGCGATGCTCACCCTTATGCTTTCTATGAGGCACACGAGGTTACCAGTGGCGATTATCTGCAGGATTTGCACATCTATAGCCGTTGTGACATCTACTCGGCGCAAGTAATTTATGGTTATGTGCAGACTGCAGACCAGATAACAGCCAATCCTTCGTTTACGGATGAGGGCGGTTTCGCAAACCTTATCGACGGTGATGCTGCCACATACAATGTGACAAATTGGAGTAATAATGTTGCCGGTCACTATTATCAGATAGACCTTGGCCGGAGCGTCGAGTCGCTCTATCTTTATATGCAGCGTCGTGCCGATGGCATGAATGCTCCCGTGAAATATGAACTCCAGGCGTGCGCAACAGCCGATGGCAATTATACAACGATTGGCGAGTACACAACAGAACTTGCATCAAGCTCGTTCTATACATCGGATGCAATTGACCTGAATGGTTCTTACCGATATATCCGTATTGTGGCAAGGGAAACAACAACCTCCGGTTATACCTGTATGGGTCTCTCCGAACTCTCTGTTCTCCCTACTACAAAAGAGGTTAGTGATGCCATTGGTTATATAAATGCTTCGCAGACTTCCAAGCTCTTCACAAAGACTACTGCAAAGGCCTATGCGACATTGGTCGAAGACTATAACACTCATTATCCCGAAGCCCGTTTGCTCTCGGGCGTGCCCCTCCCCGGTCACAAATACCGCATCTATGCCGATGCCTATGATATTGATGCAGGCGTGTATGTAAACAAAGAGATTAAGGCCGGTGACGGCTTGAATATTATGGATGCTGGCTCTTATTTTAAAGAGGCAGTCAACAAGGCGCAGTATGAGTGGTACTGCGAGCAGACAGCCGACGGCTATCTTGTGTTCCGCAATGTTGCCGACCCTGCAAAATATCTTGCAGATGGCAGGGTTGTTACCGAGCCTTACAAGTGGAGCATCAACACAGTGCGCACAACCCACTATGGTGTGCCTTTGATGAACGCTGCAATGCAGTATCTTGCAGTTGCTAATGACGGCTACTGGCAGGGCGATGTAAAGACTGCACAGGACCAGACACAGCCATACGCATATACGGACGTCGATGACAAAGGCACTGATGATACATCGGATGACGTGACAGAAACCAAAACAATTGCTTGCGGTGTATGTACCGATTTCGTCTTCATTCCTGTTCCGCTTGATGAGACAGAGAAGACGATAACCATTACGGCCGGTGAACTTGTAGAGCGTAACACGCAATTGCTCTATGACAGTGACAACAATGGCACTCCCGAGGTGTATCCCCTGCCATTCTCGCGTATGTTCAAGAAAACCGGCGACAGCTGGGGCAATTTGCCTACACTGCAGTTGCTGTGCAGTGATATACACTCATACGCGGGAGTAAAAATAAACAACGGCGAGACTCTTGTAACTGTTGCAACAACTCCAAAGGTGGATTATGACGAGGCTACTTCCACACTCTCATTCAATTTCGATGAGATTGAAAGCGGTGATGTATTAGATGTGCAGTTGACCATTAAGGCACCGTTCAAGTACTCTGACCCCGACATGGCAAAGGGTGTGAAACCTACCTTATATATAATAAAGAATATGCGTTCGCAAGGTGTGCAGCAGCAGGCACGACCGAACCGTGCAGGTGTCAATATTGAAATTGGTGGCGACGAGAATGACCAGCCAATATCATCGCAGACGGGTAAATACTACTATGCAAAATTCGAAATGCGCAACTCAAATATGTCACTTGTGCAGAACGATGCCGCATTGGATGCACACTCGCTGTTCTATTTTACACAGACCGAGGATACCAACACCGACGAGTACTACAGCACCAATATCCACAATGTGACCACTGTCATGAAGTGTGCAAGCGACATTTCCTGGAATGCCAACGGTAACACCTGGTATGTGCAACCAAACAAGACCTATTCGTTCACCGGTTACAACATTGCTACAACAATACTCAATGCAACAAACAATCCCGGTGATACATGGTGCAGCAACCACACCGACGGTGACCGCATTGTCCGTTACAATGCAAATGACGACGGCTCGGCTTGGATATTTGAGGAAGTTGAGGATGACAGGGCAAAGGAATTGTTGAAAGAGTATATTAACAATGTTGCAGATGCTTTGATCGCAGAACTTGGTGGTATAACAGATGATGAGGCTGCTGCAATGGGATATGATATGGACAAGGTCGGGCAATACAAATCCATCGTTACCCAATTGCAGAATCTTGCCCAGGATTATTATAATCAAACAAATATTGCCAAGCTTGTGCAGTATGCCCAGAATATCCACATGATTGAGCATGAGATTGATTATGCTCTCTATGCGTTGCCAGATCTTAGTGATGAGACAAAGATGGACGAGGCTGCAAAATTCTCCGACCCGCATTGGTATTACATCCGTAATGTAAAGGACGAAAACTTCTATGTTGCCCATCAGGGTGATGATGTCTCTATGTACATCGGTGAACTCACCGACAGTAAAAAGAGCCTGAGCAATATGTTCTATTTTGTCGGTGAAAAGAATTCATACGGCACAAGTGGATATGTTGATTTCCCCGGCAACAATCTAATTATCGACGACTATCTGAAGGTTCACATCCACAACTTTGCCGCAAAGAAAAAGACACTTGTGAGCAAGAATGTAGAGTTGACAAATCAGAGTAATGTCAAACCAAGCGTGCAGAACGGTAAACAGATTCTTGCAACCGGTCTTGGCTTGAAGGATGACGAGAGTTGGCAGATTGTGCTTGAGTATGACCTCGACCACGATTATCAGGCATACAATTCATACGGTAGCTGTCTGCTTGCATCATCGGGCGACCCTCTTGCCGATACTTATACAAATGAGTTCCAGATATATTTGAAGGATGACCGTAGCGTTGTCATTAAAATGAACTGTGGCGATGACCGTTACCGCTTCTGGCATACACAGGATAACTTCTCTCATATAAAGATTGTGATAACATACTCGCAGCAGAGTATGACATTCGATATCTATAACTCTCTTGGCGAAAAGGAGACACTGAAACTTAATCAGGTACACATGAACCCTGTAGACAAACTCTCCACCGCTTTGCCAGCCACTGGTGCCAATGTCGAAAACCTTGCAACCTATCAGGTCGAGGAGATGACATGGAAAGCGCACGAGGAGGATGAAGGTGATGCCAATAAGGACAATTGGTATATCCTGCCATCATCTAACCTCGAAAACATAGGTATGGCAATTGTTCTTGACGACCCCAACGATGCCAAGATGGGATGGAGTTATATGAACAATGATGAGACAATCACCCCCGACCTGGGAACACGCGACAATTCGACATGGAAGTTCGAGCGCGTGACCGATTTCGACGGCCACATCGACGAGTTGCTCGCGATGTACAATTTCAAGGATTGCGTAATCTATGACCGCGAACTTGCTGCATTGATGAAACTTATCAAGGAGAAAGAGACTATAATAAAGGCCGAGACAAACGGCGATGGCGAGGAGGCTGCCTTCAACGAGGTTTACTATGCAATTCTCAACTACACCGGCCGTATGCCCGAACAGTTGATGGCTCCAAACCCCGGTATCCTGTATACAATACGTCCCGCTGTTGAGGAGTATACCCAGAATGCACTGCTTGTACACGTTGATGCCGCAAATGGCACCTATGTGACAAAAGAGATGTACAACGGCGATGTTGTGCGTGACGACAATAGCTACGACAGTCGTGCGGCATGGATATTCGAGGGCGCTACAGGTAGTACAAATTCAGGTCTCAAGGCAAAGAACATCCACACACAGTGCTATATGACAGCCCTTGGTGCCGATGCTTCGGCTGTTAACGAGGAGGGTGCTGCTGCTATTACCCTTGCACCGCTTGGTGCTTGCACCACAATGTTCCAGGTGGGTGGCGAATATATGAACAGAGCCGGCGTTGCTGTAACTAACAGTTACAATAATAATGCCGATAACTTCTGGGGCAGTGCGGTAACACCATCTGCAGGCGTAAAGGCTGTAATAGACGAACGCAATTTGGGTGAGGGTGCCGTACACAGCAAGAGCACTGACGTTGAAGTGAGAACAACAGGTGACGAGACCACAAAGGATGTTACCGTGACATTTACATACGATGGCGGTAGCCACAAGATTAATATTCTTGGTGTTGAGCTTGTTGCAATAGATGGTAAAGTGAAATATTCAGAGTACAGGTATGCAACAGCTGGAGGTGATCCTAAAACTGCAACCTATGCTCTCACTGGTGTGTTCCCCGGTACATACACTTTGAACTGCTATGTCTATGACCCTGATGGTGGTGACGATTTGACATCGCACATAGGTCACTTTGATATTGCAGGCGTTGTTGCAGTTTCGGGCGAGGCTAAGGTTAAGAATGACGGTGCAGAATCGACCAGGTGGATTATTGAGGAAATCAGGAACCCCGAGACAAGTGTCTGCTACGAGACAACAATTGAAGAGGGATATTCTACACTTATGCTTGGCTTTGATGCCAAAATCCCCGAGGGTGTTGAGGCATACACCGGTGCAATCGACGGTATTGTGGTTGACAAGAAATATCTTTCAATGACACAGTATGAGGGTAGCATCTTGCCGGCAAATACTCCTGTCGTGCTCAAGAGTAGTGAAGAGGGCGTGGCAATGACCGGTAAGTTCTATATCAGCACAATTGCCGGCGAGCAGGAAGAAGATAATTATCTGCGCGGCTCGCTCTACCACACAGTGGTGAGCACCGATGCTATTGAGAACGAGGTTGGTGCTTCTATAAACATCTATATGCTCCAGAGTGGAAAGACCGGTCCTAAGATGTACTGGATTTACGAGGAGTATGATGAGAATGGCAACCTTGTCGATGGCGGAAGCAATGACAATGGTAAGCACGTGCTCTGCAAGGCCAACAAAGCATACATTGTTATAAAGAGTGGCGAGGCCAACGGTAAGGGCTCATTCATGTTCATGCTTAACCGTGGCGGTGCAACCGGCATTGATGATGTTGAGGACGAAGTTGAAACTATTGAGACTATTTATGACCTTCAGGGACGTCGCCTCGATGAGATAACACACCCGGGTGTGTACATTGTTAACGGCCGCAAGGTTATGGTTAAGTGAGAGTGTCCTATGCTTGTTGAATGAAAAAGAATTTTAGACGATGAAAAAGAAATATTATAGACCAGAGATTGAGGAACTTGAGATTTATACATCGACAGTGCTTGCACTTTCGCTCATTGAAGGTGATGATGGCGAAGGTGATGATGACCGTGGTCACTCTTCCGGCCAAAAAGGTGGCGAGTTCCGTGGCGACTGGAGCAACATCTGGGAAGGAATGTAAATGAGGCTCGAGGCTTTGCAACTGTCCCTCTTTCAAAAGAGGGACGAGCGAAGCGGAGGGAGATGGGATAAGAATAGAAAGTAAACCCTGCCATCCTGAGCGCAACATTGTCATCCCGACAGAGCGTAGCGACGAGGGATCTCAAGCAAAGCAGTTAAATAGATTCTTCCTCCTTTCATTCGTCAGAATGACAATGCGTGGACCTTGTCATCCTGAGCGTGGCGAAGGATCTAAAGAGTATCGCGAAAAAACGGTAAACAAACTCCTCCTCTTTTAGGGGAGGTGCCGGCTCGCCGGCGAAGGGGTATTACTTAAAAAACATAGAGAGAAATAAATAACTAAAAACCAATAATATGAAAAAGAACTTTTTTCTGACATTGATGCTCGCGCTTGTGGCGCTGTTCTCAATTGAGACCGCAACAGCACAGGCACCGGTTGCAACGCCACAAGAGGCAATCACCGGATTGCTTAACCGTATTGGTGGCGACGGCGCAGCCGACAGGTTCGAGATTGTGATTGATGCAAGCCTCGCCGAGAATGGCAAGGATGTGTTCATCATTGCTCCGGGCAACGGCAAGCCCTGTATCAAGGGTAACACACAGCTGTCGGTGGCAACAGGTATCAACTGGTACTTGAACCACTATGCACACATCAACCTCACTTGGAACAACCTCACAACCGACCTTTCACAGGTTACTTTGCCTGTTCCAGCAAGCGAGGAGAAGCATGTAAGTAACGCAACCTACCGTTACGACTTCAACACCTGTACATTCTCCTACTCAATGGCTTTCTGGACATGGGAGCGTTGGCAGCAGGAGATTGACTGGATGGCTCTGCATGGTATCAACGCTCCGTTGAACCTTGTGGGTCTTGAGGTTGTTACACGCAAGTTTCTCGAGGAAATTGGCGTGAGCGAGAGCGATATCGATGCCTATATTGCCGGTCCCGGTTTTATGGCTTGGTTTGCAATGAACAACCTCGAGGGATGGGGTAGTACAATCAATGCCAAAGACGTTACAATGAACGGTAACCCCGACTGGTGGTACACTCGCCAGGAGCAACTTTGCCGCAATATGATGCGGCGTATGCGCGAACTTGGCATGCAGCCCGTTATCCCCGGCTTCAGCGGCCAGGTGCCTTATTGTCTTAGCAGTGGCAGATACGACGGTAATGCCAATTTCAATAAATCGGATATTGTAAATGCCGGCAGTTGGGGTGGTGGCTTTACACACCCGGGTGTCGTTAATCCGTCAACAACGAGTTATGAGAAGTTGGCAACTATATATTATAAGCATTTGCACGATGTTATGGGCCCGTCAGAGTTCTATAGTATGGACCCATTCCACGAGATGTCAGCTCCGGTAGGTCCAACTGTTCTTTATCCCGGTATTATGGCGCATCTTGACCGCTGTTATGCTTTGGAAAGCGAAGAAAAAAGAGCCGAGCACAATGCTCCTGCACAGCCAAAATGGATTGTTCAGCAGTGGCAAGGAACACCGGTGAGCGATGCGTTCAGTGCAATGAGCAGTTATGGCGACCGTTTCATCGGTCTTGACCTTTTCTCTGATGCTCCCGGCAAGGCGCAGTGGAACAGTGATTATTATAAGGGACGTCCCTATATTTTCTGTATGCTCCATAACTTTGGTGGCCGTAGCGGTATGCACGGCCGTTTGGAGAGCACAATGAACGACTACTTCCGTGCGCTTGCAAAGAATAACAATTGTAAGGGTATCGGTGCAACCCCCGAGGGTTCTGAGACCAACCCAATTCTCTACGATATGCTCTTTGAGCTTCCGTGGATGGATGTGAACAATCGCCCGACAGCTGATGAGTGGCTCGCAGGGTATGCTCACTCACGCTACGGCGTAAATAACGCTACGGCACTTGAGGCTTTGAAGAACCTGAAAAAATCTGTATGGGCTTGTCCTACCGACCAGCAGGGAACATCGGAAGCTGTTATTCTTGCCCGCCCAAAATGGGAGGTAAACAAAGTATCGTCGTGGAGTACATCGGCTATCTACTGGGATACACAAGATGTGCGCCTTGCTGCCGACCAGTTGTATTCTATAAAAGACCTTGTGACTGAAAACGGTGGACAGGATGGCGTCGCAAACTACAACTATGACTTCATTGACGTTGTCCGCCAGGCAATGGTGGACTACGCTGCCGAGTTGTTGCCATTGATTAACGCTGCGCGCAACAGTGGTAACAGTGCCGAGTATGAGCGACTTTATAAACTCTACTTGCAGTTGATGCTTGACCTTGATACAATGCTCTCTTACGATGCGGGTTTCAAACTTGAGCGTTGGACAAGCCTTGCGCGCAACATCGCCGATGAGGTTACCGGTACAACTGTGAACGACCGCAACTGGCTCGAGTGGAACGCTCGTACACAGGTTACGGTTTGGGCCGGACAACAAGATGCTCTTAATGATTATTCTAACCGTTGCTGGGCAGGTCTTATAAAGGATTTCCACTATGCGCGTTGGAAATATTTCTTTGAGAACGACGGAGGCGCTCCTTCGGGCAACTGGTATAGCGGTTTTGAGTATCCTTGGACTGTTAATTTTACAGATTACGACTATTCAACAGTTACAATCCCCAACGATATGACAGCAACCGAGAAGGCTGCACAGACATTCGGCAACTACTTTGGTCGCATTAAGGGTGCTACAAAGAACTATGTGTTCCCAATGGGAGTTGCAACCAATGCAACAAAGAGCGACGTAATCCCCGAGGTTTATCGTGACAAGACAGTTGAACTTCCTTTTGAGATTGGCAAGAATGTAACAATATCTTCTGTTTGGATTGACCTCAACAATGACGGTGCTGCAAGTGACAAAGAGAACCTTGCTGTGACCGAAGGTAATAAGGTGGCTATCCCTGCCGATGCTGCTATTGGCAAAACTACTGCTAAGGTTACATACAGCGACGGCACAGTAATCACATTCAACCTTGCGCTCATTGAGGATATTGCAGAAGAACGTACCGTAACGGCTGTTGCGGGTGCAAACGGTTCGGTTGCAATCGAGGGTGACGAAGACGGTGACGGTTCAATTACCAATACCGAGGCTGTGAAGATGACTGCAACTGCAAACACCGGTTACAACTTCGAGAACTGGACAAAGGACGGCGAGGTAGTCAGCAACGACAATCCATTCATCTACTATGGCAAGGAAGAGGCTACATTCACTGCTAACTTCATCCAGGACAAGTGGGGCGTGGTAGCTTGTGGCGACGATGTAGATGGTGACGGAAATGTCAAGGACGAGGCTGATGTAATGAACGATATAAGCAACAATAAACAGTATATCCCCGAACTCACACTTGCGTATTATAATCGTGAGGCTGAGACAATCTTTGAAGCAATATCTGCACCTACAAGCATTTTTACAACAATTCCACAGATAATAAATGTACCACAGGGCGCAAGTTTTGATATTGAATATAAAGGCGTTGACAACTTTAAGCATTGTTATTTCCGTGCTTATATTGACCTTAATGCCGATGGCGATTTTGACGATGAAGGCGAGTTGCTGAAAGAGGTAGGTACCAAAGGTGCGCAGAATACCGCAGTATGTTCTAATAAAATAAATGTACTGCTCCCATACAATATGCCTTTGGGTATCACTCACATGCGTTTGCGTTTCGACAGTGCTTGGAACATTGGCGAAGGTGCAAAAGACCCATCAGTCCGCCCTGTTTATGAAATTATAATCAATGTAACAGAGTTCTCGGAGAAGGCTGCCCACATTACAGTTGCTACAAACAGCGAGGAGTGGGGTGTTGTGAATGTATGGACAGACGAGACTCCTGACAAATCAACAATACGTACCGAGTGGGATGTAACAAAGGGTGTGCCTTTCTGTATTGCTGCCACAAAGGCAAGCGAGGATGTTGAGTTCCTCGGTTGGTACGACCAGTATGGCCGCTTGGTAACAGAGAACTTGGAGCATACAATGTATGCCCGTGAGGATGCTACCTACACAGCCCGTTTCCGCAAGTTTTTGGAAATCGACGGCTGGCAGATTGAGTACCGCACACAGCCGGGCAGCGATGTTGTAACAACAAAGCTTGCAAACGGTGTAAAACCCGAGGCCGGCAAAAAGTATTATATCTATGCTCCTACACGCCCTACAAATGACGGCGAGTATGTAAACCGTTATCTCTACAATAATGGTGGTTCACTTGGCTTGGGTACAGCTGTCGGCGATGCGAGCTATATATGGCTCTGCGAGGTTAATGGCGAGAACTATACATTCCAGAATGTTGGTGACCCTACAAAGTACCTCGCGCACAAAGGCTTGCAGACTTGGGGATACGACTTCAAACTTGGTACAGGTGATACAAAGTATGAGGGAATTACAATCTACTCGGTAAGTGATAGCAAATATTTGGTGACAAAGGACGATGGCACAGGCTTTGACCAGTCGGATAGGACTCACAACCAGTCGACCGAGAATTATACTACCGATTATGTCTTTGTCGAGGTTTCTACCCCCGATGTGATTGTTTTTACCAAAGTGCGCCAGAGTGGTGTTAACGACCTTGTTATTCCCGCAACCGTTGAGGTTCTTGGCGAGCAGTTGACAGTTGCCGGCTTTGACAACGACCTGTTCAACAATAACACGGATTTGTGGTCAATTACATTGCCAAATACAATGGAGTTCCTGGGTAGCAATGTTATTTTTGAATCATCGTTGAAGGGTGAAAATACTCCGGTCGATAATAGCGATAACAGTCCTAGCGAATTGACTCAGGTTATTGATCTTAAAGGGCTTGTACTGAAGAATAGCGAACACTGGAAGATTGAGATTAAATATAGCTCTGACGGCGTTTCTTCATATAACCAGTGGGGTAGTTTCTTGCTCTGTCCAGGCAGCACCTGGGGTGGAGCTGAGTTGCTCTACTTGACAACTGCAAAGCAGGATTCGCGAGGATGGCATTTGCGTTCTCCGGCATCGGGTCTTGGTGACGACTATTTCAAGGAGCATACAATTGGCAAGGTGTCTAACTTTACCGTTACTTTTGAAAATAAAGGAAACGGCAAGGCTGTGATAGCTGTTACAAACTCCGAGGGTGCGATACAGACCAGTACCGAGTTTGCTTTTACTGTTGACAATATCTCGGCATTCTGTGCCCGTATTCCTAAAGGCTTGGATATAACAAGCTTCAAGATAATGGATAAAGAGGTTGTCAATCCTTTCAGCGGCTGTAGAAATCTTGACAAGATTGCTATTGACGGCGATTGCGAGAATTACTATGTAGCCCAGGACGGCGGCCTTTACAATTCAAGTGATGTGCTTGTTTGTATGCCCGAAGGTAAGGAGAAAGGTGCCGACCGCCGCGCTCTTGCTGCACTTATAGAGGAGATGGAGACACTTACCTCACTTGTCGCTACATACAACCCTGTTGGCAAGGCAAACAAGATTGCATTGCAGACACAAGATGCAAATGCCGTAAATTATCTTTGGACAAACAATGCCGACACAAGTGAGGGAAGTATTCACCACCTTGTGGACGGTGTCAAGGGTAATGACAACAACTTCTTCCACTCGAACTGGCACAACGTAAGTACTGCCGAAGGCTATCACTACATTGAGGTTGACTTGGGCGCCGACAATATGTACACAATGATGCAGTTTGCTTATCACACACGTACAAATTGTTCTAATGATTTCCCCGATGCCATAACTGTGATGGGTAGCAATGACAAGCAGAACTACACCGAAATCCACACCGAGAACAGTAACTTGCCACAGGCTACAAACAAGGAGTTCAAGTCGGCAGTGTTCGACTGCGGCCAGCCTTACCGTTATTTGCGTTTCAAGGTGGCTGCTGAGAGAACCTATTGGCATATGGGCGAGTTTGAACTCTACTTTATGACATCTACAGCCGATGTATACTCTTATCTTGAGGCCGGAATTACCAACGAGCAGGCTGCAACCGGTTACGATGCAATGTTGGATGCACAGGCCGTCTATGATTTTGGCACAACAGCTGCCGAAATGCAGGCTGCGAAAACTGAATTGCAGAGTGCATACGACACATTGAAGGCTCTTCTTGAGGCTGCAATTCCTGTGAAACTCACTACTGACGAGGAAAATCCGGTGTTGTACAAGGTCATCATCAAGCGTGCAAATGACGGTTCAAAGGTGTTGGGCTATGACGAACCCACCGGTATGGTTGCCGTGCAAGGTAAAGCTGACAACAGCAGTTGGCAGGCTTGGTACTTTATGGGTAGCACAAATGGCGTGACAATACACCCATACAATGCCGACGGCAAGGTGCTGAGTGCCGATAATACCGGCAACTCGCCTGCAAAGGTGTGGGCTGTTAAGAAAGGTGAAAAGGCTTTCTATGAGTGGAAGTTCGTCTCTCGCGCAGACGGCTACTTTAACATTCAAGCACGCGATGGTAGCAACTACTTCAGCAACAATGGTGGTGAAGGCAATAAGATGGGATTCTGGAGCGGTAGCCCAGACACTGATGGTGGTTCACTTTTCAAGTTTGTTGAGGCTGAGTTCGCAAACGATAACGCCCGTTTCTATCAAATGTGCGACATAAAGGCTACAATGACCGACGGTACAAACATCTATGGTGGTACAAGCGTAGGTCTTTACACAGGTGGTAAGGAGTATCGCGAGGCATACACTGCTGCTGCGGCTCTTGAAGCAGCCGGCAATACAAGCGCAAGCGATGAGTGCTATGCTGCATACAAGGCTTTGCGCGCTGCAAACGAGGTGCTCGCTTACAACGCTGCCGACCCGGGAAAGGTGTACTACATTGTATCTGCTGCAACCAATGCTTATTGCAAGGGACAGTATGTACATACATATGCCGAGGTACAGCCATCGCACAACAACTATGACCACAAGGATCTTGTGTACCACGATTTTAATAACATCGCAATCAAGACACTTGCTGCTTTCCAGTTCGAGACTACTGCCACTCAGGGCGAGTACAAGATGAAGAACCTGCACACAGGTCTTTATGTGAAGTCATTTGGTAAGAATGCCGACCATCTGGGTACTGCAGCCGAAGCACAGGTAGTGAAGATTGCCGGTATAGCCGATGGTCAGGTGACACTCAAGATTGGTGATGCAGACCCAATGCACGCTCAGGACGACAATGATTGTATTGTAGGCTGGGGTGCTGAAGCAAACAATGCATCTACCTGGTCAATCAACGAGGTGACAGACCTTGCTCAACTCGACTACTATTTCACTGTTCCTCAGGATGGTGTAGCTACATTGAACCTCGCATTCAATGCTGTGCTGCCAAGCGGTGTCACAGCGTATGACATAGCTGTGGCTGACATTACATTGAACGGTACCCAATACGAGTACGAGGCTACTGCCGTTGCAACTGCTGGCGAGGCGCTTGCAAAGAACACTCCTGTCATTGTAAAGGCTGACGCTGGTACTTATGTGTTCGGTGTTACTCTCACTGATGATGGTGTAAAGGGTACTGTAACCGGTTCTGTACTCAAGGGTACTACATACAAGACAACGCTTGCTGCCGATGCAAACAACTATCAGCTTGCTGTCAGCGATGACCAAACAGTGTTCAACCTTGTGACTGCCGCTACTGCCGCTACTGCCAATAGTGCTTGGATGCAGCTTGCAGAGAACAGAGGTGCCGTAATCTATGACAATGCACCTGTTGAACCCGAGGTTGAACTTGTACTCCCAGAGGTTGGCAAGGCTTACCGCATTAAGAGTTATGTAAGCAATGTGGTTGCTGAATATCAGAACCACTATCTTGTGAATGGTACAACAGGCTTGACATTCTCTACTGCTGTCGCAACAGACAATACCGACTTGTGGGTTTGTACCGCTGCCGGTGATGCTGGCTTTACCTTTGCGAGTGCATTGGGTACCGCAGCGCTTGGATGGCAGGCTGTAACAGAGGATGCGGCGGTTTATACACTCTCTGCCGGTGTTGCAAATGGTGCCTTGACATTGACAAGCGGTGAAAATAATCTTGCAGTGACTATTGATGCAGCCGGAAATACAACATTCACACAGTCTACAGCCAAGACACAGAGCACCGGCTGGTCAACTGACTGGTATTTGGAGGGGGTTGAGGATGCTACTGTAAGTTTTGCAACAACTATTGCAGACGGTAACATGTGGGCTACAATGTACCTGCCGTTCGCTGTGAAGATTCCTGCCGGTGTTGAGGCTTATGTTGCTACCGGAATTGAGGGCAAGGCCGTTAATCTGACACAGGTTGAAAACAATATTCCAAAGAATACAGCCGTTCTGCTGCACCGTGCCGATGATACCAACACAGATAGGCTTGAGCTCGCCTTTGACCTTGCTGATGGGGATGTGGCAGCTGTTGGCAGCAATCTGTTCGAGGGTAAGATTAGGACAACAGCTATTTCTGCTGAAGACGCAAGAGTATATTTGCTTGTGAAGTACAACGGTAACGAGAAGTTCTACTGGATGCAGGATGAGTATAACGAGAGTTGTGCTTTTGTTGGTGCCGGTAGCGGTTATGTGAAGTGTGACGCCAACAAGTGCTACTTGAGGATTGAGGACAACGCTTCTCCTGCTTCGTCTTACAGCTTCCGTTTCGATGGTACAACAGGCGTTGAAGAAGTGAAAGGTGAAAACGGAAAGGTGAAAACTATTTATGACCTCCAGGGTCGCAAGGTAGTGAACCCCAAAGAAGGCCTGTATATTGTAGATGGCAAGAAGGTATTTATAAAATAAATGGTCTTACCCTAACCCTCTCCCAAGGAGAGGGAACTGAAAAGAGGTTTTAACCTATTAATATTACTTGCGCGAGAAATTACTCTCGCGCAAGTTTTTTTAGACCCGAACCGTAGTTACTATGTTTGCATTGTAAGATTTTTAAGACATAAGAACAGAAGAACAAAAGAGTTTATCTGTTATTAGATATTGCGTTGGAAGAATTCCAACTTTAAAGAGCAAGAAGTAGCGACAATGGGAAAACGAGTTCTCACCTTGTCGCTATTTCTTGCTTTTTGTCGTCGCACAGCGACTCATTTATCTAATAACAGATAGCTTATCTTTACCAATGTGTGTCAGTGATTGTTTCAGTGAATATCTTCTGTAACCAACGTATGTTGGTTTATGTACTTCTGTCTTAATTAAAAAGTAAACTGCGCCCTTATGTACTTATGTTCTTTTGTCTCAAAAATTAAATTGTGCGCAAACTTTTTGAAAAATAATTGCCTGAATGCTTGCGGAATCAAATGAAATGTACTACCTTTGCAACGCAAAATAAGGGCGTAAGCTATTTCAAATGGAAGTTTGGGTGAGTGGCTGAAACCAGCAGTTTGCTAAACTGCCGTACGGGTTACCGTACCGGGGGTTCGAATCCCCCAGCTTCCGCTTATTTTTGCAAACGGCGCTTTCGTCTAGTGGCTAGGACACATGCCTCTCACGCATGGAACACGGGTTCGATTCCCGTAGGCGCTACAAAGAAGCAAGTACGGGTAAAAATGGTGGCTAGGACACATGCCTCTCACACCTTGTTTTTTTTACGAACACTGGTTCGATTCCCGTAGGCGCTACAAAAGCAAATGATAACACTTCGGTGTTTTTTTAATGCCTTCATGGCGCTTTCGTCTAGTGGCTAGGACACATGCCTCTCACGCATGGAACACGGGTTCGATTCCCGTAGGCGCTACAAGGAGCAAGTACGGAAAAAAGATGGTGGCTAGGACACATGCCTCTCACACCTTGTCTTGTTACGAACACGCGTTTGATTCCCGTAGGCGCTACAAGCTCAAAGCTAAAGAGCATAAAATTAGCAGACATCTTGAAATTATGGCGCTTTCGTCTAGTGGCTAGGACACATGCCTCTCACGCATGGAACACGGGTTCGATTCCCGTAGGCGCTACTTCGGTTAGAACCTTATAAGGTTCTAATTTTTTTTTGTGCCTATGTGGAACTCTCCCGCTGTGAAAAACTCCTCCGTCACTTCGTGCCACCTCCTCTTTAAAAAGCGGAGGAGTAGGAGTACGGCATTGGGAGACAGGGCTCTCCGCTGTGTCGCTTACGGTACCGTTTTTGCTGGATTACCTTTGTTTGCGAACTTTACCGCGTACTATGGTAATGTCAAAGAAAAACCGTCACCATCAAAATCACAGGCAAATCCCATTCTGTTTTTGGATGAAGTGGCCAGGACTGTTTGACTGCTAGTTAGACGCTCGCTTTGGCGAGTGGCTAACTGAAGGAGTTCCGCACCACCCAAAAACAGAATGAAAGGATTTGTTGGCAAATAACAGCCAACCGAGGGATGTCGCTTGCGACTCGTGAGCAAAAGGCTGTTATGACTGATTTTGCCGGTGACGGAACCTTTTGGTTCTTTTCAGTTATGAAAAGAACGTATAGAAAGACTTGAAGAAAACACAAGTGAACGATTAAGGTTGGAGACTACTGTGAATGCAATGACGAGCGAGAGCGAGAACTCTCCTAACTTTTGCAGGTGAGCCTGAAAAACTCCTCCGTCACTTCCTGCCACCTCCTCTTTAAAAAGCGGAGGAGTAGGAGTGCGGTTTTAGCCGTGAGGGAGTTTGATTGACAAGCCTTGCTTATCGCGACCTGCCCGGCGTGAGCTTCGCCCGCGCTTCGTGCGACCATTCGCTGCTCGCATTGTCGATTACCACCTTGTGGTAATTATCCGTAGGCGCTACTTCGGTTAGAACCTTAAAGGTTCTAATTTTTTTGTGTGTATTCTGTTTATCTCTTCCCCCAGAACTCAATATACTGCTGCGCTACTTTCGTGGGGTTATGATGCTTTACAACAAACTCGATGCTTTGCTGCTGCATTGCGGCAATGTTCTGCTTGTTCTTTACCAGCCATTCGAGTCTTTCATATACATCCTGCTCGCTTGGTGTTACATTGACCATTGGGCGAAGGGTGCGTTCGCCAAGTATATCGTAGCATTCGGGTTCGGCGCCACCCACGACAATCTTACCTTTTGACATTGCCAACAGGGCGTTCATGCCGGGTGTGTAGCCATAGAGTTGGTCGAGCAACACGTCGCATTCCTCAATCATCTTTGAATACTGTTCAAATGGTACGCTCTCGGCTTTCAGCAGTTCGCAGTCGTTGGGGTGATCGGTTGCCAGACGCTCAAGGGTGCGCAGCATTATGTCGGTACCTTTGTATACACTGCGTGTCTTTTGTATGCCTATGAAAAAACGTATTTTACGTTCCGGTGTGTATATGGCTTTTGCTCCCTCTTCGCTTGGAACAGGGAATGGTATGTATGTGAGTTTTTCCTTGTGCTCGGGTGTATATGCAGCATAGTACTCATACATGCCGGCGATGATGCCGTTGCAGTCGGCGGCAATGTGATGGTTCAGGCGTGCTTTGGGCGTACCCTGCCAGTCGGCCTTCTGCTCGGTGATGTAATCGTTGGTGATGGGCGTGTCGCCGATGTTGAAATCGGAGTAGCGGAAACGGTGGGGCGTGCTTGTGCAGGCCTCAACCCAATAGGCGTCCATTCCGAATGCTCCAAGGAAGACTTTTTTGTTGTGCTTTTTGAGATATTTGTATATTGGTGCAATGCGCTCGGCCTTTAGTTCAAGGAACATGGGGTTGATGAGCTGCACTATGTCGTATCCGCGTAGCTTTGGCAGCAGTGTGTACAGCTTGAGCATGTATTTGATGCCTCCCGACTTGGTATATTCGCGGGTTAGTGATATGTCGCGCCTGTAGTCCTTCCAGAAATCGCCGTTGCTCACCACGCACACGGTGTGCCCCAGGGCTCGGAGTCCCTCGGCAAGTGTCCAATGTACGTTGCTGTATTCTCCAATGAGCAGTATTTTCATTGCTTTGCTGGTTTTTTGGATGGGATGAACAGGCGAAGCATCCTCATTCCGCACTTGCTGTTTGCAAGAGTGCGGAAAATGCGGTATTTTACTGAATACTTTGCTTGTGGCAACGGGTATATCCCAAGCGGGGCAAGGCGCTCGTTACATGTCTTTATGATCTCCTTTGCGCTCATTCCGTTGCGTAGCATGTTGCGTATGGCGTCTACGCCCAACATTGTGAACTTGTGCTCGAATCCTTTGCTTTGCTGTACATTGCAGTTCTGTTGTGTTTTGCGGAATTGGGCCAGATGCTCAATGACGCAAAGCATGTCGTTGATGCGCTTTGCTTCGAACTCGCTTGAGGTGTTGGCTGTGGTTGAGCCTTCGCGGGTGCAATAGTTGTAGAGCACAGCGTTGCTGTGTACCAATGTCCTTGCATGGAAATGCAGTATGGTGTTGAACTCCTCGTCCTCGTGCAGTATGTTCTTGGGGAAGCGTATGTTCTTTTCTATTATAAGTTCGCGGCGTGCAAAATAAAGACATGGGCTACCGGGGAGGTTGAACTCCTGCATGTATTTTGCACCGCTTATTGTATTGCTGAATGTCACCTGCTTGTTGCGCTTTGTCAAAGGCGCTTTCCCCGGTGGTGTTATGCGGTAGTTGAAATGCAGTATCTGGGGCTTTTCGGTGTGCAGCTTGTTAATGCATTGCTTGTAGCTGTTGCCCGGGATGATGGTGTCATCGGCGTCAACGAACTCAATGTACGTGCCTTTGGCTTCCTCAATGCCGCGGTTGCGTGCTGCGCCGGGGCCACCATGTGCTGCTGTTATGAGTCTTACGTTGGTGCCGGGGTATGTAGCCTCTACCCACAATGGTGGGGTGTCCGACCCGTCGTCGACAACAATGATTTCATAGTCGTCGGTTGCCATCTCCAGTTGTGTTATGCTTGCAATGCAACGTTCAAGCAATTCGCGTGGCAGGTTGTAGTGGGGTATGATTATTGACAGGAACATGCTGTGTCAATTGAGCTTCTTGTGCAGGAAGGCATATAGGCGGCAGTGGAAATTTACTCCGAACAGCGCCAATGTGGTGAGTTTTATTTTTCTCTTTATCGGTAACTCCATGCTGTAGAGTTCTTTCAATGAGATGCTCTTTCCCTTGAGCATTGCTATGGCGTCCTTGTACTGCTGTTTTTCGCCGTCGCGGCAACGCAGAAGGTCAATGAGGTTGTCGGTGCAGCGGAAAAGTATGTCGTGTGCCTGCTCCTTTAGCTCGGGGTGTCTTGTCGCTTTCTCGTGCAGCTGTACAAAGTTGCGGTATATGAAGAACTTTGATTTGAAGCTGTAGGTGTTGGAAATGCTTTCCGGGTGGTCATAGTAGTAGTAGAAGCCATACCCTGAATAGTAGACGTTCTCGCTTCCCTCATATAGCTGCGGGGTGACGAGTATGTCCTCGAATACCTCGCCCTCGGGGTAGCGTATGAACATGAACATGTCGGCACGGTAAATCTTGTTCCATGCGAAGCAGTGCTCGTATCCCTTGCGCTTTATCCAGTCGGCAAAAACATTCTCGTTACCTTCGATTTTCTCGTTGTCGAACGAGATGATTTCGCTGCGTGGCGATTCGTAATATTTGACAACGGGAAATTCTATTATGTCAATCTCGGGGTTTGCCATCAGGATGTGCATGTTGTCGTAATACGTTCCCGATGCTACGGTGTCGTCACCGTCTACGAAGGTGATGTATTCGCCTTGTGCAACAGCAATGCCGGCATTGCGTGCCGATGAGAGACCGCCGTTTTTCTTGTGTATCACCTTTACCTTGTCGCACTCCTGGGCATAGCGCTCGCATATTGCGCCGCAGTTGTCGGGTGAGCCGTCGTCAACGAGTATAAGCTCATAGTCGGTGTATGTCTGCTGCAGTATGCTCTCTATGCAACGCTGCAGGTGACGTCTTACTTTGTATACCGGTACTATGATGCTCAGTTTCATTCTTCCTTTTCGTTTTTTTGCGGTTAATGACAAAGATATAAAATAATCCATATATCATCCCGATAAAAAACGGTGTTTTTTTCTTTTCTGGAATTAATTGTCGTGCTTCCTCAATTTCTTGCACTCTCGCGGCCTGTTTTTTGCTCTTTTTTCGTTATCTTCGCATCTAATATGGCTGACAACGCAGATAAAAACATGAATACTACACCTGGCGGATACGGACGTGTCGTCAGATATCTTGGCATATTCGGTGGTGCACAGAGCATTTCCATGCTCTTCAGTATGGTGCGTAACAAAATAGCCTTTGTGCTTCTTGGTGCAGCGGGCTTTGGCCTTATATCACTGTACAACCGCACAGTGCAGCTGTTCTGCGACTTCACGGGCTTGAGTCTTTCGCTCAGTGCCGTGCGCCGTATGTCCGACGCCTATAGCAATGAAGACGAGGCCACGGTGGTGCATTGTGTGAAGGTTGTGCGTAGTATTGCATTGCTGACTGGCTTGGCAGGAATGCTGCTCATGCTCTTTTTTTCGCCCATAGTGGCGCGTGTCACCTTCGATGCCGACGCCTCTTCTATTCCGGGACTGTCATTGCTCTCTCCTGTGGTGCTTTTCATGGCTGTCTCGGGTGGCGAGCTGGCGGTGTTGCGCGGCGTGAAGCAGCCGGGGCGAATTGCCTTGTATACCTTGTGGACTGCCATCAGTGCCATGCTGGCAACCATACCTCTCTATCTGCTCTTTGGCGTTGACGGCATCTTGCCTTCAATTTTTCTTGTCGCGCTGCTGCAGATGGCGGGCGTGCTGTTCTTCTCCACCAGACTCTATGCCTATCGTGCCAACCCGTTTTCACCTTCCCTGTTGCGCGAAGGACTGGATATCATCAAATTGGGAGCTGGCTACATATATGCCACAATGCTCGTTTCGGGTGCTGTGTGGCTGGTGTATCAGGCTATAACCCGCATTGGCGGCGAAGATGCAATAGGCCTTTTCTCGGCAGCATATATCTTGGTAGGTATGTTGCCGTCAATACTTTTCGCAGCTTTCGACTCCGACTATTATCCCCGTCTGTCGGGCATTTTTGCCCAAAAGGATGAACGCAATGCCATGGTCAACGAACATGTCGAGGCGCATCTGCTCATTCAGGTTCCAGTAATCTTTTGCGTGGTGTTGCTTTTGCCTTGGGTGTTCCCGCTCTTCTTCTCGCAAGAGGTGGTGCCTGCCATGCAGATGGCTCAAATAATGGCTATGGCCCTGTTGTTCCACATAATGACATATCCCATGTCATTCCTGCCGGTTTCAAAAGGCGACACTGTGACATTTGCGTTGCAGGAGACTTGCTATAATGTCGCTTTTGTGCTGTTCACCGTTCTTGGATACAGGTTCTATGGCTGGACGGGAGCCGGTGTCGGCATGGCTTTGGCAAGGGCGCTCGATTTAACTGTGGTTTACTCCATTGCCCGTTTTCGCTATGGCTTCCGCTTGTCGCGCAAGGCTGTAAACCACTTTGTGTTGGCTTTGTTTGCCGCATCTGTGGTGTTGCTGTCGGTGCTGTGGGGTGCTGATTGCCCGATGCTGCGCTATTTGGGTTTTGCTGTAACATTGGTGGTGGCTATCGCGTCGCTTGTTCGCCTGACACGTAACTCCAATATCCTCTCACTTAAACGAATATTCAAAAAATGAAAAATACGCTATATAAAATATTCTTCACGCTGACTCTGCTTTCGGCAATGGGGCGCTCACATGCGCAGCCGGCCATTGGCGAACTGCGCTCGCCGTTCGACTTTGATATTCTATTGAGTGCAAGCTATGCCGAACTTCGTTCCAACCATTTCCATGCCGGGCTCGACTTCAAGACCGGTGGTGTGGTGGGAAAACCCATTAAGTGTGTAGCCGACGGATATATTTGCCGTGCCAAGGTGGAGACAGCAGGGTATGGAATGGCGTTGTATGTTATGCACGATGGCTTCATGACTGTCTATGCCCATCTCGACCGTTTTCCCGACAATGTTGCAAAGCGCGTACGCAAGTATCAGTACGACAATGAACGCTTCGAGGCCGACCTCTATTTCGCTCCCGGCGATTATCCTGTGAAACGCGGCGAACTGCTTGCCCATGCCGGCAACAGTGGCTATTCGTTCGGTCCACACCTGCATTTCGAGGTGCGCGACTCAACAGGTACCCGTCTGTACAATCCGTTGCCCTATTACAAACAACTGGTGACTGATACCCGCGTGCCAAAGGCCACTGCTGTAGCCGTCTATCCACGTTATGGCGCAGGAACGCTGTTTGCCGGGCAGGCTTCCAAAAGATTCAAACTGCAAGATGGCGTGCTCTCCGATACCATTGAGGCGTGGGGCGATATCGCCTTTGCGATTGAGGCGCTCGACTACATGGACAACACTACCAACAAATACGGTCTTTACCACATAGAACTGTCTGTTGACGGTGAGCTGTGCTTTGAGAACAGGATGGATAGCTACACGTTCAGTGAGAACAAGCTTATCCTGGCTTGCGTTGATCAGGCGCGCGAAAGAGGTGGCGAGGGGACATTCCAGAAACTCTACCTCATGCCCAACAACCCTTTCAGTGAGTATATGAGTGACAATGGACGTGGTTGGGTGACCATTGACGAGGAGCGTCTCTACAATGTGGAGTGCCGCATTGCCGATTATCATGGCAACGCGAGCTGCTACACCTTTGTGGTGCGTGGTGTTGCCTGTGAACCGGCGCAGCATGAGTGCGTCCCGGCGCCGTTGATGTGGAACAGGGAGAATGTGCTCGAGGCAGAAGGTGCACGTCTGCGCATTCCCAAAGGCGAGATGTTTGACGATGCATACCTGACAATTGCCTATGATGATAGTTGCACACTGCAGGGCAGTTGCTGTTCGACCGATGAGGATGTCGTGTTCTGGCATGGAGCAAAGCTGTCGCTCAAGGCGGGCGATGACGTTGCGGGCATTCCGGGCGAGAAACTTTATATCGGTAAAAAGACCGATAAAGGAATATCATGGGAAGGCGGCAGTTATTCCGACGGGTGGGTGACTGCAACAATCTCTTCCCAGGGTGTCTATGACATAGCCGTAGACACTGTGCCGCCAGTGCTTGTTCCTGTTGATGAGGCTTTGTGGGAGCAGAATGCAAAGGTTGTGTTCACGCTCGACGACAAGGAAACAAAGCCTGTATCTTTCCGTGGTACCCTGAACGGCAAGTTCGTGCTCTTCAAGTATAACCGCAAGGAGCGTCGCCTCACATTCGATTTCAAACAGGAGAATATCAAGAGCGGAACCCACCTGATGAAGGTTGTTGCTACCGATGCCTGTGGAAACACCGCTGTTTTTGAAAAGAGTATAAAATATTGATAACTAAAATACTATGAAAAGAATTTTGTTTGCTTTGGCAGCAGTGCTGCTTTTTGTGACAGAGGGTGCTGCGTGCACCAACTTTCTTGTGGGCAAGAAGGCTTCGGCCGACGGCTCGGTGTTCATCTCATATAGTGCCGACAGCTATGGCATGAGCGGTTTTGTGGCTCACTTCCCTGCCGCTGTACACCCCGAGGGTGCCATGCGCGACATCTACAACTGGGATTCGGGCGAGTATCTTGGCCAGATACGTGAGGCACGCCAGACATACAACGTGCTTGGTAACATCAACGAGCATCAGGTGGCTATTGCCGAGACAACATTCGGTGGCCGTGAGGAGCTTGTAGACACAACAGGTGTCATTGACTATGGTAACCTCATCTATCTTGCTCTCCAGCGTTCACGCACTGCACGCGAGGCTATCGATGTAATGACATCGCTTGTTGCCGAGTATGGTTACTACAGCAGTGGCGAGAGCTTCTCGATCGCCGACCCTAACGAAGCTTGGATTCTTGAGATGGTGGGCAAGGCCGGTAAGGAGAAAGGTGCCGTGTGGGTTGCCATCCGCATCCCCGACGACTGCATCTCGGCTCACGCCAACCAGGCGCGCATCCGCAAGTTCGACATGAAGGACAAGGAGAACGTCCGCTATTCAAAGGACGTCATCAAGTTCGCTCGCAAGATGGGTTACTTCGATGGCAAGGACGAGGATTTTGACTTTGCTGCAGCATATTGCCCGGCCGATTTCGGTGGCCTCCGCTATTGCGATGCACGCGTATGGAGCTTCTTCAATATGTTCGGTGTGGAGGATATGAACAAATATATTGCATGGGCTGCCGGTGACCCCACAGCCGAGCCAATGCCTCTGTACATGAAGCCAAAGGCTCCACTCTCTCTCCAGGATGTGCAGCGCGGTATGCGCGACCACTACGAGGGCACACCTTTCGCCATCACCGATGACCTTGGTGCAGGTCCATACAACATGCCTTACCGTCCATCGCCACTCAGCTTCAAGGTCGATGGCAAGGAGTATTTCAACGAGCGTCCCATCTCTACATTCCAGACTGCATTTACCTTTGTTGCACAGTTGCGCAGCTGGTTGCCGAATGCAATAGGTGGTGTAATGTGGTTCGGTACCGATGACTCTAACATGGTTGTCTACACACCTGTGTACTGCTGTGCTACATCAGTGCCCGACTGCTATGCTGAACAATATGCCGACCCTGTTGTTTTCTCTTGGAAGTCATCGTTCTGGGTGTTCAACTGGGTGTCTAACATGATCTATCCAAAATACTCGCTGGTCATTGACGACATGCGCCAGGTGCAGAGTGAACTTGAGAGTGCAATCTATGAACAGAGCAAGGTCGTGGAGGCCGAGGCTTTGGCTGTGATTGGTGCATCGCCCAAGTATGCTGTCAAGATGCTCACCGATTTCACTGCAGCAAGCGGCGAGGAGGCACTTGCTGCATGGAAGGCTTTCGGTGAGAAGGTTATCGTAAAGTACAACGACCTGGTAGTAAAAAGCGAGAAGAACGGAAAGATAGAGCGTTCAAAGACAGGTTTGGCCGGTCGCATGACCCGTCCTGGTTATTCTACCGACTATTGGAGGAAGGTGGTTGAGGAAACCGGCGACCGTTATCTCATCCCTGCTGCAAAATAATGTAAAATCTCTTGTAGATTCAGATAAATCGTTATATTTGCATTTGATTTGCATTTTATGATGCTCTGCGTTGAGTTTAAGGGATTTCTCGTCGCTATGCTCCGTCGGAATGACATACAGGCGAAGGCTTGTCATTTCGAACAAAAGTGAGAAATCTCCAACTATTGCGTGGTGAATAAAACTGTAAAAACAATAGAATAACTTATAATAAAACTATGGATCAGGAACTTATTAAAATGGTAACGGACAAGGCTACAGAGTGGCTTTCTCCTGCCTATGACGAAGAGACAAGAAAAGAGGTTCAGGCAATGCTCGACAACGAGGACAAGACTCCGCTCATCGATGCATTCTATCGCGAACTTGAGTTTGGTACAGGTGGTTTGCGTGGCATCATGGGTGCCGGTAGCAACCGCATGAACATATACACAGTGGGCAAGGCTACACAGGGTCTTGCAAACTATCTTAACGAGTGCTTCAAGGACTTGGAGCAGATTTCAGTTGTTGTAGGTCACGACTGCCGTAACAACAGCCGCCTGTTTGCCGAGATTTCAGCAAACATCTTCTCGGCCAACGGTATCAAGGTATATCTCTTTGAGGACCTCCGCCCAACACCCGAAATCTCATTCGCCATCCGTCACTTGGGTTGCCAGAGTGGTGTGAACATCACTGCCAGCCACAACCCCAAAGAGTATAACGGCTATAAGGCATACTGGGACGATGGTGCACAGATGCTCTCTCCACATGATGTAAACACAATCAAGCACGTTGAGAGTGTAAAGGTCGAGGATATCAAGTTCACAGGTAACCCTGCACTCATTGAGGTTATCGGTGAGGAGGTTGACAAGGCGTTCCTCGATAAGGTACACACCCTCTCAATTGCTCCCGATGTAATTGCACGTCACAAGGATTTGAAGATTGTCTACACTCCAATCCACGGTTGTGGTAGAGTGATGATTCCTGCGTCGTTGCGTCAGTGGGGCTTCGAGAACATCCACTGTGTAGAGGAGCAGATGGTTAAGGACGGCAACTTCCCAACAGTTGTTTCTCCTAACCCCGAGAACCCCGAGGCTATGACAATGGCCATCAATCTGGCAAAGAAGATCGATGCCGATTTGGTATTGGCGTCTGACCCCGATGCCGACCGTCTTGCAATCGCTTGCAAGGACAGCAAGGGCGAGTGGGCTATCATCAACGGTAACCAGACCTGTATGATTTTCCTCTACTATATCATCACCCAGTACCGTGCACTTGGCAAGATGACAGGTAAGGAGTTCGTCGTAAAGACAATCGTTACCACCGAGGTTATCAAGGAGATTGCCGAGAAGAACGACATCAAGATGTATGACTGCTACACCGGTTTCAAGTGGATTGCAAAGGTTATCCGCGACAACGAGGGTGTTGCACAGTACATTGGTGGTGGCGAGGAGAGCTTCGGTTTCTTGGCCGAGGATTTCTGCCGCGACAAGGACTCTGTTTCGGCTTGTAGCCTCATTGCCGAGGTTGCTGCTTGGGCAAAGGACAACGGCAAGACACTCTATGAGATGCTCATGGATATCTATGTAGAGTATGGCTTCTCAAAGGAGGTTACAGTGAACGTTGTAAAGCCCGGTAAGAGCGGTGCCGACGAGATTCGCCAAATGATGGAGAACTTCCGCGCTAATCCTCTCAAGGAGATGGCCGGCGAGAAGGTTGTATGCTACAAGGACTTCAAGGCTATGAAGCAGGTCGACGGCGAGGGCAACGTAACCGACATTGACATGCCGGAGCCATCTAACGTACTCCAGTACTTCACCGAGAGCGGTAACAAGGTGTCTGTGCGTCCTTCGGGAACTGAGCCAAAGATCAAGTTCTACATGGAGGCAAAGGGCAAGATGGGTTGCCGCAACTGCTATGCCGATGCTTGCGCCAAGGCCGATGCAACCATTGAGGCCATGAAGAAGGCAATGGGCATCTGATACCATACCTATTTATATAAACAATCAACGGCACCTTGAGGGGTGCCGTTGATTGTTTATGTATTTTTCCGTGTGCCGGGCGTTTTTGGTGCTTTTTGCGCGACAAAAAGCACGTATAGAATTTTGTTTACAAAATCGATACATGCGCAGTGATAGGTCGCACGTAGCACAGACATAGTTTGTGCCGTGCGGGTCACGATTAGCGCATGTTGTCAACGACTTGAAGAAAAATATAGGTAATAATATAGCAGTTGACCAATGTTGACATTATTCGCGAATTTGTCATCCTGAACGGATGTGAAGGATCTCATAACCACGAAGAACAGAGATACTTCGCTTTGCTCAGTATGACAGGG
Source organism: Bacteroidaceae bacterium (assembly GCA_045660825.1). Classification (GTDB taxonomy): domain Bacteria; phylum Bacteroidota; class Bacteroidia; order Bacteroidales; family Bacteroidaceae; genus HGM04593. The sequence goes on from JAZREN010000030.1 coordinate 52,678, forward strand.
CCGCCGGGTCAACATCTATATTATTACCAAAATATAAGTAAACAATTAAGGTTGAGGATTGCTGTAGAATATAACAGCGAGCAAAAGTGAGAACTTTTTTATCTTTTTTGTCCTTTTTATACGAATTTGCACGCTTGTGAGAAACAAAAACACCTTACCGCATGCTGCATGATAGGTTTTTTACTATCTTCGCAGCAGTTTAACTAAGGAAGGGCAGCCGGGTAACACATTCCCGTGCCCCTATTCATGAAAATAAAACTGTTATGAAAAAAACATTGGTAGATCTTTTTGAGGAATCGGTTCGTTTATATCCAAACAATACTTTCCTCTTGGAAAAGACAGACAAGAAAGAAGGATTCAAACCAACAACCTATGCACAGGTCAAGGAGCAGGTATACCGCCTGGGTGCCGGTTTTCAGGCGCTTGGCGTTAAGAAAGGCGACAACATGGCGCTCCTTAGCGAGGGTTGCAACATGTGGGTAATCGGTGAGCTTGCAATGTTCTATGCCGGCGCGGTGAATGTGCCACTCTCAATAAAGCTCGAGGAGAGCAACGACCTGCTGTTCCGTCTTGTGCATGGTGATGTCAAATATATCTTTGTCTCAAATTACCAGCTCAAGAAAATCCGTGCAATCAAGGATAAACTCGACCTGGTGAAGAAGGTTATTGTCTTTGGCAATGCGGGGGAACTTGAGGATGGCGAAATGCATGTGGATGAGGTGCTCAAGATGGGTGACAAGTTCCTTGCAGAGCATACAATGGAGGAGTTCCTCGCCGTTGGTCAGTCACTTGTGAATGATGACATTGCAACAATTACCTATACCAGCGGCACTACAGCCGACCCAAAAGGTGTTGTGCTCACACACCGCAACTACACCGCCAATGTTGAGCAGGCATCGACACTTGTGCACATTGACGAAGGCTGGCGCACACTTATCATCCTGCCTCTCGACCACTGCTTTGCACACGTTGTAGGTTTTTACATCATGATGTCAAAGGGTGCTACCGCAGCAACCGTACAGGTGGGCCGCACCGGTCTCGAGACATTGAAGAACATACCTCTTAATATTAAAGAGGTACGTCCTCATTTCATTCTCTCTGTCCCTTCCTTGGCAAAGACATTTAAGAAGAACATCGAGGCCGCCATCCGTGCAAAGGGCAAGTTTACCGAAAGACTTTTCAATTGGGGTATTGCTGTGCGCCAGAAGTATTACGGCGAGAGCAGTCTCGACTCAAAGGGCATGCGTGTGTTCCTTAAACCGCTTGTTGCTCTCTTCGACAAACTCATCTTCTCAAAGGTTCGCGAGAATTTCGGTGGTGAATTGCGTTTCTTTGTAGGTGGTGGTGCTTTGCTCGACAAGGACTTGCAGCACTTCTACCTTGGCGTGGGCATGCCAATGTTCCAGGGATATGGTCTTTCCGAGGCTACCCCTGTCATTTCATCCAACGGCCCCGACCTCTACCGTTTTGGTTCAAGCGGCAAGCTTGTCACACCAATCGAACTCAAAATATGTGATGCCGACGGTCTGGAACTGCCTACAGGCGAGCTTGGTGAGATTGTTGTAAAGGGCGAGAATGTCATGGCCGGCTATTGGAAGAATCCTACTGCTACAGCCGAGACTGTGCGTGACGGCTATCTCTACACCGGCGACCTTGGATATATGTCGAGCGAGGGTTTGCTCTATGTCAAGGGACGCTTCAAGAGTCTCTTGATTTCGAGCGATGGCGACAAGTATAGCCCCGAGGGCATTGAGGAGGCTTTTGTGAGCCTATGCCCAACCGTTGACCAGGTTATTCTCTATAACAACCAATCACCATGTACCACAGCTCTCATTGTGCCCAACAAGGATAATATCAAACGTGCGCTTGCCGAGAAGAACCTCGACCTCACTACCGAGGAGGGACGCAAGGCTGCTTGCGACTTGGTAAAGGCTGATGTCGATTCATTCAAGAAGGGTGGTGTGAATGCCGGAATGTTCCCCGAGCGCTGGTTGCCAAGCTGCTTTGCAGTGTTGCCCGAGGCCTTCACCGAGCAGAACGGTATGATGAACAGTACAATGAAGGTTGTCCGCGGCAAGGTCGAGAAATTCTATAAGGAACGTATCGACATCCTTTATACCGCCGAGGGTAAGAACCTCTATGAGCAGCATAACCTCGACGCATTCAAGTAATTAGAATATCCGCCTCCTGTACCTCAATTGGTACTGGGGGTGGTTGTATTATACTATATACTCAGTAGAATAACACTATAAGCGAACTTCCACTCTAAATTTCTACGGCAACGGTAATGTCATATCGACCGCATGGGAGATATCTCAAAATGTTGTGTTAGTGGATATTTAAACAAAATCTCTCCCGTAAGTGTAACACCTACGGGAGAGATTCAGTAGTTTTCTGTTATTACTTCTTGCAATCTCTTTTGCAATCAGCCTTCTTTCTGCACTCTTTCTTGCAATCGGCATTCTTCTTGCATTTATCGGCTTTTGGGCCCTTCTTGCAGGCATCCTTCATTCTGCAATTCTTTTTGCAATCGTCTCCTTTCTTGAACATATCCGGCATGTGGCGTTTGCCCTGTGGCGCACCTGGCTTGCCAAAGCGGCGTGGAGGCATTGCCTTCATGTCTTTGCGGTTCTTTTCCTTCTGTGCCTTGAAACCGAAAATCATATCAAGCTGCTTAGCGTTGAGCACCTTTGCAAGTTTCTTGTAATATTTCTTGTCAATCTTCAAGCTCTTCTTGCGGACACTCATCATCTCCTCCAAGTTGCTCTTCACCTGCTTATCGGTAAGCTCCTTGCCAATGACAAGTTGTGGACGGCAAGCCGCCTTGTCTTCAAGATATTCCTGATATAATTCAATGAATTTTTCTTTCTGTGAATCGTCTACTTTGAGCTTGTTTGCCATCTTCATGGCGCGGAACTCCAACTTCTTCTCCCCTTGTGGCTTTGCCTGTATATTGGCGAATGATGTGAATGCCACCGCCAATGCAATAATCAATACGCGTGTTTTCATAATACAATCAGTTTTTTGTTTATTCTTTTACTCTGCTTTTATTTGACACCGGTTTCTGTAAAAGGTTTAAAATTCTCCAAAATTATTCTTTTGCAGACTGACGTAAATGCTGCTTTTCTTTTGACAAAATGATATTTTATACCTCGTTTTAATTGCATTTGTCAACTGGGGGGGGTGGCAAAATGTCAGTTGTTACAGTTGTTTGCGTGCTGTAATTTGTTTTTTGCGCTTTTGTTGGCTTGCAATTTGTCATTTTTTGTCATTGTTGTAATTGTGGGACTGTACTCTATGCGGTTGTCTGCCCCTTTTTGTGTTTTGCTTATAAAAGTTTTCAATAAATGTTTGGTATTTAGTAGTTTTGTACAAAAAATGTAGAAATATTTGCTAAAAAAAATTTTTGCTATGTGAAGTAAAATTTATAATTTTGTAGCGTCAATTGGGCTGACAAAAAGTATGAATGAAAAACACGCTCTGCTTGTTGAATTTTTGTCACTCGAATCTCTGGAAAAACTTACAACTATACTATACCATCTCTGGCGAGAGATGTAGACAGACACAAATACTAAACAATACTATATATGAACAAAATCAGATTGATTTTTGCGGCAGTCATGTGCTTTGTCACATTGACTGCTTTTGCTCAGTCGCCAACATTCTCTTCAACCAACAACAACAAGACTACTGAGAGAAACAACGCGACTTGGTACACTATCAAGAATGCCAAGACCGGCGAATATCTTCGCTATGAGGGATTCAAGTTTTCAATGACAACATCGCCAAAAACTGTTGACGGAGTCTATGCCCTTGATACCTGTGCGATGTTCTATGTGACAGGAAATGCCAATGCTGCGTATATTCACAACTATGCGGCAGGTACTCAACGTTTGTGCGTGGCACCAAACAAATGGGACGAAAGTGGAACTGCATTCCAGATAAAGACAACTACCGGTGGCGTGTTTATCTCGCAATCGGGTAACACTGCTGCATCGGATGCTTTCCACTACAACGAATCGACAGGCAAGGTCGACCTCTACTTGGGAAGCGACCCCGGCTCGGTATGGGTTTTCGAGCAGATTACCGACTTTGGCGACATAATGGGACTGAACAAACTCATCGATGACGCCTACAATACTGTGAATACGTCTACATCTTGGGGCTTCAATTGGGCTACTGTCATAGCGCTTATTGACAGATACACACTTAAAGGTTGGGGTAATGGCGGTCTTACAGATAATGACCACACAAAGCTTTCAACAACCCTTGCCGATATTAAAACGGCAACAGAAATCGTTGATAGATACAAAGAATCGTTGACAACCTCTTTCAATTATGCGGAAATCTTCAATGGCACAAACCCTAACGCAACGGATAAGAAATATCTATCGACCAACTCGACATATTTGACTATCAATAATGTCCAAAAGACTCACACAAATGTTTGGAAGGTGGAATTTGTCGAGGGTGAGACATTCCGCATATATAACGAAGCTTCAAACATGTACATTGCAATCCCGGAATCGTCCGATGGGGTTACAAATGTCGGCATGACGTCCGATGCCAATATGGCAGGAACTTGGAAGATGACAGTATCGAACCCTCAGACATCGGGTGATGTCGTAACATCAGCTGTGGTACAGTTTATCTCTGTAGATATAAGCAACGCATATCTTTGTCTTACTGATGGTGATACAAAGAATGTCAAATGTGTTTCCAATCAGAATGCAGCCGGAGCAAAGTGGGTACTCATTCCTGTTGCCGATGTGGAGATTACCGACAATTTCTATAGCCTTGCTGCAAATATGGCTTGGCAATATCCGCACTATCTGCAGTTGAATGAGGGACTCGTAAAAGAGCCTTGCGAGAAATACTCGACAAATGCCGATGTTGAGGATGGAACCTCAACATGCCTGCTGACCGACGGCTCTTACGTTACTTCACTTACCACAGTAGAGGGCTCTACCGGTGAGAATCACTACCTGCAGGCCGACCTTGACGGCAAAGCTGTGACATCATTCTACTTCTACATAAAGGCAAGTTTGCAGACAACTTCGGGCCGTCCGGTCAAGATACGTGTATCGGGCAGCAACAACGGCACATCGTTTACAGATATCACAACGGTAGAGACGAACATGCGCGACGAAATGTTCTACTTCTCGGACCTTATAAACTGCCCGTCATATACTCATCTGCGCTTTACCATTGAGGGAGTAAATGTCGGTGACAAGGCCTTCACGATCTCCGAATTCTACATTCTTCCACACAATAACGATGTAGATGCTTGTGTTGCTACAATCAAAGGTTTCTACGGTACAGCACTGTATGAGGATAAGATAAAGGTTTATGCTTCGGAGCTCATAGCTTTGGAAAGCCAATACTATCTCGACAACAACACAGTAGAGAATGGCAAGGTAGCCGCAAATGGAGCGACACCACAGCCGGGTCAATACCGCTATGACAAAAGGGTTGCGTTGCAGAATGCTTTAACAGTCTTCAAACAACAGACTACCGATGATGCAAAGTATGAAAAGGGCAAGTTGATGGCTGACGCGCTCGAGGAGTTCAAGAACTCTAAATGCAGTCCTATGTTTGTAATCTCATCGGCATGGGAAGATGGATATTCATCCGACTGGGCTATAAAATGTGATGAGAATAACAAATCATTCGCAGGTGTCGAAACCAACGAATGGGATGCACGCCAGTGGTTTACCAATTACAAACTGGAAAGTACCGTCGTTGAACCGGTGAACGCGACCGAAATGAAAAGTGCCATAGGCAACATACTGCTTATGAATGCACAACACTCGAGTATTGAGAGCGTTGAGGGCTGGAACGAACTGTATGAAAGCGGACGCGACGCATATTCAATCCGTCTGTACAATGGCAATGACTATCTTATGGTCGATGAATACATGGACCTTGGTGTAGTAAGCTCACCAGCAACCACAGAAGGCAACAAGAATGCAGCCTGGTACTTTACATACGTGGGAACATCGGCACAGATTTATGGCCTTAACGCAACAAACAGCGACCACATGGCAGTAGTTGACGCTCTTGCCAAGTTCGGAGAGTTATATACAATTGCGAAAAATTACAACGACAATTATGATGCCACTGCAACCCAATTGGGCAAATACCACTATGACAACAAGGGCGAGAACAGCTTGACAAAAGATGGTTTTGACAATTTGTTTGCCACAGCCACTACGCACTACAACAAGGGCGCAGCAAAGATATTGGAGGAGTACCTCAGCGGCACATCCGATTACACCCCCGAGGTTATTACATCGTTTGTTGACGCACTTGAGCAGCACTTTGTAAACTTCCACCTCAACACACCGCCTGCAGGTTATTACTACCGCATACGTGGTCGCGTGTCGCTCAATTACCTGCAATCGGGCATGAACGGTGGAACACTAGCCATGGGTGCCATAACCGATGCTTCGGGTAACATCAACGATAAAGTTGCCGCAACATCAGTGTTCTACGCAGTGGACGGCAACGCCGATGGTGCAACAAACATCCTGTCATTCAACACCGGCCGTTACATACAGGCTGTGACAGAGGGAGGAAAGGTTGTGTTCAAGGAAGATAATCTGCCGCTTGACGACGAGGCTTATAACTCGCAGGATGTATTCATACACCCGTCAAGAACAGACAGTGAAGGGTATTATGCTTGGGCATTTGGTGGCAACAATTACCTGTGCGACAATATTACAAATGCTACTACTGCTGCAGGTATCAGTGTCAGCGCCGGCAACAGCACTAATAGAAAGTATGACTGGAGCATTGAACTCGTGACCGAATTGCCTGTTGAGGTGTCGTCGGCTAAGATGACATCGCTCTGCGTGCCTGTGGAACTTGAAATACCTGACGGCGTCACAGCCTACATCCTTACAGGTAAGGAGATTGCCAATGGAAATCACCTTTATGCAATCGATTACGAGGCCTATCCAAATGGTACCGAGGTGTTCAATGTTGAACAGATTAATTGTGGTATAATCCCTGCCGGTATGCCTGTGCTCATAAAAGCCGAGGCCGGTGTACACTATTTCCCAATCAATTACGACGCCGATGATGCCGACAAGGATGATGCAGTGCTCGAAGAGATTGCCGACCTTGAAGCGCGCAACCGACTCGAGGGTACACATGATGCAAGACTCATCAGTGAGCGCGACGGAATTCAGCACCACATCCTTAGCAAGAAGAACAGCAAAGTCGGCATGTTTAAGGTGAAGATGGTATCTGCTGCTGAGCGTGGCTTGAGTTATGTAACAAAACCGACATTCATCAATCAGGCCCACCGTGCTTGGTTGCCCTATTCGGCAGCTGTGTCGGCATCGGGATTCTCGTTTGCCGTCGGCGGTAAAGGACACGACACTACCGGTATTGATGAAGTGGAGGTTGAAAGGGAAGAGCACGAAGCCATATACGATTTACAGGGACGCAGACTCGAGGGTATTACCTCGCCGGGATTCTACATTGTAAACGGCAAGAAGATTATTGTGAAATAACTAAGAAAGACTGGACTATGAAAACAAAGAAAAACTATATTACTCCCGAGATTTGTGAATACAGCATATTTACTGCTGCAATGATTTGCCAGAGTGCCCTTGAATCGGGCGGCGACGATGACTATGTTGGCGAAGGTGACGCCTTGAGCAGCGAATATCGCAGCGACTGGGAAAACATTTGGGCCAACATGTAAAAGGTTAAAACTGAAAACTGAAAGCTCGTGCCAACGAGCGAAACGCAAAGCTTGCTTTAGCGTTTCACAGCGAGTGCAGCCGAGGTTCAATCGCACAAAGTGCGGTTAAAGCGGAAAACTTAATACGTGTTCTTATACATAACAAGAGATGAAGGCATTGAAGCCTTCATCTCTTGTTATGTATAAACTTGTTGGCGAAAAATTTAACCACACTGCGTGTGCTTGACTGTTCTCGCAGTAAGACAGGAATCACACTCTGCCAAGCCGGTGGGTAAATAAATATCCGCTCTTGTCCATTAATGAACAAGAGCGGATATTTATTATGTTTACGTAGTTCTCTTTCTATTACATGTTTGCCCAGATGTTTTCCCAGTCGCTGCGGTACTCTCCGGCATCGTAGCTGTCGGCCCAGTCGTTGTCGGGCTTTGGAGTTTCTCCCGGGATTGATACGGCAATGAGGTTTGTGGTTCCAAGTTCAATTATTTCGGCAAATGGTGATGTGTATCTCTTTTTCATAGTGTTTTTCCTGTTTGTGTGTTGTTGTGTGCGAACTTTGAAGGATGTGACTTTGAAAGTGTCGTAATCTCTAAGTTCTCGTTTTATTTAACGAGAACCTTTTTGCCATTCTTGATGTAGATGCCGTTTGTGGGGTTCTCTACCGAGCGGCCGCTGAGGTCGTAGTAGATGTCAAGACCTTCAATCTCGTTAAGGTCAATCATGATGCCCTCTACATCGGTTGTGCCGCTGTGGTCAATCTTGCCGGTGCTGAACATTAGTCCTTGTGCGCTTGCTGGTGGGGTGACCTTCAACCACCAACGGAATGCGCCCAACGGAATGCCGCTTGTATTGGCGGGGTTGGGTCTCTTGAGTTCGCCACCTGTCATTGCATAGAGGTAGGGTGGCTGTGTGTGGTCGGCCTCTTTCAGTGCTGTTGCTGCATACTGGCCGGTGAAGGTGTAAGTTGTGCCGCTTGCGCCATTGAAGCTCTCGCTTGTGGCAATGACGGGTGCAGTGCCGTCTGTGTTGGTATTACTTGTGTATACACGGTGCAGTGCGTCGCCGTCGGTGTCTGTTCTATGTGTCTTTGATACAGTTATTGTATGCTCTCCAACCTCCTTTGCTTTTATTAGGTAAAGCTTATGTGGCTCAACCTTGTCCTCAACAATATTGGCCATTGCATAGAACATGTTGCCAGCCTCCAGAATGCTGTGCACCTTGCAAATCTCGAACATCTCACTCCAGTCGCTGTAAACCAACTCTACGGGAACATACAACGCCTGCCAGTTGGTGTTCTTGAAGTTGCGGATGTAGGACACCATGTTGTACTCGTTGTACGCAGGGTCGGTGGTCTGCTGGCTGTTTTCAAATGTGATTGGCTTCTCCAAGAACAGCGTCTCACTGTCGTAGATTTCGTAGTTTGTCTTGATGACAATTGCACCACCGGTATCAGTGTCATCGGCAGGGTTGTATAAGAAATCCTTCCAGCCATCTGCCTCCATATACAGGTTTAAGGATGTTGCCGGAATAACCAAGGTGATTTTGTTGGGGCTGATGTTCTTGAATGTATTGTTTGTAACCGCCGGCGGAGTGGTAGGATCGCACACGATTGTTATCAATGATGTACAGTTTTTCAGTGCGTTGGCAGTAAGTAGCTTGATGGTTGCCGGAATTGTTATACTTGTGGCATCACTTCCTTTGAATGCATTGTCTCCAATTGCGGTAACGGTGTAGCTGTTGCTGTTGTATGTAAACTCACTGGGGATAACGAACTCGCCAGTGTAGTTGCTGTTACCATTGCCGTTCATCTCCAGTGTCGCTTCGCCGTTTGCCGGTGAGTTAAGGGTGAAAGTGTACTCAACTCCGTCGATTTCAATGTCAACTTTTTGCTGTGCTGTGGCGGGCAGTGTGAACATCATTGTCAGCACCGCCAGTAAAAAGAGTGCTTTTTTCATAGTATCTGTGGTTCTATAGTATCAAAAAAATAGCGTACCCTTGTTTGGGGTATGCTATCACTAATATACTCATAGTCCACAAGAATGACAGTAGCCATTGGCGTGGCTGCGTTGTCCTTGTAGAATGATAGTGATAGTTGTTGTTAGTTGTAAGTTGTTCGTGATTTCTGCATCTTGGGCAAGAAAATACCCTGCTGCCGAAAAGGATTGCAAAGGTAGTGTTAAAATATGTTACAAGCAAAAATATTGTGTAACATTTGTACTTTTTATGTGTGAGTTTTTGTCAACAAATGGGCGTTTAATGCGGGGGGGTAAAATTGTCAGCAAAAAGACTATTTTGCTAACAAAATGTCAGTGTTTTTAAGGTGCGAGGGAGGGGTGAATAAGAACCAGAAGGGATGCTCCTTCTGGTTCTTATTGTGTTTTCCCTGACTTTAATGGAGATCAGAACTCCATCAATATACGTGCGTTGATGAGACGGCCGGTGAGGTAATTGGGCACGGCGTAGTTGTAGTTGTTGATGTCTTTTACCCAATAGTAGGAGTTTACGTTGTTGATGCCAAGGATGTTGAAGGCGTCAACACCAAGCCATACGTTCTTGAACCAGCTGCGCACGCCGGTGCGGTAGTGGCGCTCCTCGTTATCGAGCAGGCGGTAGGACATGCCTATGTCCACGCGGCGGTAGGCGGGGGCGTTGAAGACGTGTCGCTCGCGGCCGCTGTGTGGTGGGCCAAAGGGTAGTCCGTCGGCATATGTGCCCTGCAGGCTCATTTTCCAACGGTCGGTGCCGGGGAAATAGTCGGTGAAGTGCAGTGAGGCACAAAAACGGCTGTTGGTGGGGCGTGGAATCCAGTCGCCGCCGTTGATGCGCTCCTTGGTGTCCATGACGGAGAACGTGAGCCAGGAGTCTGTGCCCGGCACGAACTCGCCGAACAGTTTCATGTCGAGGCCGGTGGCATAGCCCTTGGCGCAGTTCTCGCCATAGTAGACAATGCGCACGTTGTCAACATTATAAGGTATAAGGTTGTCGAGTTTCTTGTAGTAGGCCTCGGCGGTGAACTTGAACGGGCGGCCGTAGAGGGTGAAATGGTAGTCGCAACCAAGTACCACGTGAATGGAGCGCTGCGATTTGATATCCCTGTTTAGTGTCACGGTGGTTATTCCGCCAACGGTGGTGGTGTCGCGCATCTCCTTGTAGAACGGTGTCTGGTAGTAGACGCCTGTGGCAAAGCGGAATGTGAGGTCGTCGCAGAACTTGGGTATGAGTCCTACGCTGGCGCGTGGCGAGACGATGAACTCGTTGTTCCACTGCCACCACGATGCGCGCACGCCGGCATTGACGGATATGAGGCCGATGCCGGTGTTTACCTTGTAGGTGTCCTGCAGGTAGGCGCTGATGTGGTTGCTGGTGTATGAGGTTTGCGATGTGAGGCTGTAGACGGGGCGCAGGCCGTTGCCTGCCACGGGCACGTTGTAGCCCAGTGAGTCGCGCAGCTCCCACTCGCGTTGGTTGTCATTGAAGGATTCGCGTTTCCAGTCGATGCCCCAACGTATGTCGTTGCTCTTCAGGTAGTGCTTGCCGGTGAACGATATTGTCTGCACGTTGGCCTTTAGGTAGTTGCGTGCATGCTCCATGTAGCGTCCCACACCCATTGTCTGGTCGGTGTTTATCTCGTCGAGCCAATATTCGCCCATGATGTCATAGGTCTCGGATTCGTCGGTGTGGAATGCCGATGCCTGCAGGGTGAACTGGTGGTACTGGTTGGGGGTGAAGTTGACGGCCGCAGCGCCAAAGAAAGTGCGGAATATGTCGCTCTCCCAACCGTCGAAATAGACCTTGAACTGCTTGACGTCCTCAAGGGTTCCAAAGCTTGTAGTGCGGTCGCTTGGGGTGAAATTGTACTTGTTCTGCGAGATGTTGCCAATGACACTGACGTTGAGCTTGTCTGTGATGCGCCAGTCAATGAATGCCTGGTAGTCGACGAAGCTTGGCTTGTACTCGCCTTTGGTGTCGAACGTGCCAAAGAGGTAGCTGTTGCTCTTGTAACGCACGGAGTTTGAGATGCTTACCTTGTTGTTGCCCCAACCTACATATGCGCTGGCGCCAAGCAAACTGGCCGAGACGGTGCTCTCGAACTCGCGTGGCTTGCGGTAGGTGACGTCGAGTACCGACGACATCTTGTCGCCATATTTGGCCTCGAAGCCTCCGGTTGAAAAGGAGACGGCGCTCACCATATCGGGGTTGAGGAAGCTGAGGCCCTCCTGCTGTCCGGCACGTATGAGCAGTGGTCTGTATACCTCTATGCCGTTTACATAGACGCTGTTCTCGTCGAAGTTGCCGCCACGCACATTGTATTGTGAACTGAGTTCGTTGTGCGAGCTCACGCCGGCCTGTGACTTTATGAGGTCTTCGATGGCATTGCCTGTTGCCGATGGCTGCAGGCGCAGCTTGCCGGGCAGGTCAATCTTCTGTGTGCTGCCCATCTGTTTCTCGCGGTCAACGACATCGACCTGTTGAAGCGCAACGTCCATTGATGGCAGCATTACGTTGACAATGAGTGTGTCGGCAGGGTTTTTGAATGTGCGTTTGCGTGTCTGGTAGCCAACCATGGAGTAGATGAGTGTGAGGCTGTCCTTGCTCTCGCAGGTGAGTGTGTAGTAGCCGTTGAGGTCGGCGACGGTGCCTTTGGCCTCGCCTTGCACACCAATGCTTGCCACCTCCACAGGGTTGTGGTTCTCGTCGGTGATGCGGCCCTTGAAGGTGACCTTTTGCGCAGCAGCCCCGGCAATGATGGCGAAAAACATCAGTATTGTTGTGTATATCCTCAATCTCATTTTTGCTGTGTATTCTTTCTACTAACGCGTTTTTCACGATAAACGTATGTCGCGGTGCTTTTTTATTTTCGGTCTTGAGCCCGTTGTGCTCATTGTCTTGGTAAAGGTAGTGAAATAATGGAAATAAATTACTACCTTTGCAGTAAACTGCGAAGGTTTTCTTCACTCGCTGTGAGATATTCAAGTAAACTTGATATTGTCTCGCTCGTTTGTTACTACCTTTGCAGTAAAGTGTCATATCGAACGTATGTGAGATATCTCAATATGCTTTTTGAGTTTATTATGGAAAAGAAAGATATATACATATTGGCCATTGAGTCGTCGTGTGACGATACATCGGCGGCTGTGATGAGGAACGATGTGGTTCTCTCCAATGTCACTGCGGGTCAGGCTGTGCACGAGCAGTATGGTGGCGTGGTGCCCGAACTTGCTTCGCGTGCCCATGAACAGAATATTGTTCCGGTTGTTGACGCTGCGCTCAAAAGAGCGGGTGTAGAAAAGGAGCAGCTCACGGCCATTGCCTTTACACGTGGCCCCGGACTCATGGGGTCGTTGCTTGTGGGTGTGTCGTTTGCCAAGGGATTGGCGGCTTCGTTACGTATACCAATGATTGAGGTGAACCATCTGCAAGGTCACATTCTGGCACATTTCATAAAAGAAGATGGTGTGGAGCACCGTGCTCCCGAGTATCCCTTCCTGTGCCTCATGGTGTCGGGCGGTAACTCGCAGATTGTGAAGGTAAACAGCTACAAGGATATGGAGATTATTGGCCAGACAATAGACGATGCAGCCGGTGAGGCGATGGACAAATGTGCCAAGGTTATGGGACTTGGCTATCCCGGTGGTCCAATCATTGACCGCCTGGCGCGTCAGGGTAACCCCGAGGCCTACAAGTTCAGTAAACCTCATATTCCCGGTTTCGACTATAGCTTCAGCGGCCTGAAGACATCATTCCTTTATACACTGCGTAAACTTGTTGCCGAGAACGAGAACTATGTCGAGGAACACAAGGAGGATTTGGCGGCATCGTTCGAGGCAACGGTGGTGGCTGTGCTCATGGATAAGCTATACAAGGCGTCGAAGGCGTTGGGTATCAAACGTATTGCGCTGTCGGGTGGCGTGTCGGCGAACACCGCGCTTCGCCAGGCTTATGCCGATTATGCAAAGCGTTACAAGTGGGATATATTCATACCGAAATTCGGTTTCACTACCGACAATGCTGCAATGATTGGCATTGTGGGCTACTATAAGTACCTTGATAACGACTTCTGTGCTATGGATCAACCGGCCTTTTCGCGTACAACTATATAATATATAAATATGTGTACCTCTGACGTGACCCGTGAACTGGCTATGGAACTTGTTTCTGCGCTTGCAGAGCGTTCGCTCACAATAGCAACGGCCGAGAGTTGTACGGGTGGTGCAGTGTCGCAGGCTATAACATCGGTAGCGGGTAGTTCGGCAGTGATGCGCGGTGCGGTGGTTGCCTATCACAATGATGTTAAGAGTGGGGTGCTTGGCGTGTCGGTCGATACGTTGGCTGCGGTGGGTGCCGTGAGTGAAGAGGTTGTGCGGCAGATGGTTGGTGGTGTGGCCCGCTTGATGGCGGCCGATTGTGCCATTGCAACATCGGGCATTGCCGGGCCGGGTGGTGGAACACCCGAAAAACCAGTAGGCACTGTGTGGGTGGCTGTGAAGGCCGGTGAGGCCGTAAAGACCATGAAATTGCAGCTGCGCGATGCGGGGCGTTTGCAGAATGTCGGCAATGCGACGTATGAGGCTCTGCGTTTTATGTATGAAACGTTGCTTGAGGCAAAATGATGACTTAGCGGTCGGGGATTTTTGCTAAAAAAGAAAAATAATTATGTTTTTGTTTGCAAGGTTGTGCAAAATCGTATATCTTTGCACTCTGTTTTGAGTAGGTATCAAAAGAATAACAAAAAAATATATAGAGATGTCTAAGATTTGTCAAATCACCGGTAAGAAAGCTATGGTGGGCAACAATGTTTCACACTCAAACAGAAAGACAAAGCGTCTTTTCAATGTGAACTTGTTTAAGAAGAAATTCTTCTATGTAGAGGAGAATTGTTGGATTCAGTTGCGCGTGAGTGCAGCGGGGTTGAAAACTATTAACCGAGTAGGTCTCGATGCAGCTTTGAAGGCTGCTGTAAAGAATGGCCACGTTGCTTGGGAGGAAATTAAAGTACTCGATTAATTAAAGGAGGAAAGTAGTATGGCTAAGAAGGTAAAAGGAAATCGTGTTCAGGTAATCCTTGAGTGCACTGAGCAGAAGAACAGCGGTGTTCCAGGTATGTCTCGTTACATCACCACAAAGAACCGCAAGAACACAACTGAGCGTTTGGAGTTGAAGAAATACAACCCATATTTGAAGAGAGTAACAGTTCACAAAGAAATTAAGTAATAAGAGATGGCTAAGAAAGCGGTTGCAACCCTCCAGACAGGTGATAAGGAGAAGTTTGTAAAGGTTGTAAAATTGGTTAAATCACCTAAGACCGGTGCTTATATGTTCTCTGAGGAGATGATGCCTCAGGCAAAAGCAGACGAGGCTTTGAAGAAGTAATTACTGCCGAAAGGCTTAGATATAAAAAGAAGAACGACTCGAAAGGTTGTTCTTCTTTTTTTTGTTATGCCTTCAGCCATTTGAATTTTGCAAGGCTGTATATCGGCAGCAATGGAATCAGTAGCGGGCGTTGCTTGATGTATGCCCGGAACTGCGGGTTGTTGCCGTAAGTTTCTTGTTGTCGCAGTTCGAGGCGGCGTGCTCCGCTGAACATTACGTATATGATGCCTGTGTATCCCAGTGATGCTATAATCCATTGCCATGCTGTGCAGCCGGCGCCAATGCAGGTGATGAAGCTGCCGCTCCACAGGAGTATTTCGCCGAAATAGTTGGGGCAGCGCACAATGCTGTAGAGTCCTGTGCTGATGAATTGCTTGGGGTTTCTTTTCTTTGCCATGCTCTTCTGTGTGTCGGCGATTGTTTCAATGGCAAAGCCTGCGAATGTTATTGCGGCGCCTGCCCAAACCCACGCGGTGTCGGTATCGGCTCCTTGGGCGGTGTTGTAGAGGTAGAATGTGATGGGGCTTATTTGTCCCACATACAGCAAGGCACATGAAATCCAGATCATAAGCATTGCTGGTATGGGTTTGCGCTCTTTGCTGTCGGGTTGATAGAGAATCTGTTTGTACGACGGCGATTTCTTTTCGCGCACGAACAGGTATCCGGCAAGCCGTATGCCGTATATAAATAATGTGCAGCAGAATATTGTGGCGGGCAGTGTGATGCTGTCGGCGAAAATGATTGTTGCGGCTGCCGCCAATGCGGCGATTGAAAGTCCGTAGCCAATGCTGAAGAAGTAGATAAAGTAAATCCATCCGACTGCCGATGTGGCGAGTGATACTGCCAGAAGAATCCAAAGGTAGGTCATTGCTTTGTTTTTTCTTGTAATAACAAAGAATGGGTGCTTTGGGTTTCCGCTGATGGGGATTCTTGAAGTTGTAGGTATTCGGGAAAATGCAACCTCTCGCTTTTTAGGTAATAATATAGATGTTGATCCAGTACTTCAAAACTCATCATTCGTGTCGTATCGACCGTGCGGGAGGCTCAACCTACGTTTTGGAAATCCCTCGTCGCTGCGTTCTGTCGGGGTGAACATTGTAGGGGTGTCCTGGGGTAACTGCTATATCGTTGCTTTTTTTATTTCGGTAACTTGAAATATTTTTGAACTGCAACTTTGGGATTTGCGCTCTCTTTGAAAAATATTGAAGTGGACTTTGTTTTTATTGCTCGTTTGTGTGTATTTTTGAAGGTAAGAAAGTGAGTATGATACAGTTTGCATTTTTATTCGCACCCGGGCACGGCATTATCTGGCTGTTATGTGTGATTGTCGTAATATTGATATTTAATAGAAAATCAATATTCTCTGGTTTATTGACAATCTTGCTTATTCCGCTAATGCTCCCTTTTGCATTGATTTCGGTGTTCTTTGATTGGAAACCCGGCTTTATCAAGCGGTGGGATAAAAATGTAGAGGAGTACAATAATAAAAAGCGTAAATCATAAAAATGGGTGCCGAAACCGTTTGGTTTCGGTCTTTTTTGCGCTTTATTCTTTTTTATTATTTAGACAGGAAATCTGCTATTTTTCTTAATGTGTCGGCATGTTTGTGGCTGAGGATGAATTCGTCAAAATCGCCGTAAGCGCAGCGGTATCCGAATATGTATTTTATGCCGTTGGCAATGCGTTTGTACCAAGGAAATGGCTTGAGATGTATTGTCATGTAGATATCCTTCAACTCGTCGTCTTTTCTTAGTGTGATTTGATGCTCAATGCTTTCGCAGTCGCAAAGCATGAATTCTATGTCTTTGAGTTCTTCTTTTTCCATAGTTGTATGTTTTTTTTGAGGTGAAATGAGAAAGGTGGTAGCTGTAATTTTGCTGTGTTTGTTCTGATTTGTTTTCTTCTTTTGTTAGGGTCGGGATTGGCTTCGCTTCGCTTGCCCGTCCTTGGTTGGGAATCCTTTGCAAGAAATCGGCAAACACCTGGTGGTGTTTGTTTTGATTTTCGTTTCCTTGTTATTGGGGTAGGGATTGGCTTCGCTTTGCTCGCCCATCCCTGTTTGGTTATCCTTTGCAAGAAATCAGCAACCACCTATCGGTGTTTGCATCTGATTTTCGTTTCCTATCTGCTGGTAAGCGAGCTTCCCGCAGCTATAAAACGAAAATCAGGAGCAACTTTCGTTGTTCCTGATTTCTTGCGGAGAGAGAGGGATTCGAACCCCCGGTACCTTTCAGTACGTCGGTTTTCAAGACCGGTGCAATCGACCACTCTGCCACCTCTCCAAGAGTTGTTTTTCAACGAAAATGTGGTCTCTTTTCGTTTGATGATGCAAAGGTATATCAAAAAAATATACCGTGCAAGAAAAATGGAGAAAAAATTTAATATTTTGTGATTTTTTCTTCAAAAGTCCTCGGAATGGCCCAAAAAACACAATCATACAAGCAAAAGCATGCTATTTAGAGCTGATGGAGTGTTTTTTTTGCCGCTGTCAGAAGTTTTCGCTTTTAGGGTTTCTGTCGATTGGGTGGTGTGGCACTCCGGGGTGTGTATGTTTTGTGTGCTGACAGCAGGGCTTGCCCGAAAAATGACAGGGTCTGCTGGGTCGACTGCTATATTATTACCTTTTTTGATTTGTAGTGCTGCTTTATGTTTTTGCTTTAGACTTGTGGTGATGGTCTTTTTCTGCACTTTTACGCGTTTGTTTTTTACTAAAACGCGGGGCTTTTTTACAAAGTAGTATGAAATCATTCCAAAAATGAAATAAATTGAAAAATAATCATAATTATATCGGTAAAATTTGTGTAGTATATTTCAAAATTTATTATCTTTGCAAGGCAAAGAAGGAAAAGATGGCCTCTTTTCCCATGGCAGAATGACTTTTAAACCATATATCATAAAAAAAACTATGGAAAAGAAATTGAATTTTAAAGATGGCTTGTGGAGTAAGGAAATCAACGTTAGTGATTTCGTTCACGAGAACATCACTCCTTATGAGGGAGATGCTTCATTCTTGGTTGGTCCTACCGAAAGAACAAAGAAGGTTTGGGCTGAGTGTGTTAAGGCTCTTGCTGAGGAGCGTGCAAACAATGGTGTGCGTGCTTTGGACAACAAGACTGTTTCTACTATCACATCGCACAAGGCGGGTTACATCGACAAGGAGAATGAGCTTATTGTTGGTTTGCAGACCGACGAGTTGCTGAAACGTGCTATCAAGCCTTTCGGTGGTATCAAGGTTGTTGAGAAAGCTTGTCTCGAGAACGGTGTACCCGTTGACGAGAAAGTAAAGGATATCTTCTATCACTACCGCAAGACTCACAATGACGGTGTATTCGACGCTTACAACGAGGAGATTCGTATGTACCGTTCTTTGGGCTTCCTTACCGGTCTTCCCGATAACTATGCGCGTGGTCGTATAATCGGTGACTACCGTCGTCTTGCCCTCTATGGTCTTGACCGTCTTATCGAGGCAAAGCAGGCCGATTTGAAGAAGTTGGTTAGCCCAATGACTGAGCACACTATCCGTCTTCGTGAGGAGGTTGCTGAGCAGATTAAGGCTTTGAAGGAGATAAAGGTTCTTGGCGAGTATTATGGTCTCGACCTCTCTCGTCCTGCAACAAGCGCTCAGGAGGCTGTTCAGTGGACATACATGGCTTACCTTGCTGCCGTTAAGGAGCAGGACGGTGCTGCTATGTCACTCGGTAACGTTTCTTCATTCCTTGATATCTATATCCAGTACGATCTTGACAATGGCAACATCGACGAGACATTCGCGCAGGAGCTCATCGACCAGTTCGTTATCAAGTTGCGTATGGTTCGCCACTTGCGTATGCAGTCTTACAATGACTTGTTTGCCGGTGACCCAACATGGGTGACAGAGGCTATCGGTGGTCGCTTCAACGACGGTCGTACAAAGGTTACAAAGACTTCATTCCGTTTCTTGCAGACACTTTACAACCTCGGTCCTTCACCAGAGCCTAACATGACTGTTCTGTGGAGCCATGAGCTTCCAGAGGGCTTCAAGGAGTTCTGCGCTAAGGTTTCTATCGACACATCTTCAGTTCAGTACGAGAACGATACTTTGATGCGTGAGGTTCGCGAGTGCGATGACTACGGTATCGCTTGCTGCGTATCTTACCAGGCTGTAGGTAAGCAGATCCAGTTCTTCGGTGCACGTTGCAACCTTGCAAAGGCTCTGTTGCTTGCTATCAACGGTGGTCGTTGCGAGAACACTGGTACTGTTGTTGTTAAGGATATTCCTGTACTTGAGGGCGATGTTCTAAACTACGAGGAGGTTCTTGCTAACTACAAGAAGGTGCTCATTGAGATTGCACGTGTTTACAACGACTCAATGAACATCATTCACTACATGCACGACAAGTACTACTATGAGAAGGCACAGATGGCGTTCATCGACACAGATCCTTCTATTAACCTTGCATATGGTGTAGCAGGTCTTTCAATTGCAATTGACTCTCTCTCTGCCATCAAGTATGGTAAGGTGACTGTTCATCGCAACGAGCTTGGCTTGACAGAGTCATTCGACATTGAGAACGAGTTCCCATGCTTCGGTAACGATGATGACCGTGTTGACCACCTTGGTGTTGACTTGGTTTACTTCTTCAGCGAGGAGCTCAAGAAGCACCCGGTTTACAAGAATGCTAAGCCTACATTGTCATTGCTCACCATTACATCTAACGTGATGTACGGTAAGAAGACCGGTGCTACTCCTGACGGTCGCGCTAAGGGCGTTGCTTTTGCTCCTGGTGCTAACCCAATGCACGGTCGTGACAAGAACGGTGCTGTTGCATCTTTGAGTTCTGTTGCAAAGTTGCGTTATCGTGACTCACAGGACGGTATCAGTAACACATTCTCTATCATTCCTAAGTCACTTGGTGTTGACAACGAGACACGCATTGAGAACCTCGTTACTTTGATGGACGGTTACTTTACAAAGGGTGCTCACCACTTGAACGTGAACGTGTTGAACCGCGAGATGCTTTTGGATGCTATGGAGCACCCAGAGAAGTATCCACAGTTGACAATCCGTGTATCGGGTTACGCTGTGAACTTCATCCGCTTGAGCCGCGAGCATCAGTTGGAGGTTATCTCTCGTTCTTTCCACGAGCGCATGTAATCTGTAACAGATTGAGCAAAAAATATTAACGGAATAGGCTGGCTGGAAGGCCGGCCTATTTTTTCAGAATAATGATTATGAATATCAGAGTACATTCATACGAGTCTTTGGGTACCTTCGATGGTCCCGGTCTGCGTCTTGTTGTCTTTCTGCAGGGATGTAACTTCCGCTGTCTCTATTGCGCCAACCCCGACACTATCGATTGCAAGGGTGAGAGCAAGGAGACTGACATTGAGGACATCGTGCGCATGGCAATGAACGAGAAGCCTTTCTTTGGCAAACGAGGCGGTGTCACCTTCAGTGGTGGCGAGCCTACATTCCAGGCAAAGGCGCTTGTTCCGCTTGTAAAGCGTCTCAAGGAGCAGGGTATACATGTGTGCATAGATACCAATGGTGGTATATGGAACAGTGATGTCGAGGAGCTCTTCTCATTGGTTGATTTGGTTATGCTCGATGTCAAACAGTTCAACCCCGAGCGCCACAAGACTCTCACCGAGCGCAGCAACGAGCAGACATTGAAGACTGCAAAGTGGTTGCAGGAGAATGGACGCCCGTTCTGGTTGCGTTATGTGCTTGTGCAGGGCTACAGCGCCTTTGAAGAGGATATACGTGCGCTTGGCGAGCATTTCAGGGAATATGATATGATAAAGAGAATTGAGATTCTGCCTTATCATACTTTGGGTGCCCACAAGTATGAGCCTCTTGGCATGGAGTACAAGCTCAAGGGCGTGAAGGAGAACACACCGCAGCAGCTTGACGAGGCAAAGGCCTTGTTTGATGAGTATTTCGATTGTGTCTTTGTAAATTGATAAAAAAGCAGAAGCGATTGCTTCTGCTTTTTTATCACAGTTCCTTGATTTCATTCGATATATCTGTGGCAAATCAATAACAACCAATATTTGCTTTTCAGTATCTTCTTTTTTACTTTTGCTCAAAAGAGGCTTGGTTAAATAATTTGTATATCAAAATAGAGTATCATGGAGAAAGAGAAAATGGTAAGGAGATGGGAAACATGCATGGTGGGAGGTTGGATTACACCTGTGGAACCGGGATGTCTTTGTAGTGCCTCTTATCCCATGGAGTACAGGCACGATGAGCTCAGGGTAGGGCAGAATCTATCTTCACATAACGAACGTCTCCCTTCTGTAGTTGTGGAGGAGATTGCCGAGGAGCACATTGTGCTGTTTGCCGGTGGGCAGAGGCACACTATTTATACAGGAGAGACTTATACAACACCTAAAAAAGGACTCAATTGTGCCTACTCCGAGGTGGTTGTGCGTATTGAGTAAAACCTATTGCAACAAGAGAGGGCTGCATTCAAATGTGAATGCAACCCTCTCTTGTCTTGTCATGCCGCGCCGCGCGTAAGCAAGAATAGGACTTAGGGTTCCTCCCTTTCAGTTTTCAATTTTAATCCCACTTCGTGTGATTGAACCCCGGCTTTGAGGCGACTTTGTCGCACTCCTTTGGGGAGCTAAAGCTCCCGTTGTCGCAAACAACGCTCGTCCGCGTTGTCGCTGTAAAACGCGAAAGCGAGCTTTCCGTTTCGCTCATTGGCGCGGGCTTTCCGTTTTCCGCTTTCTTACTCCTCGATTCTTGTCCAGTAGACAGTCTTACCAATGCCAAGGATGTTGCCATAGACCTTGAGTGTCTTTGCATCCTTGAACTCGATGTCTACACTGTAGATTTTGCCGCTTCCCGGGTCATAGATCTTTGTATCGGTCCACTCCTTGTCCTTTGCATCGTACTTGAGTCCCTTGATGAGGACAACCTTGTCGATGTCTACGTTGCGGAGGCTCTTGTCGGGGTTCTTCACGTCCTTGCGCTTGTTGCCTTTGGCATCCAATGCTTTTTCAACCCAGTAAACCTGTGCGGTGTATGTGCCGTCGGCAGCTTTCGTAATCTTGATTTTGCTCTTGCCGCCATCTTTGATGCTAAGATAGTTGCCGATAATGTTGTCTCCTTTGGAGTTCAAACCTTGTGCGTTTGATACAATTGCCATGATAACGCACATAAGTGTAAAGATAATCTTTTTCATTTTCTACGTTTGTGTTTGTTAAATCGGTACAAAAGTATATTGATTTTTGCGCAATTTGTTGTTATTTGTGCAAAAATATGGGCCGATTGTGCTTTTTTAATATTCTTGTTCCTGTTTTGGATTCTAATTGGTGGTTTTTGACAGGTTTGTGTGTCGTAAATCAATAACTGTCAAAATTTGTATTTTCAATTCATGTCTTATATTTTTGCTAAAAATATGTGTAGTGTCAATAAAACAAGGTGATATGAAGAGAGAGAAGAATGAGAAAAAAGCCGCTAAATGGGAAATATGCAAGGTGAGGGGGTGGATTTCTGCTGTGGATCCGGGTTGCGTGAGTTCGGAGTGCTATCCAAAGGTGTACAATCGCGATGAACTCTGGAAAGGGCAGAATCTCTCTGCACATAATGAATATCTGCCCTCTGTAGTTTTGAAGGAGATTGCCGAGGACCACATTGTCCTGTTTGCCGGTGGGCAGAGGCACACCATTTATACAGGGGAGACTTATACAACACCCAGAAAAGGACTCAGCTATGCCTATTCCGAGGTTGATGTACGTATTGATGTAGAATAATAAAAATGCGTATGGTTTCATGAATCCATACTGCAATACAATGGATGACGTTGTGTTTTTTTATTTTTGTAAAAAGTAGAGTTAAAATAGAATGTTATGGAAAATGAACAAAAAAACAAAAGATGGGAAAAGTGCACGGTTAATGGCTGGATAACAGCGTGTGACCCGGGGCGTAATACCACATCTGGTTACCACCGGACATATAATCGTGAGGAAGTCAGGAATGGGATGAACCTGTGTTACTATGAGGATAATTTGCCTTCTGTAGTAGTGAAGGAGATTGCTGATGACCATATTGTGGTGCATGTTGATGGTGCAAAGCGGACAATTTATACAGGTGGGCGCTATTCGTCTAATAAAAAAGGGCTCAATTATGCCTACTCCGAAGTGGATGTATATCTTGATGCTGAATAAAAACAAATCCGTATGGAAATTCCATACGGATTTGTTTTTATTACTTGCTCTTTTCGTTTTCTACAATCATCAGGTTTACGGCAGCCTGCTTGTCGCCCATCTGTGCGGCCTTGGCAAAGGCGCGCTCGGCGGCATGGCGGTGATGGCGTCGGTACTCGATGACTCCCTGCAGGTTGAGCACGCGCGGGTCGTCCTTGTAGGCCTTCAGCTCGTTGAGTAGCCTGCCATAGTCGGGTGAGGGGTTGTTCATGAGCTCGTCGACAATGCGGTTCAGTGCAATGGAGGTGGTGTCGGGGTGGTTGTGGTAGTATATGCCTGTGCAGCAGGCCATGCGATGTGCCGGGAAATAGTGCGACTGCAGTTTGCTGTAGAGCCGTCCGCCGTCATACTCCTTGAGTATCTTTTCACGTGCGCCTTCGTTCTTCTCGTTCTTGAGCTGTGCAACAAGTTCTGCGCCTCCGGCAATGCCGGTATCCATGATATCCTCGTAGATGATATTCCAGTTACGCCCGCCGCCGGCAACCTCAAAGATGGAGTCGGGCAGGTGGTGATGGTTTCTTATGTGGTCGCGCATGGCAATGGCGCGGTTGAGTCCGCGTGCGGTAGTCTTGTCCTCGTATCCTTCGGGTGAGGTGTAACCTGCAATCTGAACAGCCTCAAGGGTGGTGGTACTGTCGGCTAGTATGTCGCCTATTATCGCCATCATCTCGTCAATGGACTGTGCGTTGTTGAGGTATTCGGGGTTCAGCTTGCTGCTGTTGCTGGTGTAGCGTACCACATTGGGGGTGATGTCCATGTCAGCCGCATTGCTGTTTGTGAGCGGGGTATAATAGATGATGCTTTTAATGTAGGGGTGCTCGGTTGCCATGTGGTCGGCAATGCTCTGTGTGGGTGCTACCCTGTGGCAGCTCATGGGCGGGCATTGGGGCAGGCATATGGCAAAGGTGTCGCAAGTGAAGGTGGTGCTGCGGCTGTCGCCATATTCGCAGTAGGTCACTCCGTACATGGTGTCGCTCACTGCCTCCTCGGGCAGGACAAGTGTGCAGCTGCTTTGTCCGTACTTCTGCAATTGCGGTTGTCTGTTATGTCTTTTGATGTATCTCTTTGCGTAGCGCTTGCCTTGGATATGTCGCTCGGCACTGCTGACACAGGTGTCGGGGGTGCAAAGGTGGGTGATGATGAGCATGCCCTCGTCGCTTCCCGGCTTGGGTGTGTCGTAGTCGAAGGTGAAGTACCAGCTGCTGTCGCTGTGTATGACTGTGTAGTCTTCGGGTGCGAACTGTGCGCCGGCGGTACTGCATAGGGCAATGAGTAGCGCCGCGATAGTGAATTTCTGTTTCATAATGAATGTTTTATTAGTTAGCAATAATCCGTTTCATTATAAAACATTGCAGGTTGTGTTATGGTTCTTGGCTGGCGATGTCGGCAATGGTTGCCGGTGCCTGTTCTATGTTGCCAATGATGGCTGTTGGGGCGTGTTCGTCGGCAATGGGCTCCTCTTCCCAGCAGATATTCTTGAGCCAAATGGTCTTGCAGCCGAGTGTGGATGATGGGTAGATGTCCTTGCGGTATGAGTCGCCAATGACAACAATCTCATTTGCAGGTAGCTGCAAGGCTTCGACGCCCAAGGCAAAAAGGGCGGGGTCGGGTTTGCGTATGCCTACAACCGATGACTCTACAATCTCCTTGAAATAGCCGGCAAGACCGAACTCGTCAAGTACCACGGGCATGTTGCCATAGAAATTGGTGACAAGCACCATGGGGTATTGTGCGGCGAGCCTGTCCAGCACGGCGCGGCTAGTGGCGATGGTGTCCGTTACTTTTTTATAGCATCCGTCGGCAATCTGTTCTGCAGTTTCGGGGGTGAACTGTGCCGATTGGGTCTGCTCCCTCAGGTACTCGAACTGTATTGCAATCTTCTTCTTCAGCAGGGTGTGGAAGGTGTCTTCGGGTGCTATAATGGGTGCTTTTGCCAATGAACGCTCGCCGTGGACATAGGCCTTGCGGTAGAGCTCGCGCTCAATGTCTATGCCGGCGAGCCTATACTGCCCGGCAATGACTTCGCCCCAATGTATACCGTTGGTGTCAATGGTGCCGCCGTAGTCGAATATTACTCCTTTAATTGTACTCATGGCCGTTTTCAATCTTTTGGGTCAGTGTGCTGCAGAGTTTCTCGTGCTTGTATCTCATGTATACAAACAGTGCCATGAGTATCACAAGTTCAAAGAACAGGTAGAACCACAACTGCCCTATGAGCATCACGAAACAGAGGGTAATGGCACGCGAGTTGAAGGTGAGTATGTTGGTATACTTCATGAGCGGCAGACTGCCGGCGCGGAACTCCTTACGGAGCGAGTCGGGGATGGCGGTGCCGTATTTTTCATTCACCACCTTGATGAGGCGCTGGAACTTGGGGGTCATGCGCTCCTGGTTGTCGACATATGCGATGTATGCGTTGAGGAATATCTTCCAGAAGAAATTGCCTTTCCATGGTGTCTCCTTGTACTCATTGCGCACGGCAGTGGAATTGTGGAATTCGTTGCCGTTCTTCTCATTTGTGAAGTAGAGGTGTATGTTGCGGTAGTAGTCGGCAAGTTGGCATTGTGAGCCGTGTACCCAAAAACCGCTGAACGAGACCATTATCCATATGATTACGCCCCATTCATGTTCGGGGGCAAAGGGGATGGGCTGGAATGTCTCGCGCACGGCAATGGCAAAGTATATGCAAAAGAACCAGCAGTCGCCGGCAAAGCCGTCGAGTATGCGGCCCCAACGTGTCTTCTGCCCGGTTATGCGTGCGAGCTGTCCGTCGGTGCTGTCATAGAGGTTTGCCCAAATGAGCAGCAGGATGCCAAGTATGTTCCAGCGCAGGCTCTCCTGTGCAAAACAGATGCCGGCTCCGACGCCAAGAAATATTGATATGATGGTTATTACGTTGGGGTGTATGCCGTATTTGCGGAAAAACAGTGCGCAGCGGAATCCGAGGGGGCGGTAGAACCATAGATCGAGGAACTCCTCAGTGTCCATGGATTTGATTGATGCCTGGTACAGCTTTTTTTCTTCTGCATTCATGTCGTTATCTTGTCTTGTTCATTATCAATGTTGCAATTTCCACGGCTGCAATATCGCGTATCGCTGTGAAGCTGGGGAAATCGTTCATGTCAATTATATAAATCACGCCTTGCGATGTTATTATGGCGTCGCCACCATAGATATCCAGTCCAATGGCTTTTGCCGCATCCTGGGCAATGCTCTTGAGTGTGTTGCTGTCGAAACTGTAGTGTTGCGGCGCGCCGTTGATTGCCTCTTTGCCGAACTTGCCGTTACCGGGGTAACAATAGTGGAAAAAATCGTTGCCTATGCCGTAGAACTTTATTATGTCGCCGGTGCAGTGCTGCATCTGTATGCATCCGGTTATTCCGCGCGCTACCATACGGGTGATGGCGTCAACGGCCTCTTGCATTGTTGTGGCAAAGGTGACATCGTCGCTGTGATTACTCCAACCATCGGCTTTCTTTATCCAGCATGGGAAACAATCCTCGCAGAGTCCGCCAATGCCGCTTATAATGTGGTATTTTGGCTGTGGAATGGCGTTACGGCGCAGTATCTCCATAAAATGCCTGCGCGAACAGTTCTCCACGGCAGCCGGTGTGTTTATGACAGTGATTCCTTGTGCTTCGGCCTGTTTGAGCCGTTCAATGGTGCCGGCTGTGCGCGACATTGTGCAGACGGCCTGTGTGCCGCGTGGGATTTCCTCGTCTTCTCCAATGCGTGTGACCACAGCGCCGCGTTGTTGCAATTCGGCAGTAATGCACTCCAATATGGCGGCATCGTTTGCTGTCATGTTGGGCGAGTCGGCTGTGTTGCGCGCTATTGTGGCAATCTTTTTCATTCGGCAAGGAATTCTTCGGCTTTTGTTATGTCCTCGGCGTGGTCAATGTCTATGATTTTCTTGAAAGGGTAGGCCTTTAGCTTCAGCCCGCCTTTGACAAGGTTACGCTGGAAATTGCGCATCCTTTCAATGCCTGCTGCCATGCAGGCGTCAAGGATGTCGAGTGCCCTGTCGTCGAGTCCGTAGATACCGCCCGAGATGTATCTCGATGCGGCAGAAGGGTTGTCGGCAAAGGCTGTTATGTTCAAATCGGTGTCCGTGTCCACATACAACGGCTTCTCGTCATCGATGTAATCGGTTACAGCCATCAGACCGTCGTGCTGGCTAGCTTCAAATTCCTTTATGTATTCAGCAAACTCCTGTTCCTTGAAGATGGTGTCGACCGTTGTGAGGCAGAACTTTTCGCCACGTAGCAGGTGGCTCAAGGCATGCAGGCTGTGCATTGAACTGGGGGTGTCCTTCACTACGATATTTATGGGGTATCGTTGTTGCAGTTGCTGCAGACGTGAGAGTGTTTGTGGTTGCTGCTCGTTTATTATGATGTTTATGCTGCTTGCACCTTGGGTGGCAAAAAGCATTACAAGGCGTTCTATGATGGGAATGCCTTGTAATTGGATTAGCGGCTTGGGCTCTTTGACACCTTCCTGTGCCAGGCGGGAGCCTTCGCCGGCTGCTATGATTGCAAACTTCATTTTATTGGTTTTAATCGTTGTCGGCCTGTTGCAGGTTCAGGCGGTTGCTGTCGTCGCGCTTCTCGAAGTAGAGCTTGCGGAGCGGGTTGCGGCGTGCCTCGGCATAGAATTTGCGGTTGCGCATGATGTCTATGGCTGCATAGATGGCCTGGCGGAACGAATTCTCATCGGCAATGCCCTTGCCGGCAATGTCGTATGCCACTCCGTGAGCCGGTGATGTGCGTACGATAGACAGTCCGGCGGTGAAGTTCACACCGTTGTTCATGGCGAGAATCTTGAGTGGGGCAAGGCCCTGGTCGTGGTACATTGCAAGGATGGCATCGAACTGGTCGTACTTGCCGCTGCCCATGAAACCGTCGGCTGCAAATGGGCCGTAGCAGAAGATTCCGCTATCGTTCATCTTTCTGATTGTTGGGGTGATTACCTCAATCTCCTCCTTGCCAAGCAGGCCGTTGTCGCCGGCATGTGGGTTGAGCGAAAGCACCGCAATCTTTGGTGCGTCGATGTTGAAATCCTTCTTGAGGCTTGTGTTGAGCAAAGTGATCTTCTCCTCGAGCAGTTCGGGGGTGATGGCTGCCGGAATGTCGCGTAATGCAAGGTGCGATGTCGCGACGGCAACACGCAGGTCACCGCTGCACAGAATCATGAGTGCCTTTTCGCCCTCTTCGCTGCACTCCTGCAGATATTCGGTGTGGCCCGGGAATTTGAACTGTTCGCTCTGTATCGAGCTCTTGTCGATAGGGGCAGTCACGAGTACGTCGATTTCGCCGTTTCTGTATGCCTCTATAGCCTTTTCAAGAGCCTGAAAGGCTGCCTGTCCGGCCTCGGGGTTGCTGCTGCCGAGTTCAATGTGCAGCTCGTCGTTGTTGCAGTTTATGATGTTCAGCTTGCCGGCCTGCGCATCGGCGGCCTTTTCAATGGCATTGTATGGTATCTCCATCTCCAATGCCTTGCGGTGGTATGCGGCAGCTTTGGGTGAACCGAAGATTATGGGGGTACAGATGTCGAACATCTCGGTATTCTCGAATGTCTTGAAAATGATTTCGTAACCGATGCCGTTGATGTCGCCCTGTGTGATTCCTACTCTTATTTTACTTTTATCGCTCATGTTGTATGTCGGTTGTTTTTATTTGTTGTTTTCTGTGGTTCCGTTATTTGCGGTTGCAAGGTCAACGGGGAGTCGCAATGTGTGGAGCGACGATTCGAGTTTGCGCATGAAACCGCCTTTTGCCTTGTTGGGAGCATATACGAATGCCTCAACAACGATGACCTTGCCGTTTTCCTCGTCTACGATGGAGTGTGACACGAATGGGCCACCGCCGAACATGTCGTCGTTCTTCATGTACCACAAACCACGTGCAACGCTCATGTATTTGCCGTTATAGGCAACGTCGGTGAGTGTAACGGTTGCTGCATCGGTCTGTATGTATGAGTCTGGTTCTCCACCGGGAATGTTCTCCTTCATGACAGAGTCGCGCATGTGGATGAAATGGGCCTTTGAGAAATTGTCGGTTGAGGTGTAGGGGTAGCTGTACACGGCAAAGCTCTGCATCTCCACCTTGCTTGGGTTGTTGTAGTCCGAGAACCAGAGGAAATCCTCGCCCTGCTTGTAGCCGCTGATGCTTGACGGTATCTTCATCTCACAACCGAACTTGCTTTTTATCAGTGAAAAGGCCTGCTTGTTATAGTTGTTCTGAAGTTCCCCTATCTGGAACTCACGCTCTTTGTCAGTGAAGAAATCGAGCACTACACGTGCGTTCTTGGTGACAAACTCGCCGAACGACTTGTTGTCGGGGGCATATATTGCCATTACAATCTGTGGTGATGCATAGATATCTCTGTCGAATCTGAACTCACACTTGCTGTGGCTGCTGTTGATGTCTACAAGGATGATGTTGCGGAAGGCCTGCTCGGTGATGCCGAAACCATCGTTGTTGCGTCTTGTCACCTTGAATGCAGCCTCTTTCTGTGGCAGACCGGGGACTGGTGTGTCAAGTACCTGCTCAATTGCAATACCGGCTGTTGAATCCCACACGTCGTCCTCGCACACAAGCATGACTTCATATGGCGCTCCCATTGATTTGCGTTTTATCTCTTCGCCGCATGATGTGAGCAGCACTATAGACAGCAAAAACAAAAATGCTCTTTTCATATATCTACCTTTTTATTGTTTATTCTCTTGTTTCAGTGTTGACAACATTCCGCATGCCGCAAAGATATCCTCGCCGCGTGATGCACGAATGGTGGTGAACAGTCCGTTGCTGGTGAGAAAATCGCGCAGCTGTGTCATTCCCTTTTCGTCGACACCTTCGAGCGGCACTCCGGGGATGGCATGGTATCGTATGAGGTTCATGCGGCAGTCCAATCCTTTGAGCAGTTGCAACAACTTGCGGGCATAGAAGGGTGTCTCATTTATCCCTTTGAAAACGATGTACTCGAATGTGAGCCTGCGCTGGTGGCTGAAATCGTATTGGCGAAGCAGGTCAAGAACCTCGGTGATGTGGAAACCCTTCTCGGCCGGCATAATCTCGGCACGCTGTTCGGGAATAGGGTGGTGCAGGCTTATGGCTATGTGATAGTCACCCGAGTCGAGCAGGCGCTTGAGGCCCTTGCGCACGCCAACCGATGAAACGGTAAGGCGATGAGGGCTCCAACCGAGTCCATAGTCCGATGTCAGGATTTCAATAGCCGGCAACAGGTTGTCGAGGTTGTCGCATGGCTCGCCCATTCCCATGAATACAATGTTGGTGAGTTCCTCGAACTCGGGTAGTGCCAATATCTGGTTAACGATTTCATTTGTTGTGAGGTTGGCTGTGTACTTCTGTTTTCCGGTCATGCAGAACAGGCAGTTCATCTTGCAACCGACCTGTGAGGAGACGCATAGTGTGGCGCGGTCGCCGTCGGGGATATATACGGCTTCGACAAAATGGTTGTTGTCAACCCTGTAAAGGTACTTGACTGTGCCGTCAACGGAGCGTGCCGCATCGGCAGGTGCAGAATAGCCCACCTCGAACAGTTCGTTGAGTCTTGTGCGGTTCTTGAGTGAGATGTTCGACATCTCGTCAATGGTGCCGACACGTTTCTTGTAAACCCAGTCGGCAATCTGTTTGGCGGTGAACGCCGGCATGCCGGCCTCCTTGACTGCGGCTGCAAGTTCGCTGAGTGTCATTCCTGCCAATTTCCTCTTTTCATTTTCCATAATGTGCCGTGGGTTTCTTTTGTTTGTAAAAAACACTATTTCCTTGCGAAGATAATGCAAAAAAGTGATTTTTTGACAATGTCTACCTCTTTTTAATATTAAATGATATTTTATTGTATTTTATGGCCGCTATCCGAGCGTTTTTATTATTTTCGCGCAAACGATTCAAAAATGGCAAAAAAATATATAGAAACAGTGGTGACCGGCAGTCTTATGCAATCGACAGCATGGTTCAGGGAACTTGCCGCAGAGGCAAATGGCGAATATCTTCTGCTTGTCGGCAAAGAGGGTGTAATGGTCGATGAGGAGATGCTTGATACAATGTCAGCAGCTATGCCTACAGAGGCTGTCATGGCATATTCGCATTATCGCAAGAAGATTGATGCTACTATCGTCGATGCGCCCACTATTGATTGGCAACCAGGCAGCCTGCGCAATGATTTTGATTTTGGTCCCATGATTCTTTTCAGGGTCGAAGCGTTGAAGCGCTATCTTGCAATGCCGCTTGATGAATACTCATATGCGGGATTTTATCAGTTGCGTCTTGCAATGGAGCGTCTGGGGGGCATATATCACCACAAGGAATATGTGTACACCGTGGATGAGGACGACACCCGCAAGAGCGGTGAGAAACAGTTCGACTATGTGAACCCGGCGCAGCGCAACGTGCAGATTGAAATGGAGCAGGTGTGCACCCATCATCTTAAACAGGTGGGGGGATGGTTACCTCCATGCAAATATGATGCAATTGACCTTTCTGCCGGCGATTTTCCGGTTGAGGCTTCGGTTGTCATTCCTGTTCTCAACCGTGAATCGACCATTGCCGATGCCATAACATCGGTGCTCAAACAAAAGGCTTCGTTTGCTTTCAATATATTGGTTGTTGATAACCATTCAACCGACAAGACTCCACAGATAATAGACTCTTTTGACGATGAACGGGTGGTGCATATAATCCCATCGCATAACGATTTGGGAATTGGTGGCTGTTGGCAATTGGCGGTGAACGATGCGCGTTGCGGACGTTTTGCCGTGCAGCTCGACAGTGACGATATATATAGCGATGAAAATACTTTGCAGCGTGTTGTTGACGGCTTTTATCAGCAGCAGTGTGCAATGCTCATCGGTTCTTACAGAATATGTGATTTCCAGCTCAATACGTTGCCTCCGGGCATAATTGACCATCGTGAGTGGACTGAGGAGAATGGACGCAACAATGCGCTAAGAATCAATGGTCTTGGTGCTCCGCGTGCATTCTTCACACCGGTGATACGAGAGGTGGGATTCCCAAATGTGAGCTATGGCGAGGATTATGCCGTGGGGTTGCAGATTTCGCGCCGATACAAGATAGGTCGCATTTATGATGTGCTCTATCTGTGCCGTCGTTGGGGCGGAAATTCCGACGCGGCTCTTTCACATGAGAAGGTGAACGCTCATAACTATTACAAGGATGGCTTGCGCTCGACCGAATTCGCTGCACGGCAGGCACTAGTGAAGAGTTGGGAAACGGTGACGCGCGAAGGTGTTGATGCTTTTTTTGAGAAACAGCTGGCGCAGTGGCCTGCAGTGGCAGAAAGATATACATTGTTGAGTACTGCAGAACAACGTGATTTGGAAAATGGAATAACATTGCAGTATAATCCTTCGCGTGCAATATCTACTGCGGCAAAGGTTGATGCGGCATCCATAGCCGAGCGTCCATGTTTCCTGTGTGCAAAAAACAGGCCGGCAGAACAGATTGCGGAGAATGCACTGGGGTCGCTTGAACTGCTTGTGAACCCTTATCCTATTCTGCCAATGCATTTTACATTGGCGGCTACACAGCATATGCCGCAGTTACTGGAACCGATGTATGCCGATATGTTGCATCTTGCAGACAAGTGGCAGGGGCTTGCGCTTTTCTACAATGGAGCGAAATGTGGTGCTTCGGCTCCCGATCACGCCCATCTGCAGGCTGTGCGTTGTTGCGATGTGCCTTTGCTGAGGGATGTTGCTGCCGGTGATTTTTCTCTTGGCGAACCTGTGTGCAGTTTGGGAAATGCTCATGTATACAACGTCAACGGATATGTAGTACCGTTCTTTATGATAACAGCCGATAAAGTATCCCATTCGGTGGAACTGTTTGGTCGCTTGCTTGCGGCAATGTCTGTTGCTGATGGTGAACTTGAACCACGGATGAATGTGATATCATATAGTTCTGCAGCCGATGGCTATGTGACGATTGTGATGCCTCGTGCGCAGCATCGTCCTGCATGCTACTTTGCCAATGATGTCTCACAACGTCTTGTGAGCCCGGGCGCTTTGGATATGGCAGGCTTGATGGTGACGCCTCGCGAGTGTGATTTTCAAGGAATTACGGCCGATGAAGCTATGGCACTGTTGCGCGAGGTAGCAATCACAGACAATGCGGCTTGCGCCATTGTGGAAAAGTTGAAGAACTGATATGAGGACGGTCGATATTGGTGTTTTGTGCGCGACGCACATAAAGTTCGATTTCATCGGAGGTTTTACGCTGTGTGGCAATCTTGTACCCACTAAAAATGACGTTTTTATCGAGAATGATGAATTGTGTTTCAATGGTGGGCATTATCAATCTCTCTGTTTCAGACCACAATCGCCCGATTGCTGTTTTCTTTTGCACGATGTTGTTATTGGGGTTGGGTTCCATTGGCAACGTAATGAAGATCAAGTGTTCAAGGGTGAACTGTGCCTTATTGTCGAAAATGGTATGGTACGTGCAATAAACCGCCTTTTGGTCGAGGATTATCTGGTGAGTGTAATCTCGAGTGAAATGTCGGCTACATCGTCATTCGAGTTTCTTAAAGCCCATACCATAATATCGCGCAGTTGGCTCTATGCCCAATTGGATAGAAACGAGCGGGTGGACAACGCCGTGCTGGGGTATGAAACGGACGATGAGATAGTGCGTTGGTATGCGAGGGAGGACCATAAGAATTTTGATTTCTGCGCCGATGACCATTGTCAACGATATCAAGGAATTACGCGTGCTTTGAATCCAAATGTGGCACGTGCGGTGGAGGCAACACGTGATGTTGTTCTTAAGTGTGATGGCAAGGTGTGTGACGCGCGTTTCAGCAAGTGCTGTGGCGGAGTCACCGAACGCTTC
Organism: Bacteroidaceae bacterium; assembly: GCA_045660825.1. GTDB lineage: Bacteria > Bacteroidota > Bacteroidia > Bacteroidales > Bacteroidaceae > HGM04593. The sequence goes on from JAZREN010000030.1 coordinate 86,827, forward strand.
TCAGCTTGTTGGGAAGATGAGGATTATGATTACCTGAAGGCGTTCAGGGATTGTGAAAACAGCTCTCCTTTGCCCGATTTGACGACCGAAGCCGGGGCGCGTGTATGGATAGAAAGCGTGCCCGATTCTTTCTGCTCTACAAATGACAAGGCGGTACTTGCACAGATTCTCAATGGCTATGACCGCGAAACCAATGATTTCTATCGTTGGAAGGTTGTCTATACACAAAGTGAACTCTCTTCTCTAATAGCAGAACGTTCCGGTATTGATTTTGGAGAAATAACCGATTTGCAACCTGTTGGGCGAGGTGAGTCGGGACGTATTGTGAAACTGAAAATAATAGGCTCTAAAGCGACAAGAACTGTTGGTAAGGAACTTGAGATAAGACGTTGGTTATCAAAGTCACATCTTTATAGTTCGGCTTTTGTTGTTGACCGGGAACGTGATTCCTCGGGCAATCTCCTGTTTGTGCTCAAGGGTGCCGGTTGGGGGCATGGTGTCGGACTATGTCAGATTGGTGCTGCAATGATGGGCGAGAAAGGTTACACGTGTGAACAGATACTCGCATTCTATTATCCCGGGTCGACATTGGAAAACATTTGATGAAATGTGGCTTTTTGACAAGGTTTGCGGCCATATTATTATGTTAAATTCGTTTTTTTGTATATTTTTGCAGAATAAAGAAATTTAAAGTTTCTTTTGAATGCCGTCAATGGCGGCATTTTTTTGTGAAATGAAATTTATTTAATCACCTCATACAATAAATTGTACGTAAAAGAGTTATTATAAAAAATAACTATTGTCTATTATGGATGAAAAATCAATGGCTTTAGATATACGCGACGGAATGAATCTCTTTGAGCGTATGGTAAAACGTGTTTTTGATTTCACTTGCTCATTGCTTGCACTAATAATATTATCTCCTGTATTTCTTGTTGTTGCTATTGTGTTGCTTTGGCAAGGCGATGGTAGCGTGTTCTTCAGGCAAGAGAGAATCGGTTATAAGGGGAAACCGTTCAATATACTGAAATTCAGGACCATGCGTGCCGATTCAGAAAGCAATGGAAAACCCCAGTTGGCAGCAGTGAACGACGAGCGCCTTACAAAAGTCGGCAAGTTTCTGCGCGAACATCATCTTGACGAGTTGCCACAGCTTGTGAATGTGCTTTGGGGTGATATGTCATTTGTCGGTCCTCGTCCCGAACGTCGTTATTTCATTGATAAAATCAAACAGCATAATCCAAACTACGATTATCTCTATCTGATTCGTCCGGGATTGACATCGATGGCGACTTTGCACAACGGTTATACCGATACGATGGAGAAGATGCTCAAGCGTTTGGATATGGATCTTGAATATCTCCAGAAACGATCTTTGTGGTTGGATATAAAATTGATTTTCACAACATTCATATATATAGTGAACGGTAAAAAATTCTGATATAAAATGATAAGAAAGATATTGTTTACAATTGCGTTGTCATTCTCGTTGCAGTGGGTGACAGCGCAAACTGTCTCTGATGACCAGGTCGTTAAAATCATAATGACCGAGAAAGAACGTGGTGCTGATGAAACTGAAATTGCTCGCAAACTGTTACAGCAAGGTGCTACACCGGCCCAAATCCGTAGGATAAAGGAAAAGTATGAACAGGAGCAGACGGGGCTTGGCGCCGTAGACCTCACAGGCAAGGGTGAAAAAAACAACCGTCTTAGAAACGTGAAGTCAAAGGAGGAAAATTTTGTTGTTTCCAAGGAAGATAAAGCTGATGCTCCCAAACTGCAGAAAGATAAAATCAAGGAAACACAAAAGGAAATGCAGAAGAATATGGCATTTCTGGATTTAGACTCTGTTGTGTATTATAACAATCTGCTGAAAAAGAAAACTGAGGTTTTTGGCCGCAATCTGTTCAATAACGAACTGTTGACATTTGAACCGGCAATGAATATCCCCGCTCCGGCCGATTATGTACTTGGAGCAGGTGATCAGGTGATAATTGATGTTTGGGGTGCATCGCAGCAGACTTTTGACAATGTGATTTCTCCCGAGGGGTTCATTGTTGTTGAAGGTGTCGGAAGAATCAAATTGGCTGGGCTCACTTTGTCCGAGGCCGACAAGCAGGTGAACCGCATCTTGAATGACTACTACAATGGTTCATCAATAGCTCTTTCAATTGGTGAGACACGCAATGTTAAGGTGGAGATTGTGGGTGAGGTCGTGGCACCGGGTTCGTATACTTTGAGTGCATTCTCTACTCTGTTCAATGCCTTGTATATGGCAGGCGGAATCAGTGAACTGGGTTCTTTGCGTGAGATTAATGTCTACAGAAACGGAAAGTCTGTTTCAAAGATAGATGTATATGACTACATAATCAATGGCAATAATGTGGGAAATATCCGTCTTCAGGATAATGACCTTGTCGTTGTCGGTCCTTATAATGCTATAGTTAACATCCAGGGTAAGGTCAAGCGCCCGATGATGTACGAGATGAAGAAGGAGGAGTCACTTGCAAAGTTGCTCTCATACACAGGGGGACTTACCGGCGATGCATATGACAAGAATATCCGCGTAATACGTAAAAGTGGCAGGGAATATTCTATACACACTATAGCAAAGAGTGATTTCGCAGCCTTCAACCTTGTTGACGGAGACTCAATTTATGTCGATTCCATAATACCACGTTTCTCGAATATGGTTGAGGTGAAGGGTGCTGTGTTCCACCCGGGAATGTATCAGGTAGACGGTAAAATAAGTACTGTGCTGGATTTGATTGAGGCCGCCGATGGCTTGTGCGAGGATGCTTTTCTTGCCCGTGCCGTGATGCATCGTCGCAAAGCCGACAGACGTCTTGAGGTGCTTGCCGTCAATCTTGAAGGTATACTTGATGGTACATTGCCAGATGTGGAACTTCGTAAGGAAGATGTCCTTTTTATTCCTTCAATGAACGATATGCGTGGTTTGGAAACTATGAAGATATCCGGAGAGGTAAATTATCCGGGTGTTTATGAGTATGCCGATAATACTACACTCGAGGATTTTGTTCTGCAGGCCGGTGGTTTGACAAATGTCGCTTCTACCGCGAAGATTGATGTATATCGCAGAATATACAACCCTAAATCACTTGAAGGTGGTGATACAATAACCGAGGTGTATTGTTTTGCGCTAAAGGATGGTTTTGTGATAGATGGAACTCCCGGTTTTGAGCTTGCTCCATTTGATGAGGTTCATGTGCGCAAAAGCCCTGTGAATAATCTTATAAAGAGTGTTACCGTTGATGGTGCTGTCAATTTCAAAGGCGACTATGCAATGCATAGCTACGACTATCGTTTGAGCAATTTGATAGAGGATGCAGGAGGCTTTGCTTCGTCATCCTATCCTCAGGGTGCCCGGCTCTACAGAAAAATGTCGCTTGAGGAGAAAATGCAGCGCGAGAACATGATAAAGCAATCACAAAAGCAGATATACGAGGATGCGTTGCGTTCCGACAAGACTTTTGATATGGCAATATCCGATTCTTTGATTAATCTGAACGCTACTTTCGGCGATGCTTATCTCCTGGACATTGATCTAAAGAGTGCAGTCGAGAATCCGGGCAGTTATGCCGATATTGTATTGCGCGAGGGTGACAAACTGATTGTCCCAGAATATGCGGCTACTGTAAAAATAAGTGGCGAGGTGCGATACCCGGTTACCGTAACATTCCGTGAGGGCAAAAAAATAGACTATTACATAAAACATGCCGGTGGATATGCCGACAGGGCAAAAAAGAATAGTGTCTATGCCATATATATGAATGGTGGTGTAAAGAAGATTTCAAAACTCTCAAGCAAGGATATACAGCCGGGAATGGAAATTGTCGTGCCCGCAAAGAGCCTGAAGAAGAAATTGTCTACAGCAGAAGTTGTGACTATCAGCTCATCGGCCGTTTCAATTGCAACAATGGTTGTGAGCATCATGAATATGTTGAAGTAAATCGGCTGTTCCTGAAGATGAGTGATAAGCGGATAATGAAGAACACGGTCATTCTCTATTTGAGAATGATTTTGCAGATGGCGGTATATCTGTACACTTCTCGTGTTGTCATTGAGGCTTTGGGATTCGTAGATTACGGAATATATGATGTCGTGGGTAGCGTTGTGATGGCAATGATGTTCCTCAACAACTCTATGCTGAATTGCACACAGCGGTTCATTACATACTCTTTGGCTGATGGGAAAAATGTGAGTGCGTATTTTTCCCAAAGCCTGATGATACATGCTCTTTTGGGTTTGCTGATTGTTGTGGTCGGTGGTATACTGGGAACGGTATATATTCAGCAGTTCATGAACTTACCAGCCGGTAGAATAGCTGATGCGATGTTTGTCTTTTACATAGCTTTGGCCAGTAGTTTTATCACAATGGTGAGCGTTCCTTACAATGCATTGATAATTGCACATGAGCACATGGGCGCTTTTGCTGCAATAACTATAGTGGATGTGGTGCTGAAATTGTCGGTCGCAATGTTGTTGTTCCTTTTTGATGACAACAGGTTGAGGATGTATGCACTGTTGTTGTTTGTCTCGGCAATAGTAGTCAGGGGAATATATGGCGTGTATTGCCGCGTCGCATACAAGAATATACGTTTTGTAATGCATGTGGAGAGGGACATATTCAAGAAAATGTTAGGCTTTTTGGGTTGGAACACTATCGGTAACGCTGCAATAATGTGTAATACCCAGGGCTTGAACCTGCTGTTGAATGCGGTCGGTGGCCCGGTGGTGAATGCTGCCCGAGGAATTGCTTTTCAAGTGCAGACAGCAACGGTGTCATTCATAAACAGTTTCCAGACTGCTATCAACCCACAGATAACAAAGAACTATGCAGTAGGCAATCTTACGAAGATGAACTCTCTGGTCCTTACATCTTCGCGCGTCTCTTTTCTTTTGATGCTTTTTTTTATAGTGCCCTTGTTGTTGATGACGGAGAACATTTTAGGCTTGTGGCTTGGTGAATATCCACCATATACTGTGCTTTTTGTTCGTCTGTTGATTTGTGTGTCTGTGGTTGAGGCTGTGGCCAATCCGTTGATGGTGGGAGCTTCTGCAACGGGCAATATAAAGAGATATCAGTTGATGGTGGGTGGTTGCATGTTGTGTACCGTGCCTGTAGCATATATAGCATTAAAGATGGGTGCTGCGCCTGAATTCGTTTTTTGGGCCTTGATTGCCACTACGCTGTTGGCGCAATGTGTGAGAATGTGGCTGTGCCGCAAACTGTTCGGATTCTCAATCCGCGATTTCTGTTTGCAGGTCATGTGGCCTATAGCGAAAGTCGCTACAGCTTGTTTTGTGCCTTTATTGATGCTGCACAGATATTATACCGGTGCAGTAGGAGTGGACGCTCTACTTGTTTGCATAGCTCTTGATGTGTGGGTTGCTGCATGTGTGTTCGCCTTGGGTATGAACAAAGTAGAGAGGAATTTTATATTGAAAAAATTAAGAATGAGATGAAACGTTTTTTAGCTGCAATTATATATATATGCTCGCAGCCTTTGGCTCTTGTATGGAATGCAAAAGTCTCGTCAGCATGGAATGCTTTGATGGACAGGATATATTCCGGCATTATTCAACATCGATTCAAAAAGGCAAAAGGGTTGCGTGTCATTGGTCGTCCGGTGATGATTACCGGGGCCAAGCATATTAACTTGGGAGAGAATGTGGAGATATGCCGTATGGCAAGAATTGATGCAATAGAATACTATCCTAATACAGGGCAACGTTTTACTCCCGTGCTCAGTCTTGCAAACAATGTCGTCGTTCAGATATCATGCCACATTGGCTGTATCAACAGGGTAGAGATTGGGGAATATACAACCATGGGAGCCAGAACGTACATCACAGACCACACGCATGGAACTGTTGAACGCGAGGATTTGCTCTTGCCACCGCGCCACAGGAATTTGTATTCGAAAGGTCCTGTCAAAATAGGCAAATATGTCTCAATTGGAGAAGGATGCATTATATTGCCCGGAGTGACAATTGGAGATCATTCTGTAATTGGAGCAAATGCTGTAGTGACTAAAGATATACCGCCATATTCTGTAGCGGTGGGTAATCCTGCAAAAGTTGTTAAACAAGTATTGGAATAAATAAGTTTATATGGAACCTATAATCAAGAATGAAATCCGCCTGGATCTGGTTTATGGATTGATAAAGGAAAATTGGAAGAAATTTTTCTGGGTGACGTTCATTACATCTGTCATCACAATGGCGCTGTTGTTCTGCATACCGCGTCATTATGTCGTGAGTGTGAAACTTGCGCCGGAATATGGTGAGTCGGGCGGTGCCAGTGCCTTGAGTTCTGCAGCATCAATGTTCGGAATCAATGTCGGTTCTCAGGGTGTCGATGCTATTGTCCCCGAGTTCTATCCCGATATCGTGAATTCTACCGATTTCCTTGTTCCTGTAATGGATATAAATGTAGAAACACAGAATGGCGATTTCAGTGGCCCCTATGCACAGTATATTCTGAAAAAAGAGAAGTACCCATGGTGGATAAAACTGTTTGGTAAGATAAAGCTTCTTTTTACCTCGAAACCGGCTCCGTATAACACTTCGCCAGATTATAAGGTCGATCCGTTTAGGTTGACAAAGATTGAAAGCGATATTCTGCAACGTATGTCCACTGCAATAAGTTGCAACGTTGATGATAAGACCGGTGTGATAACATTAAGCGTGAAAGCTCAGGATCCACTTGTCGCTGCCAATATGGCAAACTCGGTCAAGGAGAAACTGCAGGAGTTCATTACAGAGTATAGGACCGAGAAGAACAAGGCGGAGCTCAATCATTCGATAGCAATGTGTGATTCTGCATATGCAAAGTATGTAGAGGCGCAAAGAACTTATGCCGAATATGTTGACAAGCACCAGGTTCTCACAAAACAGATATACAAGGTAGAGGAGGAGCGTCTGGCAGGCGAGATGCAGTTGGCATTTAACATCTACAATACCCTTTATCAGCAGAAACTGATGAATGAAGCCGAGGTTCAAAGACACACTCCTGTGTTTACAGTGTTGCAGAATGCCTCTGTTCCTGTAAAGCCGGCAAGTTCACACAAATTGATAAAGACTGCTGCAATGGCAATATTGTCGGCTTTGGTATATCTCATTATGTTGATAACCAGAGAAAATGGGTTCGGAAAGAAAGAGACTCAAAAGAAAATTGTCGAAACGGAAAAGTAAGTAGTCTATGTACATAGCATTGCTTTTTGCTATATTGCTTGCTATTGCTGTTCTTGCTTTTTTTGAGGATGAGAAGATGCAACGCAAGACGTGGTTGCTGTTGGCACTCGCGTCTTTGCTCACATTGTGTGCCGCTTTTCGTCCCGAAGGAGTCGATAAGGATTATATGTCTTATCTCGGGTATTATGCAAATCCCAATTCCAAGATGGCGGTGCTTGCTGAACCTACCTTCAAACTGATCTGTTCGATAGCGCGTTTCTTTGGATATCCGCTTCTGGTTTTCGTGATATATGCACTGTTGGCAGTGCCTTTGAAACTCTATTCAATAGTGAGGCTTACTCCGCTGTGGTATATGTCCATTCTTGTATGGTTTACCCATCTGTATATAGTCCAGGATCTTACGCAAATCCGCGTAGCTGTTGCATCGGCCATATATCTTTTTTCACTGCCATTCCTCATTGATGGACGCAAGTGGCGATACCTGCTTTGTATTGTTGTAGCTATTCTTTTTCACTACTCGGCCCTGTTCTTGTTGCCGATATTGGTCTTCGGTAATAAACCTATGGTGAGATGGAAATGGATGCTTCTCTATATATTGCCTTTGCTCTTTTATTTTACATCAATAATAAGCATTGAACTGCTGTATTACATCCCTATTCCCTTTATACAGAAAAAGATTGTTGTCTATGAGGAGATGATAAAATACTCCGATATGTTTTCGGAACTCAACAAGTTCAATATTATGGCCTTATTCCGCCTGTTTGCATATTATATGTTGCTGTGGAAATGCAATGTCATTGCCAAGGTCTATCCGAATATGTCTATTGTCCTTAAGATAATGTGCTATTCAATTTGTATATATGCAGGACTCTCTTTCTTTCCGGTATTTGCAGTCAGGGCACAGGAATTGATTGGAGTAATAGATTTTGTGGCGCTTCCATTGCTGGCTTTGGCATTCCGTCCGAACTGGCTTGGACGACTTGCTGTGATAGTGTATGTCGTCGGTGTTTTCATTGCAGATTTGTTTCTGTATGACTATCTCAGATTCGATGTCTGATTTTATTGCATAATGCTTTCTCCAATAGAGAAATATTCGTATATTTGCTTTTGAATGGCTTGCTGCATTTAGGACGGTGGCATATTGAATGGCAGATGAAAACAAATAGTCAGGTTCAGGTACTGATGTCGACATATAATGGCGACTGGTATATAAAGGAACAACTGGAATCGATATATGCACAAAAGGGTGTCGATGTGACCCTTTTAGTTAGGGATGACGGGTCACGCGATGGAACTTGCGCGTTGCTTGACTATGAACAGGCCGAGGGGCATCTGACGTGGTATACAGGTGAAAATCTGGGGCCGGCATGCAGTTTCTGGAATCTTCTTGAGATGGCACCGCAATCATCTTATTATGCTTTTGCTGACCAGGATGATGTCTGGGATGAAGACAAGTTGGCGGCTGCAGTTGCTTTGCTTGAGAAGGCCGGGGATTCTCCTGCTCTTTATTTTTCTCAGACACGGCTTGTCGACAAGGACTTGAATGAGATCAAGAGTGTGCGTATTGCTCCATTGTTGACATTCGGTGAGGCCTTGAGCTATCAATTTGTTACGGGCTGCACAATGGTTATCAATGATGCGATGCGCCGTATACTTAAAAAATATACACCGTCTTTTATTCGTATGCACGATGTGTGGATGTATGATGTTGCCTTGGCTGTGGGAGCCCGTGTGTTTTTTGACCCGGTTCCTCATATCAGTTACCGCCAGCACGGAAACAATGCAGTCGGTCAGGACCGTACGTTTGTTTCAATATGGAAAAAGCGTTTCCAACGTCTCATCAAAGGAGAATGTATCCGTTCAAGGCTAGCTCAAGAACTGTTGAGAGGGTATTCTGCGGAAATGTTGGATGAGAACCTGGAGATTGCACAGATGGCAGCCACTTACAAGGATGGTTTTTGGCATTGGATGAGGCTCGTTTTTACAGCAAGATTGAGGTGTGCACCTTTGTCAATAAATTTTTCAAGTAAAGTGGCAATTGTTTTTAGAAAGTTCTGATTATGAAGAAACCGATAATATCTATAGTTACAATATGCTTCAATAGTGCAAACACTGTTGAAGAGACGATAAAGAGTGTGCTGGGGCAGGACTACCCTTTGTTGGACTATGTGATAATTGATGGTGGGTCAACTGATGGAACCGTAGATATCCTCTCGCGCTACAAGCATAGATTCGGTTACTTCTGTTCCGAGCCTGACAATGGAATAAGCGATGCTTTCAACAAAGGTATCAAAAATGCCAAAGGTGATATAATCTGTATAATAAATAGTGATGATATCCTGTTGCCGGGAGCACTGAATGCAGTAGCGGAATATTACGAAGAGGGGGTGGATATATATCGTGGAAATGTAATAATACGTAATAAAGAGACGGGTTTTGCAGGTCGCGATATTCCATCAATGAAGTTCCCTCTTATGCCGTTTTTTGTAAATGTCGATCATCAGGGAACGTTTGTTACAGCCCAGGCCCATAAAAAATGGGGATACTATGATACAAAGTTCAAGTATATGATGGATCACGATTTCCTTGCACGTTGCTATCAAGGAGGTGCCAAGTTCAAATATATGCCGGTCGATGTTGCCGAATTCCGTTTGGGTGGGGTCTCTGTTGCTTCAATACGTCAAAAGAAATATGACCTTGAACACATTGTCTTGAATAATGGTGGCGGTAGAATGCTTGCAAAATTCTGTTACTGCTATTTCTATATGTTTGATTTGGTGAAAAGGTGTGTAATAAGATTGTTCGGGCTGAATTTTCTTAAACGCCTCCATTACAGAAGAGTAGAGTGATAAAATCCGGAATATAAACGAGTGTAGACAATATATACAACGTGTCTGCGTTAAATAGATAAAAAAGAAAATGAAGATATGCTTTATAAACCCTCCATTCAAGGCTGAATTCGGTAAGTTCTCGCGTGAATCGCGTAGCCCGGCTATTACAAAGAGTGGAGCTCTGTACTATCCATTGTGGCTTATCTATGCGGCAGCTTATTGTGAAAAGGCTGGCTATGATGTACGTTTTGTCGATGCGCCGTCAAAGCCGTTGAACGAGGAACAAACATTGGAATACATCCGTGATAATGCCCACGATGCAAAACTTTTTGTCTTTGGGACAAGCACTCCTTCCATCAAGAGCGATGTCGCTTTTGCATCTGCAGTCAAAAAACTCTACCCTTCGGCATTTACACTTTTGGTAGGCACCCATCCATCGGCACGTCCCGAGGAGACTCTCGGATACTCGGCATCAATTGATGCTGTTGCCATTGGTGAATATGACAACATTGTGCTTGAACTGGCCAATGCCCTTGAGCAAGGAACGGACATTGACGAAGTGCGTGGTCTTTGCATAAATGGTGCGGACGGTTGCAGACGCACTCCGCTTATGCCGGCAATGAAGGAACTTGATGAGATTCCCTTTGCATCGGAGTTCATACACAAATACCTTGATCCCCGTGACTATTTCTTTGCAGCGGCAACTTACCCATCAATACAGATATTCACCGGTAGAGGATGTCCTTTCCGTTGCAATTTCTGTGTCTATCCTCAAACAATGCACGGTCACGCTTTCCGTGCCCGCACAGCAGCGAATGTTGTTGCGGAGTTTGAATATATTGCCAAGAATTTCCCCGATGTCAAGGAGGTGGTGATAGAAGATGATACATTCACGGCAAACAAGAAGAGAGTGCTTGAAGTTTGTGAACTGTTGGTAGAGCGCAAACTCAACAAGCGTCTGCGCTGGCTCTGCAATGCACGTGTGAATCTTGACCTTGAGACAATGAAGGCGATGAAAAAGGCTGGATGCCGCCTTATAATACCAGGTATCGAGTCGGGAAGTCAGGAGATTCTGGATAATATCAAAAAGGGTACAAAGATAGAGCAATTTCATTCATACGTGGCCAATGCCAAGAAAGCCGGGCTGTTGATACATGCCTGCTATATGGTTGGCAACAAGGGCGAAACCAAGGAGACAATGCAGGCAACTTTGGAGTTGGCGCTCAAACTCAATACGGACACAGCGCAGTTCTTCCCGTTGATTCCTTATCCTGGTACCGAGGCTTATGATTGGGCATATGGCAACGGCTATATAGAACTTGATTATGAGAAGTACTGCTTGCCCGACGGCACACATAACACCGTACTCTCGTTGCCGCATCTGTCGGCTAAGGAGATGGTGGATTTCTGCAATATGGCCCGCAAGAGATATTATTTGCGTCCTAGATATATATTGCATCGCCTGAAGGTCGGCTTGACCGATTTCTCGGATTTCAAGCGCTCGTTGAAGGCCTTCGGTAAACTAAGGCAATATCTGTTTAGTAAAAAGTAATAGGATGAATGAACTTGTGTCTATAATAATGCCGGTGCATAATGCAGAACGTTTCCTCGAAGAGGCGATACGTTCTGTAATGGCGCAGACTTACCCCTTCTGGGAGCTGCTTGTCATTGATGATGCGTCTACCGACAACTCTATGGACATAGCCAACAGGTTGGCCGCTGAGGATGAAAGGATAAAAGTCCATACTAACCCCACACCTACCGGTTACCCTGCTACACCTCGTAATATGGCAGTATCTCTTGCCAAGGGACGCTATATCGCCTTTTTGGATAGTGACGATGCGTGGTTGTCAGGTAAACTCGAGCATCAATTGCCGTTTTTCAATGAGTCAGAAAAAATAGCAGTGGTGTTTTCTGATTACGAAAAGATAGACGAGAACTCATCACGTGACAATCGTGTTGTAAATGCACGCAAGATAACAGACTATAACAAATTGTTGTTGGGTAATGTCATAGGCAATGTTACAGCAATGTATGATACGCACCGCGTGGGAAAGGTCTATTTCTCCAAAGTGCGTCACGAGGATTATGCAATGTGGCTGTCAATTCTAAAGCGTGGATATATTGCCCGTAACACTTGTGCTGTAATGGCGCTTTACAGGGTTACCGGTAACTCGGTTTCTGCGCATAAGTTCCGTTTGTTGTCTTGGCAATGGAGCATTTATCGCAATGTCGAAAAGTTCGGTATTTTCCGCTCGGCTTATTATTACATAAATTACGCAATAAGGGGTTTCTTTAAAAGTCTGGTGTAAAAGGACAAAGAAACGTTACCATTTGCGGAGGGTGTATGTGCGCTCTCCGCTTTTCATTATAAGCAACTCGTCGTCGAGTGACTGAACGCGGAATATGCTGCTGTCACTGTACAGGTGAAACTCCTCAAGAATCTTTGCCGTAGCAGGGTATGATTCGTGGGGAAATACATAAAAATGGCTCATTGTCAAAGTGGTGCCGTCATAGTACAGGTTGCCCAAGAAACGTCTTGGCAGGGTACTGTCGTTGTGCTCGCTGATTTGTGTCATATGACGCTGGAATGAGTAGAACATCTGCTGGGGATGTACTGTCCTGTCGGGGTAAACAACCGTTTCGAGTCGCCACATTCCATCAAGTTCTCCGTTGATGTATACCCTGTCACAAGCTGTGAGCAAAGCCATTGCAATCAATATGTATAGTACTTTTTTCATTTTTTCTTACTGAAATTGATAGATCCTGCACGGACTATGCTGATCATTACTCCAAAGTTATTTCCAATAAAATTGCTGTTGTCGTAGCCAACTGCAATGCTGCCAGCCCAATGGCTGTCGCGTGGTGCAAAAACAAGTTCGCCAAGCAAGGAGTTGCTGTAGGCCTTCTTCTTCAATGCATTGAGGTAAGTTCCCCAATTTACACTATAGGTATATTGCAGACGGTAGGCGAACGGATATCGTTTTCCAAAGTTGCCGTTAATGCCTACATTGTGCGCTTTAACTCTGTTGCTCTTGAACGCAAGGTCACCGTCATTGTTGTATGAAGGCGATATGACAAGCGGATTGCCTATGCCCATACCCCAGTGATGCCATCCCGGATATATGCCGTGATTGTAATAGTTGTCAACTCCGTCCATCTGCTCATTGAAATTTACGCTCGGGTCGTGGTATAGTGCACCGCTTTGGTCGTATGTGCCCATATATTCATATTGCAGAGCCGAGATGAAGGGCAATACCCCGCTTTTGTTTGTAATTCTTACTCCCACAAGAATATCTTTCCAAGGGTAAAAGATGACACGGCGCACTCCTTCTTTGTTGCTCTGGTATTCCAGGAAGAACAACTGTGAGAAATCCTCGAACATATGTTCGCCATATATGCGCACATCAACAGGTTTTGTATGCAGTGTCATTGCCGCGTGCCAGGCACCAATCTGGTTTCCCGAAATGTTTGTCTGCTCATCAAGAGGAGTGTCTTTGCTACCGCTCATTGGTATAAATGCCTTCATATAGTCGGAGAAACTTGCTGGCATAGACAGATAGTTGCCTCGCCTGTTTGTGTAGATGTCGCCACCAAACTGCGAATACATCTCAAGTCCACCTTCCATTTCCAACGGGAAACGTTGTGGCTTGCCAACTTTCAGGAATACAGCTTTGCTGTGATAGAGAATCTTCTTGCCATAACGTGTGATGTTGTTGCCCCTTGAAAAAGATTCCTGGAATTCATCGTCGGTGAAACGGCCATATGCAATGTGTCCTTTCATATGCAACCATTGGTTGGTGCCGTTGATGGTGGTGTATTCAGGGACTTCAAGGCGAATCTGTGGGATTGGGCGGCAGTTACCACTGTATATCAGTCCGCCGCTGCTGAGATTTGTTAAATTGCGGTAGAATAAATTGGGGAAAAGGTTGTTTACATAATTCTCGGAGAATGATGTCCCGCAGAATTGTGAGATGTCATCTTTCAGCTCTGCATAACGCTCCTTGCTGCCAACACTTAAAGTTAGCCATCGCCAACTGATTTCTGCATTGGCCTGATGCACATAGAACGGTGTTGCTTGATTGTAAGCTGCGTTCAGGTCTGCAATGAACTTATATCCAAACTGCTTATTCTTACCAAAGTGGTTACTATATGTGGCGGCAAGGCGAAGGTATCCGTTGTGCAGTTCCAATGATGACAGCCCTTGTCTGTTGGCCGTGAACCAATAGGGTGCATTTTCTCCAAATGATGTTATGTTGTTCAATTGTACCATCAGGCACAATTCATTGTCTCCGTCGGTCTGCGCGTGAGTAGGTTGTGTGAAACAACCCGCAATGATTAATAATGTAGCTATTATCCGTTTGTTTAGTGACATCTTATCCCTAGCTGTTTTTCTTTTGTTTGGCGAAGGTACATCATTTATTGCTTATATTGCTGATAATCGGACAATAAATTTTCTGTTGGTCTACTCTTCCACCTCGCAACCTTTGAACATGAAATCTTTCTCGGCAACCTCTTTGGGGAATGTGTAGTATGTCATCTCGGCGCTTGAACGCACCTCGCCGTCATAGATGATTTCGGCCTCAATGAACACGAACATGCGTTTCACCTCTTTCACACGGCCACGAATCTCTATCTGTATATCCTCGCCGGTAGGTATAGGTTTCTTGTATTTCATTGACAGGTTTGTTGTCATACCCGATGTCTGGAACTTGCGTGCAATAATCCAACCCCCAAGCTCGTCGAGCAATGTTGCCTGAATGCCGCCATGCAGCGTGTCAAGCCATCCCTGATAGTTGCTGCCCGGTGTCCACAGCGAAACAATCTCATCGCCGTCTTCGTAGAACTCCATTTTCAGACCGCAAGGGTTTGAGGGAGCACATGCAAAGCAGTTGTAACCTTTGTCGGCCAAATCAATCCACGGATTCTTAATCTTCTTCATAAACATTGCTTTTTAAATTTTCAACAAAGTTAGTACTCCTTTGTGTTTATGCGTTGTTTTCAGGCTATTATTTAGGCTTTCTTAATATTTGCCATTCGTTTTTGGACACATTTGTTATTGATTTTTATTATCTTCGCTACAAATTAATAATCGATTATCATGAAAAAATTATTCTTGTCACTTATTCTGGCGTTCGGTTCAATCGTTTGCGCCAACGCCCAACTGTTGTATAAAATCTCTCATAAGAGTCTTGAAAAAGCATCATACATAGTAGGAACATATCATTTGGCTCCGGCTTCGTTCATTGATTCAATCCCGGGAGCCAATGCTGCGCTTGCTGCAGTTGATGTTGTGTGCGGCGAGGTGGTTATGAGCGAGATGGAGAGTCGCGATAGCCAGAAAAAAGTGAAGCAGGCAATGATGTTGCCCGATGGAAAGTCGCTCACCGATGTCTTTACTACCGATGAGATGCAACGCATCAACGATTATATGGACAGCCTGTTGGGAATGAATCTCAATAACCCCATCATCAAGAGTCAGATGGGCAAGATGACCCCAATGGCGCTCTCCACACAGTTGCAGCTGGTGCAGTATATGAAAGTGACTCCCAATTTCAACCCATTAAAACTCATTGATGCACATTTCCAAAAGGCGGCCAAGAAAGCCGGCAAGCAAGTAGCTGGGTTGGAAACTGTGGATTTCCAGATTGAAGCATTGTACAAGAGTACAACCATTGAGCGTCAGAAACAACAGTTGCTCTGTATGGTAGACAATGCTGAATACCACGCATTGCAGATGAAAGAACTCTCTGCTGCATTCTTTACACAGGATATTCAGGCTCTTTGGGAGGTAACAGAAGAGAAAATGGGTAACCAATGTGACAGCACTCCCAAGGAAGAGGAAATTCTCATCTATGGCCGTAATGCAGCATGGGTCGAGAAGATGCCTGCAATGATGGAGAATGCATCTACACTGTTTGTAGTAGGTGCAGCTCATTTGCCAGGTGATAAGGGTGTGCTTGAACTGCTGAAGGCGAGAGGTTATACTGTTGAGGCTGTCAAATAAAAACGTGTAGGTGCAATGAGAAAACTTTTTGGCAAATTCCACTTATGGGTGTCGGTGCCGTTCGGTATTGTAATAACAATCACCTGTTTCACCGGTGCGTTGCTGGTGTTTGAAAAGGAGATTACCGCATTGTGCAGCGACGATATTACGGTTGTCACTCCAGTGGGTGAGCCGTTGCCCGTGAGTGTAATTGCCGACAAGGTGGATGCGGCATTGCCTGCCGATGTCGATGTCAAGGGTGTTGTCGTTTCATCTTCTCCCGATGAGGCTTACAGGGTAAACCTCTCAAAGCCAAAGAAGGCGGCGGTTTATGTAAACCAGTATACAGGCGAGGTGATAGGCAAGGATGAGCGTCTGCCGTTCTTCCGTACAGTATTTCGCCTGCACCGTTGGCTCATGGACAGCAATCCCGGTGAGGGCAAGGTATTTTGGGGCAAGATTATTGTGGGCGCAAGCACCATTGCATTTGTGGTGATACTGTTGACAGGCCTTGTAATATGGTGGCCACGTAACCGCAAGATGCTGAAGAACCGTCTGCAGATAACTTTTAGAAAAGGCAAGAACCGTTTCTGGTATGACCTTCACGTTGCCGGTGGTTTCTATGCCTTGTTGCTGTTGCTCGTGATGGCATTGACAGGTCTGACATGGTCATTCGAGTGGTACAGGAATGGTCTCTACAGCTTGTTTGGTGCCGGTGGCTCCAAAAATGTCGTTGTTGTGGAGAATAGAACCCCAAAAGTGACCGCGCCCAATGTGTGTGCCGGCATTTGCAGGGAGTGCACATTGCCTGTTTGTGTGAAAAACAGAGACGATGACAGCAATGCAACTACAGAAAAGGGTGCTGTTGCCCTTTGGAATATCGATGCTGTGACCGCAGCGACAAATGTAGTGGATACAAGATATGTCGACGCAGATGCTACAGCCTCCATTGCTGATGTGGATGTCGTGCCTGCTGCCGTCGATGCACAGAGTGGTGCCACAATAGTCGTCGATGCCAACAGTGGTGCTACATCGATTGCAGCAACTCCGCAAACGACGGAATTCGATACCTGGCAAAAGGCCTATGAGAATGTGCTGGAACGCGTGTCGCATTTTGAGACAATAACGGTGGCTGCGGGTACAGTATCGGTCAAGGCTTCGAATTTTGGAAACATGCGTGCCGCCGACAAGTATCTGTTCAACGAAATGAACGGCGAAATTGTAAAGGTAGAACTCTACAAGGACAGTTCCAGGGATGGTAAAATAGGTGGGTGGATATATACTCTCCATACAGGTTCTTGGGGTGGCTGGTTCAGTAAGATATGTTCTTTCCTCGCAGCGCTGCTTGGTGCAACATTGCCGCTTACCGGTTACTATTTTTGGATTAGACGCCTCTATGGCAAGCGTAAATGCAAGAAAGAATAAGCAGAATATAGTTCAAACGCTGTGGGTGATATCTCACAGCGTTATTTTTTATCATCAGCGCCATATATTCAAATAAATTACTAAATTTGTAATTGATAATGTAATAACACCTGTATAGACGATGCGTAACGTTCTGTTGTATATGTTGTTCCTGTTTGGTGTGCTCATCTCCTGTGCCGGGCACAGCCATGGTGCGGACTCGGCTCCGGGTGCCGATTCGCTCTCTGTGCAGGTTTATGATGCACGTTACCGGGATGCTGCAATGCTCGATTCACTATCAAGAAACCTTGACAGTCTTGCCGCCAATGACCATGAACTGGCCATGGTTGCAACCAACGCCATGGCATATTCCGCTCTTATGAAGATGGATTATGCGTTGGCAGCTTCGCTTTACGGAAAGGTGCAGGCTGAAGCGGATTGTGAGATTGAGAAATTGGTTGCCGATGTGGGGCTGATGACTGTGTGTTACCGTGTATCGGGCAACAGGGAGTTCTTTGATTGTCGTGCAAGGGGGTTGGAGAGAATCAGACGCATTGACGAGGATGCCGAGCGCCTTTCTGCAAGCGATAGAGCGCGTTTTGAACGTGCCAAGATTGAATTCGGCATAGTGTCGGTCTGCTATTTTGCCAACCTTTCGATGCTCGACGATGTAAAGAGGACGTTGGGTTACCTCAACGCGGGTGTCGAGAACAGCACCGACCCTGCATTGAGGGCATATGCAAGGATGTTGCTTGCGAACACGGCGCATGATGCACGCGAGCGTCTTGATTTGCTCGCAAGAGGGCTCAACAGTGCCGAGAACCGCGGATATACATGGCTCACAGCCAACTATAAGCTTCTGCTTGCCATTCTTTTGCGCGACAACAGCGAATTGCTTGCTGCGCTACCCGATAATCTTGCCCATATATTGTTGATTAGCGGTAGCAACGACGCAGTGCCGTATACTTTGGCCGCTTCTGCAGCCGATGATTTCAGACGTTATGGCGACAAATACATGATGATAGAGGCACAGGCTGTTTCGGCTTCATGTCTGACACAACGTGGCGATTACGATGGGGCACTTCAAATTTTGTCTGCGGCGCTTGATGAGATAAACGGATATTACAGGGCTTATTACCCCAATGAGACTGATTTTGCTGCAAATGAACTGGGTCGTTGCGACATTGAGATTGAACCCGTCATGTTTTCCGATGCCGATATGTACAACATCCCTGAGTGTCTGCTCAGTGTGCGCCGCGAGGCCAGCTGTGCCTATGCGGGGTTGGGTGACAAATATGCGTCCGACATCAACAGGGAAAGCTATCTGCAGCTGTTGCGTACCACGCGCCTGAACAAGAAGATAGAGAGCAATGTATCAACCGTTACTGCCGATATCTCGCGTCTCGACAAGTGGCTGAACGTGACAATTGTAGCCGTGGCTCTGTTGCTGCTTGTCATAGTAATCTTCAACTGGCGCAAGAGAATATACATCAACTCCTATTCCAAGGAACTCAAGCGCTTACCCGATGTGTGTCGCCGTCTCTTGTCGTCGCTACCTCAGGAGGTCGGTAACAAGGACGATCTGTGTGCGCACATAGCAACGTTGCTCAACAGCGCTCTTGCCGGTTTCTCGGGCGATGTCCTGTTTGCATTCAAACCGTTGGAAGAGGGTGCCGCCAACGTATACTCCTTTGCAATGAAATATATCGGTGGAGGTAGTGACACCATGTATCTGGCAACAGCCTTGCCGTTGACTCCCGAGAAACATTCGCTCATTGAGATGTTAGTTCCATATGTTGCTGTTGCTGTAGGTGAGGGAATGCGTTTGGCCGACATTGTCGATGAACAGGAGAGGCTCGAGGAGATGCGTAGTGCTTGCGCAGTCTATCTTGCCGAACACAAACGCGAGAATCTGCTGAAAAGAGTATCTGTATCGACGGTAATGTCAATGCGCCCATATATTGACCGCATCATCAACGAATTACGTGCATTGAAGTGTGCGGCACCGGAAGATGTGGAGCGCAAGTTGGGTTATGTCACAGAGCTGACCGAGAAACTCGATGACCTCAATGTTATTCTTGAACGTTGGATAAAGATGCGTCATGGCGAAATGAACCTGCAGGTAGAGAGTTTCTCGCTTGCCGGCTTGTTTGCCATCATAGAAAAGAGCCGCCAGTTGCTCGAGTCGCGTGGCATAACATTGACTGTAGGCGATGGTTCGCCTGTGGTGAAAGCTGACAGGACGCTTACACTTTTCATGATAAATACATTGGTTGACAATGCTGCCAAGTTTACTCCACAAGGCGGCAGTGTCGCTGTGGATTGTAAAGAGGGCGATGATTATGTAGAGGTTGCAGTTACAGATACCGGAGCCGGAATCTCGCAGAGTGACATTGACCGTATACTCAATGAGAAGGTCTACGATGCTGCAAGCATTGGCAGTGATAATGAAAATCTGCCGGTCAAGAGCAAAGGTGGTGGCTTTGGACTGATGAACTGCCGTGGAATCATTGAAAAGTACAGGAAAACCGATGCCATATTCTCGGTGTGCTCAATGAATATCGAAAGCAGCAAGGGTGTCGGCAGCCGTTTCTCTTTCCGCTTGCCAAAGGGGGTTGTGCGATGCATTATAATGTTGCTCATGTTGCTGCCATGCAAGGCTTTGGCTGCAGAGGATATCTTTGCCGATGTCAGGAACATTGCCGATTCGGTCTACAGTTGCAATACTAATGGAAACTATGATGAGGCTTTTGTCCAGGCACGCAATGCCTTTGCGCTCATGAACGATTATTATAGGAAAGAGATAGGGGGCTGCGATACTCTCACGGTGCATGCTGGTACTCAGGCCGAGCTAAAGTGGTGGCGCGAGGGACTCTTTGCCGAGCATATGACCGAGGATATCTTCTACAATATACTCGATATCAGAAACGAGTTGGCTGTGGCATCGTTGGCGTTGCAAAGATGGCCCGACTATCGCTATAACAACCACATCTATTCAACCCTGTTCCGTCTTGTCGATGAGGACAAGGCATTTGCCCGCCAGTATGAGCAGGCAAGGGTAGCGCTCAACCTGCGACAGGCGCTTGTCGGAATATCATGTTTCCTGGTCTTGGCGCTGCTTCTATATCTGCTCATAGCTTATATACGTCACACTGTCATTGGCAAGGCGAACGAGCATCTTGTGCTGAATACGAATCAGAAATTGTTGGAACTGGTATCAGCATCTGTTGAAAGCACACCACATGATATGTTGCAGCGCATGGCCGACGGGATATATGGTTGTCTTTGCGAAAGAATGTGCATGAACCGTGTTGCCTTGCTGTTGCGCGACGGCCGAATGGCTGCTGCTGCACCATTGCCGCTTACAGGTGGCAGAGCCGATGTCTATCTGCATGGTGTCGTTGACGATGGTGTACCTTTTGTCTCAACAGATGCCCTTTTGCGCGTGTTGCCGCTCTATGCTACTGTGGCGGGTGAAGAGGTGCTTGTGGGTGCTATTGAATTTGCAACAGAACGTCCATTGAGCGAGAACGAGAGTGTGAGTATAGAATTGGTTGCACGTTTTGTCGCTTCCATTGCATATCATCGCACTGTGCGCGTTGCCAACAGTTATACCACATTGGAGGAGGTTGAAGAGGAAACTGAGCGCCTCAAGTTCGAGGAGAACCGTCTGCATGTGCAGAATATGGTTATGGATAATTGCCTGTCGGTGATAAAGCATGAGACGGTGTATTATCCCAGTCGTGTGAGGGAATTGGCACAGAAAACGTTGGGCACCATTGATGGCCGCAGTGAAAACATTGTTGCAATGGGTGAACTCATGGACTATTACAACTCTGTATTCGGCATTCTTGCCAACTGTGCAAAGCGCGAACTCGATACTTTGTGCTTCACTCTTTCGCAGGTTGCAGTAGGGGAACTCTTTGCCGATGCAAAGCGCTATGCTACACGTTGTGCAAAGAAAAGCAAATTGAACCTTCAGATTGTATGCGAACCCACCGACGCGTATGTGAAAGTTGATGCCACTCTTGTAGGATATCTCTTTGAGGCGCTCATTGACGCAGCCGTTAAGGTTGGAAAAGATGGCGCTTTGCGGTTGCGTGCTGTCGATGCCGATGATTGCCTCAGGGTGGAACTTGTCGACAACCGTCGCACACTCTCCAGCGAGGAAGTTGCGGAACTTTTTACTCCGTCACATTATAATATTGGGGCGCGTAACGAACTGCTTGGAATGGAATATCTTGTTGCCAAGGAGATTGTACGCATGCACGAGGATTATACCGGCCGTCACGGTCTGCGCATGGAAGCGCGTGCCGATGTCGATGGCGTGGTAATTTTATTTACATTGCCAAAATAAAAGAATTATGATAGAGAAATTCAGTGTAGTAATAGTAGAAGACGCAAGGCTTGAGCTTAAAGGCACCGAGGAGATTTTCCGTACAGAACTGCCCGAGGCCGATGTTATTGGAACCGCCTCGAACGAGAGCGAACTCGATGAGGTGTTGAAACGTTCTGTCCCCGACCTTTTGTTGCTTGACTTGGGACTTGGAGGCTCAACAACCGTGGGCGTGGAAATCTGTGCCCGGATGAAGAAAGAGCATCCCGAGATGAAAATCCTTGTTTTTACAGGCGAACTTCTCAATGAGAAACTGTGGGTAGATGTGCTTGATGCCGGAGCCGATGGCATAACTCTAAAGACCGGTGAACTGCTCACAAAGCACGAGATTTACAATGTGATGGCAGGCAAGCGCAATGTTTTCAACCAACCGGTGCTTGAAAAACTGGTAGAGCGTTTCCGTGAGAATGTGAACCGCGATACTGCGCGTCAGAAATCGCTTATACACTATGAGATTGACCGCTACGACGAGTGTTTCCTGCGCCACCTTGCGCTTGGATACACCAAGGAGATGGTGGCGTCGCTCAAGACAATGCCTTTTGGCGTGAAATCACTCGAAAAACGTCAGGCCGATCTCATTGCCCGCCTTTTCCCCGACAGTGAGCAGCGTGGAATAAACGTTACCCGCCTTGTGGTGCGTGCAATAGAACTTCATATTATCGATGCCGAAAATCTTGAAGCAGATGAATAACCGTAGAGCCAGTTATTATCCTTTGCCTGTCTATCTGCTGTTGTTGATGATGGTGTGGGTAGGCGCATTCTTTGCCGATGTCATGCAGCTACTCATGGGAGCAGAGGCTCCAACATCATCATTGATAAGCGCTGAGGGGGTGCGTTGGGCCTTGCGCACTGCTTTACCCTCAATAGACGCTGTACCCTGGGGTATGGTAATGATGCTTGTTGTGACCTATGGCCTGTTACGTGGCTCCGGACTTGTCAAGGTGATTGTGCGATTGGTGACCCTGCGCCGTTTGACACTCTCGGAGTGGCGTGCCTTGCTCTTTTCACTTGCAGCGGCTGTGTGTTATATAGCTCTACTTTATATGTCGGCAGTTGCTCCATGGAATATTCTCTCAGGAGTTACACATGAACCCGCTCTTTCGCCTTTGCTGCAAGGCTGGGTGCTGTTGCTTTTTATCGGCGCACTTTTCGTGTCGCTCATTTACGGCTTCATATATGGCAACTATCGTTCAATGATGGATGTGGTTGTTTCAACGGCCGGCACCTTTGTTCTCTTTATCCCTGCCATCATGGCTCTTTTACCGGCTTCGGGGATTGTGCCTTGCTTGCAATATGCAGGTGTGCAGTCAATCTTTGGAATCCCATGGGAGGTGCTTACTGCAATCCTGTACCTTTTGCCTTTTGTCTATGTAATGGTGTTGGAATGTATTACAGAATAAGAAAATCCCCAATCGGGGATTTTCTTATTCTGTAATAACCATGTCATTTTGCACCTAATGGCATTACTCGCAACCAAATTTCGCTCACCCAGTTGTCGTTGTCGGTGCCGCTGAGGTTGTATTCCACGTAAAGGATGTTCCTGTTCTCCTCACTGAACCTGTATCGCAGGTTGGAGATTGTGTTGTTGAGGCTCTTGTCGAGATAGTGATTGTTGATGTATTCAAGGTATGTGTTATCCTCCTTCATCTCGATTTCGCCTTCTTGGGTTATGAATGCCAATGTGCTGGTCTTGCTCTCTGCCCACTCGGCATCCTTTATTGGTATGTTTACTCCAAGAATCACAAAGTATGTGTTATCTTCGGTGATGGTCTTGAATATCTGCTTGCCAATGTAGGCTTTGCCGCCATCTGATGTCACAACCTCTTCAACATATTGCCACATTCCTACAAGTGGCCCGGCTGTGGGGCCTGTCTTTGTCTCCTGTGCGTTACCTGTTTTAACTCCTAAAAATAAGATTACCGTAAATAGAAACATGAACTTTTTCATAATAGTAGGGAGTTTAAGGTTAGACAATGTTTCTTTTATCGTGTGCAATGTACGAAAAAATACGTAAAAAAAACTTTTTTCGAAGATTTTTTTACTCACTTTTCCACGATATTCGCTAACGGATTTTTTTGTATCTTAGCGGTCGTAAATTGAAAATATGAAAATCCTTCTGGCAATTTTAGGTAGCGTGTCGCTTGCATTGGGCATAATGGGCATCTTCCTGCCTGTGCTGCCTACCACACCGTTCCTTCTGCTCTCGGCAGCCTTGTATATGCGTAGCTCGCAGAGGTTGTACGAGTGGCTAATGTCGCACAAGCATCTTGGCCCATATATTAAGAACTTCAGGGAGCACAAGGCGTTGCCGCTGCGTGTGAAGATAGTCTCCGTTACAATGGTGTGGGCAACATTGCTCTATTGCGCATTTGTTGTCGCCAAAGAGTGGTGGATGAGTGTCATGTTCATAGCCATCGCAACAGGAGTGACAATACATATACTTTCCTACAAGACATTAAAGAAAAGGATGTAAACCCTGTGGAAGATAAATAAGGTATTGAAGATGTTCGCAATACAATTTTAAAGAAAATATTGTATATTTGCAGTAGGTTCTAACTATAATATCCAACTTTATGACAGAAGAACAGAAAAAATCCATTATAGAAAGTGGTAAACAATATTTTCGTGAGATAATTATTCCAAAGCACTTGAAGAATCTTGAAACATTGAAATTGAAAGATTTTAATATAAATCCATTTCTTGTCAATTACTTAGCTGCTTTTCTTTGTGGAGATACTACTCCTAAATCTTTGGCAAAAGCCTTGGTGTATCCTCGTATTCTTGGCACAAGTATAAATACAAGCTTTGGTCAAAATATACAGATTTTTATATCAAGTCTTGCACAAGTTGCAGGTACAGCTTCTGGAATTGATGGTATGGATATTGAGTTTGTAGATGCAATTGATGGCCGTAGAAAATATTGTCAATGTAAGGCCGGTCCTCAAACAATTAACAAAGATGATATTGCTACAATCTTAGGGCACTTTAAGCATTTGCACAATAAGGCTCGTTTGGATAGGATGAATGTGCAGATTGATGACATGATAGTTGGTGTGCTTTATGGTACAAAAGAAGATCTGTCTGCTCATTATAAAATAATTGATTCGCATTATCCTGTATATTGTGGTTCGGAATTTTGGGAACATTTGACGGGAGATACAGATTTCTATCATCGTTTAGCGAAGGCTTTTGGAGAGGTTGTTGAAGAGGATAATATTGATGGTAGTCAACTTATTCAGTCAAAAATTAATGATATAGCTCGCGAGATAGAAGAGATAGGGGGGATTTGATAATGCAAACATTTTTATCTGTAAATAATTTGGCAGATTTGACCGGTACCTCACTTGCAACTGTGCAAAAGTGGGGTGAGAGTGGTGTATACCCTTACCGTAAAAACGCTCAGGGTAAAAATGGATTTTATATGGAAGAACTTGCAGAAATAGCTCCCGTAAGAATGATGCTTGAAAGTCGTTGGGATGAGGAGTTTAATGTGTTCCCACTCCGTGATTATACATCAGTCGAATTGTTTGCTGGTGCTGGTGGATTAGCTTTGGGCATGCATATGGCAGGTTTCCGTCATGTACTACTTAATGAGGTGAATCCTGTTGCATGTAAAACTTTGCGTAGAAATCATCCAGAGTGGAATGTGCTTGAGGATGATGTGCATAAAGTGGATTTTACACCCTTACGTGGGCGTGTGGATTTCCTTTCTGGAGGTTTCCCCTGTCAAGCTTTTTCATATGCTGGTAAAAAAGGTGGTCTTAATGATACTCGTGGCACATTGTTTTTTGAATTGGCTCGTGCAGTAAGTGAAATCCAACCTAAGGTTTTTATGGCAGAAAATGTGAAAGGGCTACTTTCTCATGATGATGGTAAAACTTTGGAGGTTATACGTAACTCGATAGCTGAACTTGGTTATACATTGATTGAGCCTCGAATATTGAAGGCCATAATGTATCAAGTTCCTCAAAAGCGTGAGCGCTTGATAATAGTGGCAATTCGTAATAATCTTGCTCAACAAGTGTCATTCAAATGGCCAGATCCATATCGTCGTGTCATGACTCTTCGTGATGCATTCTATAAAGGTGCTCTATTTCCTACGGATGTCCCAATTTCAAAAGGACAAACATACCCTGAGAAGAAGGCACGTGTTATGGCTATGGTTCCCGAAGGCGGAGATTGGCGTAATTTGCCTGTTGAGGAGCAAAAAGCATATATGGGAAAGAGCTTTGAACTTGGTGGTGGAAAGACTGGTATGGCTCGTCGTTTGTCAATGGATGAACCGAGTCTTACACTTACATGTGCTCCTGCACAAAAACAAACAGAACGTTGCCACCCGATTGAAACTCGTCCATTGACGGTTAGGGAATATGCCCGAATACAAACTTTTCCCGATAATTGGCAGTTTGAAGGGTCTTTAACTGAACAATACAAACAAATAGGTAATGCAGTTCCAGTAAATTTAGCTTATGCTATTGGGCGTTCACTTATAAGGTTGTTCAATGAAATTGATAAAATACAACCAGAAAAAACACAATTTGATGAAGCAAACGAAATAGCAGCTCAATTAGTTTATTCAAAATATCCGGATATTTTTAAAATGAATAATATTTAAAATAGAGGAAAATAAATGAATATAGAACCCATCAGCATTTATGTTGGTGGGTTTTTATATATAAATTAAGGAACTTTTTATGAATTTGTTTGTCACGTTAAAGCATTGGTATGCAATGTAAAAATCTACTTTGATAAGTTTTGCGTAATTGTTGATAACTCTCAAAAATATTAACATAAATTTTCGAAGATGTAATCTAAATTTGTAATAAGATAGATTTTATAATTAAGTCGGAGGCCAA
>JAZREN010000031.1:0-4510 GCA_045660825.1 Bacteroidaceae bacterium
TAAAATTTCCCCAAACAAACAATAGCTATTCCAATGTTTATCAAAGGAATAGCTATATTTTTACAATTTATCTTGCTTCAGAGCGCAAATGAGATAAAAGAAAATAAGAGGGCGACCCTTTTTACTTTTGGGTCACCCCCTATTATTATCTGTTAGGACATCAGCAGAATTACAGTACTTGATATTCTACAATATTTTAACGTGACATTTTGAAATTCTATCTCCTCCATCGCAAGCGCTCCCCATCCTCTTTCAAAAAGAGGAGGAGTAATTTACAATCTCTCCCTCAAGAGGGAGTACCCGAAGGGAGGGAGATGAGAACAATCGTAGAGGCTCACAGAGATACAAAAATAGGCTTCGCTATGCGAAGCCTATTTCTTTTATAATTATTCCTTTTTTATTAGAACAACTTCTCAGGATACTCACCTGCATCAACAAGTGCCTGAATCTTCTCTACAGTTGCAGGACGGTCAGCAGCATATGTTACACCAAACCACTTTGCAGTTGTGTCAAGAACCTCGCAAGAAGCCTTGCCTGTAGTTGTCAAGTTGTTAACAACCAATGGAATGAAATACTCTGCCTTTGGTTTGTCAACATTCTCCTTCAAGAAGTCAACAAACTGCTCCTCTGAGTGCTTGAAATAGTCGGGAGTGAAACCCCAGAAGTTCATTGAAACAGGAGTCTCCTCGCCAACCGGCTGCCATGCACCTTCCTCGTCCTTGTAGCAGATAGGGCCGTCAACACGCATAATCTCAGTGCGCTCAACAACACCGGTCAACATGTTCTGGTCGTTCTTCTCGCAAACACCACGAGCCACACTACCGTTCTCGCTAAGAGTGTTGCAGATGCGGAAACCAACCATTGAGTACTTGCCCTCGCTACCCTCGGGGAGCTCGCTGAGCCACTTACCCATTACAGCAAATGCATCGCGGCCATAGAAGTCATCGGCATTGATAACTGCGAAAGGCTCATTGATAGCATCCTTACCCATGAGTACAGCGTGGTTTGTACCCCAAGGCTTTGTACGCTCCGCAGGAACAGTGAAGCCCTCGGGGAGATTGTCGATAGCCTGGAACACCAACTCTGTTGGGATGTGACCCTCGTACTTACTCAATACCTTGTCGCGGAAATCCTGCTCAAAATCCTTGCGGATAACGAACACCAACTTACCGAAGCCACCACGGATGGCATCGAAAATTGAGTAGTCCATAATTGTCTCACCGTTTGGACCAAGACCGTCCAACTGCTTCAAGCCACCATAACGGCTGCCCATACCTGCAGCCAATACAAAAAGTGTAGGTTTCATTTTATAAAATAATATTAAGGTTAATTGTTTTAGCGATAAAATAGCAGCTGACCCAAAAGTTGTTTGTCATGCTGAGCATAGCGAAGCATCTCTTTTAAACGCGATTTAGAGATCCTTCACTCTCGTTCAGGATGACAAGTTTACTAAAAAATGAGTTGTGGGTCAATATCTATATTATTACCATTGTTTTTCTCTCTCATTTTATGCCCATTTTAGGCATACAGTTCAAAGGTACAATTTAATATTGATTTTATGCAAATTATATGTGAAAATTTTTAATTACCGGCCAATGAAATGTACGGCAGAGCATTGTGTATGCCCAAAACAGGCAAAATGGCATCACATTCAATGACGCAGACACAGCTCTGCGCCACACAACCTCGCATCTTCAGCTTTCAAAGAGTAGCAAGGGAGCTGTTCGCGGCAATAATAGAAAAATAAGAAAAATACATAGCGAAAACTTTGCCAATATGAAAAAATATAGTAATTTTGCAAGCTGAAAAGCAAAAAGTCTAAAAAGCGAATATAAACAATATAAAATATATAAGACGATGAAAAGAACATTCCAACCCTCTAACAGAAAGAGAAAGAACAAGCACGGTTTCCGTGAGAGAATGGCTACAAAGAATGGCCGTCGCGTATTGGCAGCTCGTCGCGCAAAGGGACGTGCTAAGTTGACCGTTTCAGACGAGTACAACGGCAAGAAGAAGTAATTGCAATGCAGGCTTGGTGCCTGGCAACATAATTTGCAAACATTAAGCGGAGAGCACAATGTGTTCTCCGCTTAATGTTTTATACTGTGTCAAGTAACTTACAAACGGCACTCCTCAACCTTAATTATTCACTGGTGTTTCACTCGTTTAGTCACATCTTTCCGTGAGCAGTTCCCCTGTTGCATTATAGCAACAACAGTACTCACACCATTCCTTCATACACAACAAAAAATGGTGCGCTTTGACAGCGCACCATTTGTATAGCATGATAAATCAAAATACTCAATCTCAATATCCCATAGGGGCAATGAACGAGTTGTCAATCTTCTTGAAACGTGCAACCTTACCCATTGCCTCACCCTTGAAATCCACCCCTACACGGGCAGCAGGAGCGGCCTCATTGCCTCCATTCTCGGGAAGCGTCTCAATCAAATTGCTCATGTCAAGAGCAAATTCACCATTGATATTTGCAAAGTATGCCTTGCCTGCGCCATTTACAGCAACAAGTCCTTTAGCCGGGAATGTTATCACGCCGTCTGCATAAACACCGCAGAAACCGGCATCCTTAACCTCCTCCTTTGTAGCTCCCAATTCGTCGGCCTTATACCAAGCAAACGACGTCATGCTCATGAAGCCGTAGTTCTGTATGTCAAGACCTGTGCCATACACTCCCTCAATCCATACACCCTCGGGGTCTGTTGCATCAATGTCAATATAACAACCTTCCTTATATGGAGTTACAAGAGGATATGATGAACATACCGGAGCATAAGGATCCATTACACGGAAGAGTCCCGGACGCTCTTTGTTCTCAAGCACTTTTACATAGTATGTAGAAACCGGAACACCAAACAGAGGTGCAATCACGCCCTCGGTATAAAGCGCATATCCTATTTGCTGCCATGGATTGCTGTCAGCAGCTATCCAGAAGGTGAACTCTGCAGTGTGAGTCTCTATCATGGTCCCCTTGTCGGTATATGTAATTGCAACCGCCTTATAATCACCGTTTGCATCCATAGGGCAAGCATAGAATCCACCCGCAGTCAAAGTATCACAAGGCACAGTACCCGCAAGCATACCCTGCATTACAACATTTGTATTCTCAGCGGCGCCGACAACAGCCATAAGATACTTTGCAACACCGGCTCCCTTAGAAACCGAAATTACAGCATTATCGGTTCCATTGGCATCGATATAATGCCCTCTGAACTGCATTGAAAAGCTGTAGTCTGGGTCGACATAGCCATCGAGTTGGAATCTCTCAACGCCACTGCCGAATGACTCATCGGCATTACCTCCCCATTCAGTGCTGACAACATAAGCAAGATTGAAAGCAAAAAGTCCATTTGCTGCATCATATGTACAAGGAGACTCCTCATCTGCATCTCGCACAACCTCCACAGGAGAGTGAAGCACGTCGGCCACCGTAACCTGGCCATACTTGTAGTTGGTTGCCGCATACTGTGGGAGCACCTGACAAGCACCTGATAGCCTGTTATACTCCACTGTGAGGTTCATTGTATTCTGTATACCGCGTATGCAGTACTGCGCATCGGTTTCATTGACCAGACATTCACGATAGTACACCTCCAGGCCGGTCTGTTCACCACTCCAGTACACCGTTGGATAATATGTTCCTTCACCAACCTTCTCCCACTCGCTCCAAGGCGCAGGAACGCCAACCTCAAAAGAGTATACTGCATCGCCAAGAGCCGCAGCATATTCACTGCCAATGGCAAGCGATATTTTAGCATACTTGTCATACTCAAGCACCGCGCCATCCTTTACCTTAACGGTATACACAGCCGACAAGGCTGCATCGGCAAACTCCACCTCTGTAGGCAATTCAAACCACACACCAGCAAGGCTATCGGCCGTAACGGTCACAGGTACGCGGGCACTACCTTCGGCTGCCACGCGGTTCACTGCAACATCAAAGGATTTTGCATCAATAGCAATTTCCACCTTGCTACCGTTATCTTTAGGGAAATACACCTGAGCCGGAGTTTCGTCGGCAGGCTCTTTACAAGCAGTGAAGCACAACAAAACTGCGACAAGTACCCAAAAACCGTTTTTCAATAATTTTTTCATAACTATAATTACAAAAAATCAGATTCAACAATTTAAATATCAACACGATGACAACAAGGAGCCACAAAGCCGGGCGTGTGGAGTTGGAGTATCGTTCCATGAATGACACCAAGCCATCCTGCCATTACTGCCATGTTATCAGTTGGTAAAGTTACTGAAAATTCCCGTAATGTAGGTAAGTTAGGCACGTTTTTTGATGCAACAGCAACAGAAATGGAAAATACAAGCCCCACGGTTGATGTAATATACATAATACAAAAAGAGGCCGGGTCAAAAGTATTTTTGCTCCGGCCTCTCTGTTTTTGTTTTATCGGCAAGATTTTAGTCTGAAAAAATTGTATTTCGGCTGATATGAGTTCTTATGCAGCCTTATTGAGCTCCATATACGCACCAGCAATGC
>JAZREN010000032.1:0-49800 GCA_045660825.1 Bacteroidaceae bacterium
TTCGGCGCAGACAGAGATAACATTCGACACACAGGACTACAAGTCTGTCGGTGTCTATGATACATGGGAGGCATCTCCCTTCCGCACCGGTGCCCTCAAGGGTAACTATGCGGTTATCGATAACCACTTGACCTATGTCGATGACCAGTTGGGTGTTGCTCCCAACCCATCGTCAAAGATTCTTGCTATCCAGCGTTCACGCTTCGGTTCAAACACCTTCGGTGTCCGCGTTGACCTGAACCAGACATTCGAACTTACTCCTACAACAAAATACATTCACGTTAAGGTCTATCGTCCTTACGGCGGCCGCGTGATGGTTGTTGGTCTTGGTAAACGTACCGAGCGCAAGGACCAGTCGCCCGAGACCGAGCAGTTCTGGGCAATGTCAACAATGAACATCGGTGCCGACAAATGGCAGGATGTTGTTCTCCCAATCAAGGGTAATGGTGGCATTGATATATACAGCCTTGTTGTTGTGCCCGACTGCGAGTCGCCCCACAACTACACCGAGGATGCCATCTGCTATGTCGATGACATCAAGGTAAACGACGACCCTATGTCGGAGTTCGTCTATGGCTACTATCAGGTATCTTTCGGTCAGGACCAGCTCTATACACGCAACGACCGTTTCCTTTCCGGTATCAAGTTGCAGGCTAACGGTGGCGAGACACAGGTGGTTAACTCTCCAACATCTCCAAAGACTGTGTATGTGAACCAGACAAGCAAGCAGTTCTTTGCAAAGCCGGGTGAGACACTCACTGCAAGTATTGCCTACACAGGTAGCTGGATGCACGGATATGCCTACATAGATTTTGCTAATGACGGTAAGTTCCAGGGTACAGTGAACGACAACCTGAGCATTGCCCAGGGTAGTGACCTTGTTTCGTTCTCATTCTATGGCGGTGCCGACAACGAGAACGGCGTGAACAGTGCCGGTGCATCAATCAGCGGCAACAACCGCAATACACTTGCAATGCCTTCGTTCACACTGCCTGCAAACATGCCTCATGGTGTATATCGCATGCGTTACAAGGTAGATTGGAACTCGATTGACCCTGCGGGTTGCATTGACCAGTCAAACTCAATCCTCAACAACGGTGGTGGTATCATTGATATTATGCTCAATGTTCATGGCGACTATGCTTATGTAAACGATGCAAACCGTAACGGTAAGGTTGTAGCAGCAGAGAACGGCGCAGACCTTGTTACATATCAGACACCATTCGGTCAGGCGTTCAAGATCAAGATGGTTCCCGAGAATGGTTTCGAGTACAAGGGCGCAATTATCAAGTACGGTTACAACCTCAGTGGTGACAGCATTGTACACGACAATGTACAGTGGCAGAAGGTGTTCTTTGAGCGCCAGCAGTTCGATGGCGAGGATTGCATTGTAATCCCGGCAGAGTATATGTGTGGCGATGTTGAGGTAGAGGGTCTCTTCATTGAGAAGGGTACTTATGTTGAGCCTCAGAAGCCTACACGCTACGAGACTACAAAGGTTGAGAACGGCGACTTTGTTGGCCGAATTCCCTGGTACACAATTCAGATTGGTCAGCAGGGCTATGTCCTCGCCGACAACGGCAATGCAAGTTACATTGCACTCGATAATACAGAACTCGACACAGAGAACCCTGCACAGCTTTGGTGCTTCACCGGTAACGAAGAGGATGGCTACTACATCTACAACAAGCAGGCCGGCGCAACAAAGGTGCTTGCTGCCCCCACAACAATGAGTGGAACAACAGGTGCAGGTTCACACCCCGTGCTCAAGGAGAAAGATAATCTCCCTGCCGGTTACACAGCTGTGTGGCGTTTCATGGATTCACGTGACCTTGGTTCAACCGATGTTGCATACGCATATATGTACGAGGATGGTTATATCTCAAACAAGGTAAATAACCGCGATAACAAGCTCGCTTTCTGGACAGGTGGCCAGGATGCAGGTTCTACATTGCGAATCCTTTATGTCGAGACAACAACAAGCATCGACGAACTGAATGTTGAAACCGGTGTAAATGCTGTCTACGACCTCCAGGGCCGTCGCATGGCCGAGGCCGAGAAGGGCATCTACATCGTTGACGGCGAAAAGGTTCTTGTAAAGTAAGGCCTCGCCCCTAACCCTCTCCCAAGGAGAGGGAACAAAAAATGTTATTACTAAAATGTTTTATTCCCGGTAGTCGCGACGCGACTGCCGGGATTTTTTTTGTAAAATGTCCCCCCTGAACGTATATTGTCATGTTGAGCGGAGCCGAAACATCTATAAATATGTTTTTTATACAAATATTCCGCTTTTATTTTGTAATGATATTTTCTTTTGTTTAAATTTGCATCGTGACGTAGTCGCTTGGGCTACGTGCAATACATACATAATATAAAGCGTTAGCTTTTTTCGGGATACTTGAAACTTCGACACTTTCAAACAACTCCCCGAGGAATAAAGTTATACGCCTGCGTTGTTCTACAACGTGGGCTTTATTCCGTTATTCGGGGAGTACGGCAGTCGAAGGCCACAAGTATCCGGTATATGCGAATATAGCCTACGTTTTTTTATGTCTGTTATTGAGCTGGATATTATTGGGGTGTTGTATCATAACCTTTTTTACAGAGTCCGTTTTTACAATAATTAGAAGACTGTTTAAATTTATATGAATATGAAAAAGTTAATTTATCTATTGTTGTCAATGGACCGATTTAAACTCACTTTTTTAGTTCTGTTATGTTTTGTGGGAAATGTTGGTGCGCAGTCTCTTTCAAAGGATGCAGCCAATGATGCGTTATTGATAAAATTCATAGATCTGTATAATGCGGGTAGTAATTTAGAGGAACAGAAGAAAAAAATTGTTGATGTCTGTTCTAACAAAAAGAACAGAAAAGAACAGATAAGTGAAGAACTTATTCTTCTTATTCAAGAGAACCTGAATAATGACATTTTTCAAGGTGTTCTTTCTTTGACTTCTTTGTATAAAGATGTTGCTGGCAAAAATGACCCTAACATGGATAAGATATTGTACATTGAAGGGATTATATATCTAAAGGCTGGTGATATTGATGGTGTAAATTTAATTATTTCAGAAATGCGTGCTATCAATGCAGCACCGGAACTTATAAACGAATTAAACAGGTTAGCTCTTTTGGCAAACAATCCGTTTTATGGACTTGATGGATGTTGGGTTTCGCTTGATTACTTAAATGCCGGCAATTGTATCCCTTTTGTAATATTCAATATTGAGAATTCAATATACAAGAATGGTGTTAAAGTTTCTGTTCCAATTGATACTGATATCTTTAACTGGCTTAAAGATGGTATGACTCTTAACGAGGTACTCTCTGCAAAGGAGATTTATGCAAATTACTGTATGGAATATGGAAACGACTCTATTTTTATATGTTGGGCAACAGGTGACTCTGATGTTGGTAATGCCTTTGTTGCAGGGCTTGCAACCGACGCCGGATGGGAAATCTCTAATGCTACACAAGAGTTGGTTGCACAAGGCGATAAATATGATTTAGGTGACAGACTAGCCGGGAGTGTCGCTGCCGGCCTCGTTGAAACCACAATAAACACTCTTGTAGATAATATGATGAGTGTGAAAAGAACTAATGTCATAGTTGAATTTCGTCTTGCCCGTGTTAATGACAGGGAACTGAAAGGTGTGATGAGATACCGATATATGTTTTTTAAAGATGGTGTGTTGACAAGAACAGAGGATTTTGAGAAAAAAATGACACTGACAAAATATGACGACCAAAAGGTTATGAATCCGGTTGCTTATGGTGATAATATGCCTAAATTGGTAAATGAGTGTCTTTTTATTAAAGGACGACATTTATCAAAGAAAATGGCTAAGAAAGACAATCTTCCAGTTTGTTGTCGCATGAAGGCCAAGAGTGACAATGCTTTGCATAAAGATGGGTGTAGCCACTCTCCCGATGATTGTGTTCTCTGTAATCCTGATTATCTACCTTATTTAGGATTAGGAGTAGAAGAGATTAATCCTGAAAATACAAAGAAGAGTGTCTTGAAGATTGCTCAAGGAAGAGGTGTGCGTATCAAGCAATTTGATGAAAATTATATTGGTTACATGGTGGATACGGTTAAAGCAAACTGGTTAAAGACTCGCTTTTATGGGCAATTCGTTTACCTGAAAGAGGGTGATATAGTTCTGGAAATAAATGGTATGCCATGTAATTCCCCACAAGACTATGTCAATATCGTGAGGATGCATAATCCTGGTGACGTAGCTTACATTAAGATACTCAGGAAGAAACGCGAGAAAGTTGTTAAGACACGATTCATATATGCCAAAAAGAAAGAATAAAGTATAGTGCTTTTTTACATTCATTCATTGCTAATAAAATGTTTAAGATATTATGCGTATACTTACATTTTTAATCCTATTGTTAGCACCTCTTCTTGTCTATTCTCAAAATACACAGGGATATGTTGAGAAACAGAAGCAGGTAATAAACAATAATCATTCTGCCGGAGCCGGTGCCAATGCTGCAAAGACCTCTCAAGAGAGTCTGTCCGCAGGGTCTGACGGATGGCTTGAACCAACGTATAGTACTTCGAAAGGGTACGGAACGCTGAAGGTTAGACGCAGCAATGTTGTCAATACCGATAAACTTGCCGAGGCTTTTGAAAAGGCGAGGGCGGAACATGCACAACCTCAACTTTCTCCCGAAGAGGCAAAAAAGCAGATGAAACTGAATGATTCTCGTTACCAGGAACGGATTTCATATATCTCTTCCGGGCAAGAAAGAAAGTCCATGGACGAATCTGTCAATAATGAAGACAATTTTATAGATATACCGAAGGCTCAAAATGATGATATTGTCACAAACAATAAAGTTTCGGGCAAGGAACTTGCAGATATCTTTAATAGACCGACACAAAATAGGATTGTAGAAGAAAAAAATGTAGATGAGGAAACCTCAGTTGATAAATCTGCATGCGTGGAATACAAGGAGGAACTTGAGAATGATTTGATAGCAGTTGATGAGAATGATGAATTAGTCGAAGAAGACGTTTTTGTTGAATATGGAATAGAATTCATTGAAAATGAGGAGTATACTCGTAAGGCAGGCAATACATTCTATGCCGGTGAACCTGTAAGTCTTCTGGATAATGCTAGTGTAAACGATGAAGATTATATAATGTGGTCCGAAGTTGTGCAAAGTGAAGACTGTGTAATAAAAGAGATTAAAAATGTAGCTCCACATGAATATGACGTTCGTGTTGTTACAGAAGTACCGTATGAATATATTGCAGATAATGAAGAGGAGGTATATGTTGAAGCCGGAAATACAATGCTTATTTTACATGCTGACAATAATGTAAGTCAAGGTGGTACAATGTCTGATTCAGTTTGGAATACGATAAACCGTGGCAATGTCAATGATTCAATCCATGAGGAGGATTATTTGAATTGTGGAGACAGAATCTTCTTTAAGGAAAACAACAGAATAATGGAGTTGAAGGAGGAGGCCGAGTTGTTTATGGAACTTAGTCAAAATGATTTTGATTTGTATCAGCATACGGATTCAACTTTCTTTTTGGCTGCGCATGAATATGGATTGGCTATTGTCAATGACGTGAATATAAATAATCATTCATATGATGAATTGGTTAAAGTGCCAATAATCCTGACAAAGATTATCTCAAATGGCGACATGACATTGATCTCTACTCCATACGAAATAATACATTATGTCGATTCCGGCAATTTGCAGTTGTTCTGGAGAAGTGATGCTGTAATAAATGATATGTGTTTCAGCAGTGACGGAATACTCATCGCTACTGATGAGGCTATATTCATGTGTGAATCGGAAGAGAATTCGTATGTGTATTGGCGAGGTGGTGCTGAGAATGTTTATGCAACTCAAGACTGCGTATATGCCAGGACTGAAAAAGGAATGATATGTATAACAAAAAAATAATTACGTTATGAAAAAGAAACTGTTATTACTGTTTATGGTAATATTCTCAACAACGGTATATGCACAAGAATGGCTAACTGATTGTTATGAATGTTATATTGAACGTCCTTTAAAAAATTATGGAACATGTAAATGTGGTGAACCAATTTTTTTTGCTAAAAATGATGCATTTGACTATGACAATTATCACAATATTGTTGCTGTAAAGTATTATTGTGAAAAATGTGGTCACAAACATGTGTTCACGAATGTGAAAAAACAAAATGCCAAATCTAATCCAGCAAAAAAGAAACAGAATGATATTAAAAATAAAATAGAAGAAAAGAACAAAGAACTTTTGCAGGAAGTGAACAGAAAGAATGGACGTATCAGTAAAAGTTTGGATGCAGTCTTACACAAGTGTACTCTGGAAGAATGCGTAGATATTAAGCAGAAACCTAATAAAGATAAGAAAGAAAAATGTGTGATAATTACAAATAAGTGCCCTTTCGGAATCTCTTCGAATTATACGCTTAAGGTAAAAGGAAGTGATAAAGAACTGCGCAGCCGGAATATGGTCCTTCCTGGTGAGAGTACAACCTTTATAATGCCTATTGACAAAGTAATACAACTAAACATATATCCCGTAAGAACAATTGGAATGGATAAAGAGGAGTATGATAATTTGCTGAATGAATCAAGGAAATCTTCAAAGGGGCATAAATCTACTGTACCAAAGGAAAATCAGCTTCCAAAACAGAATTATAATTACAGGAAAGAAAAGTAGACAGTGTATATAGTCGGTCATTGTCCATTATTTTGTAGATGAAAAACTGTATCTGCATCGTAGATGGCGAGAAGGGTGCTTGTAAAGTATTTTACAATACTTGAAAATATGATTCCCGGCAGCCGCGGGGCTGCCGAGAATTTTTTATATGTAGTAATATAGATGTAGATTTAAAATTTAAATATCCACGTTGATGTCATGTCGAACGGATGTGAGACATCTCATTATACGCGGATTCAGAGATCCTTTGACAATCCTTGCTTATCGCAGCCTACACGGCGCAAATTTCGCCTGCGCTACGTGTAACCAACTGCTGCAAGTATTGTCGAACTAAAGTTTCGTCGCTTCGCTCTGTCGGGATGACATTTACGAAACAGTCTGGGTTAACAGTTATGTTATTGCCATTTTTTTATATAAAAAAACTGCCATAATTTTGTAATGCTCTTTTCTTTTGTTTAAATTTGCCTGAGATAATGCGGTTTATATAATCGCGAATCTGTCATCCCGACAGAGCGTAGCGACGAGGGATCTCAAACCATCGCGAAATAAGAGATCTCTCACATACGTTCGAGATGACAGACAGCAGAATACTAACTTTTAAAATATAAATACCCATGAACACAATTGTTTCTCAGTTCAACATTCAGGGCAATGTTGTAGAAGTAGCTCCTTTGGGCAATGGTCTCATCAACACTACATACCGCGTGAAGACCGAGGGCGCAGCTCCCGACTATGTATTGCAGCACGTTAACAACGCAATCTTCCCCGACGTAGATATGCTCATGAACAACATCGTTGCTGTTACAGAGCACATTCATGGCAAGCTCGTTGCTGCCGGTGCAACTGACATCGAGCGCAAGGTGCTCAAGTTCGTTCCAACAAAGGACGGCAAGTACTATCACTTCGATGGCGAGAAATACTGGCGTGTAATGGAGTTCATCCCCGACACTGTGGGTATGACAGCCGTTACTCCCGAGACATCATACATCGTAGGTGAGACATTCGGTAACTTCCAGGCTATGCTTGCCGACATCCCTGCCGAACTTGGCGAGACAATCAAGGACTTCCACAACATGGAGTTCCGTTTGCGTCAGTTGCGCGAGGCTGTTGCCGAGAACAAGGCTGGTCGCCTTGCCGAGGTACAGTGGCTCGTTGACGAGCTCGAGGCTCGTGCCGAGGAGATGTGCAAGGGCGAGCGTCTGCATCGCGAGGGCAAGCTTGCAAAGCGCATCTGTCACTGCGATACAAAGGTCGACAACATCCTCTTCGACAAGGATGGCAACGTACTTTGCGTAATCGACCTCGACACAGTGATGCCAAACTTCATCTTCTCGGACTTTGGTGACTACTTGCGTTCAGCAGCCAACACCGGTAAGGAGGATGACCAGAACCTCGACAACGTGAACTTTAACATGGAGATCTTCAAGTCATTCACAAAGGGTTACTTGAAGTCTGCTGCTTCGTTCATCACACCACTTGAGGTAGAGAACTTGCCATACGCTGCAGCATTGTTCCCATACATGCAGACAGTACGTTTCTTGGCCGACTACATCAACGGCGATACTTACTACAAGATTCAGTATCCCGAGCACAACCTCGTTCGTTCAAAGGCACAGTTCAAGCTGTTGCAGAGCGTTGAGGTACACCAGGCCGAGATGCAGGCATTCATTGCAGAGATTGTAAAGTAATAGAATTGCTTGAATAAGTATTATTTGCGGTCAGCGTTAACGCTGACCGCATTTTTTTTATGCGCTTTGTCATACACGGTAGGGGCGGACCGGTGTGTCCGCCCTGTTTGCACGGGTATTGCTTGTTTTTGGGCAGACACACCGGTCTGCCCCTACATTTAGCGGTTATGTGTCATTCTTAATGTTGCCTCTGTGTGGCTTGTCATCCTGAGCGAAGTGAAGGATCTGAAGAAAAGATTCTTTGTTACACTCAGAATGACATATGCTGTACGATTTCTTACTACATTTCCTCAAACTTACTCCTTTCTGCTTTACACACGGGGCAAACCCAATCTGCCGGCAAATCCTCAAACGCCGTGTTGGCAGGAATACCGCCTTTGAAGTCACCAAACTCCGGGTCATAGACCCACTTGCAAACCTTGCAACGGTATTTCTTTAACTTTTTCATGTTGTTTGAATTTTAGGTGTTAATACTGGTTATCTTGTTGAAAATTTCTAGCCGTCTGTTTTCGCGCTATTATGTCATATCGACCGCATGGGAGATATCTCAATGTTCGCGTCAGTATCACTTATGAATTTTTAGACATAAGAACAAAAGAACAAAAGGGCTTTTTGCCATATGATATGTATGTTGCAAAGTTTTACTTGCGACGATAAATAATTGAGGCTGAGACAAGAAGAAAATAGATTCTCGTCTTGCCTCTGTCACAATTATTTAAACTTGGAAATGAATTCCAAATATATATCACTATGGCATAAAGGCATAAGGTATGTAACCCTCAAGTTGTTGTTTGTTGTTAAGATTTGTTGCTGTCTTTTGTACTTCTGTTCTTCTGTCTTTTAAAACTTTAAACTATTACATTTTTCACTTTTAATTTTTACTAAGTTGCTCCCCTAAAGTAGGGGAGCTGTCACATAGTGACTGAGGGGTATTATTGCAAGCTGTGTGATTGAAACTTGCTCTCGCTCGCTGTGCAATCTGCAAGTAAACTTGTATTGCGCTCACTTAATCTCATTTTTCCACCACCGGCAAACTCTCTTTCCAACGCTGTGCATACGAATCGAGAATGCCGCGCACCTTTTGGCCAATTATGGTATAGTCTTCCTCCTTCAGGTTCGCAAGCGAGACACGTATGCTCCATTCGGGGCCGTCGAAGCCGCCGCCGTTCAGCACCACAAGCGATGTCTCCGTTGCAAGGCGGAACACCACATCCAGCGGGCTGTGGTTCAGGCGCAGCCAGTCCACGAAATCCTCGCCGTAGAAACGCTTGCCCCACACGGTGAGGTCAATCTCGGAGTAGTAGCCGGCACGCAAAGGGTCGTCAACGAGTGTAAAGCCCATGTTCTCCCACAATTTGGTAAGGCGTTTGTTTATTATTTCTAGCATTGCCTGGCGGAAGTTGTCACCATCGCGCTTGTCAATGATGGAGTAGAGCGCGAACAGCGTCATCTGCAGCTGTTGTGGCAGTGACAGGCCCGATGTGTGGTTCAGTGCCACCTGGCGGCTGTCGGCAACCATGCGGTCAATGAAACGCATGTTCTCTACATCGCTCCTTATGCTGCCGTAGCGT
This sequence comes from Bacteroidaceae bacterium, assembly GCA_045660825.1. Lineage (GTDB taxonomy): Bacteria > Bacteroidota > Bacteroidia > Bacteroidales > Bacteroidaceae > HGM04593. The sequence continues at coordinate 9,966 of JAZREN010000032.1, forward strand.
TGCTGCAGCTCGCCCTTGCGCTTGCGTGGCAGGCGTTTGAGCAGTGCATCGAATATGTTGTCGCGGTGCAGTGCTATGGCCGCTGTACGCCATCCTGTAGCGCCAAAGTATTTCGAGAACGAATAGACGCAGATGGTGTTGTGTGGCAGGCGTGCCATCAGTGACTGGAAACCGGGAACGTATGTGGCATACACATCGTCGGTCACAATCATAAGGTTCGGGTTCCAACGCTCCACTATATCCACAAGCAGGTCAACCGTCTTGCCATCCATTGCGTAGCTTGGCGGGTTGCTCGGGTTGACGATGAACAGTGCCTTGTATGCCGGGTCGCGCAGTTTGTTTATTCCCCGCTCGCTGTACTGCCACAGGTGCAGCCCGTCGTCGCTCATGCGGCTTGCCGGTATCTCGGTCACTTTGTAGTTGTAGCGGTAGAGCTTTGGAATCTCAATGTAGGGCGTGAACACCGGTGTCATCAGTGCAATGTGGTCGCCGCGCTCCAGCAAGCGGTTTTGCTGCAGGCTGTCGAAAATGTAACACATTGCAGCCGTGCCGCCCTCGGTGGCAAAGAGGTCAATCTCGCCCTGTGGCGGGCGGCCGTTGAATAGTTCCTGTGCCATATAGTCATTGATGGCTATCTCGGTGTAGCGCAGTATGCGGTCGGGCACTGGGTATTGGTTGCCCATCACACCCTCGGCCCATTCGTGGACGAGCTCGTCGGCGTTTACCTTGTGCTCGTCGAGCATGTAGCGGTAGCACTTATCGAGGAACAGCGCCCACTCCTCCTTTCTGTTCTCCTTGATGAACTGCTCAAATCGCTCGGCAATGCCATCCTTTTGCGGTATGCCGGCAATGCCCTCGGCACGTTGCCAGTCGCGGCGGCACTCACTGATGCCGAACTTTCCCAATGCAAAGAACGCCTCACGCGGCAGTGTGGCAACCCAGTTAGGGTTTCCACGCCCCGCGTTCAGCATGGTATGCATCATCTTTTTTATACTCTCACCCGCAAGCTCAATGAGACGGTCTTTTAGCTCAAACGGGCTAATCTTCTCCATCTCCTTCTCAAAATTGCTCACCTCACTGTGGTCATTCAAATAATGGCTCATAATATTTTATTTAAAGTTCAATTCTGTTTTATTTAGACATAAGTACATAAGTACAAAAGGCTTAGTTTTGATTGCCATTTTTGACTACGTAACAATTTTTTGTTGCAACAATGCCCTGTAAGTGCATTGTATAAACTGATTTTTATAACCAATGAAAACAAACGATTGTCTGCATTTGGCTTAAAAATCAGTTTGTCTATAGTCGTTTCTTTTGTTCTTTTGTTCTTCTGTCTTAAATTGTAGTAGCTAAAGCTCTGCCTATCCTACCATCAGCGTCAGGAATACGCCCCAAAGTATCAGTAGAGTATTTCCAACCGCGTATGTAATTGTGTAGCCCAGTGCCGGGGTTTCGCTCCCAAGGCTCTCCTGCAACGCGCCAATGGCGGCCGTGGTGGTACGTGCTCCGGCGCAGCAGCCAAGCGCTATGGCAGGGTGGAACTTGAACAACTTTACCGCGACAAACACACCAAAGAGCAATGGCAACGATGTGGCAACAATGCCGGCAATGAACAGCGACAGACCAATCTCACGGAAACCCTCGACAAAACCCGGACCTGCGGTTATGCCAACAATGGCTATGAATATATTAAGTCCAAGGTTGTTGAACACCCACAGTGCGCCCTCGGGTATTGCGCCCATCGTAGGGTGGTGTGCACGCCACCAACCGAACACCAGGCCGGCTATCAGTGCGCCGCCGCTGCTGCTAAGGCTCAACGGCACGCCGCCAATGTGCAGTGTGAGCGTGCCAATCACCGCGCCAATGAAAATGCCAATTGACATGAAAACCACGTCGGTCGCGTTGGTGGCAGGGTCGGGGTAGCCAATCTCTTTTGCTGCAAGCATCACCTCAACCTTCTTGCCCACAAGCTCAATTACATCGCCTGTGTTCAACACCGTGTCGGCAAACACCGGGATGTTCACGCCCATGCGCTTTATCTTCTGTATCACAACACCGTGCATGTAGGGCTGACGGCGCAGCTCGCTCACCTTCTTGCCACCGAACGTTATGTCGCGCTTGTGCGAGTGCCCGGCAACGGTACTCTTCATCACCATCACAGGGAAGTCGAGCAAGGCAGTGTCATCAACCTCGCGACCTATCCATTTCTCCTCGCCAATGGTATATTCGTAGCGGCCGCTCAGCACCACCTCATCGCCAATATGCAGCACCTCGCGCGGCCTCACATCGTCAACAATGCGCTTACCCTTGCGTATGCGCTCCACGAACAGCCGTTTCCCTTGCCGTTCAAAGAATGCTTCAAGCTCCTTCACGCGACGCCCTTGCGCGAACCAGTCGTTCTCAATGGCATAACTGCGGAACTCGACCATTCGCTTCGCGCCCACAATGCCGGGTCTCTCGCTATCGTCGTTGCCCATCTGCTTCTCAAGCTCGCGGCACTTCGCCTTCAGCTTATCGACACCGCCAAGCAACTTTGGTGCCAGGCGCGCAAGAATCCACGCCGAACCCGCCGTGCCGAATATGTAAGTCACAGCGTATGCAACCGGTATGATGTTCAGCGCCTTCTCCTGCTCATCGGCCGGCAACCCAAGCCCGCGGATGGTATCGCCTGCAACGCCAATCACCGCGCTGATGGTCTGGGACCCCGACAGCAACCCTGCTGCCTCGCCCACGTTGTAACCCATCACCAGGGCAATGCCCCAGGTGGAGAGCAGAATGAACACACACATCACGATGGCAAAGAAAACCTGCGGAAGGCCCTCCTTGCGCAAACCCGCAAAGAACTGCGGGCCCACCTTGTACCCAATGGCAAAGAGGAACATCAGGAACGCCACCTGTTTCAGCGGCCCCGGCGTTGGAATATCAAGCTGCCCAATGAGCACACCCACTAACAGCACACTCGTCACAATGCCCAGGCTGAACCCTTTTATCTGTATCTTCCCGATGAGAAAACCCAACCCCAACGTCAGGTAAATAGCCAACTCCGGATGCGCCTGCAAAAGATTAGTAAACCACTCCATAACAGTACAGTTTAATTTGAGAAGATAACACGGCGGTAGGGGGATTTGTTTTGGAGGAAGAAAAAAGACAATGCTTCGTTGCGAATTGGCAGCTATTCGCTTGAAAAAGTGTGTGATGTGCTTGGAATACTTTCAAACCACTCCATAATTGAAACTTTTATCTCTTCCAAGGAAACACCTGGTGTTATATAAAAGTTTGGCTGTAATAGTGCGAATGTTTATAATAAAAGTGGGGCTTGATGATGGTATGAAATAAATTTTATTTATTTTTGTATTCAATAGAATTTCTAAAGTTGTTAATATAGCATTTATGGCTAATAGTATATATACAGCAGCTATGACAGGTTGTGGGTTTATGCACACCGAAATGAAAGCAATGCTTCCGCTTTTGCTTTCGTCTGATGCTGATGTACTCATAAAACAGGAGATTTCAGAAAATAATATTCTTCTCATTAAATCGGAAACTTCTCGCAAAAGGGCTGTTGCTGAGTTCAAGCGACGCTTCAATGCTGTGCCACGTTCTTTTTGGGAGTGGTACGACAGCGTGAGTGAAAGCACACAGATGTGGGCGATGTTTTTTGTAAATCTTAAAACATACCGTATCTTCTTCGATTTTCAAATCAATGTAGTTGTAAATAATTGGAACGGCATTTCGCAATCTGTTACCTACAATGATGTGCTTTCGGAGGTTTACCAAATTTCGGCAAACGATAGTTTTGTGGATAGCTGGAGCGATGAAACAAAGAACAAGGTTGTTTCTTCGTTCATTACATTACTTCGTAAGGTGGGGCTTCTTGATGCCAATACCACCCAACTGTTCTCTCCACAAGTAAATGAAGAGGAGTTTGCCTATTTCCTGAAGATTAACGAAGCGTGGTTCCTGGAGGCCTGCCTGCTCGAACCATACGTTATTAACCGCATAAAATCATTCGCCCTATGAGAAATATGACGATTGAAGAGCTGTACGAGAAGCTATCCTCAAAGGAGTTTCAAGATACCGAGCACGGAGATTTGTTCTATAATTTCTATCTGTTTCAGTATGACCCTGCACAGGAATATGCCATTCGTAGGCAGATAGACACATTCCAGGCAAATCTTGCTCGCCCTACAAATTACCTTGATGTTCTCAAACTTAATCTTTTCGATGAGTTCTGCAAGTTCCTTGACGGTATGCCATTCGGACGCTTGCATCCTTCGCAATTAAAGTATTTTCTTGAAAAGGATAATGCAGGAGGGCACGATGCGGTTATAACCTCACTCACGGCAAAAGCCAACAGCAAGCAGTTCTGCGAATATATACGCAATCGAATTATGGAGCACATTAATGAGGACTCACCCAATAAGAAACCCTATGTATTCTTGTATGGAATAGGTTCGATGTTTCCGTTCTTGCGTACAAATGTATTCCTCTCGAACTATGAAGAGTTCAACAATACAAGCAAATACAAGATTATAGTATTCTACCCTGGCTTCAGTGTAGGCAATTCATTCAACCTTTTTGGCTATATCAACGACCAGCACACTTACAGGGCAATTCGACTTATCAACGACTAAAACACTACCGTTATGAAATTAGAAAAGTTATATCAAAAAGATATTAACAGAGAGGTGAACCCAGCCGTAAACGCGAGCAACCTTTCTGAAGATACTGTAAAGATTGAAATTGGCGAGTACGTCTTTACCGACGATATCATCAATAGTCTTTACAAGGTACTGTCTGCTATCAAGGAACGCAGCTTCAGCCATAATGGTATGTGGATTAGCGGTTATTTTGGTTCGGGTAAATCACACTTTCTGAAATACGTTAAATACTGCCTCGACCCACAGTTCTGTCAGTATGCGATAGAGCGTTTACAACAGGCCGTTAAAGAGCGTGATCCTCTACAGGTGCCAGACAGTCGTTCCGAGGTATCTGTATCGGAAATCAATGACCTTGCTATATGGCTTCGCAGTGCAAAGGTCGATACTATACTTTTTAATATCGGTTCTGTGCACAATATACAGGGCAACGAGCGTCGTGTATTCCTCGATGTGCTGTGGAACGAGTTTAACCGTATGCGTGGCTATAACAACAGCAACCTTGCTTTGGCACAGTACTTTGAAAAAGTTCTTGACGAGAAAGGCAAGTTCGACGAGTTTAAGCAGCGCATTGACGAGTTGGGTTTTACTTGGGAGGACGAATGTATCAGCCTTGCCACCACAGAACTTGATATGATACTTGAAATTGGTAAGGAACTTGTGCCAACACTCACTATTGATACTATCCGTAGGAGTATTGTTAATGACAATATCAATAACTTGAGTGTTGAGTCATTTGTTACCGAATTAAAGCTCTTTATCAGCAAACAGCCTGACAACTACCGCCTTATATTCTTGGCGGACGAGATTAGTCAGTTCATTGACAATCGCCCAGGTCTTTTGCTCCAGCTCCAGCAGATTGTTTCCGATATTCATCAGCCTTGCGACAGCAAAGCGTGGGTAGCATGTACAGCACAGCAAGATCTCTCCGAAATTGTAGACAGCTGTAATATCAACAAGACAAGCGATGACTACGGAAAGATTATGGGCCGTTTTCAGGTACAGGTATCACTCAAGGGAACAAGTACCGAATATATCACACAGCGTCGTATTCTTGAAAAGACTCCCGATGCAACAATAGAACTGAACCGTCTTTATTCAAAGAAAAAGAACGCCATTGAAGCGCAGTTCAATCTGCCTTCAGGTTACCGTATCTTTGCCGATTGCGACGACTTTATAAACTACTATCCGTTCGTGCCATATCAGTTTACCCTTATGGGCAACATCTTCGACTCTTTTGTGGCACTTGAGTTTGTTAATCGCGAGGTCAAGGGTAACGAGCGTAGTATCATCAAGGTTACACACAGCACTGCCAAAGATACCAAAGAACAGGAGGTTGGAGATTTTATTTCGTTCGACCAATTCTACAACTCCATGTTCAGCCAGGGATTATCGGCAAAGGGTGTCCGTGCCGTTCAGCCAGCAGAGAATGTTGCTAAAGAATACAGTAATCCAAAGTTTGCTACTCGTGTGGTGCATATCTTGTTTATGCTTTGCTATATGAGCGAACAGCATCGTCAGCAGTTCTCTGCTACAGCCGACAATGTTACCACATTGCTTATGCAGGACATCGACTGTCAGAAGCTCTCTTTGAAGAACGATGTTCAGAGCGTGCTTGATTTCCTAGTAGCAAACAATATCATACGCAAGGAGACACGCGGGGCGATTGACGTATATAGCTTCTACTCCGAGGACGAGCGCGAGGTGGCAAGTATAATCAAGACACAGCAACTCGATACAGACTCTCGTGCGTCGGTAATTACAGCTATCGTAAAAGATTATCTCGCACCGGCAAATCGTGAGACATTCTGCAACTCAAGCATAAATGTCGGCGTCAGCATTATGACAAAAATACTCTATGGAGGTAATCCTGACATAAAGGTTGATTTTGTCTATGATAGTATGTTTGGCGATGTCAATCAGTTTGCGCTCTCTAATGACCCGGACAAGCTTGTGTTCTATATGGCCGACCTTTACGCAGATTGTGCAGAGCTTAAAAATCTCTTCCATTGGTACTGCCAGGTGGATAAGTACCTCAAGTTGCCTGCACAGTCCGAGGCGCGTACCAAGACAAACAGCGAGTTCCGTTCACAGGCTGCCGAAATATACCGTTCAAAGATTGTTCCAAAGTTCCGTGAACTCTTCGACAAGAGTGTAATTGTTTCGGGGCAGATTGTGATTGACAACATTACCCTCAAGGGCAAGGAGCGTTACCACGAGGCAATCACTCGCCACCTCACCGAGGTTTACACTTATGCACGTTATATCACAGGTACGCATATACCTACTACAGGCGATGCTCTCAAGGCAAAAATCAGCCGTGCTGTCGATGCAAACGAATATACAGAGCTTAATCCGCTTACTGATGCAGAAAAGGCAGTCAAGAACTACATCGACCGTCAGGGCGGTATTGATGTAGTCCTCTCGGATATTATCTCTACATTCCAGAAACGCCCTTACGGCTGGAATGAATATTCGACAATATACGTTGTAAACGAGTTAGTACGTCGTCGTATCTATGAGTTCGCATATAACAACAATACCAACATCGACCGTGCTGTGGTGGCTGCCAATATTGCCCGTGAGAAGAATAAGTTTACGCTCAAGCCTGCACGCGCAATCTCTATTGATTTGGTAAATCAATTCATTGCTAGTTGGAAAGACATCTTCAACGTGCAGTCTGTTCCCGGTGGTACTGACCATATCGAGATTTTCAATAAATGCCGTGAAATGATAGAGCAGAAGCTTCGTGGCGATAATGGTTTGCACGCATCTATCGCATCTTATCCTTTTGCTCCTATCCTGCAACAGGTAATTGATAAATTGACAGAGTGGCAGGCAATACGTGATTACACATTGTTCTTTGAGAAAGTGGTTGCGGACTCTACCGAAGCAAAGGCAATTATTGATGACGGCAAAACTGTTCGTGAGTTCTGCAACGACCAGCTCGACAGCTACAAGCAGTGCTGCCAGTTTGCAACAGAGAACGATGCTAATTGGAGCGACCTTGATAGTGAGGCTTATCAGGCAGCTATGGAGTTCAAGAAGATTCTATCCGACCCACGCCCGATGCAAAAAATGCACGAGTATCTACGCTATCGCCGTATGCTCACTGCCAAGCTTGACGAGGTTAAGAAAGAACTGCGTGAACGCATCACCAAAGCATACAAGGAGACAGAAGAGCAGTTGGTGAATATCGCTCAAGAGCAGGGTGTGCCTTATACTTCAAATGTCGACAGTGTCATTATTATTAAGACACAGCCACAGAACATTGCAAATCTGAAGCTGAACTGTAATACTGACGAATATTACAAGGAGCAGGTTGCAAAAATCTTGTCTGCCGTTCCTGCATCATCAGGCAGCACACCACAACAGGGCGAACAGCCACAGGCTCCACAGCCGATATCGCGTATAAAGAACATACGTCTTTCTACTCGTAGCAGTTCAAAGCTTGCTACAGCACAGGACGTTGATAACTATTTGGATAATCTTCGCTCACAGCTGATGCGTCATATTGACAACGGCGAAGAAATTATTGTATTGTAATATAATTGTGTTATGAACACCAATCAGATAAAGAAATTTGCAGCACAGGCAAGAACAGTGTTACTTAAGGGAGTGAGCAATAAGCTAAAGGCTTTTTTTGACGAGAAGGGAAATCCCCACGTTGTTCCCCAACCGATACAAGGAGGTTGTGTTTTCGGCGAACAGCTGAAAGATGAAAAATTCTATCGTGCTTGGCAGTCGCTGAACAAACATATTGCTCTTTATGGTTTCAGAGGCACTGTTGAAGAGGTGGCATACACCTGGTTCAACCGTCTTGTCGCAATCAATATTCTTGCCAAGAACTCACTTGCCGAGCCCGTGTTGCAGTTCACAAATCCTGTAGTGCGTGTTCCGCATATTGTGGAGCTTGCACGTTCAGGCCAAGTACCCGATATGAGTGTCAATGCCCGCAGAGCACTCAATGAACTGCTGAACGATGACTCAAAGACATTTGAGCAGTTTGCTTTTCTCATTGACTGCTATTGCAGTGCTAACCCTATAATCAGCAAATGCTTCGGCAAAGTGGACGATTATTCGTTCCTGCTTTTGCCTAACAACATACTTGCCGAGGGTTCATTGGTGGATATGCTCAACAGTTCAGACATCATTTCCGATGAAGATTACCTCTCACCCGAACTTATAGGCTGGCTCTATCAGTTCTATATCTCAGAGAGAAAAGACGAGGTTTTTGCCAAGAAAGGCAAGTTCGAGAGCGACGAGATACCGGCTGCCACACAGATATTCACGCCTAATTGGATAGTAAAGTATATGGTACAGAACTCACTGGGTAGAATATACCTTGACAGTGAGCCATACAGCGGTATAGCAGAGAAGATGCAGTACCTTGTAGAGTCAGAACTAAGTGCCGACAAATTCGCTTGGAGCGACGTTAAGGAACTTACCTGTGCCGACCTCGCCTGTGGCTCGGGCCATATTCTCAACGAGTGCTTCGACCTTCTCTATGACATCTACATCGAGCAGGGCTACAGCCGTCGTAGTGCTGTAGAGTCAATCTTTGCTCACAATCTTGTTGGTGTCGATATTGATACCCGTGCAAAGCAAATGGCTACCTTTGCCCTTTTGCTTAAGGCTTGCCGTCGTGATGCCTCGTTTGCCGATGCACACGCAATGCCCCGTGTCTATGATATGCCGGACCCGTACCCTCGCAAGTTCGACTTGCACGATACGCTGGCACACTTTTTCCTCGGTGGTAATGATAAGATGATAAATGAGACAAAAGAGGCAATAGAACTTTTCGATGACGCAAAGAGTCTCGGTTCTATAATGAAGTTCAATATCTCGCCCTCTACACGCGAGGCTATTGTACGTCGCCTTGCAGAATACCGCGAGGCAGGACACACCGATATTGACTCATTATTCTGCTACCTCGACATCATACTTGCATTGACAGACAAGTATGCAGCCCTGGTGATGAACCCACCGTATATGGGCAGTGGTAGTATGAACCCAGTGCTGTCGAAATATGTAAAGGACAATTACGAAGAGGGAAAGGCAGACCTTTTCTCGACATTTATGCTGGTGGCGATTGACCGCTTGGCAAGCAAAGGTAAATACGGTATGATAAATATGCACTCATGGATGTTCCTCTCGTCATTTGAGAAATTGAGAGCAACCATTTTGAGCAAACAGCATATTGACAACCTGCTGCATCTTGGTCCTCGCACATTCGACGAACTTTCAGGAGAAGTGGTACAAAATGCTGCTTTTGTGATTACCAAATGCCGTCCAACAGGCGCAGGAACATATTTCCGCTTGGTGGATGGCAAGAACTGTGCGGACAAAGAGCAGATGTTCCTCAATGCTCAAAGTCTTGAAAAAATATACTACCCCAATATCTCGCAAAACAACTTTGAGAAAATTCCCGGTTGTCCGATTGGGTATTGGGTAAGTGAGAAGATAATAAAAATTTTCACATCTCTTCCCAATATTAACGATGTTGGTATTACTAGGCTTGGTATGACAACTGGAGAAAATGCAAGGTTTGTTAGATTGTGGCATGAAGTCAATAGTACACTTTGTAAATTTAATGCGACTTGTCAATTAGATTTAGATAAGAGCAACGCTTATTTCGTACCATATAATAAAGGAGGAAGTTTTAGAAAATGGTATGGTAATAATGATTGTGTTCTTTATTGGAAAGATGAAGGATATGATATAAAGCATTTTGCTGATAGCAACGGAAGAATTCGTTCAACAGTTCCCAATACGGAGTTTTATTTTTTACCATGTGCATCATGGTCTAAAATTAGTTCTGGAAAGATTGCCTTTAGATATAAATGCTGTAGTATTTTTGATGTTGCCGGAGCTTGTTATTTTGCATATAAGTATGATTTAAGATATATGATGGGGTTTCTAAATTCTAACATTGTAGATGTTATAATTGGAGCATTATCCCCAACTCTTAATTACGAAGGTGGACAAATAGCATCATTGCCTATATGTTATACGGATAATCATAAGTTGGTAGAAAATATTGTAGCAGAAGCTATTTCACTATCCCAATCAGACTGGGATGCCCACGAAACCTCATGGGATTTCAAGGAGAATGAGTTAGTTGCATTAGCAAAAGATGGCCGTGGTCGCACAAGTGCTACCATTGATGGCACGCTTGTAATGGAATATGATACGTTGGAAGCACTTTACGGTGCATATACAGACAAATGGAGAAAGAATTTCCATCAGCTCCACGCTAATGAAGAAGAACTCAACCGCCAATTCATTGAGATATATGGTTTGCAGGACGAACTCACTCCCGATGTGCCATTGGAAGAAATTACCATTCTGCAACAGGGCGAGATTTCTATTGAGAACGGGCAGATTGTATGGCACAAGGATGTCATAATCAAACAGCTTATATCTTACGCCATTGGTTGCTGGTTTGGGCGTTACCGTCTAGACAAGCCGGGATTGCATATTGCTCACTCGGAGCCTACCGAAGATGAGGTGTGTTCGTATGAGTATCGTGGCAATAGTGTAGAGATTGACGATGACGGCATTATTCCTATACTCTCTACGGAGTCGAGCTTTGCTGACAATGCCTGCCACCGTCTGCGCGATTTCTTGCGTATCGCTTTTGGCGAGGAAAGTCTTATTGAGAATATGAACTTTATTGAGGGTGCGCTTGGCAAGTCGGTAGAGGCTTATTTCTTGAAGGACTTTTGGAAAGACCACAAGAAGATGTATCAGAACAGGCCGATATATTGGCTGTTCTCTTCAAAGAAAGGTGCTTTCCAATGCCTCGCATATATGCACCGTATGGATGCATACACAGCGGAGCGTGTGCGCAGCAAATATCTGCTCCCGCATATGGAATCACTGGGCATTCGCATAACAGAACTTGTTGCCAATGAAGCAATGCTCTCCACTGCACAGCGTCGTACTCTCGACCGCTTGAGAAAAGAACTGGACGAGTGCCGTGAGTACCACGACCGTTTGCATCTTGTAGCCGATAGGCAGATTGCCTTTGACCTCGATGACGGCGTGGTTGTGAACTATGCAAAATTCGGCGATGTTCTTGCTAAAATCAAATAAAAACTTTTCAAAGGTGGTAACTTACCACCACAAAGGGTGGTATTTAACACATAAAAAAGTATGAAAGATATTGAAACCATATACAAAGAGTGGTTATCACTCCTTCCATTGAGTGAGAAGAAGCAGGCACAACTCGCCCGCAAATTCACTGTGGAGTATAACTACAACTCCAATCATATCGAGGGTAACACATTGACTTACGGACAGACAGAACTGTTGCTGTTGTTCGGTAAAGTGAGTGGCGAAGCAGAGATGAAGGATTTTGAGGAGATGAAAGCCAGCAATGTGGGCCTTAAAATGATGACAGAAGAGGTCAAAGAGAAACAGCCTCTAACAGAGACATTCATACGCCAACTTCATCACACCTTGCTACGCGAGGATTACACTGTGTACAAAACCTTGCCGGGTGGAATCCAAACAAGTTTTGTTGTACATGCCGGTCAATACAAAACCCGCCCCAATAGTGTAATAACCCGTTATGGTGACAGGTTCGAGTATGCTTCGCCCGAAGAGACACCGGCGCTGATGAACGACCTTGTAAAATGGTATAATGATGCCGAGGAAAGCGGAAAGTACACACCGGTAGAATTGGCGGCACTGTTCCACTACCGATATATACGCATTCACCCATTTGAGGACGGTAATGGACGTATTGCAAGGTTGATGGTGAACTACATACTATCCCGTCACGGATGGCCAATGATTGTTGTGCGCAACCGTAAGAAAATGGAATATCTTGAAGCATTGCACCAATCCGATTTGATTGTAGGTCCTGTTCCTTCGGATGGTGCACACGCTACACTCAGGGATATACGCGACTTTGCGACATATTTTACAAAACTTGTCAAAACTGAGATTAAGGCTGATATTGACTTTGTGACAAAATCGGCTGAGAATATCTGGTGGTACGATGGTGAGATAGTCACCTTCAGAAGTGAGAACACAACAAAGATATTGATAGCGTTGCAAGAGAATCCATACATCACATACGATGAACTGACAAAATTGATAGGTATTAACACATCTGCTATACAAAAGCAGATAAACAATCTATTAAAGAAAGGTTATATCCAACGAAGAGATTCCGACAGGCAGTGGCATGTATTGATTACTTCAACTATTTGATAAAAGCAATGATACTAGACCGTATATATAACTATTTTGACCGCAATCACGATTTAAGGGTGCTCTTCATATTCGACCCGATGCGAAGTTTTATTACCGAGCTTGAAGACGTCGAATGGCGTGAGGGCTTCCGCTTTGTAGAATTTCAAGGCAATTGGTTCGCTACTAAATATGCTATTGAAAATGAATGGAGAGAAGAGAAAATTATCCTCTATCTGCAAATGCTTTCCCCTACCAATCAAGATGCAAAGACAAGATTTCCATTAATGGATATTCTTGTAGCCAATGCGGAATACAAGAGCGATAACCACGAAGCATTTATGCAGCAAAATCGCATACATGAAGTACATAGTGACTTTGTACGTCGCCATATTGCCGAACTACAACTTGAGAAGTTTAATCGTATTCTCAAGGATTACTATAGCGATGCGTTCAGCACCGACATAGGTTTTCGTGGCTTGATCTCGGGATATATGGCAGAGAGCAAATTGCTTTCATGGAATGAAATTATGCTCCGTCTCTTTATCTTTGCACATAATAGCGAAGATACAAAATCGCAGAGGTTCTTCACGGCTGTTCAGCAACACAATGATGTGCTGCAATGTTTGAAAAACAGGTTGGAGAGTACATTCGGTGCTACTTATGACGAGAACTCCAGCAAAAAGATTGTTGAGGTCGCACAGCTATTGAAATACAATCTTATCACACAGTTGCTTGGCGCGGAACACGCCGACAATTACAAGCACCTCAAAATTACCAATTCAGTAATTCTGGAGCAGATGAACCAGCTTCACCAATCGGTTGCGACACTTACACCAGCACGTCGTAAGGAGTGGCAGGTCGCATTCGAGGCTCTTTCTGCCGACATCAAAGAGGCTGAAATCATCAGGGTTTATTCGCTCAATGCCGAGTACTTCTATGTGCCCGAGACGATGTGTTGGGAGATACTCAACACCATTGTACTGCACCAACTCAAAGATAACAACGAAGAGCCCCTTGACCGTCTGCGCTCATTAAAGATGAAGCACCTTGACAATGCGAATATAACAGCTGCTATTGACTATGCAATTGAAGTGGCCTCGTTCTACCTCAAATGCCGTTCACTTGGTTCCCTTATCTTGAACACGCCTGATGAATATGTCAATAGATACACAAGTGATTACTACTTGCTCGACACATATTACCGCAAGTCACTTGAGTGCTTTGTTTCACTCAACAATGATATTCCAATTATGTCATCGGTGGAGATTGTCAAGTCTCAACTTGACAAAGACTATGCACGCATTGCCAATGATATAAATATTGAATGGGTAAAATGCATCAAAGAACGTGGAAACGGATATACGGAAATATCAGCAGCTTTCCGTCAGGAAGATTTCTACAGAACAAAAAAACAGACAACAAAGTGGGCTGTTATCGTCAGCGATGCTCTTCGATATGAAATAGCCAAAGAATTGACCGAAGAACTCAACCGCTCGAAGCATAATGCTAGTCTCGATATAGCTTTAGCTATGTTGCCAACAGAGACAAAATATTGTAAGCCGGCTCTGTTCCCATACGAGCAAATGGACCTGTACGATGTGACTCTTGGACTTGACCGCACAATCCTTGACAGCACGGATAAACGCACACAGCATTTAAGAAGATATGTTGAAGATGCTGTTTGTGTGGATTTTGAGACTGTACAAGGTTGTAGCAAAGATGAATGCCGTCGCATCTTTGCAAGATCTTTGGTGTATGTATACCACAATGCTATAGACAATGCCGGACATACGGGTTCAAGGGCCTTTGTTACTGCTTGTCGTGATAGTGTAAGGGATATAGCCAATGTGGTAAGGAAAATACACAATCATTGCAGTACTGCAAACATAATAATCACCTCGGACCACGGTTTTATCTATAATGATATGCCGTTCGCCGAGAACGATAAGACAACTATTACCGAAGAGACAATAGAGCAGAAATCTCGATACTACCTTACAAATTCGGGCAGCGAGATTACTAACGTGGTAAAATTCCCTCTTCACAATGTATCGGGCATCAACAGCGATGTTTATGTAGCTGTACCTATCGGCACCAACCGTTTCAAGGTGCAGGGCGCAGAGTATAACTTTGTACACGGCGGTGCGACCATGCAAGAGGTAATTATCCCCGTTATTCACAGTTCTATGAAGCGCACCGATATAAAGCGTAAAGTAGATGTTATGTTGCTATCCCGTACACTCTCTATTGTGTCAAGCCGATTGAAAGTGCTACTGATGCAGAAAGATGCCATTTCTATTGATGTGAAAGAACGTGATGTTTGTTGTGCAATATACTGTAATGATGAAAAGGTTTCAAATGATGTCGTCTTAACTCTTGACAGCACGGATGCAGATGTTCCACAAAACCGCATGTACGAGGCTGCTTTCATACTGAACAAGGATGTATCGTCTGGAATATTGCAACTCCGAATATATGACAAGGATGATATGCTGAATCCGCTGATAAAAGAAACAGTAACTAACAACACTCTAATAGAACAAGATTTCTAATATGGAACTACAAAACAAAATACTCGATGCTTTTCAAGGAAAAGTCGTTAGAAAAGACCTCGCTTTTTTAGTAAAGGGCAATTTGCCTGTACCTACATTCGTGCTTGAATATCTGCTTGGACAGTATTGTGCTTGCGATGACGAAGAACTAATTGCTCAAGGGTTGGAAAAGGTGAAATCTGTTATTCAGAACAATTATGTTCATCGTGCCGAGGCCGAAGAGGTAAAAGGCAAAATTCGCGAAGCCGGCAGGTACCGCATTATTGATAAGATTTCGGTACAGCTGAATGACAGAGCGGACCAATACGAAGCTGTTTTTGCTAATCTCGGGCTCAACCGTATTCCCATTGGAAGTGAATATGTGAGGAAAAATCCTAAACTCCTTTCGGGCAACGGTGTTTGGTCTATAGTAAATATCAACTACCTTTCGGGTGAAGATGTTAAGGTAAGGTGGGAAATTGAGAACTTGAAGCCTATACAAATATCAAATATCACCTTGCAGGAGTATATTGATCAAAGAAAGAATTTCTCTACCGAAGAATGGATTGACCTTCTTGTTCACACAGTAGGTCTTAATCCTGACAAACTGAACCGCAGAGAGAAGTTCATAACTTTGGCACGCTTGCTGCCCCTTGTGGAAAACAACTTCAACTTTATGGAGCTTGGTCCGAAAGGTACAGGTAAATCGCACGTCTTTTCGGAGCTTTCACCTTATGGCGTTCTCGTAAGTGGTGGCGATGTTACCTCTGCACGTCTGTTTTCAAAGATAAGTGGCAACAATGAAATACTCGGCCTTGTTGGCTATTGGGACGTTGTGGCGTGGGACGAGTACGAACAGCAAAAAGGCAAGGCTGTTGATGCTGTTCTTGTTGATACAATGCAGAATTATCTTGCGAACAAGACCTTCAACCGAGGTAAGGCTACACACGAGGCATCAGCTTCAATGGCATTTGTCGGTAATACAAAGCACACTGTGCCGTATATGCTCAAAAATTCACACCTCTTTGAGTCTATCCCCAACGGATTTATCAAAGGTGCATTTTTGGACCGCATACATCTTTACAATCCTGGATGGGAAATCTCTACACTAAAGAAAGACAGCTTCAGCAAGGGCTATGGTTTGATTACTGATTACATCGCTGCTGTTCTTCACGAGTTGAGAGTAAGCGACCATTCGGCACTTCTCAACAATTATGTCAAGTTCGATACTTCACTTTCGGAGCGTGACCACGCTGCTATCAGGAAAACATTTTCTGGTATGATTAAGCTCTTGTACCCCGACTTGAATTTTACAAAAGAGGAGGTAATGGAGATTATCGATTTTGCAGGAGAATGCAGAAAGCGTGTAAAAGATCAGCTTTATATTATTGACGAAACTTTCCGTGAGGATAAACCTGCTGTATTCCAATATATGCAAGTAGATACAGGAAAGACTGTCGTTGTTGAAACACTTGAACGTATTGAGAATGGTTTTGCCGATGAGGTTGGGGTAGAGACAGAACAGGAGCTATTGCCTGAATCTGCAACACCTGTATCGGCCAAGAGTGAAGAGAAAGTTCGTTTGGCTTCAAAGATTGTGAATATCAGAGCCAATCAGAAGGGGGTTTCTTATAAATCACTTTTTGGAGACTATTTGCGTACCGCAAAAACAATCACTGTGGTAGATCCGTGGATTCGCCTACCACATCAAATTGATAACTTTATTGAACTTGTGCAAGTCATCAGAGAGGTAAGTGCCTACCCCGAAGAGTTGAGGATAAAGCTATCTACACAGAATGACGAAGAACGCATTCCTGAAATGGTAGATATATTCGACGACCTCAAAGATGAATTAGCTACCTATGGAATAGAATTTGAGTACGATTTTGAGGCTGTACACGATAGGCAGATTACTCTTGACAATGGCTGGACTATCATTATGGGAAGAGGTTTGGATATCTTTGAGAAATTCAACCGCTTCTCTATCGGAGCTGCAAGGCAAGCTTGTCGCCGATGTCGAGAATCGTCTTTTACATTCATTGAGAATTTGTAACTTTTAGGTCTGGCAAATATGCCGGACCTTTTTTGTAAAACAAATCGGCTGATACATTTCGAACTCGTGTCAATGTGGCAGAGGATCCGTAGAGTGTCATTTTGACTTGATTTAGAACAAACCATTGCGGCGCAAAGATTTATTGCATTGTATTATATTCTCCAGTAACACATTATGTCACACTGTATTAAGTTGGCATATTTTTTGTAACTGATATTGTAAGAGGTAAATATATTTAATATGAATAGAATTATTATTGTTGGAAATGGCTTTGACCTAGCACACAATTTGAAAACAAAGTATGAACATTTTATAAATTGGTATTGGGATAATTGGTACAAAAAGATTCATAGAAGTTCGAATCTCTATGAAAAAGATGATTTGTGCGAAATTAGGGTTAAAGGTAATTGTCTTTCTTCTTATTTCTATTTTTATTATAAGGATGGTAATAAATATGAACAAATCAAGGATGTAGTAAAAGAATATGAGATTTCGTTTATACGTTCCCCTTTACTTGAGCGTATTTCCGAATCTATTGAAACAAAAGGTTGGATTGATATTGAGGCGGATTATTACAGGATGCTTGTTGAGTGCAAGGGGGACAAAGAAGAAGTTGAAAGGCTGAATAAGGATTTTGCAGTTATTCAAGATTTGCTCGTTGAATACCTAGACGAGATTCAGAAGCAGAAAATTAATGAGGAACTTGTTTGCGAAGAGATTAAAAATGCTATTCTGAGTCCTGTATTCAAACGTGATATGGCTGTATCTTCAATTATTGAATGGTGGGGATTTGTTGAGGAAAGATTAAAAGCGGAAGACACAGAACTGACAAAGATTCTTGCTCCGTATGTTGATGCGCGGTATATGCATATTGTTCGTAAAGATATTCAAGATTTTGCCAATAAAAATTATGAGCGAATTATTGTGCATGGAGAAGAGCCTTTGCGTTGGCCTGATTACTTTTTGGTGCCAGACCGTGTAATGCTCTTGAACTTCAATTATACAAAAACTGCAGATTTGTATTTGCCGAAAAGTACAGGGTTTATATGTAATCATATTCATGGTAATTTGTTAGTTCCTGAAACTGTGATTTTCGGTTATGGTGATGAATCGGACGATGAATACAAGATACTCCAGAAGTTTAACGATAACGAGTATTTAAGGCACATTAAAACTAACCGATATCTGGAAACTCCCAATTATAGGGATTTGCTTTCGTTTATAGATTCTGCACCGTTTCAGGTTTGTATTATGGGGCATTCGTGTGGTTTGTCGGATAAGACACTCCTCAATACTTTGTTTGAACATAAGAATTGCGTATCTATCAAACCTTATTACTATGTAAATGAACAAGGCTGGGATAATTATTTGGATATAGTTCAGAACATATCACGCAATTTTACCAATCCGCAGTTGATGCGCGACAGGGTGGTGAATAAAACCTATTGCTCTCCGTTGCCGCAAAAAGGCAAAGAATAACATAAAGAAATTATCGGTCAATCTTTACTCGTTTTGGTGAATAGTTTGGCTTTTTGTGGTAGTATTGCCTTAATGCTAAGAAATAACATATTTTAGCATAATAAAATGGCATTAAAAATTGCTTTTATATTGTTTTAGTTGTTATATTTGCAAAGAAATTGTAAATATAGGAGTTAAAATGGTTTTAGAAATTCGTTTAAGTAACTTTTTTTCCATAATGGATGAGGTCGTTTTGGATATGCAAGCCGCCAACATTCAAACCAAGAAGGCAAAGGAGTTACAGGGAAATACTTTTGAGTGTGATGGTGTAAGGTTGCTCAAGACTGTTGCGATTTATGGTGCGAATGCATCGGGTAAAACTAGTATTATAAAGGCTATTCGTGCTTGTGTGAGTATGATATTCACTTCTCATAATCATAACGAGAATACCATGTTCCCATTTGTGCCTTTTAAATTTGGTGGTGCAGACAAAACAAGCCGTTTCTATATTCGCTTTGTTATTGATGGCGTTGAGTATGAGTATTCGTTTGAGCTTACCAATAGGGAAATTGTGAGGGAGGAACTTTATCATTCCCCTAACGGTCGTCGTTCAATGGTTTTTGTGCGCGATGAAAGTAAGGGTGGTAACAGGAAGGATGTCTATGAATTCCGTCCTGTGATACGCCGTCCAATGGATGTTGTGGCAAATACGTCGAAGAAGACCTTATTCATTTCCAGGGCAAGCCAGATGGGAAGGGAAATCGCTCAAAAGGTCTTCCGTTATTTTCATGAGCATTTTATCTTGGATTTCTATAATTATAACCCTGATACTCTTGAAAAACGTCTGGATGACAACAAAGAGCAGCTGCTGAATGTATTGCGTATTGCCGATAGTGACATTGTCAATATTAGCAGTAGGCAGGAGTTAAGACCGTTTACAACAGCAGTCTTGGATCCTCAAAACAATCTCAATATATTGTCTGTAGATGATATACAGAAAAACCAATTGTCAATTACAACATATCACAGAAGTAACCCCGATGTTCCATTTGATTTCAATACGGAAGAGTCGGATGGTACAAGAAGGCTTTTCTTTATGATGCTGACAATTCTCGACATTGTGAGAAACAATAAGGTGTTACTTGTTGATGAGATAGAAGCAAGTTTGCATACAAAACTTGTTGAGTTTATTATTGCTCTATTTAATAATAGTGAATGTGCGCAGTTGATATACACTACACATAATACGTATTTGCTTGATGGCAACAAGATAAGAAAAGACCAGGTTTATTTCACGAATAAACGCGAGAATGGTTCAACTGACCTTTATTCTCTTTTTGACTATAAGGATTTTAGGGATGGCATGGATATTGAAAAGGCTTATTTGCAGGGCCGTTTTGATGCAATCCCTTATGTTGACGAGTCTTTAGCGAACTTTAAGAATTGATTGTTATGGCAAGACGAGTCAGAACTTCAAAGGAAAAGAGGATGAAACCTAATTTCTTTGTATTTTGTGAAGGAGAAACTGAGGTTGCTTATGTTATGCACCTGCGTTCAAAATATCGTGTTCCCATTCAGATAATTCCAAGGAAAAGCGATTCAAACATATCGTGCCGGTATATTGAGAATTGCAAAAAAGGTTATGAACTGACTGATAGGGATCAGACATTTTTGATGTATGACCTTGATGTAGCCGGTGTGCTTGAGCAGTTGAAGTGTATACCCGGTGCAACACTTCTTGTTTCCAATCCCTGTGTTGAACTTTGGTTTTTGTTGCATTGTGTTGATGTATCTGCTGAGCAGAACCAGAATGCATGTGTAAAGATGTACAAGAAATACTCTGGTAATTATTCAAAAGGTAAACTGGGTGTCGTTGATGTCAGTATATTTGCTGCAGGGGAAGAAAATGCAATACAGCGCGCAAAGAAGCTGAATTCTCCCAATAATCCATCTACAACTGTCTACAAGTTGATTGAAGCGATAAGAGAGGTGTAAAGAAATGTTTGACAAATAAGAAAAACGAACGATGAAACTTTTAGGACTTTTTATTACTGTCAATGGTAAAGATGCGGCATTAGCATCTTTTGATAGTCTTATATGCAAGTATCGCAATAAGTGCCCGATTAATGATCGCCAGGGTGTATGTATTTGCAAGGAATATTGTCACGATGCCATATCTTTGATAAATGAATGCTTTGCTGCCGAAATGTGGGGGCCTCAAAGGTGTATCAAACGCTTGAAAGAATATCAAGGAAATGATGATATTTGTAAGGTGCAAGTGATTATGTTTGACGTTTGTAAAATTGTTACAGAGCTGCGTTCTATTATTGAAACTTCTATCCCAATAAAAGATCTTCCTTCTTGTAAACAACTGACAGAACTGACAGTTTCGGATGCAATCTCCGCATCAAAAGATTTGGTTAAAAGCAATATTTTGAAGAATGCTATTACCATTGCTCTGTTGGTAAAAGATGGTTGTGACTGTGTTAAAATTTCGGATATAGAGGGTTTCTATAAAGCAGAACTTAAACAATTGCAAAGTGAAGTACGCGAACTGGGCCGTGAAATGAGTCCTGTTGAAGTGTTTTTGATGAAGAAATATAAGGCGGAGCTGGCATATTGTTACGAAGCTGCTGTAAAGACTGGCTTGAGTATAGCAAAAGAGGTGCTGGATTTGATTGGTGATGTCAAAAAGGCGATTAGTGATTATGAGGATGGTTATAAACATGATAGTGGGTTGGTGGTGAATAATCAATGATACCGTTCAATTGATGGTGATAACCTGCGTCCCTCGGCTTGGGAAGCCTATGCCCTTGCAATGCCCCTTAGCTTCCCAAGCCGAGGGGCGCAGGTATAAATGATATTTCTTGCCGGTATCGGCAAGAAAATGCTGCGGTTATCTGCTTGATACTTGCCTCACCGCACAGGATAACTATAAGGCTTTGCTTGACTATTTCAGGATTGAATATTGAGAATGGCCGCAAACGGCTAATATGTTTCGGCTTGGACAGAAGAACACAAACCAACTGCGTTGGTTACATAAGATTTTAAAATAAGATAAGCTGGGATTTACAGCGCGATGATGTTTCTGTAACCTTTCTGCTATTGCATGAATGTTGTTCGGAAATCATATTTCCAATATGTAAAGTGTCAATCTGCATCAATGCGAGAACTTGTTTTCTCATTGTGGCAGATTGACACTATTTCATGTCGCATAGTTTTACTGGCGACAAATATTCTCTATAGCAGAAAAGTCTTTTAACTTCGTTGAACTTGCTTTGAGGCGACCTTGTCGCACTCCTTTGTAAACCTAAAGGTTCAGTCGTCGCAAGCAACGCTCATCCGCGTTGCCGCTGTAAAAACTCAAACAAGTTTGGTTTTTACTCGCTTACTCGCAACTTTGTTCTTTTGTACTTATGTCTAAATTTTTATCTCAGATCCCTAGTCGCTGCGCTCTGTCGGGATGACATTTGACAGGGTTTTGTTAAAACATCTCCCTCCGCTTCGCTCGTCCCTCTTTGAAAAGAGGGACAGTTAATTACTTTCTTTACAATCCACTCCTCCTCTTTGCTAAGAGGAGGGGGACCGCTTGTGGTGGAGGAGATAGTGCTTGTGCGTTTGAATCTCCTTCCCGGCTTTGCCGTACTCCCTCTTTGGAAAGAGGGAGAGTTTTTTAGGTTTACTGTTAAAGTATCAAATCCCTTAGCAATAGGATTTCGTTTTCGCTGACTCCGCGGGCGGTGAGGGTTTCGCTGTCGTGCATGATTTGCTGGGCGACTTTGTCGGCGCTGCCGCAGAGTTCCTTTGCTTTCTGGTAGTACTCGATGGCTTGGGCGTTGTTGTGGTTGACCCACTCTACATGGCCGGCGTTGAGGTAGTCCTCGTAGCTTGCCGTTGGCATGGCGTGCAGGCGCTGGTAGTAGGTGCGTGCCTGCTGGTCCTTGCCGGTGATGAATGAGCACCAGGCGATGGCACGTGTGGCGCGCAGTGAGCCGGGCTTGAGGAACTCTACCTTGTAGAAGCGTGCGAAGGCTTCTTCGTAACGTTTCATTGTGGCGAAGCTTTCGCCTGTCTGCAACAGCAGCGAGATGTTCTCGGGTGCAAGCTCCTCGGCCATCTGGTAGTATGCCAGTGCGTTGTCAAACTCGCCCTGCATGCGGTAGCATTGGGCGATGTGGCGCAGTGTCCAAAGGGTGTCGGGCTTGACGATGTCGGCCTTGGTGTAGTAGTCGATGGCCTCTTTGTAGCGCAGCTCCTTCTGCAGGCAGTAGCCCATCTCCTGGTAGAACTGTGCGTCGCACTCGCCGTTCTTTTCAAAGAGTTTGCCGGCGTTGTAGGCCTCGGCGTAGTACTCCTTCTCCACAAGATAGCGGAATGTGCGCAGCACGGCGTTGCTGTCGCTGATGAGCGGTGCAAGCATGTTGCTTTGGAGCATGTTGAGCTGCATGGTGAATGGGTCCATGAACTCGCATTTGAAATTGGATACCTTGAAGAAACGGTAGAGGTCTTGTATGTACTGATTGCTCTCAATCTCGGCCATGCGCTCCTTGTCGGCAACCATGTGAGTCTCGGCCTCGCTGACTGCGGCTCCTTCCTCGCCGCCCAACTGGCCCATGAGTATGTTGCGCTGGTCGGCAGGGATGCGCTGTGCGGTGAAGCAGAACGAGTATTTGTCGCTGTTGCAAAAGACGGGCGACTTGCATATTGCGCCAATGAGCGTGTGGGTGTCGTTGGCATTGCCGGGGAGTATGTCGCTTATGCCGGGCACGTTCTTGTCGAAGGGACGCAGCCAGTTGCAAATGTCACTGAAGAAGGGGTAGTTCTTTAGTTGTGAGAAGGTGCTCATGTAAACGTCGGCGCCCTCAATCTGCCACTTGGTCATCTCCTCGATCTTGCTCTTTATACCATCTTCTTCAATCCACTTCTGCCACTCGGGGTTCTTGTCCTCGTCGTTCTCAATCTCCTTGAGTATGTCGATGCTGAGCTTGCCGTTGAGCTTCTGTGAGTTCTTCATCATGGCGGGGATAATCTCCTCGCGCATCTTGCGGTCAATCTTCTGTGTCTCGCGGCAACGGAGCAGTTGAATCTGTATTGTCTGTATGTAGCGCACTGCGGTTGGGTTGTCGCGCAGGGTGTCGAGCGCGGCTTTGAGTGCGGGGTAGTGGGCTATGCGCTGCTCGTACTGGAACAGTGCAATGACAATACCTGTTATGGCGCGCACAGCGAGTGTGCTGCAGCTGTTTATGGCTATGTGGCAGAGTGCCTCAACTTTGATTGGCTCGAAGCATTTGAGTGTGCTCAGGGTGATGGCGCTGACGGCTGTGGCGCGGTCGCAGATGCTTATTTCCTCGTCAGCGACGATGCGGTCAATCAACTCGGCATCGCCCTTGTTCCAGCCCATGCTGCTCCAGATGGCACCGAAGAGTTCAGACAACAGCCTTTCGTGTTCCTGTGACAGTTGCATGCGCACGCTCTTGCATTCGCTTGCGGGCAGGCTCTCGGTGACGGCAAAGTTTGCGGCATTCTCTTTGAGCTTGTCGTATGTGCCACCAAGCGTTGCAAGGTTCTTGTGTCTGCGGCGCATCTGGTAGTAGACCTTTGTGGAGTGCTCGGTGAGCCTTGCAACGGCAATCTGGTCATTGATGATGTAGCAACGGCCAATGAGTTCGGCGTGTAGGCGCTCCCTGTCGGGGTCGGGCATTCCCTGGCGCATGTAGTCGAGCATATATGTGTATGCTGTCTGCATCTCGGTGAAGCGTGTGCGCAACTCCCAGTCTTGCAGTTGGTCAATGCTGCCGGCCAATGTGTCAATAGCTTGCTTGAGTCTTTTCTCGTCGAGCAGGGTTGCAACCTTGAGCTGTATTTCTGTTATCTGTTTCTCTTCCATCTGTCATTTAATAAAATAAACAGCGTGCGTGGGCACGCTGTTTATTGATTTTTATAAAAGCGGTAAATTATTCGCCCTTGATAGCAGCAACGCCTGGGAGAACCTTACCCTCGATAGCCTCGAGAAGAGCACCACCACCTGTTGAGATGTATGATACCTGGTCGGCCATACCGAACTTGTTGATGCAAGCTACTGAGTCACCACCACCGATGAGTGAGAACGCACCGTTGGCAGTTGCCTTAGCGATAGCCTCGGCGATAGCGCGTGAACCGGCTGTGAAGTTGTCGAACTCGAACACACCTGCAGGACCGTTCCAAAGGATTGTCTTTGCGTCAACGATAGCTGCGGCGAAAGCCTTCTGAGCCTCTGGACCTGCGTCCAAGCCCTCCCAACCTGCTGGGATAGCCTTTGCTGAGCAAACCTGTGTGTTGGCGTCGTTAGAGAAATCATCGGCAGCAACGCAGTCAGCAGCAAGTACA
The DNA here is from genome assembly GCA_045660825.1 of Bacteroidaceae bacterium. GTDB lineage: Bacteria > Bacteroidota > Bacteroidia > Bacteroidales > Bacteroidaceae > HGM04593. Next base: position 35,237 of record JAZREN010000032.1, read on the forward strand.
AGATTTACACCCTTAGCTTTAGCCTGCTCCATGATGTTCAAAGCGAGGTCGAGCTTGTCGTCCTCAACGATTGAACGGCCGATTTCGCCACCCTGAGCCTTTGCGAATGTGTATGTCATACCACCGCAGAGGATGAGGTTGTCTACCTTGTCCATCAAGTTCTCGATGATACCGATCTTTGTAGAAACCTTTGAACCACCCATGATAGCTGTGAATGGGCGCTTGATGTCCTTGAGGATGTTGTCAACAGCCTGAACCTCCTTCTCCATCAAGTAACCGAGCATCTTGTTGTCAGCATCGAAGTAGTCTGCGATAACAGCTGTTGATGCGTGACGACGGTGAGCTGTACCGAATGCGTCGTTGATGTAGCAGTCTGCGTAAGAAGCGAGAGTCTTTGAGAACTCCTTCTGTGACTCCTTCATAGCCTTCTTTGCATCCTCGTATGCTGGATCCCCCTTGTCGATGCCTACTGGCTTACCCTCCTCCTCGGGATAGAAACGGAGGTTCTCGAGCATCAAAACCTCACCTGGCTTCAATGCTGCAGCAGCCTCGGCAGCCTTAGCGCAGTCTGGGGCGAACTGAACAGCAACACCCAACTTCTCTGATACAGCGTCAACAATCTGGCTCAAAGAGTACTTTGCGTTAACCTTGCCCTTTGGCTTGCCCATGTGTGACATGATGATGAGTGCACCACCGTCAGCAAGAACCTTCTTCAATGTGGGAAGAGCGCCACGGATACGTGTGTCATCAGTGATTTTACCCTCCTCGTTCAAGGGCACGTTGAAATCAACACGAACGATTGCCTTCTTACCGGCAAACTGGAAATTGTCAATTGTCATGATTGAAAATTTATTTAGTTAATAAAACAGTCCTATTTGTAAATTACTGCGAAGATACAAATTTTCAATAAAAAAACAGTTCTTTTTAAAATAATTATCTAACGGCGGTCGCTTTTTTTTGATATTCACGGCACAGGGCTGTCAGTCCGCACTTGTCGCACTTGGGCGAGCGTGCCGTGCATACATAGCGGCCGTGCAGGATGAGCCAATGGTGGGCGCGTGGAATGACCTCGTCTGGCAGGTATTTCATCAGTTCTTTCTCGACACTGTAGGGCGTGGTACAACGCTTGGGTACAAGGCCTATGCGGTGGCTCACGCGGAATACATGGGTGTCGACGGCCATGGCGCTCTTGTACCACACCACGGAGAGTATCACATTGGCTGTTTTGCGTCCCACGCCGGGCAGGGTGGTGAGCTCTTCGAGCGTGTCGGGTACCTCGCCGCCGAAATCGCTGCACAGCTTCTGCGCCATGCCCACAAGGTGCTTTGCCTTGTTGTTGGGGTAAGAGACGCTCTTTATGTAGTTGTAGATTTCGTTGGGGTGTGCCAGGGCCATCTCCTGGGCTGTGGGGTAGCGCGCAATGAGGTCGGGGGTGACCATGTTTACGCGTTTGTCGGTGCACTGTGCCGAGAGGATGACGGCAACCAGCAGGTCGAACGGGTTGGTGTAGTCCAGCTCCGTCTCGGCCACCGGCATTGCAGCCTCAAAGTATTCGATTACCTTATTATATAGTTCTTTCTTTTTCATAGTATATCGTCAATCCTTGCGAAATTACTTTTTAATTGCATTTTTTCAAAATGAAAGTTGTGAAAAAGTGTTTAACTGCGTTGTTGTTGATTAATTTGCATAAAAAATGGTTGTTTGTTGCTTTTATATTGTAATTCGGTTATATTTGCAAAATAAAGATGTTAATTGACTGACTATAAACAATTACCAATTATGAAAAAGATTTTGTTTTTATCGGCATTTATGGCATTGCCATTCTTGACTTTCGCTCAGGAGGTTGAGCTGAATGATGTGGAGCTGCAGACAGTTGAGCAGGGAGTTGTTGAGTCGCAGGTAGAAGAACAACAGTATTACATGTATAATGTTGTAATCATTTCCGGCGGTATGGACAATGAAGGTTTTGGTGTTGAGGTTGATGATGGAAAGAAGATTCAGAAGCTGAAAGGCGAGGATGGGAAGAAAATAAAATTCAGAACACCGGCTGCTGCGTTGATGTATTTTATCTCAGAAGGATGGGAACTGCATTTGAAGGGTGATGCAATCAACCCGAATGACACAAGAACAACATATTGGATTATTCGCAAACCCTGTACAAAGGCCGAGTTTGACAAGACTGTAGAGGAGGGGATAAAGTAACCTGTTTGGCTAATGTTGACAAATAATGATGGCGACCGCATGGTCGCCATCATTATTTGTTTTATACTATAAATTCCCTTATTTCGCAGTTGCCGAAGAGGGTGACATCGCGGTGGGTGACTCCCTTAATCTCCGCTTCCATGATGCGGCAGAAGAAGCCGTGGCTGAAGGCGAGGATTTTCTTCCCGGGGTACTCGCGGCGCACCTTGTCGATGAACTTGTGGGCGCGTTCCTTCATTGATTCCTCGGTCTCCACGGTCTCGTTGTAGACAGCTCCCTTGATTGGGGTGCCGGCAAGGTTGCCGAGGTCGCGCTCGCGCAACAGCGGCTCTTTGATGAAGGTGCACTCAATGCCCTCGAGTGCAATCTCTGCTGTGTCGAGGCAGCGCTTGAGGTCGCTGCTGAGTACAACGTCGAACTCGAGCTCGGCAATGCGTGGGCGCAGTGAGTGTGCCTGCTCAATGCCAAGTTCCGACAGGTGACCCGGGGTCTGGCCCTGGAACAGTCCTTTAGAGTTCTCTATTGTCTCGCCGTGGCGAGTCATGTATATGGTTGTTGCCATTAGAGTTAACGGTTTGTGTCATCCCGAGCCTTGTGTGAGGGATATCAAAAGAGGATGTTGAGATATCTCACGTCCGTTCGATATGACAAACGAAGAATTTAGTTTGCGCTCTCAAAGAGTTTGAGGAAACGGACGTCGTTCTCGCTGAAGAGGCGAAGGTCCTTGACCTGATACTTGAGGTTGGTGATGCGCACGATACCCATACCGAATGCGTAGCCCGAATATACCTTGCTGTCGATGCCGCAAAGTTCGAGCACGTTGGGGTCAACCATACCGCAACCCAAAATCTCTACCCAACCGGTGTTCTTGCAGAATGGGCAACCTTTGCCACCGCAGATGTTACAGCTGATGTCCATCTCGGCACTTGGCTCGGTGAATGGGAAGTATGATGGACGCAGACGTATCTTGGTGTCCTTGCCGAACATCTCCTGTGCAAAGAGAAGAAGTACCTGCTTGAGGTCGGTGAACGATACGTTCTTGTCTATATAAAGACCCTCCAACTGGTGGAAGAAACAGTGTGCACGGTAGCTGATGGCTTCGTTGCGGTATACGCGTCCCGGAGCAATGATGCGGATAGGGGGCTGGCTTGTCTCCATAACGCGGCTCTGCACGCTACTGGTGTGTGTGCGCAGGATGATATCGGGGTGTGCCTCGATGAAGAATGTGTCCTGCATGTCGCGTGCGGGGTGATCCTCGGCGAAGTTCATTGATGAGAATACGTGCCAGTCGTCCTCGACCTCGACACCGTTGGCAATTGAGAAGCCCAAGCGCGCGAAGATGTCGACAATCTCGTTCTTTACAATTGACAGTGGGTGGCGTGTACCAAGCGTGGTGGGGTAGGCAGGGCGTGTGAGGTCAATCTCGCACTGTGCCTCCTCTTTGTTCTCAATCTGCTCCTTGAGGGCGTTGAAATGATCCTGTGCAGCGTTCTTCAACTCGTTGATCTTTACACCAACCTCGCGTTTCTGCTCGGCGGGAACCTCGCGGAACTCGGCCATGAGGCCGTTGATGATACCTTTCTTGCTCAAGTACTTGAGGCGGAGCGCCTCCAACTCCTCGGCATTGGTTGCTGTTGAAGCTGCTATTTCCTGGAGCAAACCGTTTATTTTTTCTATCATAATAGTGTGCTGTTTTATAATAATGTGCAAAGTTAAATAAAAACGGCGTAAAAAACGAAATAAAATGGAATAATATCTTTTTTTGTCGGGGCGTGATAAAATATGTGAAAATGTTTTGACATTGGATAATTTTTTTCCAAATTTGCGAGGAATAGCGAGTTTGGATTCCGTGTATGTTTCGCTGTTGATATAAAAAAGAATTGCCATATGGATTTGGAAAGTAAGAAGATTGATGGACAGGTCGAAAATCTGCTTGCACGCCTTGCGCGTCGTTTTTCGGCCGAGGATATACAGCGCATCGGCGAAGCCTATGTACTTGCACGCGAGGCCCACAAGGAGCAGCGTCGCAAGTCGGGTGAACCGTACATCATGCACCCTGTTGCTGTGGCAACAATTGTTGCCGAGGAGCTGCGCCTGGGAGCTAATCCCATAATAGCGGCATTCCTGCACGATGTGGTCGAGGATACACAATATACCATTGACGATATACGTGAGCGTTTTGGCGATGACGTGGCGTTCCTTGTGGATGTTGTCACAAAGAAGAAAAAAAAGAGCAACACAAAGACATCGAGCCAGATTGACAACTACAAGCAGATGCTCGACTCGCTTCACTACGATATCCGTGCGCTGCTCATAAAACTCTCTGACCGCTTGCACAACATGCGTACCCTCAGCAGCATGCGCCCCGACAAGCAGATGAAGATTGCGGGAGAGACCGATTACTTCTATGCTCCGCTGGCACACCGCCTTGGACTCTACTACATCAAGCGCGAGATGGAGAACCTCTCATTCCGCTACCGTTGTCCGCGCGACTACGCCTACATTGACGAACAACTCACACTGGAGCAGAAGGAGCGTGAGCCGGGATTGAAATCTTTCCTCTTTGAGATTGAACGCCTGCTTGAGAACAATGATATCCTGATGGCGCGTACCGAGGTGTATTCACGTGGCCCATACAGCGCTTGGCGCAAGATGAACAGCACTGGTTGCGATTTCAAGCATGTCGAGGGTAAATACTACATACGTATCATATATCCGAACACTCACGACTACTCCGAGAAGGATATGAGCTTGAAGATATACTCAATCCTCACCGACCGTTTCAAGGAGAAACCGGGTAGTGTGGCAAACTACATCGACTCTCCCAAGGAGAACGGTTACCAGAGCTACCACGTGAAGCTGCTCACACCGCAGGGAACATGGGAAGAGGTGCATATTTCTTCGGAGCGAATGATACGTAAGTCGCAGTTTGGCTGTATTGCCGAGAGTACCGAGACCAATATCACCAACTGGCTCGAGAAGTTCAAGCATGTGCTCCAGGAGATGGCTACCCGTGGTAAGGAGGTGGAGTACATGGATGGTGTGACATCATCGTTCTACAACGATGATATTGAGGCATACACCCCCGACGGCAAGGGTATTATCCTGCCTAAGGGTGCTACGGCGTTGGACTTTGCCTTTGAAATACACAGCGAACTTGGCCTGCATGCTCACTATGCCCGCATCAACGGTCAACTCTCTTCGGTGAAGACCGAGCTTGAACGTGGCGATGTGGTGCAGATTGGCACAAACGAGAATGTAACCCCCAAGCACGACTGGCTTGATTACGTGTCGACATTCAAGGCCAAGTCGCACATAAACAATTTCCTCAACAAGCAGCGCAAGCTGCAGTTCTGCCGTTGCGAGCATTGCCGTCCGTTGCCGGGTGACGAGGTTATCGGTTTCAAGAACCCCGACGGTACTACTTCAATCCATCGTCGTGACTGCAAGGTTGCGATACGTCTGGCGTCGCAGCGTGGTGATGATATCGTTGCCGTGAACTTTGAAGAGGACCGTGAATTCCTTTACCCGGTGAAGATTGATATTGTGGTAATTGACCGCAATCACCTTTTGATTGACCTTATAGACTGTATAACAAATAAACTTCAGCTTTCATTGACCCGCATCTCTACCGAGAGTAAGGATGCCATCGGCTATTGCTCAATGGAGTTTCCGGTGCACTCGTCGGCCGAGTTGCAGGAGGTGATAGACAGCATCTCACGCATCGATGGTGTAGAGGAGGTGAAACAGAGTGTAGAGATAAACTAAATACTAACCTACTTATATTATAAAAAATGACAATGAAAAAAACTTTATTCCTTTCTTTCCTTGCATTGCTTGCTTTGTTCACATCGTGCAACGATGACACGAATGAATTCAATAATGACGAGACTCAGACTACATTGCCGGAAGATTACACCCGTGCCGATTTTCCCGAGGATGACGGTTCTTCCGAGGTGCCCGGCCAACCTCATGAAAAGGTGGCAAGATTGTTGATGAATGTAAATGCAGTAGAGGCAACCGACACGCTTGGCCGTGCAAACATCACCCCCCAGCAGTATGCCGAAATAAAGGCTTTTGCCGATGAACTTGTGAAAGGAACAACAACACAGTACGATGCATTCATCAAGTGCTATGAATGGGTGAGCCAGAATGTGAAGTATGAAATGAGTGACAATGATCCATACGCTGTTTTCATAAACCGCAAGGGTGTGTGTCAGGGTTATGCAAACCTCTTGTTCATTATGCTCCACAGTCAGGGTATTCCAGCTTGTGTGGCAAACGGATTTCACAGTTCAATTGGCGGACACGCCTGGAACTATGCCTGCCCCGACGGCAAGTGGTATGTTGCCGACCCCACAAACCCTTGGGATGGTGGTCCATGGGGTTACAGGGCTTTGGGTTCCTATGCTCACCTTATTGTAATGTCGCTTGATATCGTGATGTTCAAGGAGCAGGGTTGCTGGTTCGACTTCAATGGCGGTAACTTCAATATCTGCAAGGTTGTCGATGGTGAGTCATCGTTCACCGTTCCTTTCAGCGCAGCCGGTTATCAGGTAGCATCGTTCAACCCAACAGTGCCCCTTCCTTCATCAATCAAGGAGATATACATAGGCAAGAACATCAAGTCGCTTGGCGAGAGCCCTGTAGGTCTTTCGGTGCATGCACCCAATTTGGAGGCGGTACACATTGACCCTGCCAATACGACATTTGCAAGCTATATGGGTGCCGTTTATCGCAGAAACGGCAGTGACCTCGACCTACTTTACATCCCTGCTGCAATGAAGTGTCTGGAGCTTATGCCAATGGAGACAATATACAAGAATACAGTATATTTCCACGATGGTATAGAGGTGCTCATTGTTGCTCCCGGAACAAAGAAGATTGAGGCTTGGGGCATTGAGCGCTGTCCTAACCTGAAGATTGCATACGTGCCCGAGGATGTGGTGATTGCAAATAATGCCTTTGCCGATGTTCACCCCGATTTCCAGATAATCCGCGGCGACTTCACAAATATCCCCGAGGTAAGGGAATAATATAATGTACAATCAATAGATATTATGAAAAAGATTTTTGCATCGCCTTTGGTGGCTTTTTCTTTGTTTGCCATTGTGGCATGTGAGTCGAACCCTGCAATCAAGGCTGCAAAGGATTTCTTGGATGAGTCTACCGTTGACAATCTGATGAAGATTCAGGACATGGAAGAGCAGATGACAGCTGAGGAGGTTGACGAATACAAGTCCTGGGCAAATAAGCATAAGGACGAAATTATGGAGGCTATCAAGAGTATCGATTTCTGATAGTTGTTGAAGAATATACACAGGGAGCGCTCAAATTTTGAGCGCTCCCTGTGTATATAATGCTACGCGTGACTAATCACTATGTATGTTATCGAATCTTTTCTTTTGTTGTATTTGATAACATACATTTATCGTGACCCACGCGGCATGAGTTGCACCCATGCTTCGCGTGACTAATCACTATGTATGTTATCGAATTTTTTTGTTGTATTTGATAACATACATTTATCGTGACCCACGCGGCATGAGTTACACCCATGCTTCGCGTGACTAATCACTATGTATGTTATCGATTTTTTTTGTTGTATTTGATAACATGCATTTATCGTGACCCACGCGGCATGAGTTGCACCCATGCTTCGCGTGACTAATCACTATGTATGTTATCGAATTTGGAATCTGAGTTTATAAACTCTGATTCCAAATTTCCCAAGAGGCGAGTGCCTGCAGGTACCACATCTCGTAGCCGCTTTTGGTTACAGCGCCTTGTGCAGCTCCTTTCTGCAGAAAGAGGGTGTTCTCGGGGTTATAGACAATGTCGTACAGCAAGTGCTCTTTGCCGATGTGGGCGTATGGGATATCGGGACATTGGTCAACGCCGTGTCCCACCATGCCGAGCGGTGTGCAGTTCACAATGACGGTGTGGCTATGCATTATCTCGGCGGTGATTCCCTCGTAGGCAATTGCCTCTGCGCTTGCCTTGCGCGACACCTGTTGCACCTTGATGCCCAACTGCTGCAGTGCATAAACAATGGCCTTTGATGCGCCGCCGGTACCAAGTACCAATGCCTTCTTGTGGCCGGCACAGAGCAACGGCTCAATGGAACGTGAGAAGCCTATGACGTCGCTGTTGTAGCCCCAAAGCTGTGCCTTGCCTTCGCTGTCGCGTGTCACCTTCACTACATTCACGGCGTTGATGGCCTTGGCCTCGTCGCTGATGCCGGCAAGGTGTTGCATTACGTTGAGCTTGTGCGGGATGGTGACATTGAAGCCGCAGAGTTCGGGGTGTTCCTCAATTATGCGTGGCAGCTCATCGGTGCTCTCAATCTCAAAAGGTATGTAGCGTGCGTCAATGCCTTCCTCACCGAACTTCTTGTTGAAGAATGCCGGTGACGCCGACTGTGCAAGCGGGTAGCCTATTATTCCGTATAGTTTCATTTTGTAGCAAGATAGAATGTACATACTCCGCCGGTGAAGCGACGGAATTCGACTTTGCTGAAACCTGCATTTTTCAATGCTTTCTTCAGTACCTCGCCCTGCGGGAATGCGGCAATGGAGTCGGGCAGGTACTTGTATGCCTTGGCATCCTTTGAGAACAGCTTGCCCAGCAGTGGCATGATGCAACGTGCATATATGGGGAACAACTGTTTCATTGGGAACTTTACAGGAGTTGACAGTTCAAGGATTGCAAGATGACCGCCTTTGCGCAACACGCGCTGCATCTCACCGAAGGCCTTGTCGAGTTCCTGGAAATTTCTTATGCCGAAGGATGATGTCACGGCATCGAAACTCTCGTCGGGGTAGGTGAGGGCTGTGCAGTCCTCCTTCTCAAAGATAATGTTTGTGACACCGTGCTTCCTGCACTTTTCGCGTGCGACCTGCATCATACCCTCCGAGATGTCGCAACCGATGATGCTCTCGGGTTTCAGTATCTTGTCAATGAGCAGTGCCAGGTCGCCTGTGCCTGTGGCAATGTCAAGCACTCTGCGTGGGGCAAAGGGCTTTAAAGCGGATATGGCGCGTTTGCGCCATATCCTGTCTATATTCATTGATGCAACATAATTGAACTTGTCGTACTCGGGCGCAATGTTGTCGAACATCTCTTCAATCTGTTCGGCTTTCTCGCCCTCGTTGCGATAGGGTTTCAATTCCTCGTGCTTGTAGCTCATCTTCTTTTATCCAAGATAGTTCTTTACGTTCTGCTCGATGCGTGTGTGGATATCCTCGCACTCCTCCTTGACGAATTTCTCGCCGGTGATGTTCTCGTAGAGCTCGATGTAGCGGTTGCTGATGCTCTCTACAATCTCGTCGGTCATCTCGGGAACCTGCTGGCCTTCTTTGCCCTGGAAACCGTTCTCCATGAGCCACTCGCGCACGAACTCCTTTGAAAGCTGCTTCTGTGGTTCACCCTTCTCGAACTTCTCCTCGTAGCCCTCAGAGTAGAAATAGCGGCTGCTGTCGGGGGTGTGGATCTCGTCCATAAGGTAGATTGTGCCGTTGTGCTTACCGAACTCGTACTTCGTGTCAACGAGGATAAGGCCACGCTCGGCTGCAATCTCTGTACCGCGCTGGAAGAGTGCGAGTGTGTACTTCTCGAGCAATGCGTACTCCTCGGGAGTTGCAAGACCCTGAGCAAGAATCTCCTCCTTTGAAATGTCGGCATCGTGCTCACCAATCTCGGCCTTGGTGGTAGGGGTGATGATTGGCTGTGGGAACTTCTGGTTCTCCTTCATGCCCTCGGGGAGCTGAACGCCGCAAATCTCGCGCACGCCGCTCTTGTAGGCACGCCATGCCGAACCACAGAGGTAGCCGCGTACAATCATCTCAACAGGGAAACCCTCGCACATTACACCAACGGTAACCATTGGGTCGGGAGTAGCGAGCTTCCAGTTTGGAACGATGTCGGCTGTGGCATCGAGGAACTTCGCTGCAATCTGGTTCAACATCTGGCCCTTGAAAGGGATGCCTTTGGGGAGTACAACGTCGAACGCAGAGATGCGGTCGGTAGCCACCATAACCAACTTGTCGTCGCCAACGGTGTAAACGTCGCGTACCTTACCGTGATAAACGTTTTTCTGGTTCTCGAAATTGAATTCAGTGTTTGTTAATGCTTTTGCCATTGTATTTTGTTTTTAAGTTATTGTCAATTTAATTTGGTTGTATGTCATCCTGAACGGATGTGAAGGATCTTTTTATGAGATACTTCGGCTACGTTCAGTATGATAATTTACTTTGTCAATTGTTCTTGTTGTTCTTCTCTGAGACCTGTTTCTCGTGTCTCTCATATGCCTCGACAATGCGTGTCACGAGTTTGTGGCGCACGATGTCCTTTTTGGTGAGTGTCACGAAACCTATTCCCGGCACGCCGTTGAGTACTCTTTGTGCGTGCATCAGTCCCGATGTGTTGCTCTGTGGAAGGTCAATCTGTGTGAGGTCGCCGGTTATAATCATCTTTGTGTTGTTGCCCATGCGGGTGAGGAACATCTTTATCTGCTGCGGGGTGGTGTTCTGCGCCTCGTCAAGTATCACCACGGCATCGTTGAGTGTGCGGCCGCGCATGAATGCGAGAGGGGCAATCTGTATGACGTTGCTGTCCATGTGTTCCTTGAGTTTTGCAAGCGGTATCATGTCCTCGAGTGCATCGTACAACGGTTGCAGATAAGGGTCAATCTTGTCTCGCATGTCACCCGGCAGAAATCCCAGTTTCTCGCCTGCTTCGACAGCGGGGCGGCTGAGTATTATTTTCCTTATCTCGCGGTTCTTCAAAGCTTTCACAGCAAGTGCAATTGCCATGTATGTCTTTCCTGTTCCGGCAGGACCAACAGCGAACACCATGTCGTTCTTCTTGTACTCCTCGACAAGACGGCACTGGTTCTCGGTGCGTGGGTATATTGGACGGCCGTTGATGTTGTAGACAATGACGTTGCTGTCGCTGCCCTTGTCGCCGCGCTTTCCGTTGACGGCATCGATAATAGCCTCCTCGTTAAGGCTGTTGTATTTGTTGCAGTACTCCTTGAGTAGGTCTATTGTCCTGCCAAAGCGCTCCAGTTCATCGTCGTCGCCCAATGCCTTGATGATGTTGTCGCGTGCAACAATGCGGAGCTTGGGATGCAGTTTCTTGAGCATCTGCAGGTGTATGTTCCCTGCTCCGTAGAAACCGACGGGGTCAATGCCGTCGAGTATGAAATGGCGTTCTATCATCTATTGTTTTCAAAGTCTATAAATTATTTGCGAAGATAACCATTTATCTTCGCATGGCAAAATTTTATTTCTTCTTTACTTCGGCTTCCAGACGGCGTGCAGCCTCTCCGGGCTGGCTGCAGGTGCAGGGGCCTGTGATGCAACCGCCAGGGCACGACATAACTTCTACCAGTTTGCCGGGGCATTTGCCTGTCTTTGCATAGCCTTTGAGCATTGCAATGTTCTTCTTGTTGAGGTCGGCAATAACCACGCCCTCCAGGTTCTCATCGCCAATGTGGTTCTTCACGGCGGTGAACACACCTGTTGTCTTTGCAAAATTATGTGCGTCGCGGCATGCACTCTCGGCTGGGGTGTAGGGCATTGTACTTTCAATGTCAATTCCCAGGCCTTGCAGTATGGCATCAATCTCGCGGAATGTGAGCACGTAGTCTACATTCTTGTCGGCTGCGCCCTCGGCTTTCTTCGAAGCACATGGGGAAATGAATACTGTAATGCATTCCTGCCCGAACTTTTCTTTGGCGTATATTGCGGTATAGTGCATTGGCGAGCCAGTGGACGATACGTATTTTACAATTTCGGGGATATGTTTCTTTGCAAGGTTTACGTATGCGGGGCAGCAACTTGTAGTCATGAATGGCTGACCTTCCTCCATTTTCTCTTTCAGTTCCTCGGCTTCGCGGCGAATTGTCTCCTCGGCGCCGTATGCAACCTCTACAATGTCATGGAATCCCATTGTCTTGAGCGAACCGTATACTTGCTCGATGGGTTTGCCGAATTGTGCAAGCACCGATGGAGCAACCATTGCTATCACCTTTTTGCCGGCGCGCATCTCCTTGAGCACGTCGAACACCTCGCATCTGTCAAATATTGCACCGAAGGGGCAGGCGTTGAGGCACTTGCCGCAGTAGATGCACTTGTCCTGGTCAATGTGTTCCACACCATATTCGTCCTTTGAAATGGCCTTCACAGGACAAGCCTCCTCGCATGGAACAGGCATGTAGATGATGGCGTGGTAGGGGCACACCTGGTGGCACTTGCCGCAGCTGATGCACTTGTCGTGGTCAATGTGTGCCTTGCCATCCTTGTCATATGTTATGGCATCCTTTGGACAGTTTGTATAACAGGGGCGTGCAACGCAGCCGCGGCACAGGTTCGATATCTCGTAATTTGTCTTTACGCACGATGAGCAGGCTTCGTCCATCACGTGAAGGAACTTTCTCTTCTCGTTGTGGTTGTTGCCGGTGAGCATCAAGCGCGCATAACTGCTCAATGGGGTCATCTCGTCGGTCTCGTCCTGCATTGTGAAACCCATCATGGCCATGGTCTTGTATTTTACCACGGCACGCTCCTTGTGTATGCAGCATCGCCCTTTGGGCTTTTGGTTACGTGGGTACATCTCATATGGCATACGGTCAATCTTCTGCAGAAGTTCGTTGTTCTTCCACATTGCCACAAGTTTCGATAAAAGACGATAACGGACGAACATATGTAATTATGGTTAGTTTTACGGTTATTAAATTTTGCAGTAAAAATAACTAAAAAACTACTATTTCAACTATTTTTGCACTAATGTTTTTTGTTTGGACATTAAAATGAAGGGAAACGGATTTGATAATCTCCTTGAACAGCTTGAGTCGGGCGCGGCAATGTCGGCCGACATGTGGCACGTACTGCTTGCCGAGCCCGATGCCGGTAGGTGGGAATACATGGCACAACGTGCCCGTGAGGTGGCGCAGACGAATTCCGGGAAAGGCGTGTATGTCCGTGCTCTCATTGAAATAAGCTCCTATTGCCGCAACAACTGCAATTATTGCGGGCTCCGTTGCAGTAACGCACAGGCGCAGCGGTACAGGCTTACAAAAGATGATGTGCTTGTGTGCTGTCGCGAGGCTGCTGCTCTTGGTTTCAATACCTTTGTCCTGCAGGGTGGCGAGGACCCATTGCAGGGTGATGAGTGGCTTGCCGATGTGGTGGCGGCCATACGTGCGGAGTTCCCATTAAAGGCTATAACCCTTTCGGTGGGTGAACGTACGATGGCGGGCTATTCGTTGTTGCGGAATGCCGGTGCCGACAGGTACTTGTTGCGGCATGAAACTGCTAACGCCGGGCACTATTCTATGTTGCACCCCGCAAACATGAGCCTTGCCAATCGCTTGCTTTGCCTTGAGAACTTGAAAACGATCGGTTATCAGGTGGGTAGCGGAATGATGATTGGTTCACCGGGGCAGACTCTGGAGCATCTTGTCGAGGATTTTATGTTCCTTGATAGGCTGCAGCCGCAGATGATTGGCATAGGGCCTTTCGTTCCCGCAGCGGGAACGCCGTTCTCCGGTGAGGCTGCCGGTAGTGTGGAACGTACATTGCAGCTCATCTCCATTCTGCGACTGCGTTTCCCAAAGGCGTTAATCCCGGCTACTACGGCGTTGGCGACCTTGTGCGATGATGGTACCAAACTCGCTATGCTTGCCGGTGCAAATGTTGTAATGCCCAATGTGACACCCTTGGCTTGCCGCAGCAAGTATGCAATTTATGATAATAAGAAAAGTAACGGTACAGAGTCTGCCGAGCAGCTCGAACTGCTTTCTAAAAGATTAGAAGAAATCGGCTATTTTATAGACTTTGCCCGTGGCGATTATCCTCAATAATTATGTACAACCCAAAATCGACAATAGCAACCGAATTCATTTGTGACAGCGAGATACGCTCCACAATGCAGTATGCACGTAAGAACTGTGGCAACATGGAACTCGTGCACGGTATACTCGACAAGGCACGCGCTTTCAAGGGGTTGACGCACCGCGAGGCGGCTGTGCTGCTTGAGTGTGACGACCCTGCTGTGGTACAGCAGATATATGCCCTTGCCAATGAGATAAAACACCGTTTCTATGGCAACCGCATTGTGATGTTCGCGCCGCTGTACTTGTCAAACTACTGCGTCAACGGCTGTGTCTATTGTCCTTATCATGTAAAGAACAAGAGTATACGTCGCAAGAAACTCTCGCAGGATGAGATACGTGCCGAGGTTATTGCCCTGCAGAATATGGGACATAAACGCCTTGCCCTTGAAGCCGGTGAACATCCTTTGATGAATCCCATTGAATATATCCTTGAGAGCATAAAGACTATCTACGGCATAAAGCA
>JAZREN010000033.1:0-6456 GCA_045660825.1 Bacteroidaceae bacterium
TATATTGGAATCCTAATGTTTTTTCTAAAAATAAAAATGGAACAATTGTTTTTCCGGCAACAATGCTTGCCCATGAAGGAGCGCATGCGCTACAACATGATGAATACGGGGATGAACAATATAAAGAAAAGAAAGGAACTGCAGATGCTGAATATGGCGATTTGATAGAACAGGAGGTTATAACAAAAATAGAGCAGAATGTTGCTAAATTACATGGCGATATTAATGAAGATGAAGTTACGCGAAAGAATCATTCAATAAGTAATTTGTTTATTTTAGATACACGTATATATGGATTGGCAGCCGAATATTATAGAGAGGAAATTATAGATAAAATTAATAAAGAATAAGTCAATGAAAGTAAGATTGTTGATAGACTGTTTTCTACTATTTGTTTTGTTTTGTGTTTTTTCAAATTGTTTTAAAGAAGACGATAGTAAAGATATTTTTAATTCAAAAAATGATACATCACTAAATAAAGAAATAGAAAAAATAGTTGTTTTTTATGATTTGGTAGCTGATTATGCGCCTGCAAAATCCAATGATTTAAAAAAAGCATTGTGTAACATTGTAGACTCTCTTGTATTTTGCAATAAGAATGATAATATCTTTGTTAATCTGGAAAGAATTATAAAAACTGCAAAAATAGACTCTACGTTGTTTGTTGGTCAAGATTATATTGATACAATTTCATATATAAATGTTTGGGTTAGAAATGATGTTGTTGGATATATAGTTGACTATGGAAATTATATTGATACAATATCTATTTATGATGTTGAATATAGCGAATTTCAAAATGGTATATACAAGGATGTTTCAAAAAATGAAGTTGTAATGAAGACTATCCCAGAATTAATGGTGCTTAATTATGGTAAGAATGATATTGATGCAGATTGGGTGATTATTTATAAATACAAAAATTCTAAAATATTAAATGATACGCTGTATTGTGAACAGTTCTTTAACAACAAAGTACGTATAAACTCTTTTATTTCCGATATTGATTCAACGTTATTTGACGTTGTTGTAGATTCTATAAATAAAAGATTGTCTACACCTTGGTAAAATAATGACGCATAATATTAGGGAGAGAAGTGCTAACACCTCTCTCGCTGCATGCAGCGCACCAAATAAAGCAGACAGCCGGTGTGGGGTTATAGCCCCGGTGCTCGCCAAGCGAGCACCGGGGTTTTTTATTCAAACTTATATATCCAGTCGGCTTTCTACTACTTCCCAGTCGACAATCTCCCATAGCTTCTTCACATGTTCGGCGCGGCGGTTCTGGTAGTCGAGGTAGTAGGCGTGTTCCCAGACGTCGATGCCGTAGAGCGGTCTCATGCGTCGGTGCATTGGGGTGTCGCCGTTGTAACAGTTTATTATTGAAAGCTTGCCGTTCTCCTCTTGTGCAAGCCACACCCAGCCACTGCCAAAGAGTGATGTGGCTGCTTCTTCCATCTTCTTTTTAAGATTCTCGAAATTGCCGAAATCAAAGTGTATGAACTCTTTGAGGTTGCCGGTGGGGCGGTTGTTGCCCGGTGCTGCAGGGGTGAACTGTTCAAAGTAGAGTGAGTGGTTCAGTACCTGACCTGCGTTGTTGAACAGTGGTCCCGGAGGTGCCTGTTCCACAATCTCGCGCAAGGTATACTCCTCGTATTCGGTGCCGGCGACAAGCCTGTTAAGGTTGTCTACGTAAGTCTGCAGGTGTTTGCCATGGTGGCACTCTATTGTGGCTTGGCTGATGACGGGTGCCAAAGCACCGGCCGGGTAGGTGAGCGCCGGCAGTTGAAAGCCGGTGCGTGTTGCAGTGGTGTATGTACTCATATTTTTATTGTTAGGATATAAATATAGAATGTAAACAAGGTTTTGGGCGCGATGTTCGCATTTGTGCCTTTTTTTGCATATCTTCGCAAATTATTGGCGCCATTTAAAGAGATTCCTCACATCCGTTCGGAATGACATCGTATGTTTGTGTTGCGCATGTCATCTCGAACCGTAGGGAGAGATCTCCATGAGCGGTTTCGATTCATAATGAAATGGCCGTTTTGTTTTAATCTGCTAAATTGAATTATTTTTCGATGATAAACTACGAGGAAGAATTGAATGGTGCTCAGCTCGATGCTGTACGTTATCTTGACGGTCCTGCGCTGGTGATTGCCGGTGCGGGCTCGGGAAAGACACGTGTGCTAACATATAAGATTGCCTATCTGCTTGAAAACGGTTTTGAGCCTTGGTCAATCCTTGCACTCACCTTTACCAACAAGGCGGCCAATGAGATGAAGGAGCGTATTGCTGCGCGAGTGGGTGAGAGGGCTGCGTCTATGCTATGGATGGGTACATTTCACTCGGTCTTTTCCAAGATACTGCGCAGGGAGGCGCACCACATAGGTTATGACCCGCAATTTACCATCTATGACCAGAGCGATTCGCGTAGTCTGGTAAAGAGCATTATAAAGGATATGCAGCTCGATGAGAAGGTTTACAAACCAAATGCGGTAGCCGAGCGTATTTCGTCGGCAAAGAGCAATTTGATTTCTGCGTCGGACTACGAGAACGACCAAGGACTGCGCAATGATGACAAGCGGGCGCGCATACCTTCGGTCTATGAGATATATAAAAGGTATACCGAGCGTTGTCGTCTTGCCAATGCAATGGATTTTGACGATCTGCTGGTGAATACATATCGCCTGTTCAAGGATTTTCCTGATGTGAGACGTCAATATGTGGAGCGTTTTCGCTATGTGCTTGTCGATGAGTTTCAGGATACCAACTATGTGCAGGCCTGCATTGTGTGGCAGTTGACGCAGGAGCGCAAGGCTGTTTGTGTGGTGGGCGATGATGCGCAGAGCATATACTCGTTCCGCGGTGCCAATATTGGAAATATATTGGGCTTTACCGAGCGCTACGGCGGCGCCGAAATATTCAAACTCGAGCAGAACTACCGTTCTACAAGAATGATTGTGAATGCGGCCAATAGTCTCATTGCCAAGAATAGCCAGCAGATAAAGAAGAATGTCTACTCGGAGCGTGGCGATGGTTCTCCGCTTGAGCTCTATCCCGCATACTCCGATTTGGAAGAGGTGGAGATTGTGGCCAATAAGATTGCCGAGCTGCGTCGCCGCGAGGGACTCGGTTTCAGCGATTTTGCTATCCTTTACCGCACAAATGCCCAGTCGCGTGTGTTTGAGGAGGCTTTCAGGCGCAGGGGATTTCCTTATCGCATTTTCGGAGGTCTTTCGTTCTATCAACGCAAGGAGGTGAAGGATGTGATTGCATACTTCCGTCTTATATGCAACAAGGACGATGAGGAGGCTTTCAAACGAATAATAAATTATCCGGCACGTGGAATTGGTGACAAGACTGTGCAGAAGGTTAAGGATATTGCCATTGAACGCGGAATGAGTTTGTGGCAGGTGCTTGCCGACCCATTCCTTTGCGGGCTTGATGTGAACAAGGGTACGCTTGCCAAATTGATGCAGTTCACGGGTATGATAGATGGCTTCTACAAACTTTCCGAGGAGAAGAATGCCATTGAGGTGGCGCGCGCTGTGGTCAAGGATAGTGGTATACGCGAGGAACTTTACCGTGATATGAGTGTCGAGGGTAAGTCGCGCCAGGAGAACCTTGAGGCTCTGATGGCTGCGATTGAGGAGTTTGTCGATATGCATCTTGAAGAGGGCGACGAGCATATTGGTCTTGCCGATTTTCTCTCGGAGGTTTCGTTGATGTCCGACCTTGACAATGATGACAGTGGCGATGGTGAGCGCATTACGTTGATGACAGTGCACTCGGCCAAAGGGTTGGAGTTTCCAACAGTGTTTGTTGTTGGTCTTGAGGAGGATTTGTTTCCCAACTCCGGTGCGCGTGAGTCGCTGCGTGAAATGGAAGAGGAACGCCGTTTGCTCTACGTTGCCATAACGCGCGCAAAGGATCATTGTATACTCTCTTTTGCCAAGAGCCGTTACAAGTTCGGGCAATTCGGCTTCTGTGAGCCAAGCTGTTTCATTAAGGAGATTAACTCTGCATATATTGTTATGCCCAACGGCGGTGCTGTACAACAAAGACAGCAACAACCGTCATACCGTTCTGGTGGTATGTTTGGAGCTACAAACAACAATTATGGCAGGCGCTCATCATATAATTATGGTCAGGAAGAGAACGGGCGCCCGCAATTCGGCCGCTCAGGCGTTGTTCCGACAAGCCGTGCCCAAGAACCGCAACGTGTGTCTACTCAGACAACTGGTGCGTCGACATATACATCGCGTCCTACGAATCTTTACCGTGTGTCCGATGTGCAGCGCTACGGTCAGGGCTCTGCCGGTGGTGCTTCCCAGTCGGCAGTCAAGGTCGGTGCTTTGGTGCAACACGACCGTTTTGGAGTGGGTGAGGTGCAGTCGACCGAGGGCTTGGGTGACAATGCCAAGGCTACAATAAAATTCCAGAATGCAGGTGTGAAGACACTGCTGCTTAAATTTGCAAAACTGAAAATCATAGGATAATGGACAAAGAAATGATAAACAAGGTGCCATCGCCCTGTTATGTGATGGAAGAGGCGCTGCTGCGCCGTAATTTGGAACTCATCAGCCGTGTGGCGCGTGAGGCCGGTGTTGAGATTATATTGGCGTTCAAGGCTTTTGCCTTGTGGAAGAGTTTTCCAATCTTCCGTGAGTATATCAATTCGGTGACAGCCAGCTCAATCCACGAGGCGCGCTTGGCGTTTGAGGAGTTCGGTAGCCGTGCGCACGCCTTTTCGCCGGCATATACAGCCGAGGAGTTTGATGAAATGATGCGTTGCAGCAGTCATATTTCGTTTAACTCTCTCACTCAGTACGAGCGCTTTTATCCTCTGACAAAGAATGCCGGTCACGAAATTTCGTGTGGCATACGTATAAATCCCGAGTATTCCGAGATTGAGACCGAACTCTACAATCCTTGCGCGCCCGGCAGCCGCTTTGGTGTGACAGCAGATTTGTTGCCCGATGAACTGCCTGCCGGTATTGAGGGATTTCACTGTCATTGTCACTGTGAGTCGAGCTCATATGCTTTGGAGAATACTTTGGTGCACATTGAGGAGAAATTCGGCAAATGGTTGCCGAAGGTGAAGTGGCTTAATTTGGGTGGCGGTCATCTGATGACACGCAAGGACTACGATGTAGAGCACCTCATTGGTCTGCTCAAAGGATTGCGTAGTCGCTATCCAAATCTGCAGGTGATACTTGAGCCCGGTTCGGCTTTTGCATGGCAGACAGGTTCGCTTGTGTCGGAGGTAGTTGACATTGTCGAGAGCCGCGGTATACGTACGGCAATACTGAATGTGAGCTTTACATGTCACATGCCCGATTGTCTTGAGATGCCTTATCAGCCTGTGGTTACAGGTGCTGAGTCTTTGGAGGCTGATGCAGTTAAGGGGGCGCCGTTTGAGGAGAATATCTATCGTCTTGGTGGCAACAGTTGCTTGAGCGGTGACTACATGGGTAGCTGGAAATTCCCACAGCCATTGAAAGTTGGTGACAGGGTGGTGTTCGAGGATATGATACACTATACAACCGTGAAGACAAATATGTTCAACGGAATTTCTCATCCAAGCATCGCATTGCTGCACCAGAATGGCGAACTTGAGATGTTCAAGGTCTTTGGGTACGAGGATTACAGGGATAGGATGTGCTGATTGTTGAATGTTTTTATACAAGGGCTGGTTCATTTATGAAATCGGCTCTTTTTTTGTTTTGTATTAAAATGGCTAATTGATTGATTATTAATGGTGCTTGTTTTGTGAGAGAAAATTTTGCAAAAAATACTGTAAAAAATACCTCGAAAGTTTTGTGGAATTTAAAAAAAGTACTACCTTTGCACTCGTTAAACGAAACACACAGCGATGCTGTGAAATATGAATGCGGAATTTTCGTGCTAGTGAATGGAAAAGTTTACTTTTACGCAATGAGCGCAGCCGAAAATGCCGAATTTGTGAAACAAATGCGGAAATAGCTCAGTTGGTAGAGCACAACCTTGCCAAGGTTGGGGTCGCGAGTTCGAGCCTCGTTTTCCGCTCTCTTTGAAATTTTGATTTTAGTTTGTAAAACACCTATTTGTGTTGCAAACGCGGAAATGCGTTGAATAATGCGGAAATAGCTCAGTTGGTAGAGCACAACCTTGCCAAGGTTGGGGTCGCGAGTTCGAGCCTCGTTTTCCGCTCAAAGGCAGTAATCTGTAATGCCCAGGTGGCGGAATGGTAGACGCGCTCGTTTCAGGTGCGAGTGTTGAGAGACGTGCAGGTTCGAGTCCTGTTCTGGGCACAACAAGGTGATTTTACATAATATTATGGAGGAGTGGCGGAATTGGTAGACGCGCTACTTTGAGGGGGTAGTGACCGTTGGGTCGTGTGAGTTCGAGTCTCATCTCCTTCACAATTAACTAAAGTCAGCACGTGCGGAATTTTCGTGCCAGCGAATGGGGAAG
>JAZREN010000034.1:0-21490 GCA_045660825.1 Bacteroidaceae bacterium
TGTACTATGTGCCGGTAACGATGCCACTTTGAAGTTCATTGAGGACGTGCTCGACGAGATAGTGGAAGTATTCCCATCGGAGTACATCCACGTCGGTGGCGACGAATGCCCAAAGACACAGTGGGAGCAGTGCCCCAAATGTCAGGCACGCATAAAGGCACTTGGCATAAAGGGCGACGACAAACACAGCGCCGAGATGTACCTGCAAAGCTTTGTAATAAACCATGCCGAGAAACACCTCAACAGCAAGGGACGCCAGATTATCGGTTGGGACGAGATTCTTGAGGGCGGCCTTGCACCAAATGCCACCGTACACTCATGGCGCGGCATTGAGGGTGGTATTGAGGCAGCAAAGCAGGGACACGACTGCATCATGTCACCGACAAGCTTCATGTATTTCGACTATTACCAGACAACATACACCGATGACGAGCCTTTGGCTATCGGCGGTTATGTACCGGTGGAGAAGGTTTACAGCTTTGAACCTATGGACGAGTCTCTAACTCCCGAAGAGCAGAAGCATATCATTGGTGTGCAGGCAAACCTGTGGAGCGAGTATGTACCCACATTCAGCCACGTCGAGTACATGGAGTTGCCACGTATGGCAGCGCTCTGCGAGGTACAGTGGTGCAACCCCGAGAAAAAGGATTTCAACGACTTCAAGCAGCGTCTGATGCCACTTCTCAAGCTATATGAGGTTTATGGCTACAACTATGCGAAGCACATCCTTGACATTGAGCCCGAGTTCAGCACAGACACCGAACGCGGCGTGATTATTGCCACCCTGCGAGTGATGGACGATACCCCAATCTACTACACTCTCGACGGCAGCGAACCCACAGCAGAATCTGCTCTCTACACTGCCCCAATAGAGTTCAGCCAAAGCTGCACTTTCAAGGCTAAGGGTATTGGCAAACGTGGTGCTACCAGAACATTGACCGAAGAGATATATTTCAACAAGGCAACAGCAAAGCCCATCACACTGTTGCAGGATATACACAAGAATTACACTTTCAAAGGCGCTATCACACTTGTCGACGGCCTCAAAGGCTCCCCCAACTACCGCACAGGCCGTTGGTTGGGATTCTGCCTCACAGACCTTGAAGCAGTGATTGACCTGAAGCAGGAAGAAGAGATTTCATGCGTGTCGTTCAATACCAGCGTCGATAAGGGCGACTGGGTGTTCGATCTCTTGGGACTCACCGTATCGGTATCGAACGACGGCGAGAACTACACAACAGTGTTCGACCAGGAGTACCCCGACCTCACAGCCGAGGACGAGAATAGAATCTACGGACACAAAGCCGAGTTTAAACCTGTAAAGGCACGCTATGTAAAGATTATGGCACTCTCGGACCGCGACATGCCCGCTTGGCATCCCGCAGTGGGTTACCCCGCGTTCATCTTTGTTGACGAGTTGGAGATTAACTGATTGAGCAACATTGTATATATGACATTATCCAAGCGCCCGGGGTGGGCGCTTGTTTTTTATGCAAGAACACCAAACAACCCTTCTCTGATTGCTCCATAAAACAGCAACCGTAGGGGAATAATAAATAAACAGCAAATCCGCACCCTTTTGGGATGCGGATTTGCTGTTTATTGTAGATTACCGTCATCAGTCTCTCAAACGGAAACCAAGTGCCTTTGCAATGATCTTTGCCTCACAACGGCGGAGCAGAAGGAATGCAATAAGGTTCAAAGTCAATGCAATGAACGGATAGAGCATTGGAACTCCAATTGCCATTGATGTATCGCCCGAAAGTACCAGCGTATAAACAAAGAACAGAATGTAGTAGCCGGCAAACAATAGCATTGTCAGTATTGTGACTCTCTTCTGCAGTTCAAAGTTGTTGAACAGCGAAACAATGAGACCGAACAAGTTTACAACGGCTGTAAAAATCAACACTATTCCAAGCGCGATAACAGTCCACGAAACCTCGCCGTTTGATGCCACATACTTGAAATTTGTCATCTCTGCCACTGCACCGTCGGGTTCGCTGAAACTCACTACGGGAGCAAGCAGTGCAAGAACTGTCAAAACCAGTGATGCAACGTACATCAACTGATAGAAACGGAATTTCATATTCTATAAATTATCGGAAATCCAAAGGTTTCTTAAGCCTCCTCGTTCTCAACCTCCTTAGCTGGGTCGCGGAAGTAGATCTTGTCCTCAAGGAACTCCTGCGCAGCAATGAGTGTTGGCTTTGGAAGTCTCTCGAAATAACGTGAGATTTCAATCTGCTCGTGGTTCTCGAACTGCTCCTCAAGGTTATCGGTTGAAGATGAGAACTCGTTCAATTTCTTGAGCAACTCCTCCTTCATCTCGGCTGCAATCTGGTTTGAGCGCTTGCCAATGATTGCAACAGACTCATATACATTACCTGTTTCGTGTACAAAATCTGCCATGTTGCGTGTGACAGTGTTTGTTGGAGCGTTAGTTTTCTTGTAATCCATTTTATTATTCAATTATTATATTGTTATTCCATTGTCTTTACAAACTTGATGGCCTCCTTGTAATACTTGTCGGCCTCCTTGATGTACTTGCTGTCGGGGAACTCGGTCTTGAACGCATAATACTCGTCAATGGTATTACGATAGCGTTCAATCTTCTTGCTCTCCACACTCTTGTGCGCCATCTGGTATCGGGCTCTGAGTATAAGCATTGACAATTCCTCGCGGAGTTTTGTATAAGGATAATCCTCCAAAGCATTCTGCGCGGTTACTATACAAGCCTGATAGTTGTTTCCTATGTAAGCAAGGTCACCAAGATCATAATAGAGCTTTGCCGAGAGGTACATCTTCTTCACGAGCACATCGTGCATCTTCATTATCATATCCTGCGCCTCGCTGTTGTAGCTGCTGTGGGGGTAATATTCCATGAACAGCTGCAACTCGTTTATGGCAGCATATGTATTCGATTGGTCGAGTTCCGGTTCAGGAATACCCATAAACAGGGATTTACCTGAATAGAAACGTGCATACTCGGCATACTCGCCGCGTGGATAATTCGAATAGTGCACCTTGAAATACTGCGACGCAGTCTCATAGTCCTTCGACTCGTAATAGCACCTTGCCAACAGCACCAACGACTCCTCGGCCTTGTCGCCACCCTTGAGCATTGTAACCATTGACTCAAGCAGTTCCGAAGCCTTTGTATACTTACCCTCAAGGTAATATGCCTTTGCAGCCTCGTATCTGTAATCATAGTCATTGCTCTTGTAAACCTTGTTATAGGTATCACAAGAGGTCAAGGCCACAACACATAAAAGAAATATATATACTGCTCGTTTCATCTAAAACAACCAACTCAAAGTGCGCACAACAATGCACACTAAACATAATTATCAAAAATTTTTGCAAAGATAGTGCATTTCGGCAGAAAATACAACCATTAAAAGCTCATTATTAGTTACTATTTTTTAAAATATACTAAAACTGAGCATTGTGAGGTGGTTATCATTACTTGACAACCACCTTAACGCCCTCTACGACATACACACCACACTGCAATGCAAAGCAATGGGCAGCGTTCACAAAAGCCTCGGCAACCTTGCGCCCTGCAACATCGTATACCGACACGTTGCATGGAGTATCGACAGACACAGCCACGCCACCATCGACAACCTGAACATTAGCTTTGGCATCGTCGCGCACAGAAACAACACCTACAGTGCCGTTTGTATTCTCCATGCCAGGTGTCTGGTATACACGTACCCAGTCGAAACGTGTCTCATAGGTGTGTGTCACGTCGGCATCGGCAGCCCAAGCATTGTTACCCACGCTCTGGTTGAGAATCAGATGGAAATGCTTGTCAAATGGCCACTGTCCCTGGTTAAGCTGAGATTGGTTGGTTGATTTTGCATAACGGCCAACCTCCTTGCCGTCGACATACCATATGAGGGTTGTAGCATCCCACTTCAAGCCGTATGTATGGTAACGGTCGTGCGATGTATATACATTGAAGCTTGATTTTGGATTATTGGTATTTCCAAGATCGTATGTCCAGTTGCTATGAACAGTGTGCCATGAACGCTCCTGGGCATCGATTGTCTCCCATATATCGATCTCGCCGCAGTCGGGCCAGCCGGCGCTGCGGTCCTCGGGCATCATCCAGAATGCCGGGAAGTTACCGGTCCATGGGTTGGACTTGATGCGCGCCTCGACGTAACCATAAGTGAAGCCAAAATGACCGTCGCTCTTTATACCGCCGGTAATCATTGGAATCGGGTCACTCGCCTGGTCAGGGTTAGGTATAGCGCGTGCAACAAGGTCACCACCCTGCAGATAGATTACCTCCTTGCTGTCGCTGAGCCAACGGTTCCAGGTCGCGCCCTGACGCTGGCAGCGCATCCACTTCTCGGCCACAGGCTGTGACATATCCTCAGCATTGAACTCGTCGCTGAAGACAAGCTGCCACTCGCTACCCTCCTGTGGAACAAACTCGGCATAGAGCGCGACATCGCCGTCAATGAGCGAACCGTCAACAACAGCCTTGCCGTCAACAACCGGCAGTGTATCCTCGCGCCATTGTGCGTTGCCGTTCACCATTTGCTCGCCATAGATGTTATGACCGTGACGCACCACAAGTTCCTTGCATACAAAACCCGGAGCGCCACGCAACACTGCTGTGAAGCCATTACCCGGTGTCACCACCATAGGCAGAGCCGAATAGTTCTCACCATCAATGCTACCATCAATTGTATTCAATGTCAGAGCCTTGTTTCCAGTAACAATACTTATCAAGAAATCGGCAATCACACCATTTTCAGCAACAATCGCATCGGAGCCACCGGGGTTGAGTTCCTCGCCATCAAGTTTCAGACGGACACGGTAAACACCATCGGGCAACACGTTTGCGATTTTATATAGTGGGAGAGTTGCTGTACCATTCTCGGCAGCATCGCCATTGCTGTCAATTCCGTTGTAGCATGAGAAGGCAACCAACTCGCTTGAAACGCCTGGTTTTCCATCAGCGCCCAGCAACACAGCAAAGCGGCCGTCATTATTCAAGTCCACATAAAGATAAGCATTCTTGGTTGCCCCGGTAATATCAAGCAACATGTTTCTTGTATTTGAAAGAAGCACGGGAGTTGCTGTAAAGTCATAGTATGCTGCATTACCTTTGATTGAAAACATATTACCATTTACACCAACAGCAATATCGTGGGCTGTAGCGACTGTCGCATCCTTATCGAACGAGAGTGCATAACCGTCACCGGCCTGGACACCCTGCTGTACGAAATGTGCTGTTATCCTGATATCACCATCGACATACTCGGCAGGTATGGTAACCACATCACCATTGAGCATATAAGCAGGGAGCACAATCTCACCATACTGGTCAACGTCGTGAAGACTCTTTGTTCCATCGAGATTATGACCATGGAGCACTGTTACAGCATCGAGGCTATAGCCTTCGGCCGGAACCACCTTGACCGCAAGAGCCTCGCCGAATGGAAGTGTTGCAGGCAAGGCTGAGCCGTCGGCTGCAAGCAAAGCGCCATTCTCGGCAACTACCTCAAGTGCGCCATTATCATTGTGTATATTCAATACCACATCACATATCGCACCACCGTTTTTGATAATACCATTTCCGTCCTCGGCACGGCCAGCGGGATCAATAGAAGCCCAGTCGACCTTGTAGCGCATACGGTAGAAACCGGGAGCCATATCTGTTGGCACAGTAAATGCCGGTGGGTTGAGCACATTGCTGTTTGTAACGCGCTCGCCATTGCTATTATAACCTGTACCCGAACCCAAAGAAGGTTCAGCATACGAGAAAGCCATAATATCGCTACCCTCAGGGATTGAGCCATTGGCATTCAATGTTGCCTCGAAAGCTCCGTCCTGACCACGGTCAACATATACAAAACCATGCATCCATTCACCTGTAAAACCAAACGATGGAGTAACTGTCTCACCGGCCTTAGCATGAAATGCACCATTCTCAACCTTGCTATACACCTTCAATGGAGTTGGCAACTGCAATGTCTGGTTGCCAAGTGAAACGCTGTTCAAGCGACGGCTACCGTGAGTATAGTTCTGGTTCTTGTCGAACACAATGGGATAATCCTCTGTAACCACAGGTGCATTCTTGTTCACAAGTTCCATTTTGTCAATGTCGCCCATGTATCCGCTCTCATTGAAAAGGCGCACTACATTCTCGCCCTTCTCGAGCACTACATCAAACTCAGCCGAACCTACGGTGCCCCAGCCGCCAGAATTACCCGTAAAAGTCAAAGCCTCTCCACCATTCACGCTCAGTTTCATAGTACGGTTGTCACCTGTTATAAAATAGACGCGCAGGGTATATTCGCCACCCTCCTTGCTGTATACATTACGCCACTGAAGGTCGTTGCTGTCGCGGTTACCGAGCCAACCGACAGCCACACCACCCGAGCAATTTGATTTCTCGCCATATACAGCTGTGCCATAGACCTCGTTATTCTTGATTTCCTGATAGTCTGTAAGCCAAGCGGTCTCTGCCTCGTACAAAGTACGCTCAAGACGTTCCTGGGCATCAAATGTGTAGATGCGTGTTCCATGGGCAGGTACAGAGACACTGAATGAATTTTCATATACACCCACATTCTTCTTTGCAAACAGGTCGCGCACTGCCACCTCACCGGCAAGATCAACCTTCGAGAAGGCGATGTTCATGTCTATCGCAGCATCAGTTGGGTTATAGAATGCCACAGCACGCTTTGTACCATACTTTTCCTCAACATCCTTTACAAGTACATAGGCACCATTCTCGCGCTTCACCACATAGGCCTGCAAGCCAAGAGTATTCTGGTTCAAGGCAATAAGTTCCTTGTTCTGCATAAGCTCAAGCGCATTGCCCTTAATGTCGTTCATGTCGCAGCCGATAAGCAACGGAGAGCTCATTATACACCACATACCAAAGTGGGTCTTGTCCTCTTCCTCGGTGAGTCCGCGACCAACCTCAAGCATATCCATGTCGTTGTAACGGCCATAGCTTGTATACGCCGACAGGTAGAGGCTCTGATTGATAATGCTCTTTACAGACTCCCAACCAAGATATATATCCTCGGTTGTGCGCCATGAATCGGCAATCTCGCATGCCCATGTACCGGGGAATGCCCAACGGCAGATGTTCCAGGTGATATCGTCGCGACCGACTGCCTTTATTGCCGCAGCAATTTCCTTGTAGCGCTGCTCCACGTCAAGGTCTAGCCCCTCATCGTTGTTACCCGCATCAGCACCACAATAGTCAATCTTTATAAAATCGAAGTTGAGCTTGTCAGGGTTGAAATAGAGGTCGAAATCGGCGGCATCGTGACCATAAAGACCAACGCCACGGCCAATCTCATCCTTTGGTTTACCCCAATATGAGGCACAGGTGTTACGGCCTGCATCACTGTAAATACCGGCCTTCAAGCCCTTGCCATGAATATAATCCACAAGACCGCGCAAACCGTTAGGGAAACGTGTAGGGTGAATGAGCAGATTACCCTCGGCGTCACGGCCGCCAAAGAAACCGTCGTCGATATTGATATGGTTATAGCCACAATCCTTGAAACCGAGTTTCACCATTGCATCGGCCTGAGCCTGGATGACAGAATCATTGATTTGGAAACCATAGGTATTCCATGAGCTCCAACCCATGAGGGGTGGATTCTCTGCCGCCACACAAAGAGGCAACGACAGCGCAATAGCGCAAAGCAGTTTTTTCATATGATTGAATTTTAAACATTATTTGCATTATAGTTCAAAGATAAGGAAATAAACAATACAATACAAATTAAAGTTAATTGTTTAGAGGAGCATGCTTCACCCAAGAAATCCAGTAACGCACACTCTTGTATATCTCGAAAAAAAATCGTACATTTGAGGTTCAACTTTTTTTTGAATAGATATGAAATTCCAACTCGCATCAGACTACTCACCCATGGGCGACCAGCCCGAGGCTATCGCACAACTTGTAGAAGGCATCAGAAATGGCGTTTCCGCGCAGACACTGCTTGGTGTAACCGGTTCGGGAAAGACCTTTACGATGGCAAACGTCATCAAGGAGATAAACCGCCCCACCCTTATCCTGAGCCACAACAAGACATTGGCTGCACAGTTATACAACGAGTTCAAGGGATTCTTCCCAAACAATGCTGTTGAATACTACGTATCGTACTACGACTATTACCAGCCCGAGGCCTACATCCCATCGAGCGACACATACATTGAGAAAGACCTTGCCATCAACGACGAGATCGACAAGTTGAGACTTGCTGCCACATCGTCACTCCTGTCGGGCCGCAAGGACGTCGTCGTCATTTCATCCGTTTCCTGCATATACGGTATGGGAAACCCGAGTGACTTCTACAACAACGTAATCGAGATACACGTAGGGCAGAAACTTGACCGCAATGTCTTCCTGCGCAAACTTGTCTGCAGCCTCTACACACGTAACGATGCAGCGCTCTCACGTGGCAATTTCCGCGCAAAGGGCGACACCGTGGAGGTGAGCCTTGCCTACAGCGACCATGTGCTGCGCATAACATTCTGGGACGACGACATTGACAGCATTGAGGAGATTGACAGCGTCACCGGTGTACGCGTTGCCAATTTCGAGGACTACAGGATTTACCCCGCCAACCTGTTCATGACAACCAAGGAGAGCACAGAGCGCGCCATTGCACAGATTGAGACCGACCTTGCCGACCGCGAGGAGTACTTTCGTGAAATTGGCAAGCCACTCGAAGCCAAGCGCCTGCACGAGCGCGTGACATATGACATTGAGATGTTGCGCGAACTTGGTCACTGCTCGGGCATCGAGAACTACTCGCGTTACTTCGACGGCCGCGAAGCCGGCACCCGCCCCTACTGCCTGCTCGACTTTTTTCCCGACGATTTTCTGCTCATCATTGACGAGAGCCACGTGAGCGTGCCACAGATACACGCCATGTATGGCGGCGACCGCGCCCGCAAGACCAACCTTGTGGAGTTCGGTTTCCGTTTGCCCGCAGCCTTCGACAACCGCCCTCTCAAGTTCGAGGAGTTCGAGAAACTGACACCACAGACAATATATGTGAGTGCGACGCCGGCCGATTATGAGTTGGACAAAAGTGAAGGCATCATCGTTGAACAGGTGATACGCCCCACCGGCCTGCTCGACCCGGTAATTGAGGTGCGCCCCTCGGAGAACCAGGTCGACAACCTGATGGAAGAGATAAGGCTGCGTGTGGAACGCGAAGAGCGCGTACTCGCCACAACAACCACAAAGAGAAACGCCGAGGAGCTCACCACATACCTTCAGAGGCATGGCGTACGTTGCAACTACATACACAGCGACGTGGACACACTCGAGCGAATACAGATTATGACCGACTTGCGCGAAGGGCTCTACGATGTACTCATTGGCGTGAACCTGTTGCGCGAAGGACTCGACCTGCCCGAGGTGTCACTTGTAGCCATCCTCGACGCCGATGATGAAGGCTTCCTGCGCAGCTACCGTTCATTGACACAGACCGCCGGACGCGCGGCCCGCAATGTCAACGGACTGGTCATCTTCTATGCCAACAAAATCACCGAAAGCATGCAGCGCACCATTGACGAGACGAGCCGAAGAAGGGAGAAACAGATGCGTTACAACCAGGAACACGGCATAACACCTACACAGATAAAGAAAAGCATTACCAATGCACTCGCCCTCGACAGGAAGAGCAAGGATACAGGAAAGAGCATCAAGCCATATGATACCGACAACATCGCAACGGCAATCGCCTGCGACCCAATCGTCGAGTACATGAGTGTGGAGCAATTGAAGAAGAGCATTGAGCGCGCACGCCGCATGATGGAGAGCGCCGCCGAGAAGATGGAGTTCATTGAGGCAGCGCAATACCGCGACGAGATGTTCAAACTAAATGAGATATTGAAGCAGAAAACGGAGGTTCGATAAAAGTAGCATTCCCTCTTTTCATTCAAACGCCATGTAAAAAACGAGACCGGCTTTTGTTAGCAAAGCCGGTCTCAAGTATTATATGGTTAGTCTAAAACGGTGCCCAATGATTTTCTACATCCTTTGGAAACAGCTCCTTAAAGACTTTGGTCAGTTCAACAGCATCCGGTTCCAAAGCATCAACGGCTGCAGGGTCATTATCCTTTACGGCAGCGCACAACTTTTCAAGAATCTCCTCCAGTTTATGGCAATTTGTGCCTTGCCTTGGCGACCAGAACTCTGCTGTAAAAAGCCCAAGTTCAAGCAGCAGTTCGTAAGTCACACCGTCCAGACCGTTTCCTTGTGCAGTGTAAGATGATGAGAATACAGCCGCATAGAAAAGCTCATACAAACTCTTTGCCGTTTTGGGAGAAGCCACGCAACGGTACTCGTTTACCTTAACATCGGGAGTGATGCCCGGCTCATACTGCGAATGAGCACCGAAATAGTAAAACCATATATTCTCCTCGGCAACCCTCAATACAAATTCCGATGTTGAACCATAATAACAACAGCTTGATTCACCGCTCCATGATGGAGTTATAGTGAATGCAAAACGCGTTTTACCATAATCCGGCAACAACAGGCTATCCTTTTTTACAGCATAATCGTCCATAACATCCTCGGGATAAGGAGTGACGAACCGGCCTGTAGGAACAAGTCTGCTTTGAGCACTTGCCATAGAAGAGAAGCCCAGTACAAAAAGAATAAAAAAAATAGCTTTGCGACTCATAATTTATTGATTTAAATCCAATTATTTATACAGCAAGAAGATACAAGGTATCTTGGACAAATCGGGCACCTTGCCACGCCACTCCTTCACCGTGCGTGTCTTTGCATACTCGCCCTCACAAGTGAGGTTTGCTGCAATGCATAGCTTTGTCTGCGGGCGACAGGTCGCGAGGATATCCTCGACCATTTTGCCGTTGCGGTAAGGCGTCTCAATGAAAAGTTGTGTCTGGTCCTCGTTATATATACGCTGCTCCAACTTTCGCAAAGCCTTTATACGCTCGTCGGGCTTTACAGGCAGATATCCGTTGAAAGCAAAGCTCTGTCCATTGAAGCCCGAAGCCATAACCGAAAGAATGATGCTCGAAGGCCCCACCAACGGAACGACCTTCAACCCCTTGCGTTGTGCAATGGCAACCACATCGGCACCAGGGTCGGCAACAGCCGGACAGCCCGCCTCGGATATCACGCCCATTGGCTTGCCATCCTGCAACGGACGCAGAAAGCCCGCCACATCCTGAGGCGATGTATGCTTGTTCAGTTCAAAGAACTGCGAGCCGTCGATATCGAAAGCCGAATCGACCTTACGCAGGAAACGGCGTGCCGAGCGCACATCCTCCACAATAAAGTGGCGTATGCCCGCTATGATTTCACTGTTATATTGTGGCAACACATTGCCTAGTGGTGTATCGCCCAAAGTCACGGGCAAAAGATACAATGCAGCTTCCATATTTTATTTCAGTTGTGAAAAATGTTTTCTTCCTTTCAGATAATATTGCCACAGAAGTGAAAAAGCCGAGCGCTCCTTGATGACAGGAACTGCCACAGCTGCAAGATTCTGCTCACGCACACTCCTGTATTCACCTCGCATGCGCTTGTATTCGCGGCGTGCACGCAGCACAGCCTTGAAATCGCCCCAAGCACCTGTGAGCAGGAATTTAAGCGCAGCCATATAATCAAGCAACGCACGTACACGCATCACCCCGCGCAGTTCGCCAACAGGCAGGTTCTTGTATAGCATCAACAGGTTGTTGCGGAAATTAAGGAATGTCTTGCGTGGGTTGCTTTTCTTTAGCGTGGCACCACCCACATGATACACCATACTCTGCGGTACTACATATATTTCGCCACCACGCGCCAACATACGCCAACATAGGTCAATCTCCTCCATGTGCGCAAAAAAACGACCGTCAAAACCACCTGCTTTGCGGAATGCATCACTGCGCACCATCATAGCAGCGCCGGTAGCCCAGAACACACGGCACACATCGTTGTACTGCCCATTATCCTCCTCAACGGTGTCAAAAAGACGACCGCGGCAATAGGGATAGCCATAGCGGTCAATGAAACCGCCTGCCGCACCGGCATATTCAAATTGTGTCTTATTGTTGTATGCAAGAATCTTTGGCTGGCAAGCAACGGCGTCGGGATTGCTCTCCATGAACGAGAGCAACGGTTCAAGCCACCCCTGCGTAACCTCGACATCGGAATTCAAAAGCAGGCAGTATTCTGCATCAACCTGTTCCAAAGCCTTGTTATAACCATCGGCAAAACCATAGTTCCTGTCCAATTGAACCACGCGCACCGACGGAAAACCGGCTGCAAGCACAGCGACAGAGTCATCGGTAGAGGCATTGTCGGCAACAACAATCTCTGCCCCTGGTGAATATTTGAGCACCGAGGGCAGAAAACGCGAAAGCATTGACGCGCCGTTATAGTTGAGTATGACAACCGCCAGTTTCATCAATCTACGACTCCAATAATTGCGTCAACAGTCAAAGCCGACTTATCTTCATTGAAAGCACCGAGGCGCACACGCACAAGACGGTTGACAAGTGAGGCATCGGCGGCAGTTTCCACACGTATGTAGTTTGCTGTAAAGCCACCCATAGGCATGCCCGAGCGAGGTTTCTCGAACAGTACGACAGCCTCCCTGCCACAATATTTCTCATAGAAGGCAAGGCGTTTCTCCTCGCTCAATGCAATGAGCAACTGGCTGCGGCGATGTTTCTCGGCCGGCGGCACGGCACCGCCAAGTTTCAGAGCCTGAGTACCCGGACGCTCGGAGTAGCTGAACACATGCAACTGCGATATGTCGAGCCCCTTGATGAATTCGTAAGCCTTTTCAAAGAGTTCCTCACTCTCGCCACGTGTACCCACGATGACATCCACACCAATGAATGCATCGGGCATAGCCTCCTTCACCTTTGCAATCTTTGCAGCAAAGAGAGATGTGTCGTAACGGCGGTGCATGAGTTTAAGAACCTCGTCACTACCCGCCTGTAGCGGAATATGGAAATGTGGCATGAATGCACGCGACTGTGCAACATAATCTATTATCTCGTCAGTGAGCAAATTGGGTTCGATTGACGATATGCGATAGCGCGACACCCCCTCGACACCATCGAGCGCCTTCACAAGCGACATGAACGATTCACCTGTCGACTTTCCGAAATCGCCGATGTTGACACCGGTGATTACAACCTCCGAGCCGCCCTCGGCAGCAGCCTTCTGCGCCTGCTCCACAAGTTCAGCAATCTGCGGGTTGCGGCTGCGTCCCCTTGCAAAAGGGATGGTACAATATGTGCAGTAGTAGTCACAGCCATCCTGTACCTTGAGGAAATAGCGTGTGCGGTCGCCACGCGAGCAGGAGTGTACAAAGTTACGTACATCCTTTGTAGGTTGTACAAACCATTCGCCACTGTTGGCGTTCTCAATATTCTTTATGATATAATTGAGGACTTCGCCCTTCTTGTCTATTCCAAGCACAACACCAACGCCCGGCTCCTGCGCCAGTTTCTCGGCCGACAACTGTGCATAGCAGCCGGTCACCACAACATAGGCACCGGGATGCTGACGCACCAGTTTGTGTATTGCCTGGCGGCATTTCTTCTCGGCCTCCTGTGTCACGGCACAGCTATTCACGACACAGATGTCGGCAACCTCGCCCCTTTTGGCGGTGCGAATACCGGCATCCTGCAACTGTCGCTCTATCGTTGCCGTTTCCGAGAAATTCAACTTGCAGCCGAGTGTATAATACACCGCCTTCATATCCTTGAAAACTGTTTTATCTATCATTGTTGGTGCGCTATATCAAATTTATGCGAAAATAGCACCTTTTTTCGAAATATAGAAATTGAGTGTGCAAATAATGTTCAAAAGAAAACTGGGCTCACCTGCAAAAGCTGGGGGGATGCATAAGGAAGAGTCGCTTTCGCTCGCCATTATATTCCACGACAGTTCTCAACCTTAATCGTTCACTTGTATTTTCTTCAAGCCTTTCTATACGTGCTTTTTGTCGCGCAAAAAGCACCAAAAACGCCCTGCACCGGCAAAATCAGTCATAACAGCCTTTTGCTCGCGAGTCGCAAGCGACATCCCTCGGCCGGCCGTTATTTGCCACAAACAGCTGTTCGTTCAAGCATCGGGGACAAAACAACTCGCTTTTCACGCAATAACATCATCGCGTATATGCACCGCTCAAACAAATTTTGTCCTGTTCCGCTGCTTGCCCGGCTGTTTGCTGTGATTTTGATGGTGCCGGTTTTAAAATATTAGCATAGTGCGCGTTAAAGTCCGTAATACATACCAATGAATTTTTATTGCAAAAGGTGATTCCCCGCCAAGGGCGGAAAGTTACGCGTAAGCGAGCGAAATCCAAACTTGTTTGAGATTTTGCAGCGAGCATGAGTAACTTATCTAATGGGCAGCGTTGGGAGGCACAGTGAGCAGCCGAGTAATGCTTGGCAGCAGGTGGCATGATGTTTGTGCGCAGGGAGTTCTTGCCGCCCCAAGCATTGCGACAAGCTGCGAGTGGCGAGGTGTGAACCGACTGAAAGATGTTGCAAGGCAACTCTTAAATTTGCTTGCAAATCGACAATACCGCCAGCAGTTAGTCGTGCGTAGTGCAGACGCAGTTTGCACCGCACGGGATGCGGAAAGGCGGTATTGTCAACTTTTAAGCACCGAATGCCGTACACGACTGCCCCGTTTTTGGTACTTTTTTAAAAAAGTACAGAAAGCAAGACTACAAAAAGAATATAAGATAACCGATTAAGCGTAAAAACTATCAAGAGAATAGAAATCCAATAATTACCCACACCTTTTTGCTGCTGAGCCCATATGCAAGTTTGACAAATTCAAGTAACATTACATCAACATGCAAACAAAAAAAACGCACCAGTCTACAGACCGATGCGTATATTGAAATTCAAATTTTCAATTTAAGAAGATTAGAGCCAAATCCTTGTCCTTGCGGACTTGGATTGTTAGGCTACTAAACTTCTGTACTGCAGAGCTGTCAATTACTTAACAACCTCAGTAGCAACCTTGCCACCAGCGTCAGGACCAGGAGCTGCTGCAGGAAGAACCTCAGTTGCTGCTGCAGGAACAATCTCTGTTCCCTCCTCGAGTACCTCTGGAAGATTCTCAGTTGCAGGAGCGTTCTCCTGTGCCATCTGAGCGTCCTCGCTGATTGTCACATTCTGAGTTGTTGTGTCAACAACCTCAGCCTTCTCTGACTTACCGCAAGATGCGAAAGCGAGAGCCAATACTGCTACATAGAAAAATTTCTTCATAACTGTATAATATTAATTAATTCACCTACTCCCTTCATAGCGTTTCGGCGTCCTCTTTTTCTAAATCTTTTGCAAAATTACATTAAATAATTCAAATACAAACATTTTTGTACAAAAAAACTTAATTTCTTTTCAAAATATCATTTTTTTTGCACAAATCATAGCACAAACTTATGCACACTGGTACCTGAATTGCTCTTTACCACCACAATATACGATCCATGAGGCAAGTTCTTCACATCGAGCACTGCACTCTCGCAATCGTAGAAAACAGCAGCTGTAGCAACCTTCACACCACCCATATTATAGACCGCTAATGTTGTTGAAGCTGCAAGATTGCCCTTGCATACAAGCTTGCCATCCTCAACGTTGAAACGTAGTGCATTCTCTGCAACATTCCCAATGCCGCTTTCAATGTCGGTTACAGGAGTGAACAGCAACGAGCAGCTATACTCGCCACCCTGTGGAATGAGATACTTGTCCAATGTAGCGACATTGCCGCAGCTACCGTTACCGATACCCTTCTGCGCGCAGTCGAAATGAGCATGTACATTACCCTTCTGGAGCTCCCAAATGTGACCGGCATTCTTCAGGTCAACATCCTTGTAGTGCAATGCCGAGAAGGCCACATTGCCACGTGTCTGAACCTTGACACCGTAACCCTCGTCTGGATTGAACAACAACATGTCGCGCAAACCCTCACGGTTACCCATGCTCTGTGGTTTTGGATATGGCTCGAACATATCGCTAACGGTTGTATAATAGCGTCCAAGCATTGAACCGCCACGACGATCGATATAGTTCTCGAACGGACCGTATGCATAGTACTCTACCTGCTCAAACTCAGCAGGGAACACCAACGACAATCCAATGCGACGCGCATCCTTGGGAACCACGGTATATGCAGCATCAACAAGCAGAGAGCCATCGGCTGTAATTGTATATTTGAACACATATTTACAGAACCAGCCGCTTGCATTGATAACGACATTGACAGACTTTTTATCCTGGCTCAAGGTGAATGTCGCCGACTTCGACTGGATACCGTTTTTCTCATTATACTTGCTGAGAGCCTCAGTTGGACCATCATTCTCAACCCAACGGTAGTTGTCATATTCAGGACCCTCAACTGCTATGGTCTTGCCATTTACAGTCCAAGAGTTCATTGTACCGTTCGATGCGAATGTCATCTCCATCACAGAACTTGAGACCTTATATCCATCAGTTGTCTTTACAAGAGAAATCTCCTCGTTGCCATTGAGAGCCAAAGGAGCCGCATTGCGCTCGGCAAGTGTGTACTGTTCGGCAGCTATGACATATCCTTCCTCTACCCAAGTCTGGGCATTCTTGTAACAAAGTTCCACATTCAGCATCAATTCAACACCCTCGGACGCAGTTGTGCTATAAGGCAATGTCACAACACCCTGGGCATTCGGAGCTAAAGCAGGCATATCCATTACGCCGCTCTCAACCTCAACACCATCGGCCAACACCGTGTATTTGAGATAGAACTCGTCGAGAGAAATAAAATCATAGTTATTCTTTATTTTCAGCTGCTTTGTCTCGGCATTGAAAGAGAGGAACTTGATATACTGGTATACATACTTCACATTTGTCAGCTCGGGGCTCCATGCACGGTCGGCTGTAACAAGACCATTGTTTACGAAATTACCCTGGTGAGGACCGGGATAGTCGGAACCTGTGCGGTACTTGTTCATGCCGTCAACCTCAAAGTTGCCGTTCTTGATATCCTCGGCATCATAGATTGACTGGTCGACCCAGTCCCATATGCAACCGCCAATACCATACTTGCTGCTTTCGATGGCATCCCAGTACTCCTGCAAGTTACCCACAGCGTTACCCATGGCATGGGCATACTCACACATGAAGTATGGTTGTCCTTGGGCGTTAGTGTAAAATGGATAACTGTTGTCAACCTTTCCATTGGCATGGTCATCAACCTCGGTCAAGAGCGGATACATCTCGGAATAGATGTCAGTATGCGCTGTTCCTGCGCGTGAAGCACCTTCGTAGTGTATTGGGCGTGGGTCGAGCGCACGCACTGCAGCATATGTGTGGCCGAAGTTCTTTCCACCACCACTCTCGTTACCAAGCGACCAGAAGATGATTGAGGGGAAGTTGCGGTCGCGATAGACCATGCGCACGGTGCGGTCAATGAACTGCGCCTTCCAGCTGTCCTCATTGGTGATACCACCCTTTTCGCCACCGTCCTCCCAGCTCTTGTGACACTCCAAATCGGCCTCATCCATGCAGTAGAGACCATAGTAGTCGAACATTGCGTTCATCTTTGCCTGACGTGGATAGTGACTTGTACGCACGGTGTTCATGTTGCTCTGCTTCATCATCTTCACATCGGTAAGCATTGTGGCAACATCGACCGAGCGACCTGTTACAGGGTGTGTATCCTGCAGGTTTGCACCCTTGAACAACACCTTCTCGCCATTTACATATACAAGACCGTCCTTTATCTCAATGTGACGGAAGCCATATTTTGTAGAGAACACATGTTCCTCGTTGCCGTCAGCATCCTTCTGCACCACCTCAACAGTGTAAAGATTTGGCACCTCGGCACTCCAGAGCTGCAAGCCTGTAAGGTTCTCAAAGAAGAGATTTGCATTCTTCACAGTTTCGCCTGCGGCAAACTCAAACGCAACATCCTTCTTGGCAACCTGGCTACCGTCCGGGGCAATCAATGCAACCTCAACGCTCTTTGCAACAGCGGCACCATCGCGGTTGTCCATCTCAACAGCCACATTCATTGAACCGGCCTTGTAGCCATCGGCTGCAGAAAGATTGCTTGTGATGTAGTGGTCGCGCACAAAAGTCTTTGGAGCCGCAAAGAGGAATACATCACGGTGAATACCGCTCATGTGCCACATATCCTGTCCCTCGAGGTACGAAGCGTCGCTCCAGCGGATAACCTGAACACTGACATTGTTCTTGCCCTCGCGCAAGTGAGCTGTAACATCGAACTCGGCATCGTTGTTGCCGCTCTGTGTATAGCCTACATAGTTGCCGTTCATCCAGATGAAAGCTGCACCATAGATACCGTCAAAGTGCAGGAACACGCGCTTGTCGCCCCAAGCGGCAGGCACCTCGAAATCCCTGCGGTATGATGCGACAGAATTCAAGAGACCATCCTTCATCTCAATCATCGGAGGATTGTTCTTGAACGGATAGTTCACATTTATGTACAATGGGTCGCCATAGCCCTCCATCTCAAGGCACGATGGAACCTTTATTGTATTCCAGGCCGAAACATCCACATCGTCACCCCAGAAGGCATCCTTGCCGGGGCGCTGTGCGATTGTCTCAACCCAATTGATGTTCCACATACCGTTGAGGCTCATCCACTCGGCATTCTCGGGATTGAGCCATGGGAACTCATAGCGTGCATCGGCTTTCATCTTAGCAACCGATTCGTATGGCATATATGTAGCATGA
Source organism: Bacteroidaceae bacterium (assembly GCA_045660825.1). Lineage (GTDB taxonomy): Bacteria > Bacteroidota > Bacteroidia > Bacteroidales > Bacteroidaceae > HGM04593. The sequence goes on from JAZREN010000034.1 coordinate 18,730, forward strand.
CCATCTTCCTTGTTCTCGCCAAAGAATGTCTCGTCCTCCCAGACATTTGCCATTGGCACATCATCGGCCTCCACCTCTTCGAGTGTGAAGAGCGAACCGCTACCGTAACCCGAAACCATAGAGAGATTATTGCCATCGGCCTTGAGGCTGTGCCAAGAACCGCTTGTCTTTACTTGGATGCGATACACACCCTTTTTACCCTCTTCGGAGATAAAGCGCAGCTGCTGGTTCTCATTGCTGTATGAAGGATCCCAAAGCAACGGATATTTCACGCCGCTCAAAGCCACGTCGATAGCCTTGCCAAAGTAAGGGCCATAGAACTGGCAATACTCGGCATTGGCAGCGGTGCGACGCAACTGCCACACGAAGTTCTCCTTGCTGTCTGCATTATACTCGTCAACATACACTCTCGCATTATTGGCATTGTTGCCACGTGTGTTGAGTGCGTAGCCGCTACTCTGCTCGCGGATAATGAAATAGCGGTCAATCACAGGCAGATAATCCACCTTGTTCTGCTTCACATACTCCAGACGAAAATGGGTATGCTCACCTGTTGCATTCTTCTCCATAAGCAGAGAGCCATCGCCCTGCACCTTGAGCACCAGTTCACGGTCGCCTTTACACAGCAACTGCACGATACCCGCAGATGCATCGACAACATTCACTGCAAACGATTGGTTGTCGGTACAAGTAGCCTCCCACTGCAAGAGCTTGCCGGGAGTGGCGGATGATAAGGCCATATCCACAGCCTGTCCGTAGTTCTCGTTATAAAGCACGAAAGCAAGCTCCTTGTCCGACAAAGAGACAAAAGTCCATTCCTGTCCCAAAGAGGTGTCATCGACATCAGCAACACTCAGATAGGTGTTGTGCGCTGCTACATTACCGTTAGTGACAGCCTTGCCGGTTGCCACATTAATCAGGCGGTAAACGCCGTCGGCCTGTGGGAATGACGCCGCCCAAGTGATAGTTGTCACAAGCAACATCGCAACGAAAAGAAAAATTTTTCTCATGTAATTCATATTATGATTTTTATTCATTTTACGCAATATACGTATAATCTTTGCAAAAATAGACAAAAAAAGAGAAATAACAACCTTTAACTATTTAATATTGTTTGCGCACGTATTTTAATATTTTATTATTGCACATAAAGATTTTTATGAGTATTTTTGCAACAATTTTGCATAAACTTATATTTATACAATTTTCAAGCATAAACCAAACACACATATACCAATGATGAAAAAGAGCATAGCAATTATGGCAGCAATAGCAATTACAGGCGCTGCAACAGCCTCAAATGACGGCGGTAATGTAGCGGCACCTATTGGAAAATCGGATATAAGAATTGAGGGAGGAGTGATGACCCCCGAAGCTCTTTGGGCAATGGGCCGAATTGGCGCGGTGAGCGTATCACCCGACGCCAAGAACATTGTCTACGGCGTGAGCTACTACAGCGTAGAGCAGAACAAGAGCCACCACACCATCAACATCATGGATGCCAACGGCCAGGGCGACACAAAACTCACAACCACCACAGCCAACGAGAGCAGTGCCGCATGGATAAAGGGCGGAACAAAAATCGCTTTCCTCTCAAATGCAAGCGGCAGTAGCCAAGTGTGGGAGATGAACCCCGACGGCACTGAGCGCAAGCAGCTCACAAACGACGCAACCGACATCGAAGGTTTCCTGTTCTCACCCGATGAGACAAAGGTAATCCTTATCAAGCGCATCAAGACAAAGCCCACGACTGCCGACATCCACCCCGACCTTCCACTTGCAAAGGGCTTTGTGGTAGATGACCTCATGTACAAGCACTGGGACGAGTGGCTCACCGATGCCCCACACCCCTTCATCGCCAACTTTGACGGCGCATCAATTGACGAGGGCAAGGACATGCTCGAGGGTACAGTATACGACTGCCCCAACCGCCCGTTCGGTGGTACCGAGCAGCTCGCATGGAGCAACGACTCAAAACAGATTGCATACTCATGCGTAAAGAAGAGCGGCCGCGACTACACATTGAGCACCGACACCGACATATACCTCTATAACCTTGCAGACGGGACAACAACAAACCTGTGCAAGCTCGACGAGGAGCGTTCAAGCTATGGCTATGACAACGCGCCACAGTTCTCGCCCGACGGCAAAATGATTGCATGGACAAGCATGGCACGCGACGGATATGAGAGCGACCAGATACGCCTTAGCGTAATGAACCTTACAACCGGTGAGCGCACATACCTCACCGGCATGCCCGACGCCAACGGCATCACCGCATTCGACAGCAACGTCGACAGCTACTGTTGGGCACCCGACAGCAAGAGCCTCTACTTCACAGGTACATGGCACGGTACAACACAGGTATACAACATCACCCTCAAGGGCAAGCTCACAAAGATGACCGAGGGCGACCACGACTACAACTCGGTGGCAATGCTCGGCGACAAGAGCCTCATCATAACACGCGTCTCAATGAGCGCACCTGCCGACATCTACACCATGAAGGCAAAGGCCGGTTCCGAAGTAAAACAGCTCACATTCGAGAACAAGCACATATTTGACCAGATAGCAATTGGCAGGGTCGAGGCACGCTGGTGCAAGACCGTGGACGGCAAGGACCTGCACTCATGGGTAATCTACCCCCCACACTTCGACCCCACAAAGAAATACCCCACCCTGCTCTTCTGCGAGGGCGGCCCACAGTCACCTGTGAGCCAGTTCTGGAGCTACCGTTGGAATTTCCAGATTATGGCAGCCA
>JAZREN010000035.1:0-11583 GCA_045660825.1 Bacteroidaceae bacterium
CATTGGAAAAACTCTGTTAGGACGTCACTATCGCGGTATGGCCAGCCAAGCCTACGGAGACGCCGCCACGGTCATCAACGAGAGCGTCGTCCGTGCAGCAGTCATCATCTATATGCAGGAGAACGGCTTTACTTATGACCAGGTAAAAAAAGAAATGTGCGCTCAAGTAGAGAGAGACTTTCTCTGGATGCCAGAGCTAGTTACTACCCTACGTTATTACACCAAGCATCGAAATCGTTACAAAACTTTGGGTGACTATTACCCCGAAATAGCCAAGTGCCTGAAGAAATATCTGAAAGAAGAAATGAAAAGAATAGAAAAATCATTAAAACTATAAGCAAGATAAATGCATAATTTGTTATCTGCCTCTTAACCCCTTATCATCGAAAATATCCGACAAGATGCCTTGATACTCTTTACCGAGATTATCAGCAAAGAACTCTTTTATGTTCATCACGGAGGCGTAACATTTGCGAGAGGACCAACGGCCATAGTCCGTATTCGAGAAAGGCCTAGGAGAAGCCTACCTCAAAGAACCGCCCGTCGGTACTGACCGGCAAGATAGTAGCCGGCAATGTTGTTTTCAAGAAAGAAATCATCGACCTGCTCCCTTGTCTTTGTTGTGGATTTATCGGTGTTATATACAAGTCCACTGCCATAGCAAACTTTGGCATTGAACATCTGACAGGTGGATAGTGTCTCGTCGCTCTCAATCAGATTGAGTATTTCATAAGACATTTGATTGTCTGCACCCCACGGAATATATGACAGTCCTTCATCAATGACTACAGGCGGTATATCCTGCTGCTCCTTAAATACCTTGCTACTATCCACCGTAAAACCTGCGCTTGCCTTGCATTAGGTAAAAGTTATACACTGCTTAAATTAAGAAACTCCATAATCTTGCTTTGTTTTCAGCAAAATTATGGAGCATATATGGTGTGGTAAAAGACAAGAAAAAAAGCCGGAGATATAATCTCCAGCTTAAGGGCGGTGCAGCTTGATCTCTCGCGCCTTTTAAGCACTCACACCCATATTTGTTGTGCAAATATAATAGATTACAAGAAAACTTCCATACCGTTTATCTCAAAAATGCAAACATCGCTGTCCGGTAAAAAAATACCGTTAATAAAGAATTAGGGCAATAATACCTTATATATAAAAAGAATAAGATGCCCGTACGGACATCTTATTCTACTATATAATCAACAACTGATTACTGTTTGTCGTTGTTCTGGCGACGTGGCTCGCGCTCGCGGCGTGGACGGCGCTCGCGCTCCTCGTAACCCTCGGGCTTCTCAAGGAGAACCTTGCGAGAGAGCTTGAACTTGCCTGTCTTGGGGTCAATCTCCAAAAGCTTAACCTGGAGCTTGTCACCCTCGTTGATGCCGGTCTCTTCCATTGTCTCGAAACGCTTCCAGTCAATCTCAGAGATGTGCAACAAACCATCCTTGCCTGGCATGAACTCAACGAATGCGCCGTAAGGCATCACGCTGCGTACTGTACCCTCGTAAACCTCGCCGGCCTCGGGGATGGCAACGATTGCGCGAATCTTTGCAATTGCATCGTTGATTGACTTGCCATTGTTAGCTGCAATTTCAATAACGCCCTCGCCATCGATTTCCTCGATAGAGATTGTAGCGCCTGTCTCCTCCTGCATACCCTGGATAATCTTGCCGCCGGGGCCAATGACTGCACCGATGAACTCCTTAGGAATGCGCATTGTCTCAATGCGTGGAGCGTGTGGCTTGAGCTCCTCACGTGGCTCGGCGATGCACTCGGTAATCTTGCCGAGGATGTGCATGCGACCCTCACGTGCCTGGTTCAAGGCCTTCTCAAGGATTTCGTAAGAGAGACCGTCGACCTTGATATCCATCTGTGTTGCAGTGATACCGTCAACAGTACCTGTTACCTTGAAGTCCATATCGCCCAAGTGGTCCTCGTCGCCAAGGATATCGCTGAGGACAGCATATTTCTCCTCGCCTGCATTCTTGATAAGACCCATTGCGATACCCGATACAGGCTTCTTAATCTTTACACCGGCATCCATGAGCGCCAATGTACCGGCACAAACGGTTGCCATTGAAGATGAGCCGTTAGACTCAAGGATATCTGAAACTACGCGAACGCAGTATGGATAGTCGGCAGGAATCATGTTCTTCAACGCACGGCAAGCGAGATTACCGTGACCAATCTCACGACGGCCTACGCCACGCTGTGGGCGAGCCTCACCTGTTGAGAATGGAGGGAAGTTGTAGTGGAGCAAGAAACGCTCTGTACCCTGGTTCATTACATCGTCGATAATCTTCTCGTCGCGCTTTGTACCAAGAGTAACGGTTGTGAGTGACTGTGTCTCACCACGTGTGAAGACTGCTGAACCGTGAGGACCGGGGAGATAACCGGCCTCGCACCAGATGTGGCGGATATCGGTTGTCTTGCGGCCATCGAGACGCTTGCCCTCGTCGAGAATGCAACGGCGCATAGCCTCTTTCTCAACATCGTGGTAGTAGCGGTCGATGAGAGCGCCCTTCTCCTCGAGCTCTTCCTCGGTGAACTGGGCCTTGAACTCCTCCTTGATTGCGTCGAACGCAGCAGCACGGCCATGCTTGTCGTTGTTGCCGCTGGCAGCAACTGCGTATGCCTTGGCATAGCAAGCATCGTGTACCATTGAGCGGAGCTCCTCGTCGTTTACCTCGTGGCAGTACTCGCGCTTAACGGTTGAGCCAACCTCTTCCATCAACTCCATCTGCGCCTTGCAGTGAACCTTGATAGCCTCGTGAGCAACCTTCATCGCCTCGAGCAGGTCGTTCTCTGAAACCTCCTTCATCTCACCCTCAACCATCATGATGTTGTCATATGTAGCGGCAACCATGATATCCATGTCGGCATCCTCGAGCTGAGCGAATGTAGGGTTAACAACAAACTCACCACCGATGCGTGCTACACGCACCTCTGAGATTGGGCCACCGAAAGGAATATCGGAAACAGCAAGAGCTGCAGAAGCAGCAAGACCTGCAAGAGCATCGGGCATATCAACACCGTCGGCCGAGCAGAGCATGATGTTCACGTAAACCTCGGCATGGTAGTTATCGGGGAAGAGAGGACGCAGAGCGCGGTCAACCAAACGGCAAGTAAGGATTTCATAGTCCGAAGCCTTACCCTCGCGCTTTGTGAAACCGCCGGGGAAGCGGCCGAACGCAGCATATTTCTCTTTGTACTCTACCTGTAAAGGCATAAAATCGGTTCCGGGTACAGCATCCTTCGCTGCACACACTGTGGCCAACAACATCGTATTGCCCAAACGCAGCATAACTGCGCCATCAGCCTGCTTTGCAAGCTTACCAGTCTCAATGGTGATTACACGACCATCGGGCAAGGCCACATTTTTTGTAACAACATTCATATTTTTTATCTTTAAAAACGAAATTTTATTGTAATTCTCGCAAAGATATACATTTTTCGAGATTTTAACCATCTTTATACAGAAAAAAACAAGAAAAAGAGACGTGTTTGTTGAGAAAGAGAGAATTTTCATTTGTGTTTCGCCCGTTTGCACTATCTTTGTGCCAGAATAGCCCGACCCGATGGACTGCACCCGCAGCACAACACCGAGACGAGCCTTACATTTTGTCAGTTATTATAAACCACACAAGCACTTATTTTGACAATTATGAAATTTTTCACAAGAATACTTACTTATTTCTCAATTTTCGCAGCGACAGCGTTAGTCTTCACTTCGTGTGACAAAAAGCAGACAGGTCCTCAATTCACCGTCAAGGGAAGCATTGCAAATGCCGCCGACAAAAACATTGGCATATACCACATTGCCGAGGGTGGAGCCAAGGAGATTGAGAAGATGAAACTGGACCAGGACGGCAACTACGAGTTCCACGTTCCACAACCCGAGCACTTCGATTTCTACCTGCTGAATGTAGAGGATTGCGGAACAATCGTCTTCATTGCCGACTCTACCGAGACCATCACCATCAACAGCAACAGCGAGGATTTCATCCAAGGCTACACTGTTGACGGCAACGAGGAGAACCAGCGCATAAAGGAGATTATCGAGCTGAAGGATGCACTCGAAGAGCAGGTGAAGGCTATGGCCAAGAGTTCTTCGCCGGCAATAGTAAAGACCGAGAGAGAGATAAGGGCGCTCGTCGATGAATTCAAGGAGAACATCATCAAGCAATACATCATCCCGGCTCCGGGAAGTGCAAGCGCCTACTACGCACTCACACTGACATTGGCAAACGCCCCCATCTTCAACCCAATGACCGACAAGAACGATTGCCGTTGCTTTGCTGCCGTTGCAACGAACTACCAACGCTTGCACCCCGACACAAGGCACACAAAGCGCATTACAAAGATAGCCGAAGAAGGCTTGAAGGCCACACGACCACCCAAGCAGGTTGAACTGGAGCTCGAAGAGAGAGAGGCAACCATCACCGACATGTTCAACATTGAACTGCCACAGGCAAACGGCGACAGCATATCACTATCATCTTTCCAAGGCAAGGTAGTATTGCTCGACTTCACCATTTACGAGAGCATTGAGATGAGCGGGCGCAACATCAAGATGCGCGAACTCTACAGCAAATACAAGGATCAGGGATTCGAGATATATCAGGTATCGCTCGACAGACGCGAGCATTTCTGGCAGCAGTCGGCCGCCAACCTCCCCTGGACTTGCGTGCGCGACGCAAGCGGCGCAAGCGCAAAACTGTATAATGTACAGGTGCTGCCCACATTCTTCCTCATCAACAGAAAGGGAGAGGTAGTCCTGCGCGACGCACAGATAGAAAACACCGAAAAAGAGATTGAGAAACTCCTGAAAAATTAAGACCTTACAATAAACGAGGTTACAAAAAATCACGAATAAGATTTTTTAGCCAATTAAATTTGGTTTATAATTTAAAAGGGAGTACCTTTGCAAAAGAAATAAAGGGAAATGGGTTCCAGCACTAGTGTTGGAATCCTTTGTTTTACTGTTTTTAATACAAGAATATACTATGAGTTATATGTCAGAAGAGGGCTACAAGAAATTGTTGGCCGATTTGAAGGAACTTGAGGCTAAGCGCCCCGAAATCGTCCGCCAGATTGCCGAGGCACGCGACAAGGGCGACCTCTCGGAGAATGCAGAATACGATGCAGCAAAGGAGGCACAGGGTCTGTTGGAAATGAGAATCAACGAGCTCAAGCTCATCATTGCCGATGCAAAGATCATCGACACCACAAAGTTGAGCAGCGACACCGTACAGGTGTTGACAAAGGTTGGTCTCAAGAACACCAAGACCGGCGCTGCCATGCAGTACACCATCGTACCTGAGAGCGAGGCAAACTTACGTGAGGCAAAGATTTCAATCAACACACCAATTGCAAAGGGACTCCTTGGCAAGAAGGTTGGCGATGTTGCCGAGATTACCGTACCACAGGGCAAGCTTTTCCTCGAGATCACAAGCATTTCATTCTAATTGCAAAGGACTATGGCAACAATATTCTCAATGATTGTCGCTGGTGAGATTCCAAGCTACAAGGTAGCCGAGAACGAGCAGTTCTATGCATTCCTCGACATCAACCCGCTTGCAAAAGGCCACACGCTTGTAATCCCCAAGCGCGAGGTAGACTATTTCTTCGACCTTACCGACGAAGAGATTGGCGCAATGCAGATTTTCGCAAAGAAGGTTGCCGAGGGCATCAAGCGCGCATTTCCTTGCATCAAGGTGGGACAGGCAGTGCTGGGGCTTGAGGTTCCCCACGCACACATACACCTTGTACCCATGCAGAGCGAGAAGGACATGCTCTTCACAAATCCCAAACTGAAACTCACCCCCGAGGAATTCAAGGAGATTGCAGAGAAAATTAATAAAGAGATTGCCTGATTAAGTTACCCCCGAAAGTTTGGTCCAACTTTCGGGGGTAACTCATCTTTATAAAACCTCTTTATTTTAACTACTATTAATTCAATTCGTACACCATAGGTCTGATTGTCTCAGCCCATCTATCATAAGCTTCTTCGTAGAGATGTACACCATCTTTCGTCAATTCTTTTGGCAACTCATTCTTTTCATCAACATACAAATCATACAGATTAATGTATGAGCACCCGAACTCAGCTGCAAGAGCTTTTGCCATTTCATTTGCTTCTTGTACCTTTTCATTCGGCGAATAATCCTTCAGCTCGTGATTGCTCGGCAAAACACTTTGGATATAAATCTCCGCATCTGGTACAGCATCCTTTACTGCCTGCAACAAGTTTGCGTAACGCTCCCTATACTCATCAACATCTATATGGACAAGGTCGTTTGTTCCTGCCATAATAAATATTTTTTGGGGATTAGCAGCCTTGAGCATAGGCACTCGTCTCAACATACCCACCATATTATCACCAGAATATCCAAGATTGATTATCTTCTTATCAGGGAAATTTCTTTGGAAATCACTACCACGAGTTATTGAATTTCCAAAAAATGCAACATCAAACTCTGTATATAATTTCTCAATAGTGTTAACCCAGCCCTTTCTTGCCCAAAAATCAGGTACGCGCTTGTCATCAAGTACAACAATACCCCTTCGTTCAAGAGCTAAAGATAGAACACAACCGTTCTTTTCCAACACATATACGCCAAACAGAAGCAACACGTTCATTATTAACGAGAGACACAATAACAGGAATAAGGACCTGTGATTTTTTAAAAGTCGCATTTTCATAATAACAACCATATTTTATACAGCAGTCCCCAGTCTGTATGATGTAAGAGAATAAAAAAAGCGTAGGAACTGTACTGTCACTCGTTCCACGCTTCGAGGCTCTGGCATGCCCATTACAGTCAGAACGAGCAACGCAGAGCCTACGCTATTATGTAAAACACACAAAAGGCAACAATGTTTGAGACTTCCCCAATTGTCACCAAGTGCATGAATACACACCAGTAGGCATCTATCGTTGCCTTGTCTTTGACTGTAATTGAAATTTACCAGATTCCGAAACGTCAAGAACAAAGCGCCAATAAACGCTTTCAAAAAAAATAAAACCCTCCACTCACCCATTCAATACAGGCTCTGCGAAGATTGATGCAAATATATCGGTTAAAATCAAATTATGCAATTCGGGCAACAAAAAAATCACATTCACCTAAAATATAATCACTCCTTTTCACTATCTTCGCAAAAAGAAGTAATAGAAAACCGCCAACCGGCTTTGTCATATCGAACGTACGTGAGATATCTTATCGGGTTTTTAGATTCCTCACACAAGGTTCGGAATGACAAGTGCTTCGCTCAATATGACATAAAACAGTAAACCATGCGTACACTTATAAGCAACCCCACAATAGTGAACAATGGCGAGCAGTTCCAAGGCTCGATAGTAGTGAACAACGGCAAAATCGTAGAGATTCTGCGCGGAAACGAACTGCCACGTGCCGAGTGCGATGAAATCGTTGAGGCTACGGGGCTTTACCTTATCCCGGGCGTGATTGACGACCACGTACACTTCCGCGAGCCGGGACTCACACACAAGGCAACCATTGCCACCGAAAGCCGCGCGGCGGCAGCCGGCGGCGTGACATCGTTCATGGAGATGCCCAACACCTCGCCACAGACAACAACCATTAAGGCATTGAAGGAGAAGTACAAGATTGCAGCAAGCGACAGCGTCATCAACTACTCATTCTTCTTTGGCGCAACAAACAGCAATGTAGGCGACTTTGCAAAGCTCAATCCCAAGAACATCTGCGGCATAAAACTCTTCATGGGTTCAAGCACCGGCAATATGCTTGTTGACAAGAAGAACGAGCTGGAGAAGATTTTCGAAGAGGCCAACAGGCTCGACTTGCCCGTAGCCGTACACTGCGAGGAGAGCACCATTATCGCTGCAAACACAGCAGCAATAAAGGAGCTGCAAGGCGATGACCCCGATGTGAAGTTCCATCCTGCAATACGCAGCGAAGAGGCATGCTACCAAAGCACTGCAAGCGCTGTGGAGCTTGCAAAAAGATTCGGCACACGCCTGCATGTGATGCACATAAGCACAGCGCGTGAGCTTGAGCTCTTGACTGCCGGGAAAGCAGAGGATAAAAGAATTACAGCCGAGGCGACCCCCGCGCACCTCACATTCTGCGACGAGGACTACGCCACGCTTGGAACAAGGATAAAGTGCAACCCCGCAATAAAAAGCGCCGATGACCGTGCCGCACTGCGCCGTGCAGTAAACGAAGGCAAGGTTGACCTCATAGGTACCGACCACGCACCACACCTGCCCGAAGACAAGAAGGGCGGCGCGCTGAAAGCTGCATCGGGAATGCCAAGCATACAGTTCTCACTGCTTGCAATGCTCGAGTTGGTCGACAAGAAGGAGATGACAATTGAAACACTCGTGGAGAAGATGTGCCATGCCCCCGCAAGGATATTCAACGTGAGCAAACGCGGCTACATTGAAAAGGGTTTCAATGCCGACTTTGTATTGCTCAACCCCAACAAGCCACATACCATAACCACTGCCGACATCATAAGCAAATGCGGTTGGAGTCCTTTTGAAGGAACTACTTTCAACTGGGCTGTGGAACAGACATGGAGCAACGGCGAATGCGTCTACAAGAATGGCATCATCAACGAAGAGATTCGCGGCAAGGCACTCAAATTCAACCGATGAAAAGACACGTCTTCAGTTTTGAGATAAAGGAAGTAGCTCCATTCATTGACTGGAGCTACTTTTTGCACGCTTGGGGCATTGCAAAGGAGAACCGTCAGGCCGAGGAAATCATAAGCGACGCAAAAGAAATGCTTTCAAGGCTCGATGTCAAATACAGGACTACCGCCATCTTTGCCCTGTGCGATGCAAAGGGCGATGGTGACGACATAGTCATAGAGGGTACGACATTGCCCCTGCTGCGCCAGCAACACAGCACCGAGGGCAGATACAATCTTTGCCTCAGCGATTACGTATCACCACACGGCGACAGGATTGGTCTGTTTGCCACAAGCGTAGAAAGCACGTTCGGCTGTGAATATGCCGGCGACGACTACAGGTACCTGCTATCGCAGACACTGGCCGACCGTCTTGCCGAAGCCACAGCTACCCTGCTGCACAGACTCGTGCGCACCGACAAAGCACTGTGGGGATATTCACCCGGCGAAGAACTGACGCTTGAGGAGCTGCTTGCCGAAAGGAACCAAGGTATACGCCCCGCAGTCGGTTATCCATCGTTGCCCGACCAGAGCATAATATTCACCATTGACAAGCTGCTTCACTTGCGCGAGGCAGGGATTGAGTTGACTGCCAACGGAGCGATGAAACCACATGCAAGCGTGTGCGGGTTGATGATTGCCCACCCCGCAGCACAATATTTCGCAGTCGGCAAGATTGACGAGGAACAGCTCTGTGACTATGCCAACCGCCGTGGAATCCCAACTGCCGAGTTGACAAGATTCCTTGCCAAGAATATTGAGTAACAAACGATTGGTACTATCATAAAAGACCAAAAACAAGGGATTATATGCTACCAAAACGCCATTATTGCCCTGCAATTGAAAAAAATCCATAAAAAAGCGCTATATTTACAACATAATTCTAACACTTACACTTATGTTAAGAAAAATCCTACATCCGCTTTACATCCTGTATCAGGTGCTTTTTGCATGGTGGGCAGCACTCATAGTTGTTGCAATCACAGCAATAATCATTGATGTGTTCGGTCACTATTTCAAGATAAAGAACGCCGACCACACACCGGCCGTCATCTGGTGCAAGCTCACCTGCTGGATATTCCTCATCCCGGTGAAGGTTGTCGACCGGGACAAGTATGTAAAGAAAGACCAGAACTACGTATTTGTGGCAAACCACCAAGGTATGTTCGACATTTTCGTCATGTATGGCTATGTCTGCAAGCGTTTCAAATGGATTATGAAAGACACACTGCGCAAGATGCCATTGCTTGGAAAGGCATGCTATGACACAGGCCACATATTCGTGAACCGCGAGACCCCACAGAAGGACCTGCTCCGCAAGTCAATAGCAATACTCAAGAGCGGCGCTTCAATGGGTATATTCCCCGAGGGCACACGTTGCCGTAACGGCAAGATGGGCAAGTTCAAGAAGGGTGCATTCGTCATTGCCAACATGACACAGACACCGGTTCTACCCATCACCATCGATGGTGCATATGACATTCTGCCCAAGGGTTGCAAATGCATCCATTGGTCGCCCGTGACATTAACATTCCACGCTCCCATCGAGTGCCAGGGTCGCGACAGCGAAAACGTGGATCGCATGATGAACGAGGCCGAGACCGTAATTGCAAATACACTTTACAAGAACAAATAAACCCCAAAACAATAACACTATGAAAAAAATCTTATCAGTACTGTTGATGGCAGTACTCATTGTTCCCCAGGCAATGGCCGACGAGGGTATGTGGTTACTCCAGTTGATGCGCCAACAGAACCTCAAGGACAAGATGGCCGAAGCGGGATTGCAGATATCAGTTGACGAAATATATTCACCCGATGCTCCATCATTGAAGGATGCCATAGGAATCTTCGGTGGCGGCTGTACAGGTGAGGTTGTTTCACCAAATGGTCTTGTATTGACAAACCACCACTGTGGTTTCAAGTTTATACAGCAGTTGAGTACCGTTGAGCACGACTACCTTCACAATGGTTTCTGGAGCAACAGCTACGAGGAGGAGTTGCCATGCGAAGGCATTGCATTCACATTCGTGAAGGAGATTAAGGACGTTACCGACGAAATCAATGCCCGCGTTGCCGACGGCCGACTCACAGAGGAGGCATCGTTCCAGCGCAACGCTCTTGCAGTGATTGCCAAAGAACTTTTCGAGGCCGACAACATCGAGGGCAAGGAGCACATGTACCCACAGCTGCTCCCATACTTCGAGGGCAACAAGTTCTACCTTGTATACTACATGAAGTACACCGACGTGCGCCTTGTAGGCACACCTCCAAACTCAATTGGCAAGTTCGGCGGCGAGACCGACAACTGGATGTGGCCACGCCACACAGGCGACTTCTCGGTGTTCCGCATCTATGGCGACAAGGACGGCAACCCTGCTGCATACAGCAAGGACAATGTACCCTTGAGCACACCAAAGCACCTTAGCATCTCGCTTGCAGGCTTCGAGCAGAACGACTATGCAATGATTATGGGCTTCCCCGGCAGCACATCACGTTACCTCACAGGCGACGAGGTGAAGCAGAGAATGTTCCACGAGAACGAGCCACGCATTGCAATGCGCGACGTGACATTGAACATCATCCGCGAGGAGATGGCAAAAAGCCAGGACATCGCCATCCGTTATGCCAACAAGCAGGCAACCATAAGCAACTATTGGAAGAACTCAATTGGTATGAACAAGGCCATTGTGGACAACAAGGTTGTTGAGACAAAGCTTGCCGAGGAGGCCGCATTCAAGGCATGGGCACAGCAGAACGGAAAGAGCGAGTACGTTGACGTTGTTGAAAAAATCAACGCTTGCGTCGAGGAGGCAAACCGCACAACATACCTCACCACACTTGCAACAGAGCTCATCAGCTGTGTCGAGTTCATCCAGCGCAACCTCTACGAGG
>JAZREN010000036.1:0-41680 GCA_045660825.1 Bacteroidaceae bacterium
AAAATGTTGAACAATAAAAAGTAAAGGAATAACTATGGGACTTTTTTCAAAGAAAAATAAAGAGGCTTTAAACACTCCTTTGTTTAAAGAGAATCCTGTAACAGTCCAGGTGCTTGGTATCTGTTCGGCATTGGCTGTTACAAGTAAATTGGAGCCGGCTATCGTGATGGGTCTTTCTGTAACCATCATCGTGGCAATGGCTAACGTAATCATCTCACTTATCCGCAATACCATCCCAATGCGTATACGTATCATCGTTCAATTGGTGGTTGTTGCCGCGTTGGTAACATTGGTAAGTGAGGTACTCAAGGCTTTTGCCTATGACGTGAGCGTTCAGTTGTCGGTATACATTGGTCTTATTATTACCAACTGTATCCTCATGGGACGTCTTGAGGCATTTGCTATGCAGAACAAACCTTGGCCTTCGTTCCTCGACGGTATCGGTAACGGCGTTGGTTATGCAATGATTCTTGTAATCGTGGCATTCTTCCGTGAATTCTTCGGTACAGGTGCTTTGCTCAACATCCAGATTATCCCCGAGAGCTTCTACGAGGCCGGTTATATGAACAATGGTCTTATGCTCATGACCCCTGCAGCGTTCATCTTGATTGCCTGCATCGTATGGTTCCAGAGAGCAAAGGACAAGAGCTTGCAGGAAAAATAATTTTAGATACAGTAAAGAAAAATAATTATGGAACATTTCATTAGTTTACTTGTCCGTTCGGTTTTCGTGGACAATATGGTGTTTGCCTTTTTCTTGGGTATGTGTTCGTTCTTGGCTGTATCTAAGAGCGTTAAGACAGCCATTGGACTTGGTGTGGCCGTTATATTCGTTCAGGTTATCACATTGCCTGTGAACTATCTGTTGCAGACAAAGGTGCTTGCAGCCGACGGTATTTTCGGTGTTGACCTCACATTCCTTGCTTTCATCCTTTTCATCGCAGTCATTGCGGGTATCGTGCAGTTGGTTGAGATGATTGTAGAGCGTTTCGCTCCTGCACTCTACAGCCAGTTGGGTATCTTCCTTCCTTTGATTGCCGTTAACTGTGCAATCATGGGTGGTTCGCTCTTCATGCAGCAGCGCATTGGCTTGCCTGCAGACAACACTCAGGCTATCACCTGTTTTGCCGATTCTATCGCATTCGCAATCGGCTCAGGTCTTGGTTGGATGATTGCCATTGTGCTCTTTGCGGCAATTCGCGAGAAAATGGAGTACAGCAATGTGCCAAAGCCTTTGCGTGGTTTGGGTATCGCCTTCATCACAGTAGGTCTTATGGCAATGGCATTTATGTGCTTCTCAGGTATTAAAATGTAATAAAGTAAGGATATGAATACACAATTGATTATTTCAAGTATAGCTGTCTTCCTTGTAATCATCCTTCTGTTGGTTATCATCCTTTTGGTGGCAAAACGCTTTTTGCTCCCCGGTGGTAACATCAAGGTGAAGATCAACGGCGAGAAAGAGGTTGAGGTTGCAGCCGGTGGTGCGTTGCTCGGTACACTTGCCGAGAACGGCATCTTCCTTCCTTCGGCTTGTGGTGGTAAGGGCTCTTGCGGCCAGTGCAAACTCCAGGTGACAGAGGGTGGTGGCGAGATTCTGCCATCAGAGACCAGTCATTTCACACGCAAGGAGCAGCAGGCTCATTGGCGTCTGGGCTGTCAGGTTAAGTGTAAGAACGATATGGAAATCAAGGTGCCCGAGTCAGTTATGGGTGTCAAGGAGTGGGAGTGCGAGGTTATCTCAAACAAGAACGTCGCAACCTTCATCAAGGAGTTTATCGTTGCATTGCCTCCCGGTGAGCACATGGACTTCGTTCCAGGTTCTTATGCACAGATCAAGATTCCTACATATGACATGACCTATGACAAGGATATCGACAAGTCACTTATCGGTGACGAGTATCTTCCAGCATGGGAGAAGTTCGGTTTGCTCGGCCTCAAGTGCAAGAACACCGAGGAGACAATCCGTGCTTACTCAATGGCCAACTATCCTGCCGAGGGTGACCGCATCATGCTTACCGTGCGTATTGCTACACCTCCTTTCAAGGCCGACCGTTCAGGCTTCATGGATGTACCTTGCGGTATCGCATCTTCATACATCTTCACTTTGAAGCCAGGCGACAAGGTTATCATGAGTGGCCCTTACGGCGACTTCCACCCAATCTTCGACTCAAAGAAGGAGATGATGTGGGTAGGTGGTGGTGCCGGTATGGCTCCATTGCGTGCTCAGATCATGCACATGACAAAGACATTGAAGACAACCGACCGTGTGATGACATACTTCTACGGTGCGCGCGCGCTCAACGAGGTGTTCTACTTGGAGGATTTCCTGCAGCTTGAGAAGGAGTTCCCTAACTTCACCTTCCACTTGGCGCTCGACCGTCCCGATCCTGCAGCAGATGCAGCAGGCGTCAAGTATACAGCCGGTTTTGTACATCAGGTTATCTATGAGACATACCTCAAGGATCACGAGGCTCCTGAGGATATCGAGTACTACATGTGTGGTCCCGGCCCAATGTCAAAGGCTGTTGTCAACATGCTTACCGACCTTGGTGTTGAGGAGAAATCTATCATGTACGATAACTTCGGTGGTTAATTCCAATGGAATATATACAGAAAAAAGCATCGCTCATCGGGCGATGCTTTTTTTATAGCATGGTTAAAGGTGAAATCGGTGGTTGTGATATCAAAATAAATATAATCCAAACGTAGTGTTGGTTTCCTTCAAATATTATATATTTGCATTAGAAATGAATATGTTATTGATTTTGTGGGGAAAAAACTGAAAATCTTTATTCTGATTGTATTAGCAACTGTAGCTTTGTCTAGTTGTACTACAAGGTCTGATTCAACAACTATTGAGAATCAGACTATAGTTTCACATTCTGATATTGATGTTCATTATTTTCACCTTGATACTCCAAATGTCGATCTGAATCTTCCCCGTCAGATATCTGGTATTAGTAATATTCATCGTGTACCTAATGTGGTCAAGAGGAGTGGTAATTGGCATAAGAATAACTTTGAAATCGTAAAAAGCGGCAAAGTTGTTAATGTCAGTATCTCCAATTTCATTCAAAAAGAGTCTTTAAGCAATCTGCATCGTTTTGCCAAGTCTGCTTCATGGTTGATTAGCCTTGGCAAACTCATCATTTAGTGGTTTGTATAATAAATTTTTGACGACATTGTTCTGTTAAAACAGAACGATGCCGTTGTGCTTGTCGTGTAGACAACTGCTTGAAATTTATATATAAATAAAACCAAAAAAACTGAATGATAAAATGGAAAAGAAATTTATTAAAGTTCGCTCAATCAATGATATTCTTATATTTACTTCACTAACTGCTGGTGGATTTCTTCTTACTGTTGTCCTAGATGCCATTGAAATTCACCTTGCAGCATATGTGTTGATAGCAATTGGGGTACTGGGGCTCTGCTTCCTAAAAAGTGGTTACAAGGATGTTGAAACCAAAGAGATATATTTCGCAAAGGAGTTCTCATTTCCCGGAAATATGAAGACCTCAATACTCTCTGCATTGGCTTTTTCGCCAGAGGCCATTGATTTGACTCAAAATGGTAAAGGAGAGGTGTTGATGTTGAAAGTATATTACAGTAAATCTTCAGGAAAGGCATATTTGCAACTTTTTGAATTTATTCCTCACCAATATGAACCCTGTTCAGAGATGTATGAATATGAAATTGATAAAATTGCAAATCTGTTAAAGTGAGATGGAATATATTATCCTTATAGCATCTTTGGCTGGAATCGTCTTCGGTGCAGATTATCTTGTCGCTGGAGCTGTGTCAATAGCTAAGAAATATCGTGTATCTGATTTTGTTATTGGAGCTGCGATTGTTGGAGTCGGTACCTCTATGCCTGAATTCGTAGTAAGTTTTTTGGGAGCATTAAATGGGAATGCAGATGTGGCTATCGGTAACGTAGTAGGTTCTAATATTTTTAATATTCTGGGAATTGTAGGAGTGACAGCATTATTCTTTCCAATCGCAATAGATAAGAAGAATATGAAATTTGAAATCCCTCTATGTATAGCGGTGTCAATATTACTCACTATTCTTGCATTTAACTTCTTTAATGGAACTCCAGCAACAATAAGCCGTATAGATGGTTTATTGCTTTTGGCTGGTTTTGTGTTGTTTATTTGGTATTCGTTTTCTCGTGATAGAAAGAATAAAATGACAATTGTCGTTGATGCCGAAGAAACATCTCCTTTGTGGATAGCTGTAATCAAAGTTGTCGGAGGATTGGTGTTGCTTATCACAAGTTGTGATTTGTTTGTTGATAATGCTGTGCTCATTGCGAAATCCTTTGGCGTAAATGATGCTTTCATTTCGTTGACGCTAATTGCTTGTGGAACGTCATTGCCCGAACTCGCGGCTTCTGTTGCTGCTGCGGTAAAGAAAAACACCGATATGGCGTTGGGTAATATCATAGGTTCGAATATATTCAATATAACTCTTATCCTGGGGCTTAGTTCGCAAGTTATGCCACTCACATCTTCAGGAATAACATTTATTGATTACATAGTTATGATAGCTGCAGCTGTCTTACCTCTAATAATTGGTCTTAGAGGTAGGATTAGTAGAGTGAATGGACTATTTATGTTGATGGGTTTCATTATATATAATATATACCTTATAGCAAATCAAATTCCTTAAATATGGGACTACTTCAAATTTTTACACTGATAGGAGCATTAGGTATGTTCCTGTATGGAATGAACTTGATGAGTTCTGGATTACAAAAAGCATCAGGTGATAAGCTTCGTGGATTTCTATCTGCAATGACATCCAACTCTTTTAAGGGTGTTATGACAGGTTTGGGAATAACAACTGTAATTCAATCGTCATCTGCAACTACTGTTATGGTAGTAAGTTTTGTGAACGCCGGCCTTCTTACGCTTGTACAGGCCATTGGCGTTATTATGGGTGCGAACATTGGTACAACTGTAACTGCGTGGCTTGTGTCATGGCTTGGATTCAAGGCCGACATTTCAATTCTTGCAATTCCTTTAATGGCATTGGGTTTCCTCTTTTCAAACTCCAAAAAGAATCAACGTCAGAATATTGGTGAACTTATTGTCGGTTTCTGTTTGTTGTTTCTTGGACTTTCTTTTATGAAAGAATCTGTACCGGATTTGAACGAGACACCACAAATTTTAGAGTTCGTGAAGAGTTGGTCAAGTCATGGATTCAGTTCTGTACTTATCTTTTTGCTATTCGGCACAGTGCTGACTCTGGTGCTCCAATCCTCTTCGGCAACAATGGCAATTACGCTAATCATGCTAAGCATGGGATGGATACCATTTGATATGGCGTGTGCTATGGTGTTGGGTGAGAATATAGGTACAACAATCACAGCCAATATTGCTGCATCGGTGGGAAATACACAGGCAAAGCGTGCTGCAATGTCGCACACGATATTCAATGTATTTGGTGTCATGTGGGCGCTATTGCTTTTTAAACCATTCCTGGCATTGGTTGGATATTTGATTGAACTGTGTGGTCTACCTAATCCGGCTTCTGAAGGATTTTCAGTTAGTGAGTCAACATCGGTAGAAGGTACTGCTGCTTTGTATGGACTCTCAATGTTGCATACGTTATTTAATACCATCAACACCCTTATACTGATATGGTTTGTCAAATATATTGAAAAAGCTGTTGTGTGGATTATAAAGGCACCTGAAAATAAAGAAACAGAAACTTTTAGGCTTAAATATATTTCGGCGGGTCCTGTTGCTACACCTGAACTTGCAACTGAACAGGCATTTGATGAAATTATACATTTCGCTCAAATATCAAGAACAGGACTTGGGTATGCAAAAATGGCAATATCCGAGAATGATTCCAATAAGTTTGAAGAATTACGTGCAAAATTGGTCAAGTATGAGGAAATTTCAGATAGGATAGAATATGAAATTGCTTCATTCCTGAATGGTGTATCATTGGGAGATATCAGCGAGGCAACCTCTATAAAAATTAAGGCAATGTATAAGATAATAGGGGAGTTGGAATCATTGGGAGATTCAGGTGAGGCCATCAGCCGTATTCTATCAAGAAGAAACATTCATAACAAGAAATTTAGTACTGATGCTATATGTAACCTGCAAAAGATGGCAGATACCCTTGATGTCGCTTATGGTGTAATGCTTGAAAATCTTGAAGCTGCACACAAAGGTACTCTTGTTGATATTTCAAATGCGTATAATGCCGAGAATCATATTAACGAATTGAGGAATACGCTTCGGGAATCCGAGATTGAGGAGATGGAGAACGGTGAAAAGAATTATCAGGAAAGCGTATATTATCTGGATATTGTAAATGAACTTGAGCGTATGGGAGATTTTATCATCAATATCTCTCAGGATTTAAAAAAGTCGTTTGTTCATAAGTAAGGAAATCAGTACTAACTAAAATTAATGATGAGTTGCGGGGTGCATTTTTTGTGCAACCCGCAACTTTCCATATGGTCTAACCGACGGTGACCGGCTTCAGTAATATTCCGCTGAAAATCCTCCCCGATTTAATTCCAAGCCTTCGTGCCGAGAAAAAATCGTTGTGATTCTTGTAGGTGCAAACGCCTGCAATGTGAATGTTTTCTCTTGCAATACCACACTGCTGCAACAGCAGGCTGTTTGCTTCCCATAGGTCTATGTGCCATTTCTCCCCGCCGTCGGTGGTGGGGTAACGCTTCGCAATCTGCTGCATTGCGAAGCCAGCCTTGCAGAACTCTTCATATACTTCGTCGCCCACTTCAAAGGCATCAATGGATATGCCCGGTGCGATTATTGCTATAATGTCGCACGCACAACAGTTGTAGTAATGTCTCATAACCTCGACACTCTTGTTTACAATGCCGGCCACTGTTCCACGCCAGCCTGCGTGTATTGCTGCAATTACATTACGTCTCCTGTCGTGCAACAGCACAGGAATGCAATCGGCTGTCGACACTCCAATGCAAATGTGTGGTAATGCTGTTACAACGGCATCTATGCCTTGCAATGCCTTGTAGCGTTCTTCATCGCTCAGTTGCTGGAAATTACTGTCTATCACAGCGACCTTGTCGCTGTGTGTCTGATAGGGCAGTATCAGTTGGTTCTCCGTTATACCAAGCCATGCACAGAGGCTCGTCCTGCACATTGCAACATGTCGGGGTGAGTCGCCGCAATATGGTGTGATGTTGAAACCGTCGTAGTTGCCCGGGCCTTCTCCACGCATAGTGGAAAAGGCTAGTACGCCGTTGTTTATGTCATATTCAAGGAATTTCATTTACATTCCTGCTCCCTCTGTAAGAGACTTTATTTCCTCATCAACCTTGTAAATCTTTTCGCGGCAGAATTTTACGAGTTCTTGTGCTTCCTTCAGCAGGCCCGCGAGTTCGTCGATGTCAATCTTACCGCCCTGTATCTTGCCCATGATTTCCTCCAAACGAGCCATGGCTTCTGCGTATGTCATATTTTCCATATCCTGTTGTGCTATTTTATGATACTTGTAAATGTTCCGTCGGCAACGGTTGTTTCAACCTCTACGCCCGGTTTCAGTGCAGAGGCATTGCGTACGGCCTTGCCGTTCAGGCGGGTGATGCTGTAGCCCAATGAGAGAATGTGCTCGGGCGATGCCGCATCAATGCTTCGCTGGAAAAGGTCAATCTTGTGTCGTTGTGCCTGCATGTACAGTGCGGTGTACACGGGCATCTGTCCCATCAGGGTATCAATCCGTTTCTTTTCGTTCTCCATCCTTTTTGTGATGGCTGTGGCAATTCCGTTCTGTAGCTCCGACAGCCAGGTTTCATTTACCAGCATAGCATGTATGAGGAACTCTGCTACCGCGGTAGGTGTCTTGGCACAGGTGTGTGCAACGATGTCCAAAATACTCTCGTCACGCAGATGGCCTATTCCCGTTATGATTGGTAGCGGGAACTGTGCACAGTTGTTTGCAAGGTCATACGTGTCAAAGCACCCCAATTCGCTGGTCGCTCCTCCACCACGAATGATTACCACGACGTCCCAGTTGTCGACCTTCTCTGCAATCTTGTCGAGTGCAGCAATTATACCTTGCTCGGCTCCATTGCCTTGCATTGGGGCAGGGAACAGGTGTGGGTAGAAGACGAAACCATATCTGTTGTTTAGCAATTGGTCGCAGAAATCGCCATATCCAGCAGCTGTGGCCGATGAAATTACCGCAATGCGTTGCGGCAGCAAGGGAAATTCAAGTTCCTTGTTCAGCCCAATGACGCCTTCGTCTGTAAGGCGTTTGATTATGAGCTGGCGTTGGCGTGCAATGTCTCCTATTGTGTATGCCGGCTCAATGTCACATACGTCGAGAGTGTATCCGTAAAGTTCATGGAAACCTACACTCACCTGCAACAGGACTTTGAGTCCCGCGGCAAACGGTTGGCCGGTCTGCTCAAGGAAATATGGACGTAGCAATGAGTATGTGCGCGCCCATATTGTGCCTCGCGCTTTTGCAATTGTCTCCTGCGTCTCTTCGTTACGCTCTACAAGCTCTATGTAGCAGTGTCCCACTGCGGTTTCCCTTACCTCACTCAATTCTCCTGTAACCCAATAGCGCCTCGGCAGGGCTTCTGATATCGCGCTACGTACAAGATTGTTGAGCGAATATAGTGTAAATGGTTTGTCAATGCTGTTCATCATTCCTTTGGAATCCATTGGTTTATTCCTCGTTGGTCGGCAATAAAGGCGCCGCCAACAACTGTATTCCCATTGTAGAATACGGCCGACTGCCCGGGTGTAATTGCCTGTACCGTGCTGTGCAGGTGTACCAACCATCGCCCGTCGCCTGTGGCAATTGGCGCGTCGCATGCTGTTGGGTGACTGCGGTATCTCACTCTCACGCTCAAATTACCGGGTATGCCGTCAATCCATTCAGGACATTCAATGAGCATGTAGTTTGTCTGCAACTGCTCCTCACTGCCAAGCATCACGGTGTTCTTGGCCGCGTTTATCTTTATCACATATGCCGGTTGTCCAAGTGCTATGCCCAGTCCTTTGCGTTGCCCTATGGTGTAGAACGGATAACCGCAGTGCCTGCCCAAAGTGCGTCCTTCGCTGTCAACAAAGGAACCGCCATTGAAGCGGTTATCAATGTCGGGTACGTTCGCACGCAGAAAATCGCGATAGTCGCCGGGAATGAAGCATACCTCCATGCTCTCGCCATCCTTTGCGGCACTTTGCAGGTCGTGCTCCTTCAAGTACTCCAATACCTTGGGCTTTTCCCATCCTCCAAGCGGAAATATCACGCGCGCAAGCTGCTCTTGTGTCAATCGCCACAGAAAGTAGCTCTGGTCTTTCTTGTCATCATCTCCTGTGACAATATAATATCTTGGCTTGCCGTCATTGCCGCACTCTTCCTTTATCTTTACATAATGCCCGGTTGCTATTCTGCTGCAACCAAGCTTGTCGGCCCACTCCTCGAGCAGGCGGAACTTGACAATGGGGTTGCATGTTACGCACGGGTTTGGAGTCTTGCCGTTCATGTATGCATCAATGAATGGTTCAACCACCAGCTTGCGGAACTCGCCTCGTACATCGGCAACATGGTGCGGTATTCCCAATTTTGCAGCCAGGGCTGCTGCATCTTCAGCTGCTCGCATACCGCTGTCACAGGTTACAAAGGTGAGTCCTTCCACCCTGTGTCCTTGTTCAAGCAGCATGCTGCAGACAGCGGTGCTGTCTATTCCGCCGCTCATGCCCACAAGTACACCTTTTTCTTCAAACATATGTCCGCAATTTGATAAAATTATATAACGCCGCTCACTCAGTCAAAAAAAATGACTATTTTTGCATTGGCGCTAGGTATATACAAAGGTATATCTTTTTTGTTGCCACAATGCAGAATTTACAAAATTTATGAGCAATACTACGACAAAAAAAGTTCCAACGGAATTGGGTACAGAGAGCATCGGCAAGTTGCTTGCACAATATGCCATTCCTGCCATCATTGCACAGATTGCAGCCTCTCTCTATAATCTTATTGACCGTGCCTTCATTGGCCATATTCCCAATGTGGGAACCGATGCAATCTCGGGACTCACCAATACATTCCCGTTCATGAACCTGTCAGTGGCATTCGGCGCCATGATAGGTGTGGGCGGTGCAACACTGCTGTCGGTGAGGTTGGGACAGCGCGACTATGACTCGGCAAGGAATATCCTTGGCAATCTTGTTACGCTCAACGTTATTGTAGGAGTCCTGTTCGCTGCGGTGTCGTTCCTGTTCATTGACGAGATCCTGCTCTTCTTTGGTGCAAGCGAGAATACATTGCCATACGCACGAGACTACATGGAAGTGATTCTGTTGGGTAATATAATAACCCATCTCTATTTTGGTATAAATGCGGCGTTGCGTTCATCGGGACACCCCCAGCAGGCAATGACTGCCACCATAATGACTGTGGTGATGAATGCTGTGCTCACCCCAATATTCATCTTTGTCTTTGGAATGGGAATACGTGGAGCTGCGCTTGCCACTATCCTTGCGCAACTGGTGACACTCATATGGCAGACAAAACTTTTGAGCAACCCTAATGAACTCTTGCATCTGCAGCGTGGTATATACAAACTCCGCAGTGACATAGTAAAGAGGATTCTGCGCATTGGAATGTCTCCGTTCCTCATAAATACCGCGGCCTGCATGGTTGTCATCATCATCAATCAGGGATTGCGCAAGAACAGTGTTTCCATGTCCGATGGTGACCTCTCTACTGCGGCATATGGCATTTCCAACAGCATGCAGTTCATCTTTGTGATGATAGTGCTTGGTCTTACACAGGGTATGCAGCCTATCGTAAGCTACAACTACGGCGCTAAGCACCCCGACAGGGTGCGCAAGGCTCTAATGATGACAATGTTGTGGGCGACACTGGTCACCACGTTGGGCTTTGTAGTGTGCGTGGGTTTCCCCGAACTGGTGGCACGTATCTTTACCTCGGAACCACAACTCATTGAGCGTGCATCGTGGGCTATGAGGGTTATGTGCATGTTCATGCCGGTTATCGGCTTCCAACTTGTGACAACCAATTTCTTCCAGAGTGTAGGCAAGGTCAACAGGTCGATATTCCTGTCGCTCACACGCCAGGTGCTCATGCTCATACCGCTGCTCATAATCCTACCGAAGTTCTTTGGCGTAGAGGGTGTGTGGTACAGTATGCCGATATCGGACGTCGTGGCTGCGTTGCTCACGGTTGTGACACTTGTATTGCAGTTCAGGGAGTGGAAACACGAAAAAACAAATACCATCTGATATGAAACAGTTTGTAATTACAATAGGCCGCCAGCTTGGTAGTGGTGGCAAGGAGGTTGCCGAGAGACTTGCACGCGAATTGGGTGTAAAGGTATATGACAAGGCTTTGTTGCAAGCTGCGGCCTGCGAGAGCGGTATCGACGCTTCTGTTTTTGAGCAGGCAGATGAGAGGGAATCGAGCTCACTGTTCGGTAACTTTTTCAGCATCCATGGCTCTATTTCGGAGTATATCTCAAGCGGTAGCTGTATTGACAATGACAGATTGTTTGAAATACAGAGTGAGGCTATACGCAATATCGCGCAGAGTGAGAGTTGTATAATTGTGGGCCGTTGTGCCGAGTATGTACTGCGTGACCATCCGTCAATGCTCAGCATATTCATCACAGCCGACCATGGTGATCGTGTGGCACGCATAATGCGCGGCGAGGGACTGGAACGTGATGCTGCAATTGAGTTCATTGAGAAGAATGACAAGAAACGCCGTTCATATCACGACTATTATGCCACAACTCATTGGGGCGAGGCAAGCAGCTATGACCTTTGTGTGAATTTGTCGCGTCTTGGTGTTGACGGCACTGTGGAATTCCTGAAAGGGTTCATCGCCAAGCGCTTTTCTTGATGAAACGCATAGGAGTCCTTTCCGATACCCATAACTGTTGGGACGACAGGTATCTGCTGCATTTCTTCGATTGTGACGAGATATGGCATGCCGGCGACATTGGCAGTCCGTTGATTATTGACCGTCTTGCCGAGCATTGCCCGGTGCGTGCTGTATGCGGCAACATTGATGGACGCGACCTGCGGTTGCGTTTTAAGGATGTGCTGCGTTTTACGGTAGAGGAGTGCAATGTGATGATGACCCACATAGGTGGTTACCCCGGTAGGTATTCACCTACAATACGCCAGGAGATATATAGCGAGAAACCCGACATTTTTGTTGCAGGACACTCGCATATTCTCAAGGTAGTGCATGACAGTGCAATTGACTGTCTGCATATCAATCCCGGAGCTGCGGGTAAACAAGGATGGCATGCTGTACGTACGTTGGTAAAGTTTACTATAGACGGCAAGGAGATAAAGGACCTTGAAGTCATAGAACTCTCCCGATAAGTGAGTGTAAAATTTTTTCGTGTGCAGTAAATTATTTATCTTCGCGAATCATAAAAAGAAAATATAATAAAATGGACAATATGGATTGGTCGAACATCGGGTTCGGTTACAGAAAGACC
The DNA here is from genome assembly GCA_045660825.1 of Bacteroidaceae bacterium. Classification (GTDB taxonomy): domain Bacteria; phylum Bacteroidota; class Bacteroidia; order Bacteroidales; family Bacteroidaceae; genus HGM04593. The sequence goes on from JAZREN010000036.1 coordinate 12,509, forward strand.
AATGGCAATGTACGTTGCCATTACAAGGATGGCGCTTGGGGCGCTGTCGAACTCACTACCGACGAGAATATAAACATACACATGGCGGCAACTTGCTTGCACTATGGTCAAAGCGCATTTGAAGGCCTCAAAGCCTTCCGTGGCAAGGATGGCAAGATACGCATATTCCGTCTTGAGGCTAATGCCGAGCGTTTGAGGAACAGTTGCGACGGTATACTGATGCCACATATCAGCACCGAGCTTTTCCGCGAGATGGTTACAAAGGTGGTTGAAGCAAACAAGGAATTTGTGCCACCTTATGAGAGCGGCGCTTCGCTATATATACGTCCTCTGCTCATCGGAACTAGTGCCCAAGTGGGCGTGAACCCATCAAGGGAGTATCTGTTCCTGATATTTGTGACTCCGGTGGGGCCATATTTCAAGAAGGGTTTTGCAGTGAATGACTTTGTAATATACCGTCACTGTGACCGTGCGGCGCCTCTTGGTACCGGCCGTTACAAGGTGGGTGGCAACTATGCTGCCGGTATGAAGGCAAGCTGCCAGGCACACAGCGAAGGCTATGCTTGTGAGATTTATCTTGATGCAAAGGAGAAGAAATATGTCGATGAGTGTGGTGCAGCCAATTTCATCGGTATAAAGGGTAACAGCTATGTGACTCCAAAGTCTACATCCATATTGCCTTCGATAACAAACAACAGCCTTATGCGCCTTGCTGCCGACATGGGAATGACAGTGGAGCAACGTCAGGTGCCCGAGGAGGAACTAGCAACATTCGACGAGGCCGGTGCATGCGGTACGGCAGCTGTAGTGTCACCTATAGGCCGCATTGATGATGTGGAGAAGGGTGTGTCGTATGTGATTTCAAAAGATGGCAAGCCGGGTCCTGTCCTCACCGAGCTCTACACCCGCTTGCGTGCAATACAGTATGGCGATGTTGCCGACCCATATGGTTGGGTAACAGTCATTGAATAAGTGATACAGTTATGGGAAAAGGTAAACTGAAGAAATTCGCCGACATGGCGGCATACCCTAATGTCATTGAACATCCCTATTCAATGATTGACGATGTGGAGTTTCCACTCAAGGGTAATTGGGGACGTGACTTTTTCAAGAACGACAATCCGATAGTGTTGGAACTTGGTTGTGGCAGGGGAGAGTATACAGTTGCTCTTGCACGCCGTTTCCCCGAGAAGAATTTCATCGGTGTCGATATCAAGGGCGCACGTATGTGGACCGGTGCTACAGATGCTCTTGAGTCGGGGCTTACGAATGTTGGTTTCCTGCGTACAAATATCGAGATTATAGACCGTCTTTTTGCAGCCGGTGAGGTGAGTGAGATTTGGCTCACTTTCCCCGATCCGCAGATGAAGAAGCAGACAAAGCGCCTTACATCGTCACTCTTCCTCGCACGTTACTGCAATATCCTTTCTGCTGATGCTGTGGTGCACCTGAAGACCGATAGCAATTTCATGTTCACGTACACCAAGTATATTACCGAGGTGAACAACCTGCCTGTTGTTGAGTGTATTGATGATGTACATGGACAGGACGAGGTCAGCGATGTGTTGCAGATACGTACATACTACGAGTCGCAGTGGCTTTCGCGTGGAATAACCATCAAGTATATTGCATTCAATCTGCCGGCGATGGAGCAGTATGTCGAGCCTGATGTGGAGATTGAACTTGACGAGTACCGCAGCTACGGACGCAGCAAACGCAGCTGTCTTGAAACAACAAAATAACAGTAAAGAGAAAAATGTTCAAGCATATAGTAATGTGGCGCTTTATTGATGGCGCAAACGGAAAGAGCAAGCAGCAGCATGCTCTGTGGGTGAAGGAGCATCTCGAGGCTCTTGTGGGTGTAATCCCCGAGATTAAGGCACTCGAAGTGGGTATCAATGTGTGTGTGGCAGGTACTGCATACGATGCAGTGCTGGTTTCGGCTTTTGAGGATGCCGATGCCATGGAACGCTACAAGGTGCACCCGGCACACCTTGAGGTGGCTGCATATTTCAAAGGCATAACCGAGGGCCGTGCCGAGGCTGACTATTTAATCTGAAAACTGAAAACGGAAATCTGAAAACGTAAAACGGAAGGCTGAAAGCGGAAAGCTCGCTGTAAAAGCTCAAAGCAAACTTGGCTTTTGCTCGCAGCTTTCACCTTTAACCACACTTCGTGTGCTTGAAGCAGCTATCGCTCGCATTGCAACCTGCAAGTAAACTTGCGTTGCACTCGCTTAACCGCAGCTTTCACCTTTAACTTTTCACCTTTCACCTTTAATAATTATGGCACTATATCCAAAACTTATAATGGACGCGCTTGAGAAGGTGCGTTATCCTGGAAATGGTAGGAATCTTGTAGAGGCCGGCATGGTCGATGACAACATACGCATTGACGGCAACAAGGTGAGTTTCTCGCTCATCTTTGACAAACCTACCGATCCATTCATTCGTTCGGTTGTAAAATCGGCAGAAGCGGCCATTCACATGTATGTTGGTAAAGAGGTCGAGATTGAAGGCAATATCAGTGTCGTGAGCCGTCAGGCGATGCGCCCCGAAGTAGGTAAGTTCCTGCCTCAGGTGAAGAATGTCATTGCTGTTTCGTCGGGCAAGGGTGGTGTTGGAAAATCAACAGTTTCGGCTAACCTGGCCATTGCATTGGCGCGTTTGGGGTATAAGGTCGGTTTACTCGATGCCGATATCTTCGGTCCTTCAATCCCCAAGATGTTCAGCGTAGAGGACGCTCGTCCTTATAGCGAGAATGTTGATGGTCGTGATCTTATACAACCCATTGAAAAATATGGAGTTAAAGTTCTTTCAATAGGTTTCTTCGTAGACCCCGACCAGGCTATTCTGTGGCGCGGTGGCATGGCAAGCAATGCTTTGAAGCAGCTTATTGCCGATGCTAACTGGGGCGATTTGGACTATTTTCTCATAGACCTTCCTCCCGGAACAAGCGACATACACCTCACCATCGTGCAATGCCTTGCATTGACAGGTGCCGTGGTGGTTACAACACCACAGGAGGTGGCGTTGGCTGCAGCTGTCAAGGGTGTAAACATGTTTATCAACGACAAAGTGGCTGTGCCCATTTTGGGATTGGTCGAGAATATGGCATGGTTTACTCCTGCCGAGTTGCCGAACAACAGATATTATATTTTTGGCAAGGAAGGCGGCAAGCGCATGGCCGAAACGTATGGCATACCTCTCATAGGTCAGATACCTCTTGTGCAGAGCATCTGTGAGAGCGGTGATGCCGGAATACCCATTGCAATGAAACCCGAAACCCCAGACGGACAGGCATTCATGCAGGTTGCTGCGGCACTGGTTGAACAGACGGCCAAACGTAATGCTGAACAGCCTGAAACAAAGATTGTTGGTACCAAATAAACAAAAGATGCAGCGATCGCTGCATCTTTTGTTTTATCTTATTTCACTCCTTCAATCTGGAAAAAGAAATATATTGCTGCGGCAATCAGAAGTGCTCCTACTGTGCCATAAATCCATCGTGCTCCGTTCCGCCCGAATTTCTTTACGGCAAACCTTGCATTGTCGGTGGTGAAGAACCACTCCCAATTCAACAAGGATGAGAGCAACGAAATGGTACCGGCAAGCAGGAATATGGCCTGGACTACGTTGTGCAGTATCATATCCCCATTATTCCTGTGGTGTCCATCCCTGTGCCTTCAACTGCATCTCGACACCGTCGCGGGTGATGAGGGCAAGGCCCATGGTGTCGCTTACGATGTGTCCGATTACGCGCACGTCTTTCATGGCTGCAACCTTCTCATGGTCGGCGATGGGAACCGTGAACAACAGTTCATAGTCCTCGCCGCCGCCCAAAGCGCAGGTGATGACGTTGAGGTTGAGCTCCTCGGCCATTACTGCAGTCTGGTAGTCGATGGGGATGCGCTCCTCGTATATGCGGCAACCCACACCGCTCTGACGGCATATGTGCATGAGCTCCGATGCAAGACCGTCGCTGATATCCATCATGGCTGTTGGTTTGATGTTCTCGCTGCGCAGCTTTTCAATGACCTCTTTGCGTGCCTCGGGCTTCAGCTGGCGCTCAAGGATGTACTCCTTGCCTGCGAAGTCGGGCTGCATGTCCTGTCCCGCAGTGGCAATCTTTTCGCGTTCAAGCAGCTGCAAGCCCATGTATGCTGCTCCCAAGTTGCCGGTGACGCATATCAGGTCGGTCTCCTTTGCTGTGCTTCTTCTCACAGCTGTGCCCTTTGGGGCTGTGCCTGTGGCAGTGATGCTGATGGCAAGGCCGGTGAGTGAAGAGGTGGTGTCGCCACCGACAATGTCAACCCCGTACTGCTCGCATGCGAGTCTGATACCTGAATACAGTTCCTCGATATCCTCAATGCAGAATTTGCGGCTTATACCCAATGATACGGTTATCTGCTTTGGTGTGCCGTTCATTGCATATATGTCCGAAATGTTTGCGACAACAACCTTGTAACCAAGGTGCTTGAGCGGGAAATATGTGAGGTCGAAATGTACTCCTTCCATAAACAGGTCGGTGGTGATGAGTACCTCCTCATCGCTACCGAACTGCAGTATGGCAGCATCATCGCCAATACCTTTGACGCTCTCCTTGTTCACGGTCGTGATCTCCTTTGTAAGGCGCTCAACGAAACCGAACTCTCCCAATGATGATATCTCTGTTCGTTTTGTCGTGTTCATGTCTCTCTTATGCGCGGTTTACTATTTCACGGAATATTGTTGTCATCTTGGGCTGTGCCTCGTCGGCAGCTTTCTGTACCTCCTCGTGGCTACACTCTACAACAATACCTTCAACGCCAAGGTCGGTGATTACAGAAATACCGAACACGCGGATGCCGCAGTGACGTGCAACGATAACCTCGGGTACGGTCGACATGCGGACAGCGGCACCAACCATGCGGTGGAACATGCGGTATTCTGCAGGTGTCTCGAATGTAGGACCCTGTGTGCCAAGGTATACGCCCTCTACAACTCGGATGCCCTTTTCTGCGGCAATCTCCTTTGCCATTGCAATGAGTTCCTTGTCATATGCAGCGCTCATGTCGGGGAAACGGTCGCCGTAAGGGATGTTCTTGCCGCGCAATGGGTGCTCAGGGAAGAAATTGATGTGGTCGTTGATGATCATGAGGTCACCGATGATGAAATCGGGGTTCATACCGCCAGCTGCGTTTGAAACAAAGAGTGTCTTGATACCCAATTCACGCATTACACGTACAGGGAATGTAACCTCTTTCATTGAGTAGCCCTCATAGAAATGGAAGCGGCCCTGCATTGCCATAATCTCCTTATCGCCCAATTTACCGAAAATGAGCTTTCCCGAGTGGCCTTCAACTGTTGACAATGGAAAGTTAGGGATATCCTTGTACTCAATCTCGTATTTGTCGGTTATCTCATTAACAAGGCTGCCAAGACCTGTACCCAAAATGATTGCAGTTTCAGGGGCTGTAGTCATCTTTCCTTTGAGGAATTCAGCTGTTTCTTGAATTTTCTGTAACATAGTTGTATATATTTTGGTTAAACAATTTTTCTTCTTCGTCCAAAAACTCTACCTCAATAGGCAGGGCATATATGTTGTCATTTATAATCTGCGGCAAATCCTTGCGTTGCCTTATTCTGGTGGCATCCTTCTCGGTGGTTACAATCATTGTATGTCTGCCGTCCCGGAACCGTTTGGCCATATCCTCAAAGTCGGTGTTGCTGAAGTTATGGTGGTCGGCATACTGCATCAGTTCCACTTTTGCGCCTCTTTTCTCAATCTCTGTTTTCAAAGGCTGTGGATTTGCTATTCCGGTGACAAGCAGTATATAGCTCTCTTCTGATATGCCTTTGTGCATCGTTTCGCCTGTGGATAAGGAGTAGGGTTCTCCGTATCTTATTGCCGAAAAATATACAGGAATATCGGCAAATCCCTTTATGTAACGGCGATATTCTTCCTTTTGTTCGGCACTCATACCAATGCATTTTGTCAGTATCACAATGTCGGCACGCCTGATGCCGGATATGCTCTCGCGCGAACGTCCGAACGGCATTACATTGTCGCGCCACACCGGGCGGTTGCTGTCTATGAGCAGAATGTTCAGACCTGCTTCTACATATCGGTGCTGATAGGCATCATCGAGCAGAATAGCCTGTAGCATATTGTTCTCAGCCATCAACATCTCAATTCCTTTCACGCGCTTCTCACATACGGCAACGTCAATCCCGGCGAATTTCTCTTTTATCTGGTACGGTTCGTCGCCAATCTGTTCCATCGTGGATTGGGCGCAGACTTTTATATAACCTTTACTCTTGCGTCCATACCCCCTGCTCAAGACTGCAATGTTGTACTTGTCCTTCAGCAGTCGTATGAGGTATTCGATATGAGGGGTCTTTCCTGTACCGCCCACAGAAATGTTGCCTACGCATATGGTAGGGATGGCAAAACTGCGGCTCCTGAGCACACCGGCATCAAAAGCCCTGTTCCTTGCTGCCATTACCCATGAATATGGGTTGATGGCGTCGGTCAGCGTTCGCAGAATGTTCCTTTTCACAGCAAATGCGGTTCCTGAATTTTACCTCTATGCAAAAATAACGAATAATTTATAAATGCCCGTTACCTTTTTTCATGTTTTTGCCCCGTCAATCGTTAGGTATTGTTAAAAAATCTTATAATTGTTGTTTTTTTACGAATGTGCCAATGATTTTTTAATAAATGTTTACCGATTCGAAAAAAAAAACTACTTTTGCCGTGAAATAAAGTGTTGCATTGCAAAAAAAGTTGTAACTTGCAACCCGATAAGTTGCCGACGGATTCAGGGAAAGATGCTCGAGTGGTTGAAGAGGCACGCCTGGAAAGCGTGTATACGTCAAAAACGTATCGGGGGTTCGAATCCCCCTCTTTCCGCATGTTAATTGAATGAATTTATTAAAAATATTAATCTAAAAATTACACAAAATGAAAAAGCTTTTTGCAATCGTTGCAATGTTGGGTTTGTTCGCTACAGCCCAGGTTAATGCTCAGGATGCAGTTCCTGCAGCTACATCAGAGGAGACAGTTGCTGCTATCAGCGATTCTATTCCAAGTGATTCAGTTCCAGCAGAGGCTGCAGCTCCAGTTGCAGAAGAGGCTGCAGAAGAGGCTCCTGCAGAGGAGGCTGTTGTTGCCGAGGGTGGCATCATGGGTGTACACAAAGGTTTGAAGACAAAGTTCATCGAGGGTGGTCCTGAGTTCATGGCACTCGTATCAATCGCTTTGGTTATCGGTCTTGCTTTCTGTATTGAGCGTATTATCTACCTTAGCCTTGCCAAGGTTAATGCAAAGAAGCTCATGGGCGCTATTGCTGATGCTCTTTCTAACGGCGACGTTGAGGGTGCAAAGAATATTTGCCGCAACACAGCTGGTCCTGTAGCATCTATCTGCTATCAGGGTCTTCTCCGCATCGATGAGGGTCTTGACACAGTTGAGCGTTCTGTTGTATCTTATGGTAGCCTCCAGTCTTCAAAGCTCGAGAGCGGTTGCTCATGGATCACATTGTTCATCGCGATGGCTCCATCACTCGGATTCTTGGGTACTGTGATCGGTATGGTTATGGCGTTCGATACAATCCAGCGCGAGGGTGATATTTCTCCAACCATCGTTGCCGGTGGTATGAAGGTGGCTCTTATCACAACTATCTATGGTATTATCGTAGCTCTTGTTCTCCAGGTATTCTACAACTTCATCCTTGTTAAGATTGAGTCTATCGTAGCTGATATGGAGGATTCTTCAATCACTTTGCTCGACTTGCTCACAAAGTACAATCTCAAGAAATAATAACAGCTAAATAAATTTTACTTATGAAAGCTGAGTTGTATTCAAATATATCAAAGTACGTCCTCTACGTCTTTGCAGCCATAATCCTGGTTGTCTTTGCGCTTTTCTTCTTCGCAGGCGACCCATTGGTTTTGGAGCAGACTTCAGAGGCTACAGGTGAGGTGACAGAGTTGTCTTACCCACAATTTATGGAGCCTTCTCTTTATCTGTGCTATGCAATGTGCGCCATCACATTGCTGTTGGTAGTTGTGTTTGAGTCCGTAGCTGCTGTAAAGAAAGTTGCAGACCGTTCACGTGTGGAAAATGCAGAGGAGAAAGCTAACAGAACACTTGATATGGTGACCAGAATTGCATTTATTTCAATTGTAGTTGTTACCATAGTCCTTTATTTTGTAATTCCTTCAAAATTGGACTTCGTGCTCTATTTGCAGTATGTGTTGTTTGCTGCTTCAGCAATTTGTATGCTTGGCAGTTTTGCAATCTCTAAAATGCGTTCTTGATTAACCCTTTTATAACAGAGTTTAATAATGGGAAAAAGTAAAAGAAAAGTTCCGGGAATCAACGCCAGCTCAACTGCGGATATCTCGTTCATTCTGCTCATCTTTTTCTTGGTCGTGACATCAATGAACTCAAACTTCGGTTTGCCGGTCATGTTGCCTAACCCACCAGAAGAGAAGGATTTGCAGGATCCGCCAGAACTTCACGAACGCAATATCATGAAGGTGTACGTGAATATGGATAACGAGATAATGGTGACTCCCGGTAAAGAAGCACCTGAAAGATATCAGGTCGAGGATCTCGGCAAACTGCGCGAATTGGCTAAGGAATTCATTACAGCCAACACACCCGGCGGTTTGATGAACGAGAAATACCCCGAGCCTAAGAATAAGTTGGATACTGTATATTATATCAATGAGGCTGGTGTAGAGTTCTTCTATCCTGCTCCTCACAGCAATATTGTACAGAATAACAAACACGTCATCACTCTGCAGACCGACCGTGCTACAAAGTACGAGGTTTACTTTAAGGTACAGGAGGCTTTGTATGGCGCATACAATGACTTGCGCGCTGAGTTCGCCAAGGATGTATATGGCGACAAGGTTCTCACAGAGGACGAGCAGGAGTTGTGTCGTAGACGCTTTGTTAACATGATTTCAGAGGCGCAGCCTATTGAAATTGGTAAGAGAAAATGATATGAGTAAATTTAGCGACAAAGGAAAGGCAGAAATGCCGGAATTGAACACCTCGTCATTGCCTGACTTGATTTTCTCTATTCTGTTCTTCTTCATGATTGTAACATCAATGCGTGAGCAAGAAGTGAAGGTTCAGGTGGAGTTGCCAAAGGGTACTGAGTTGACGAAGTTGGAGCGCAAATCTGCGATTACGAATATTTACATTGGTATCCCTATGAACAACAAGGAGAGCCAGGAGGCCGGTATTCAGCTCAATGACCGCCAGCTTTCACGTCGTGAGGTAAACAACCTCAAGACATATATCGTAGAGGAGAAGGAGCGCTTGGGTAATAAGGCCGCTAAAATGAAAGTGGCTCTTAAGATTGACAATAATATCGATATGGGTCTTTTGTCAGATGTCAAGATGCAGTTGCGTAAGGCTTATGCCTTGCAGATTGTATACTCGGCTAACGAGGAAAAGAAACGATAAACAGTTTTCGATATTTCATGATAGAAAAAGGATGACGTTTGTGCGTCATCCTTTTTTATTCTGTATGGAAAAAGGCGCCAAATTGGCGCCTTTGATATTGCAGTCAGTCATTGGGTGGTTGACGCTTATCCACGTCTTGAGTATGTCACAAAGCGATAGTTGAAATTGTGTTTTTCGTCAGTGCCGTGTTCTTCCATTTCAAGAATCTCCCATTCGTTCTTTGCGAATGTGGGGAAGAATGCGTCTGCCTCTTTTGGGGTGTCGTCAACCTCGGTCAGGCATAGTATATCGGCAATGGGTAATGCTGTCCTGTAGAGCATTTCGCCACCAATGATGTATACAATCTCTTCGTTGTTGCAGTTTGCAAGGGCTTCCTCTAAAGAGTTGAATGTCTCACAACCGGGGAATCCCTTCTCCTTGCGTGAAAGGACAATGTTTCTGCGGTTAGGCAACGCTCCCTTGGGTAAGGAACGGAAGGTGTTGCTGCCCATTATTATGGTGTGCCCTGTTGTGAGTTCCTTGAAACGCTTCAGGTCGTTCGGCAGCCAATAGATGAGTTTGTTCTCGAATCCAATGGCGTTGTTCTTTGCAATTGCTGCAATCAGTGCTAATTTATGCATAAAATCCTTTTATACGGCTACGACACCCTTGATGTGTGGGTGGGCATCGTAATCCTCAAGTGAGAAATCTTCGAATTTGAAAGAGAAAATGTCCTTCACGTCGGGGTTGATTACCATGCGTGGCAATTTCTTGGGCTCGCGTGTGAGCTGCAACTTTGCCTGTTCAATGTGGTTCAGGTAAAGGTGTGCGTCACCAAGCGTGTGTATGAACTCTCCGGCCTTCAGTCCGGTGACCTGTGCCATCATCTGTAGCAAGAGCGCGTATGAGGCAATGTTGAATGGTACGCCCAGGAAACAGTCTGCGCTTCTCTGGTAAAGTTGAAGGCTCAATTTTCCATCGGCAACGTAGAACTGGAACATTGCATGACATGGTGGAAGGTTCATGTTTTTTATGTCTCCCACGTTCCATGCGTTCACGATTATACGACGTGAATCGGGGTTGTTCTTTATGGTCTCGACAACTTCTTTAATTTGGTCAATGTGCTCGCCGTCATATCCCGGCCACGAACGCCACTGGTATCCATACACGTGTCCAAGGTCGCCGTTCTCGTCGGCCCATTCGTTCCAGATGCGCACTCCGTTCTCCTGCAGGTACTTTACGTTTGTGTCACCTTTCAGGAACCACAGCAGTTCGTGTATTATGGATTTCAAGTGAAGTTTCTTAGTGGTAAGGCAAGGGAATCCGTCTTCAAGGTTGAATCGCATCTGGTGTCCGAACACGCTTATTGTGCCGGTGCCTGTGCGGTCGTGTTTTTTTGTACCCTCGGTGAGGATGCGGTTTAGCAAATCGAGATATTGTTTCATATTTAGTTTTGTTTTATTACGGATTCTAATAGCGCAATGCGTGGTTGCAAGGCAATATACTCGCAAAGATAAGCTTTCGCATTAAATATTCCTATTCATTGCCGTGCTTTTTTCTTTTTTGTCGGCTGAATGCCTTTTGTTGTGTTGTTTCTATCTTGTGTTTGCATTTTTTAAAATATTTCTCTCTTTTGCTGACATTTTTCTGTATATTCCCTGTGTTTTGCAAAAATTTTGTACTCTTTGTGAAATATGTTGGCGCAACTTTCGTGGGTTTTGTTTGTTTTTTACTATCTTTGCCTTGATAATGCCTTTTTGTGCGCTATGCGCAGTGTTTTCAATAGATAATATGGAACTGAATACCGCTTTTGTTGAAAGAACAGAACTCCTTTTCGGTAAGGAGCGCTTTGCCCGTTTTATGGAGGCGCTTGATACTGAACCGGTAGTCAGTATACGTTACAATACGTCAAAGCATGCCCCCGACAACAGCAATGCACCTGTTCCATGGGCTGTTGATGGACGTTATCTCTCTGCTCGTCCGGTCTTTACGGCCGATCCGCTTTTCCATGCCGGATGCTATTACGTGCAGGAGGCATCATCAATGTTCATTGAACAGTTTGTAAAAAGATATATCGATGCTCCGGTGCGTGCGCTCGACCTGTGCGCAGCTCCAGGTGGCAAGACTACCCATCTTCTCTCCCTATTGCCAAAGGGAAGCATGCTGGTTTCCAATGAACCTGTACCGCAAAGGGCGCAGATACTTGTCGAGAACGTCATAAAATGGGGTACAACATCGTCTGTCGTTACGCGCAACGAACCAACCGATTTTACTCCCTTCGGAAACTTTTTCGATTTGATAGTGGTGGATGCACCATGCTCGGGCGAGGGAATGTTCCGTAAGGACCAAGGTGCGGTAGAGCAGTGGAGCCACTCTAACGTAGAGCAGTGCGTGAAACGTCAAAAGCGTATCTTGAGTGACATATGGCCATCATTGCGTCCCGGTGGAGTGCTCATTTACAGTACATGTACTTTCAACCGCGAGGAGAATGAGGAGTGCGTGCAGTGGATAGCCGATGAACTTGGTGCAACACCGTTGAGCGTGGAAAAGGGTGATTGGGGTGTTACCGGTGCTCTTGCAGGTGATTTGCCGGTGTATCGTTTTATACCCGGATATACTGCGGGCGAGGGTTTCTTCATTGCGGCGTTGCGCAAGGATGGAGATGCTCCTTTGGCACAACCTAGGCAACAACGTTTTCAGTCGGTTCCTGCAAAACTCAAGGCGGCACTTGAAAAATGGGTGACATCGCCTGGCGAGTTCAATTTTGTACAACAGGGCGAACGTGTGGTGGCTATGCCGCGTGAACATACCAATGCTATGCTTGCCCTGCAGCAGAAACTCAAGGTGCTGCATTGTGCGTTGCCGTTGGCCGATGTCAAGAACAACAAGTTGCTACCGTTGCATCAGTTGGCGATGAGTAATGTACTTTGTAAGGATGCCTTCAGTAACGTGGAACTTGAACGTGAAAAGGCGCTTGCATATCTGCATCGCGAGGCATTGACCTTTGACCAGGCACCGGTAGGATATCTGTTGCTCACATATAATGGAGCTCCAATAGGCTTCGCAAAGAATATCGGCAACAGGGCAAATAACCTCTATCCGGCCGAGTGGCGAATCAGGAAGAACCCTATGGAATTGTAAATACTTTGAAAAACAATAAAAATATATAGAAATGAAGAAATTTATCATGTCATTGTTCCTGTTTGTGACAGTGTTGCAGGCAGGTGCGCAGAAACCGGTTACAGTCTCTCACGAGATGACCGCAAAAGGTGCAGAGGTGGTAATTGAGTTTATCGCCGAGATTGCCGATGGATACTACATGTATTCAACCGATATTCCAAAGGGTGGCCCAAAGCCCACATATGTGAAATTTACCGAGCTCGAGGGTGTCGAACTTATAGGCGCATTGGCTCCTGTTGATGAGGCTCTGACAAAGTATGAGCCTGTGTTTGATATGCAGGTGACCTATTTCAAGGAGTTTGCATCGTTCACACAGACTTTCAAGGTGCTCGAGAAGAACTTCAAGTTGAAGGGTACATTGAATTACCAATCTTGTGGTGATATGGGTTGTGTTCCCGGCCGTTACGATTTTGTGATAACAAATGACGATGTTGCCGTTACACTCGCAGCACCTGCAGCTCCCGTAGAGAAAAAGAACGAAGCCAAACCCGTTGCAGAGGCAAAGCCCGCAGTGGTAGAGAAGACTGTTCCGGCACCTGTAAAACAGGAAGCTGTTGTAAGCCAGCCCGTGGCTGTAGTTCCTGAGACAGTAGAAACTGTCGTTGAGGAGGTCAAAGTTGATACAGCAGAAACAGCAGAACCTGTAGTCGAGGCAGAGCCGGCGGCTGTAGAAACTGTTGCTGCTGCAACTGAAGAGCCTGCAGAAAATGATCACAGTTCAATATGGATGACCTTTATCCTTGGTTTCGGTGGTGGTCTGTTGGCGCTGCTCACTCCTTGCGTGTGGCCAATCATTCCAATGACAGTGAGCTTCTTCCTCAAACGTTCAAAAGAGAGAAAACAGGCAGTCCGTGAGGCATTCATATATGGCGCATCAATTGTTGTGATATATCTGTTGCTCGGTTTGGCTGTGACATTGCTCTTTGGCCCAGCCGCGCTCAACCAGCTTGCAACAAATGCATTCTTCAATGTATTCTTCTTCCTTATGTTGCTTGTCTTTGGTGCGTCATTCCTTGGCGGTTTCGAAATCAAGCTGCCATCATCATGGACAAACAAGGTCGATGAGAAAGCCAGCAGCACAACCGGTATCCTGAGCATCTTCCTCATGGCGTTCACTCTGGCGTTAGTGTCATTCTCATGTACAGGTCCTATTATCGGTTTCCTGCTTGTTGAGACTGCAACATCGGGTGACTATCTGGGCCCGGCTGTCGGAATGTTCGGCTTTGCATTGGCTCTTGCCTTGCCATTTACCGTCTTTGCAATCTTCCCATCTCTGCTCAAGCAGACACCACGTTCCGGTGGTTGGATGAACACCATCAAGGTTGTACTTGGTTTCGTTGAGATTGCATTTGCCTTGAAGTTCCTCTCGGTTGCCGACCTTACCAAAGGTTGGGGAATCCTTGACCGCGAGACATTCCTCGTGTTGTGGATTGGTTTGGCTATTCTTCTTGGCTTGTATTTGCTCAAGGTTATCCGCATGCCACACGATGATCCAAGCGACAAGACAACAAGTGTGACTGGTTTCTTCGGCGCGTTGCTCTCGTTTGCTTTTGCCATATATATGATTCCCGGTTTGTGGGGTGCTCCTTGTAAGGCTATCAGTGCTTTTGCACCTCCTATGTTTACACAGGATTTCAATATGTACTCACTTGGCGTGAGTGAAAGCCCTGCAATCTTCAAGGCCGATACACACGATTACGATGAGGCTGTGAAGATGAGCCGCGAGCAGAACAAGCCAATCTTCCTCGACTTTACCGGCCATGGCTGCGTAAATTGTCGTGAGATGGAGTCTGTAGTCCTCAGTGACAAAGAGGTACTCAAGATGTTGCACGACAACTATATCGTAGCTTCTTTGTATGTGGATGACAGAAGAGAACTACCCGAACCTTTTGTTGGTGAGGATGGTTTGGAATATACCGAGGTGGGCGAAAAATGGACATATGTCCAGCAGCATGAGTTCGGTGCGCTTTCGCAGCCATTCTATGTACTGGTTGATGCCGAGGGTAACCGTTTGAACGGCTCTTTTGCCTTTGACAAGAATGTAGTTAAATTTATGGAGTTCCTTAAGGGAGGACTTGCAAAGTACAACGAATAAACAACAATTGTTGCAATTACATATTGTAATAGACTATGAACCTGACCCCATTTGCACGCTTTTTCTTGAATGGCCGCGTCAAGGCTATAGCAAGGTATGCCACGGAAACCGAGGCAATACAGCGTAGTGTGCTGAAGCGTCTCATAGACGAGGCATCGGCTACCGAATGGGGTATAAGGCACAACTATCCTGCGATCCGGCAATATGAGCAATTTGCCTCTCGGGTAGGAATACAAGACTACGAGACGTTGAAAGGCGATATTGACCGCATGCGCCGTGGCGAAAAGGATGTGCTTTGGAAAGGTGGCTGCAAGTGGTTTGCGAAGTCGTCGGGAACAACCAATGACAAAAGCAAGTTCATTCCTGTCACTCAGGCCGGTCTACGTAATGTGCACTATCAGGGCGCCACAGACGTTGTTGCAACATACTTGGCTGCAAATCCCGGCAGTCGTCTTTTATCAGGTAAAGGACTCATCTTGGGCGGCAGTCATTCGCCAAACTACAATTTGCCTAGTAGCCTTGTCGGTGATTTGAGTGCAATTCTCATTGAGAACTGCAGCCCGCTTGTCAATCTGTTCCGCGTCCCACAAAAAGAGATTGCCCTTTTAGGCGATTTTGAGGAGAAGATGGACCGGATTGCCCGTCTCACTTGTGACAGGAATATTACGAACCTTTCGGGCGTGCCGTCGTGGATGATGGCTGTTCTCAAGCATATGCTCGACATTACAGGCAAACGCAGTGTCGACGAGTTGTGGCCCAATCTCGAGGTCTTCTTTCATGGAGGTGTGGCGTTCACGCCATATCGTGAACAGTACCATCAACTCATCCGCAACGGCGATATGAAGTATGTCGAGACGTACAATGCCAGTGAGGGATTCTTCGGAATACAGAATGACCCGCTTGACCCGGCATTGTTGCTGATGATAGACTATGATGTGTTCTATGAATTCATGCCTTTTGAGGATTTTGGTGCTCCCAATCCGCGAGTGCTCCCTTTATGGGAGGTGGAGGTCGGCAAGAACTATGCCATGCTCATTTCAACCTCGTGTGGCCTGTGGCGTTATATGATAGGTGACACTGTGCGCTTTACAAGCAAGGATCCTTATAAAATAGTTATTTCAGGTCGTACAAAGCATTTTATCAACGCTTTTGGCGAAGAATTGATTGTTGAAAATGCCGAGAAAGGATTGCAAATGGCATGCCGCGAAACCGGCGCAAGGGTTCTCGAATACACCGCGGCTCCGGTGTTTATGGACGAGAATGCACATTGTTGTCATCAATGGCTCATAGAGTTTGCCCGGGAACCTGAATCGTTTGAGCATTTTGCCAAGATACTTGATGTCTCGCTCCAGCAGATAAACTCCGATTACGAGGCAAAACGATATAAGAACAAGACTATGCAACAACTTGAACTTGTTGTTGCACGCAAGAACCTTTTCGGTGATTGGCTCAAGAGTAAAGGTAAGCTTGGTGGTCAGCATAAAGTGCCGCGTCTCAGCAACAGCCGTCAATATATTGAGGAACTTTTGGAGTTGAACGAAAAATGAGAATAAAGGAATTTACAATGTCAATACTCATGGCACTTGCTTTTGTGGCATGTGCCAGCATCGGGTCGCCCGATGGCGGGCCCTATGATGAGGAACCACCGGTTCTTCTCAAGGCTACCCCTGTGCTCAATGCAACAGGTGTCACCGTTGCAAAAGTGACATTGGAGTTCGACGAGAATGTCAAACTTGAGAACGCCTTCGAGAATGTCGTTGTCTCTCCTCCTCAGTTGCAGATGCCCGATATAAAGTACAGCGGCAAGAAGGTTATGGTTGAACTCTTCGATTCCTTGAAGCCCAATACAACCTATTCCATTGATTTCGGTGATGCCATTGTAGACAATAATGAAGGTAATCCGTATGAAAATTTTGCCTATGTCTTCTCTACCGGTGAAACGGTAGATACATTGGCTGTTTCGGGTACGGTACTCAATGCACAGGATCTTGAGCCAATTAAAGGTATGGTTGTGGGTCTGCACTCGTGCCTTGACGATAGTGCCTTTACCAAGTTGCCTTTTGAGCGCGTGTCGCGCACCGATTCTCGCGGGCGTTTTACCATCAAAGGCATAGCTCCCGGCAAATACAGGGTGTATGCTCTTGCCGATGCCAACCAGAACTATTTCTTTGACCAGAAGAGCGAGGCTATAGCCTATCTGTCAACAGTCATTGAACCACATTGTGCACCCGCTGTGCGCCCCGATACCGTTTGGCGCGACAGCGTGACCATCGATACAATACGTTATGTCAACTATACCCGCTTTATGCCCGATGACCTCGTGCTGCGTGTCTTCAAGGAGAATTTCTTTTCGCAGTATCTGGTAAAGCATACACGTGATCCACATAACAAGTTGACGTTCTTTTTTGCAGCGCCCAATGATGAACTGCCATTGCTTGAGGGGTTTGATTTTGACCTTGCCGATGCCTCTGTGATTGAGAAGAGTGCCAGAATGGATACCCTTGTCTATTGGCTCAAGGACTCAATGCTCTATCGTAACGACACGCTTGCACTCAAACTGACGTACAAGGCCGTTGGTCTTGAAGGTGACACTGTGGACAGACAAGATACTCTGTCCGTTTCGTCAAAAAAACGTTGGGAGGCAGTGCTGAAGCAACAACGCAAGAAGTATGAGGACGACGAGAAGAACTTCATGCGCAAGGCAAAAAGTATGCCCGATTATGACGAGGCCAATCCTCCGGTATATATTCCAAAGCAGAAGGCGTTGCCGGTGCGTTTCAGCGGTTCGTCTTCAATGGATGTGAATGCCAATTGTACGTTTACATTTGACGAGCCGTTGCTCTTGGTGGATACCTCTCTTATTTCAGTCGCCATCAAGAAAGATACTCTTTGGGTGCCGGTCGATATGGTTTTCTCTCAGGATTCGGTAAATATCCGCAAATATAATATCTTTGCAGAGTGGCGCCCCGAACAGACCTATCTTGTTACGGCCGACTCTGCTGCATTCAAAGGATTGTATGGCGGTGTTTCCGAGAAATTCACGCGCGAAATCACCTTCAAGTCGCTCGACGAGTATGCTGCGCTTTATGTGAATATCGCCGGTGTGCGCAGCAATGGAATACTACAGTTGCTCGATGCACGTGAAAATGTTGTAATGGAGCAGGTGACTGATAACGGTCATGCGGTATTTTATTTTGTAAAGCCGGGTACATATTATATGCGTCTTATCTTCGATGCCAATGGAAATGGTAAATGGGATACCGGTGACTATGAGAAGGGCATACAACCCGAACAGGTTTCATACTATCACCATGCGCTCGATTTGCGTGCACTGTTCGAGTACTCGCAGGACGATTGGGATGTGGGTGCCCCGCTTAGCGGGCAGAAGCCGCATGAGATAACCAAACAGAAACCGGCTAAAGAGCGACGCAAGACAAACCGCAATGCAACACGAAAATTCAAATAACTATATATATTTAACTGACTAACAAACAAGCATATGGAAAACAAGTTTATGATATACAACACGCTCTCTCGCAAGAAAGAGCTGTTCGAACCGCTCAATGCACCCAATGTGGGTCTTTATGTCTGCGGCCCCACAGTCTATGGCCCGGCCCATCTTGGTCATGCGCGTCCTGCAATTACTTTCGACGTGCTGTTCCGTTATCTCCAGAATCTGGGTTATAAGGTACGCTATGTGCGCAACATCACCGATGTGGGTCACCTTGAGCACGATGCCGATGAGGGCGAGGACAAGATTGCAAAGAAAGCACGTCTTGAGCAGATTGAGCCAATGGAGGTTGTGCAGCAGTATACCCTGCACTATCACAAGGTGATGGATGCCTTGAACGTGTTGCCACCAAGCATTGAGCCACATGCATCGGGACACATCATTGAGCAGATAGAACTCGTTAAGGAGATTCTCGACAATGGCTTTGCCTACGAGAGCCAGGGCTCTGTATATTTCGATGTTGCCAAGTATGACAAGGCACACAAATATGGTATCCTTTCGGGTCGCAACCTCGACGATGTCCTCAATACAACCCGTGAACTCGACGGACAGGACGAGAAACGTAATCCTGCCGACTTCGCCCTCTGGAAATGTGCGCAGCCCGAGCACATCATGCGCTGGCCATCGCCATGGAGCAACGGCTTTCCCGGCTGGCATTGTGAGTGTACAGCAATGGGACGCAAGTATCTTGGCGAGCAGTTCGACATTCACGGCGGTGGCATGGACCTTGTGTTCCCACACCATGAGTGTGAGATTGCGCAGGGCATGGCTGCTATGGGTCATCATGTTGTAAAGTACTGGATGCACAACAACATGATTACCATCAACGGAACAAAGATGGGCAAGTCATTGGGTAACTTCATCACCCTTGACGAGTTCTTCAACGGTTCACACGAACTGTTGTCACAGGCCTACACTCCAATGACAATCCGTTTCTTCATCCTCCAGGCGCACTATCGCAGCACTGTCGATTTCAGTAACGAGGCGCTACAGGCTGCCGAGAAGGGTTTGCAGCGTCTGCTTGAGGCCTACAAGACACTTGGTGGTCTTGTTGCATCGGGCGAGACAACCGTTGACGTGAAGGATTTGCGCAGCAAGTGCTACGATGCCATGAACGACGATATGAACACAGCTCAGGTCATCTCACATCTCTTCGATGCTTCACGTGCCATCAACCAGCTGGCCGACAAGAAGGCTACCATCAGCGAGGCCGACCTGGCTGAACTCAAGGCTGCATTCCAACTCTTTGCTTTCGACATTCTTGGTTTGCGCGAGGAGCAGGGCTCAAATAGCGCGCGCGAGGAGGCTTTGGGCAAGGTGGTAGACATGCTGTTGCAGCAGCGTCAGATTGCCAAGGCAAACAAGGATTGGGCTACCAGTGACAAGATACGCAACGAACTTGCAGAACTTGGTTTTGAAATCAAGGACGGCAAGGAGGGTGCAACCTGGAGATTGAACCGATAACCCATATGGCAATGATGTACAAGGTATATATGCTGTTTGTGGCACTGCTGCTTGTGAATTGCGGTGGTGCTCCAAAGAGCAATGCTGTGTCGGGTGAGTCGCCTGCAGCAACAGTTGTGCCGGATGATGCTGCAAAAACTGTAGAACCGGTAGCCATTGTGCCCATCTTCGATGCCGACAGCGCATATAGCTTCGTGGCCCGCCAGGTTGCCTTTGGCCCCCGTGTCCCCGGTACTGCAACGCATCGCAAGTGCGGCGATTTTCTTGTGAATACATTGCGCTCATATGGTGCCGATGTCCTCACGCAGGATGTCGACCTCAAGGCATATAACGGTGACGCATTCAAGGCACGCAACATAATAGCGCAGTTCCAGCCCCAAAATCCGAACCGTGTTATGCTTTGTGCCCATTGGGATACACGCCCTTGGGCCGACTCCGACCCCGACAAGGCCAACCATTACAAGCCAATTCCAGGTGCCAATGATGGTGGTAGTGGAGTGGGAGTGCTGCTCGAGGTGGCGCGCCAACTCTCGATGAATCCAACGAAGGTAGGTGTCGATATCATCCTTTTCGATGCCGAGGACTATGGTCTTCACGAGAACGATGTCGAGAAGTACTCTTCCATCAGGCACTCCTGGGCTTTGGGCTCGCAGTTCTGGTCATATTTCCCGCATACATCGGGCTACACTCCACGATATGGTATATTGCTTGATATCGTAGGAGCACCCGGTTCCAGATTCCTGCAGGAGGCATACTCTATGCATTTTGCGCCGGGTGTAGTGCACAATGTATGGCAGTGGGCCAGGAAAGCCGGTTATTCCCGGTATTTTATTGACGAAGAGGGTGGCGCAATCACTGACGACCATCTCTATGTGAATACCACCGCAGGCATCCCCTGCATTGATATAATCAACTACGACCCCGAAAGCCCCAATGGTTTCGGTCCTTACCATCATACAATGAAGGACGATATGGACTGGATTGACGCCGGCACCCTCAAGGCTGTCGGTCAAACGGTGCTTACAGTAATCTATAACGAGAAATAATGGCTACAATAAAAGAGATACAGGACGAGATTATACTCGAGTTCAACGATTTTGACGATTGGCTCGACCGCTATCAGCTACTCATAGACCTTGGTGGTGAGCAGGAGCCGCTACCAGCGGAGTACAAGACCGACAATAACCTTATCGAGGGTTGCCAGAGCCGCGTATGGCTTCAGGCCGACTATGTCGATGGTAAGGTGCTGTTCCGTGCCGAGAGCGATGCGCTTATTGTAAAGGGTATCGTGTCATTACTCATCAAGGTCTATTCGGGACATACCCCCGATGAAATCCTCGACAATGAACCCTATTTCGTTGAGGCCATAGGCTTGAAGGAACATCTTTCTCCAACACGCAGCAACGGCCTGTTGGCAATGATAAAGCAGATGAGGCTCTACGCCCTGGCCTTCAAGGCAAAGAATCAGTAACAAAAAAAGAGAATTGCCAATTCTCTTTTTTTGTTGTTTGTCATCTTCCCGGGCGGAAGTTTACAAAAATGATATAGTCAATAGCCTGTGGATCTTCGCTTTCGGGTGCCGGCTGCCATTTAGGCATCAACTCCGCTATGCGCAAAGCCTCGGCATCCATGTGTATGTTCCCGCTGCTTTTTGATATTGTCGCACTGTGCGGTGTGCCATCGGGCGCAATGGCTATCATAACTTCAACCCTTCCTCTCAGACGTTCGCGCTTGCATTCCGGCGGGTATTGCTGGTTCTGTCTCACAAATTCCCTTATTGCAATGTTCCCTCCGGGGTAAAAGGGATAGCTTACAGCCGGTATCGCGTCCTTTTTTACGGCATTGGTATTCTCTTTTTTAGCCAAGCCCTTGTCTATTTTGGGGTTTTCTTTTTCTATTGACTTGAATGCCGGCTTTTTGTCTGCACTTGTTGGGCTTGTGATGTCGCTGCTCTTGGGAACCTGCTTTATTTGCATCTGAGCGCGTGCGGAATCGGCCGGCATTGTAACTCCAATCCCGGCCATGATGTGTCCGCACCATAGCAGTGCACCTGCAAACAAGAGTAATCTTTTCATATAAGCGTCCATTAGAATGCCTGCAACGCCTGCTCAATGTCGGCAATGATGTCCTCGGCATCCTCAATACCTACCGACAGGCGAATCAAGTCGGGGTCGATGCCTGCTTCAATGAGCTGCTCGTTACTCAACTGGCGGTGAGTGTGGCTCGCCGGGTTCAGCACGCATGAGCGAGCGTCGGCCACGTGTGTCACAATGGCAATGAATTTCAGGCTATCCATGAAACGTATTGCATCCTCCTTGTCGCCCTCAACGGCAAACGCCATCACACCGCAACCACCGTTTGGCAAGTACTTCTGTGCAAGCTCATAGTATTTGCTGCTTGGCAGGCCGCAGTAGTTCACCCATTTAACTTTAGGGTGCTTCTCAAGGTACTCGGCAACCTTCTGCGCATTCTCGCAGTGGCGTGGCATGCGCAGGTGCAGTGTCTCCAGTCCAAGGTTCAGCAAGAATGCATTCTCGGGAGCCATCATTGCACCCAGGTCGCGCATTACCTGTGAAATCATCTTTGTTATGTAGGCCGCCTTGCCAAAGTTCTTTGTGTATATGAGGCCGTGGTAACTGTCATCGGGCTCGGTGAGGCAGGTGAACTTGTCGTGCTGTGCCTCCCAGTCGAAATTACCGCTGTCAATCACGCAACCGCCAACAGCAACTGCATGACCGTCCATGTATTTTGTTGTAGAGTGTGTAACAATGTCTGCACCCCATTCGATAGGGCGGCAGTTCACCGGTGTCGCAAATGTGTTGTCAATGATAAGGGGCACACCGTTGCGGTGAGCAATGTCAGCAAACTTCTCAATATCAAGTACATTCACGCTCGGGTTCGAGATTGTCTCGCCGAACAATGCCTTTGTGTTCGGGCGGAACGCCTTCTCAATCTCCTCGGCAGGAGCATCAGCGTCAACGAATGTAACCTCAATACCCATTTTCTTCAATGTTACTGCAAACAGGTTGTATGTGCCACCGTAGATGGTAGTTGCCGATACAAAGTGGTCACCGGCTTGGCAGATGTTCAGTATTGCGTAGAAGTTCGCAGCCTGGCCCGATGATGTCATCACTGCGCCTACGCCACCTTCCAGGGCGTTGATTTTGGCACCCACCGCGTCAACTGTGGGGTTCTGCAGTCGGCTATAGAAATAACCGCTATCCTCAAGGTCGAACAGACGAGCCATCTGCTCGCTTGTGTCATATTTGAATGTAGTACTCTGAAAAATAGGCAACACACGCGCCTCACCCTTCTTTGGCTGCCAGCCACCCTGTACGCAAAGTGTGCCGGTGTTAAGTTTCTTTGTCATAATATTCTGTTTTGGATTTATCGTTTAACATGTTTTGCGAAGATAGTAATAATCTCTGTAAACAAATATATGTGATGCCGTTTTTCTTCTCCTCTGCTGTAGGACACCGGGTAACTATGCTATGCAGTCACCGGTGTTCGTTGTACAAAAAACGCCTTTTACATACAAAATCCTCGCGCGCGTAAAGATTTGCCGGTTTTTGATTGTAAAAAAGCGTGAAAATTTGTAACTTTGTGCATTGTAGATAATTGTATAGTAATATTTTACGCATAAAAATACAGCATTTTGAAACAGCTTTTCCGGGTGCTTTTGAGAGCGGTGTAAATGATTATTTAAAAAGCTCCGGTTTGCAATGTGTTGAGAATAAATGAAAAACAAAATATAAAAATGAAAAGAATTTTTACACATCTTTTTGTTGCTGTGCTGCTGATGTTGAGTACAACATCGTGGGCGCAGTTTGAGAATGGTAAAGTCTACCGCATTGTATGCAGTGGAACCACTTCTGTTTCGTTGGGTGCAAGCGCGCTTACCGATGTTGCTGCGGTTTCTACAAGTGAGACCGACAAGTCTCAACAGTGGTATGTGACTACAGACGGCAGTAACTACACTTTCCGCAACCTTGCCAATGGCCGTTACCTTTTGGGTAACAACGGTACGTCAGGGGAGTGGGGCTTGACCGAGAGTAGTAACAACTTTACTGTGACTGCAGTAAATGGCAACTATGCTATTCGTGGTGCTTCTGATTCCAATGGATATGCGTATATGCACAAGGATGCAGGCAACAACATCGTCAGTTGGGAAAATAGTGCTGGAAATTCTCAGTGGACACCGATGATGGTGGAGTATAGTGACGAACAATTGGCAGCAGTCTGGGCTGAGGTTGAATCTCTTGTCGTTCCATCGGCTACGGTGGATGCATATGAGGGATACCTTGATGTTCTCTTTAGCGATAAGTCTTGTGTTACTCCCAAACTTGCAACGCTTGATGCTGCCAAAGCAACCGATGCATATAAGAATCTGCCGGCTGCTTTGCAGAAAATGGTAGATAAGGTGTATGGTGGCGATTGGACTGAATCTACAGTTGCCCCTGCCGACCGCCCTAACGGCAACAATAATACAAACCACAGTTTGTGGACAGTTTCAGACACTTGGAATAATGATTATGCCAAGCGTTTCCGTGTGCAGATGTACGAACCTTACAGTATCGAGGGCGAGATTACAAGTTATCTGCGTTTCAATGCACACTGTAATATGGATAACCCCACCGGTATCTACGCCGATGGCGGTGAACCCATCTATATTATGGTCGAGGGTACTATAGAGGAAGGTGCAGAGCTTTGGATTGCTCATCAGACCGGTCACGGAGCAACAGGTTATTATAGCAATGCAACCTATACCCGTTTGTACGAGGGTTTGAATGTTGTTCCTTATTTCAATGACGGCAGCCAGTTGTGGATTAACTATCTTGTTCACACATACAATGGGAGTGGTGCGACAATCGAAGAGAAATTCCTACATAAACTGTCCGATTATAAACCTTTGAAAATCCACATAGAGGGTGGACATATCAATGGTTACTACAATGCAATCGGTGACTTCCGCGCAACAGATTCGGGCACAGAAAATCTTTGGGGCGAGGTGGATAACGACGAGGATTGGAACTATTACAAGGCGCGTGTTGCCCTCTCTACAGATTTCGCGTTGCTTGGTCACCGCCAGACTCCATTGTTCCCATTCGGAACATACGAGAGTGGTAAAGGTGCGTTCTGTACCTATAACGATGGCGGTGGCTTGGAATATGCTCTTGCCTACCATCTTGACAATATAACTGTCCCCTCAACTCCCAACTGCTATGGCGGCAGTGGCAATACATTCGGTTCTTTTGACGGTAGCTATTCCGGTATGAACCTCGATGCCTCAAACGGTAAAATCAACATTATGCTCGAGGCCTGGGACCGCATTATGTACAGCGAACTTGCAACAATGGGTCTTGTGAGTACATCTGCAATGGATAAGATGAACTCACTCTATCCACGCTGGACAAGCGAGGGAACTGCTGCCGAAATCTATAACTATGGCGAGGCTACAGTTAACGGAGAAACAAAAACTTACAAGGATTTCTGTCAGGGTCTTGATTACAGCGAATATTTCAACCATCATGGCGCAGCCGTCGGTGCACCTAGCGGTTATATGAGCGGTGGTTGGCGAGTATGTAACTACCACTACAATACAATGGGTAGTGTTATTGGTAAAATTGCTGCCGAAGCCGGCCCCACTTGGGGACCTGCGCACGAGATTGGTCACCAGCACCAGGGTGTCTTCAACCTCAACGGACAAACCGAGGTTACCAACAACTTCTTCTCAAACGTAGCCGTTTGGTATATGGGTATGGGAACATCGCGTGTCAATGGTAGCGAGGGTTCTTTGGAGAGTGTGCTCGGTGCGTTCAATACCGATGGCAACGACCTTTATACAAACAACATTTGGGCTATCACCCATTTGTACTACCGCCTGTGGCTCTACTACCACCTTGCCGGTAATAACACACAGTTCTGGCCCCGTCTGTTCGAACTTTGTCGTCAGGTGCCATTGGTGAACGGTGGACAGATAAGCGGTGAGACCTCGTTGCTCCGTTTCTATCAGCACGCTTGCGATGCTGCCGGTGAGGACTTGACCGAGTTCTTCCGTGCTCACGGTTATTTTGAAATTATGGACAACCGTTTTGTAGGTGACTACAGCAATGCAACATACAATATAACCCAGGAACAGATTGATGCTGCAATAAAGAGTGTTAAGGATAAGGATTATCCTGTGAACTATGCCGCTCTTCTCATCAACGATGCCACAAGCGAGACAACCGTAAAGCACGACGGTGCAACAAAACGCTCTCTTTGGGATGGCAGCGCGACAGCCGATCTTGGTTCGGTTAACGACTTTATCGATGGTGAGATTGAAACGCTAACCAATTATACCGCTACCGTTTCGGCCGATGGAACAGTTACAATGAGTGGCGGCGAGGGTGGTATCGGTTTCCTTGTGCTCAACGAGGACGGCGAGCTTGTTTCGTTCAGTAACAAGACTGAATTTGCGCTCAATGACGAGGCTGCCTACTTGCTTGCAACCGGCAAGGCTACAATTGTGGCTGTCGATACAGATAGCGAAACATCCGAGGCCGAGGTTGACCTCTCTGCCATTCAGCGCGAGATGTTGGATGCTCTTATCAAAAAGGTAGATACTATGCCAATCGATGATGGCACATACACTCATATCGGATTCTATACAGAGGCTTGTGCAACCGAGTTGTTGGCTGCTGTCGAGTCTGCAAAGACGGTGCTTGCAAGCGGTACAGGCTTCGCTGCAGCATACGAACTGCTCTATACCGAGAAAGAGAAATTCGTAAATTCTCCGAATCTCTCTTATGTGCCGTTCGACCCATCGCTGACATACATTATCACAAACTATGCCTATAAGGACAAGACAATGTATTTGAGTTCCGGTGTGCGTTCAAATACGGGTGTAGACAAAACACTCGACACCTCAAAATGGCAGTTCAAGACAACCGGAACCGATGGCGTTTATAATTTGTATAATGTTTCGGGCAATTATCTTGCTGCGGCATCAAAGAGTACTCTTGTCTCTTCTGTTTCGGACCAGGCAAGCGCTGCAGCATACTCTTTGATTCAGGATTCCCCTGTAGGTACTTGGGCAATTTCAGTATCGCCTGCGGCTGAGTTTGCCACCCTGCACGACAACTCATATGGTAATGTTGTGGGTTGGGAGGCCGGTGCAAGCGCATCAAAGTGGTATCTCACCGCTGTTGAGGGTAGTACAAACAGCCAGGCGACACAGGCCAGTGATGAACTGCAGGCACTTATTGCAAAGACCGAGACACTTATGAATGAGGTGGCAACGGTCTCTTTGAAAGGTAAAGTGCAGTTGCAGGCCGATAATGCGAATTCAGCTTTCTTTATAACTTCAAATGCGACCGAGGCTGGGCACGAACCGAAGTATCTGCTCGACAACAATGTCACAACATTCTTCCACACAGTCTGGACCGGTACATCGCCGGGTGCCGACCACTACCTGCAGATAGATCTGGGCGAGGAGTTACCCATTGACCAGTTTGTCCTCAAATACACAAACTTGCCTTCATCATCTTGGAATGTCGATGCTGCAAACACTATAAAAGTGCAGGGTGCAAACATCCTTGATGAGTTCACGGATATTACTACATTGACTGATTTGCCAACAGCAAAGGAGGGTACATATACATCGGCGACATTGGGAGCAAAGGGTACCAATTACCGCTATATCCGCTTGACGGTTACAAATGCTACAGGTGGCAAGTTCGATAATCACTACTACTTTGGTATGTCGGAATTCTCGCTCGAGAGATTGAATTCATATTCTAAAGTGAACGATGCATATAAAGATGTCGTGAATCAGAGTACTGTCGCAACTGTTGCCGACAAACTTGTTGATGCAAGAACCGCTATTACAAACGGTAGTGGCATTGCTGAAGCAAAAGAAGCTCTGCAGGCTGCATACGATGCTCTTGTTGAAGAATATAATGGTGTTACCGATGCCAAGAAAACAGAGCTGCAGGAGCTGATTGATGCTACAAATGAACTTATCGCTCAGGTTGGCGAGGCTACCGTGATAGCCGGTGCCAATGTCGATTTGCTTGGCAAACTCTATGCCGAAAATCCTTATACCGCAGGTGGAACCTCTCACAGCGACTACTCTTCGGCAGAGAACGGTTATAACTTGCTCGATGGCAATGTGAATACACATTTCCACTCAGATTATAACACTTCTACAATGGTTTCACCACCATACTTGCGTGTTGATTTGGGAAAAGGAAACTCTGCCCGCAAGGTGAACTTTAATTATACCACGCGAAATCAAACGGGTTGTGCGCCTAAAATAATCAATGTCTATGGCGGTGTTGCCGAGACCGAGAATGACACACCTTTGTACGACGCGACTCCAATTGCGACATTTACATCTTCTGATGCCACAAATCCGTTGCCTACAGGTACATCTGCAAAGTGGACCTCTGCAGATATAGCATCGACAAAGGATTACCGTTTCTTCAAATTTGAGGTGGCTGAATCACAGGGTAGCAATGGTGGTGGTTATTACTTTGCAATCTCTGAATTCGGTTTTAATATAGTCGGTGAGTATTCTGTAACCATCAATCCCGAGTATCAGGGACTTGTTTCGGAGGATTTGCTTATAGAGACTCGTCAAGAGGTTGACGCCGCTGTAACAATGAAGAACATTGCAACGTCAGAGGATTTGTTGCAGGTGCAGATAGATAAGCTACAGGCTGCAAAGGCTGCACTTGAGGAGGCAATGAGTTCGACATCAGCTCTTAAGGCGCAACTCAATGAACTTCTATATCAGGCACAGACATTGTATGTAAAAATTGCCAATGAAAATGACGGAGTCATTGACGATTATTACAAATCGGCTATTGGTCAGGAAGATTTTGGGACATTGATAAATGAAATAAGCGAGGCCGGTCCTCTTGTGCAGGAAAATGCAAATCCTACAGCAGCTGATTTGCAGACTGCAATAAGCGAGCTTGGAGCAATTTGCGAGAAGATTAACGGAATCATTGCTGCTGACTTTGCTCAGGACTCAAGAACTGCCATTGAAGAACTTGTTGCCAAAATGGAAACTTTGTTTGGCGAGGTTGCCGACAAAACAACTGCAAAAACGGCCATTGCATTGCAGACAACCGATGACGAGAGTGATTTCTATATATGGTCTAACGCGACAGCTTGGGACTGCGACGGCATTGGAGCTTTGATTGACAAGAACGATGACGGAACGGCAAAAACCGGAACATTCTTCGGAACAACTTGGGATGGCGGTGCTGTAAACAGTTATGACCACTATATTGCAGTTGACCTGGGTGTGGATGTTGCAATCAGTGAACTCTCTATCGATTATACAACCCGAAACAGTACCCATGCAAACCAGCGTCCTACTTCAATAAAGGTTCTTGGCAGTAACGACAAGGAAGGCGAGTATGCTGAAATTACAACCCTAAGCGAGGGTATGCCTGTCGGTCAAAACCAAAAGTGGGAGATGTCATCT
>JAZREN010000037.1:0-18841 GCA_045660825.1 Bacteroidaceae bacterium
GATGATTTTAGAGAATTGGTAAATGAGTGTGATTGGTACGGGGAAACATACAATGGAGTGAACGGATTTAGGGTTTATGGCCCCAACGGCAATGACATATTCTTGCCATTATTCTCTTATTGGAGCAGTACCTCTTATCAAGGGAACGAACCCAATGATGCTGCAATTATCTTTAGTTATGACACGGAGAATAATACTATCGGATTTTACTACACATATCGCAACAGAATGTTGCCCATACGTCCTGTAATCAACTAAGAACTATATAATTATTGAAAATAGCGTTCCGTAACCTTTGGGTATGGAACGCTATTGATTTTTATATTTCAGTGTCCGTTTACAGTTCCAATGAATATGACAGGCTTGTTATAAGTTTATTACTGAATTCTTCAGTGTTATCATATTCAATCTGGTTAATGTCCGAAATGTCGTAACTGATGCTTTTTGCATATGGGGCATCGTCCAACATTATCGGAATTATTGTCTTTCTTGATTTTACAGCACATGATATTTCGCGATATACATTGTCCGATGCATTTGAGTTGGCCGACGAGAAAAACAATACAACTTTGGCAATTTCAATTGCGTTAACAATGACCTCTTTGTAATTCTCGCCACTGAAAATTCCCTTCTTGTCTATCCAATAAGGGATGTTGTACTTATCCATAATTTTTCTAACCTTGTCTACTGTAGCAATGTCCTTGCGTGAATAGCTGATGAAAACCTTGTGTTTCATCTCTTCGCGCTTAGGAATGGCGGTCACAGCAATTGTAGTATCGGTTGTATCGCTCTCCATTTGGCTTGTCTGAATATGTGCCTTATAACTTGCCATAGCCGATTTGATTGCAAAATTCTCAAAAACGTCCAGGTAGTCAATCTCCTGCATTATGTGATATTTGTCGTATAGATATAGTTCTATCTGATATGGTTTCTGTGTGCTGCAAAGATTCTTTGAAATGGCATCAGCCATTGCTTCGGCAACTTTGGTTATGGGGATGTGGGCCGATCCGGCACCAATGCATGGGAATGCTATGGAATTGATGTCTAAAGCCTGAAGAAGACGGAAACACTTGTCTATCGAGTGTTGAAGGATATAATTGTTTATATCATCGATGTTTGACAATTTGCCTTTGTAGAAGTCGCTACCATTCTTGAAATCAATTGTGAGGCAATGGAATATGTATTTCTGGTGCTCAAGGTTGCCGGCTGTTGAAACTACTACATCGCCCAACAGTGCCGGCAGTTTCTTTTTAGCATCCTGGCGTATGCTTTCACCACCGGCTCTTAGAATGCATGCAGACAAGCCTCCACCCATTGTTATGCCTGTGTTGTCCGAACTGACAATGACTTCGGATTTCGATGTCATTATATCCCCAAACATTATTGTCAACGTCGAGTTGTTGAATCTGTATTTACGTGGTTCCATATGTATGTTTTTTATACATTATTCCATTTCAAACTCAATCTGTGCGGCGAGGTCATATCCCTCCTGATACAGAGCAAGCAGCTTGTCTATGTTGCGCTCTATGCGCCCTACCTCAACAGGTTTCACCGGCCGCAACACCTGTACCCTTCCCTCGCGCTCCATTCCCTCCACAAGTTCCATCTGTCTGTTGTACATGGCATTGCGGTTGCGTATGGCAGCTTTGATGTTGGGGTATTTGCAGTAAAAGAAGAACGGTACTTTTGATGCCTTTTGTGGCTTGCGGTATCCGTGGTTGCGTGTGAGAATGACAAGGTTGTTGTCATATCCCAGTGACATTGCGCGTTCAAGTGGTATGGAGTCGGATATTCCACCGTCAAGCATGGGCTCACCATCGACATAAGCAATGGGGCATACGAACGGCAGGCTACTTGATGCCTTGACAATGTCAATCACTCGCTTGGGGTTCTTCTTCTCCTCGAAATAGCACGCTTTGCCGGTGATGCAGCTTGTGGTGACCATTTCATAACGCTCGGGGCTGCTTGCCAACTTGTCATAGTCGTATGGGCTTATCTCCTCGGGGAACTTGTGGAAAAGCAGGTCAAAATCCATGATGTTGCCTTTGGTAAAGAGATACTTCATGCCAATGTAGTTGTACTCTTTTAGCAGGTCAATGTCGGCATACTTTGCGCGTCCGCGCTGGTGCGACATATATGAAAGGCCATTACAGGCACCGGCGCTCACACCTATTATATATGGGAAACGTATGCCACGATCCATGAGGTTGTCGAGCACTCCAATGGTGAATATGCCACGCATACCACCACCCTCAAGTATGAGTCCCGATTTCTCCGTTATCTTGAATCTCTTCTTTTCCATAGTGCAAATGTATTAAAACAAGTGATAAAAATGAACAAAACTCGCGTTTTTTCTTGTGGTTTATGCTATAATTTGTTCTTCGCGCTCTATATTTGCAGTATGTGAATATAAACAATCAAATGATATTACTATGAAAAGAAACTTTATTGCCATGCTTGCAGCCACAGCGCTTTTTGCTTCATGCTGTGAGAAGAAGCCTGCAGAGCAGGATGCAGTGCAGCCTGTAGTTGAAAATACTGTTGACGAGCCAACGGTCTATGAACACGAGTACATTGTAAAGGTGGGCGATGTTGCCCCCGATTTTACCCTGCAGATGACCGACGGTTCTACATTTACCCTGTCAGAGCAACGCGGCAAGATTGTGATGTTGCAATTCACTGCCGGCTGGTGCGGTATCTGCCGCGACGAGATGCCTCACATTGAGCGCGAGATATGGTTGCCTAACAAGGATAAGGAGGATTTTGTCCTTGTGGGAATTGACCGCGAAGAGGAGCTCGAGGACATCTTGCCATTCATTCAGGAGGTTGGTACAACCTACCCCATTGCAATGGATACCAATGCCGATGTCTTTGCGCAGTATGCCTTGCGTGAGTCGGGCATCACACGCAACGTGCTCATTGACCGCGACGGCAGGATTGTAATGCTCACCCGCCTCTTCAAGGATGATGAGTTTGCTGCATTGGTTGCTAAGATTAATTCCATGCTGGCAGAGTAACACACCCCGGCACTTGTGTCATTTCGAACGTATGTGAGACGTGTTGTTGAGGGCATGCCCGAAAAAATCTTATTCTAGGCAACATAAGAGATCTCTCGTCGCTACGCTCACTCGAGATGACAACTTTGCGGATGCTTCTCACCTTTGTTGTCATTTCGAACGTATGTGAGAAATCTATAAACACCGACAAGATAACATACAATAAATAAGCACCGCGTTTGCGGTGCTTATTTATTTGTATATTAAGGACTTTATTACTCCTCGAAACCGTTAGGATTGTTCTTCTGCCAGTTCCAGCTGTCGCGGCACATCTCCTCGATGCCGAACTGAGCCTTCCAACCGAGCTCTGCCTCAGCCTTTGCAGGGTTACAGTAGCAAGTTGCGATGTCACCCGGGCGGCGTGGCTTGATTGCGTAAGGAACAGGAACACCGTTAGCCTTCTCAAATGCCTTCACAACGTCGAGCACTGAATAGCCGTGGCCTGTACCGATGTTGTAGATTGCGATACCCTTGTTTGCTACGATAGCCTTCAACGCTGCTACGTGAGCACGTGCAAGGTCAACTACGTGGATGTAGTCGCGTACACCTGTACCGTCGTGTGTGTCGTAGTCATCACCAAACACACCAAGCTCGGCACGCTTGCCTACTGCTGTCTGTGTGATGTAAGGCATAAGGTTGTTGGGGATACCGTTGGGGTTCTCACCGATTGTACCGCTCTTGTGGGCACCGATTGGGTTGAAGTAACGCAACAGAACAATGTTCCACTCGTTATCGGCCTTCTGGATATCCACCAAAACCTCTTCGAGCATAGACTTTGTCTGTCCGTAAGGGTTTGTGCAGTGACCTTTTGGGCACTCCTCTGTGATAGGAATGATTGCAGGGTCGCCATATACTGTTGCACTTGAAGAGAAAATCATATTCTTGCAACCGTTCTTGCGCATAACATCAACAAGCACGAATGTACCGTTCATGTTGTTCTCGTAGTACTCAAGTGGCTTTGCGCAGCTCTCGCCCACAGCCTTCAAACCTGCAAAGTGGATACATGCGTCGAACTTGTGCTCGTCGAACACCTTCTGCAAACCTTCGCGGTCACGGATATCTACCTTGTAGAAAGGAACTTCCTTGCCAATGATTTTGGCAACGCGCTTCAAAGAAATTGGAGACGAGTTGTCAAGGTTGTCAACTACTACAGCCTCGTGGCCTGCCTCTGTAAGTTCAATCAAGGTGTGGCTTCCAATGAAACCTGCACCACCGGTCAATAGGATTTTCATTTTCTTTATGTTTATTAAAAATCAGTTAATGCTCCTCTTTAATGTCATACTGAACGCAGTGAAGTATCTCATAAAATAGCGTAAAGAGATTTTTCCTCCCGTCGGTTGTCAAAATGACAATACAGAACTGTTAATTTCATCATTGCAAATTTAATACATTTTATCCAATAGCAAAATAAATGGGTTAAAATATTGTCTATTCGACACTCTTTGAGAACGAATATGGCGCATTCTCGTCTTTTGTGCCGCGTGAGCGGTTGGGGGCACTGTGCATCTGCAACTTTATACGTGCGCCTTTTGTGAGTGCATCGTGGGTTATGTAGTTGTGCGGGTATGCCTTGCCGTTGAGTTTCATGCTCGAGATATATACGTTGTCGGCGTTGTTGTCCTTTGCATCAATCACTACACTTTTACCGTTTTCAAGGTGCACGGTTGCGCGCTCAAAAAGCGGTGAACCAAGCACATACTCATTGCTTGCGGGGCACACGGGATAGAAGCCTAATGCCGAGAATACATACCATGCCGATGTCTGGCCGTTATCCTCGTCGCCGCAATAGCCGTCGGGTGTGGGGGTGTACATCTTCTCCATCACCTCGCGCACCCTGCTCTGCGCTTTCCATGGTTCTCCGGCATAGTTGTAAAGGTATATCATGTGCTGTGCGGGCTGGTTGCCGTGGGCGTAGTTGCCCATGTTCATCACTGTCATCTCGCGAATCTCGTGGATTGGGAAACCATAGTAGCTGTCGTCATAGTGTGGCGGTGTGGTGAAAACAGAATCCAGCATCTGTACGAATGTGCTTTTGCTGCCCATGAGGTCTATGAGTCCCTGCACATCGTGGAACACCGACCAGGTGTAGTGCCAGCTGTTGCCCTCGGTGAAGTTGCCACCCCACTTTAGTGGCGAGAAGTTCTCCTCGAAAGCGCCGTTACTCTTGCGACCGCACATAAGATTGTACTCCTTGTTGAAAAGGTTGCGGTAGTTCATGGCGCGTTTTTCCAACTCGGCAATTTCGCTTTGTGGGCGGTTCAGTCTTTTGGCCACTTGCAGAATGCACCAATCGTTATATGCGTACTCCAATGTGCGGGCTGCATTCTCATGTATACCGGCATCGCATGGAACATATCCCATGTTGTTATATAGTTCGTGTCCCAAACGGCCTGTGGATGAAACCTCCGGGTGAACATTGTTTGCACCGTGTTGCAGGCCTTGGTACATAAGGGCTGTATCTTCAATTGCAATACCTTTTACAAAAGCATCGGCAAGTACCGATGCCGAGTTGTTGCCCACCATGCAGCCGCGGTGTCCGGGGCTTGCCCATTCGGGGAAGAAACCGCTCTCGCGATAGGTGTTCAGCAGGCCGGCCTGTATCTCCTCGTTCACCGACGGGTATACAAGATTTAGCAATGGGAATAATGAGCGGAATGTGTCCCAGAAACCGGTATCGGTATACATGTATCCAGGCAATACCTTGCCGTTGTATGGGCTGTAGTGGACAATGTCGCCATTCTCTGCCACCTCGTAGAACTTGCGTGGGAATAGCAACGAACGGTAAAGACAGCTGTAGAACATGCGTTTGTGGTCAATATTTTCGCCTTCGACCTCAATGCGCCCCAGAACATCGTTCCATTTTTCGCGTCCGGCAGCAACAAGCGTATCAAAAGAATCGTTGCCAAGCTCGCGCAAATTTACTTCGGCCTGTTCGGGGCTTATGAATGACGATGCCACGCGTGCGTGTACCACCTCGCCTCGCTTTGTCTTGAAACCTATGATTGCGCCTGTGTGGTCGGCGGTCTGCTGCATGACATCTTCAGTAAGCATAGTCGGGCTTGTCGAACCGTCGTGCGCAAATGTTGCTGTGT
The DNA here is from genome assembly GCA_045660825.1 of Bacteroidaceae bacterium. Lineage (GTDB taxonomy): Bacteria > Bacteroidota > Bacteroidia > Bacteroidales > Bacteroidaceae > HGM04593. Next base: position 6,149 of record JAZREN010000037.1, read on the forward strand.
ATTCAAACGGTTTGTCGAACACTACCACAAAATAGTTGCGGAATCCGTCGGGCACTCCCCCGCTGTTGCGTGTGGAGTAGCCTATGATCTTATTCTCGCTTGGAACAATCTCGATGTGCGAGCCGTTGTTGTGCGCGTCGATAGCCACAAATGACTCGCTCGCAGGGAATGTAAAGCGGAACATCGCCGCCCGCTCGGTTGGGGTCAGCTCCGTTACAATGTCATAATCGGCAAGGTACACCTTATAATAATGCGGCATCGACACCTCGCCTTTGTGTGAGAACCAGCTTGCGCGTTCTGCTTCGTCCACAATTGGTTTGCCGCACATTGGCATTATGGTGAATTCACCGTAATCGTTTATCCATGGGCTTGGCTGGTGCGTCTGCTCAAAGCCATAGATTTTGTTTGCAGTGTAGGTATATTGCCAGCCGTCGCCCATCTTGCCGGTGCGCGGTGTCCAGAAGTTTATACCCCACGGCATTGCCGTTGCCGGATATGTGTTGCCCGCCGACAGCTCGAACGACGACTGCGTACCAATGAGTGGGTTGACGTAGCTCACGTAATCCCTTTCCTGCGCATTGGTCAATGTCGCGAAGAGTATACAAACGAGTGTAAGTATGTTGCTGATATGCTTTTTCATAAGGTACATGTATTTACTGTGGTAAAATTAACGAAATGTTTTCAAAAAAGAACCTCTACTGCTAAAATAATTGCCGAAAAACAAGGCTGTTAAGCAAAAAAGTATTACCTTTGCGCCGCTAATACGAGATATTGGCTAACTCAAATCATTAACCATTAAAAACATTTTAAAGAAATGGCAACAAAAATCAGACTTCAGAGAAGAGGCCACAAGCACTATGCCTTCTACTCTATCGTGATTGCAGATTCGAGATCTCCACGTGATGGAAAGTTCACCGAGAAACTCGGTACTTACAACCCAAACACTAATCCTGCAACTGTAGAGCTCAACTTCGAGCGCGCATTGTGGTGGGTTAACAACGGTGCTACTCCAACAGACACTGTACGTAACATCCTTTCACGCGAGGGCGTTTATTTGATGAAGCACCTCCAGGGCGGTGTTAAGAAGGGTGCATTTGACGAGGCTGCAGCTCAGGCAAAGTTCGATGCTTGGAAGACAGCTAAGACAAACTCACTCAACGGTGTGAAGAGCGCTGACGAGCAGGCTAAGCGTGACGAGAAGAAGGCACGTTTGGAGGCAGAGAAAGAGGTTAACGCAGCTATTGCAAAGAAGGTTGCTGAGAAGAAGGCAGCTGAGGCTCTTGCAAAGGCTGAGGCAGAGGCAGCAGCTAACGCTGAGGCTACAGAGGCTCCTGCAGAGGAGGCTGCTGAGGCTTAATAAGTGCGAGACGCTCTTTGCAGCAGTAATGCTCACGATAATCCCGTCGACCGTAAGGTTGGCGGGATTTGTTTTATAGATAAAGGAGAATCTGCTTTTGGGCAGACACATCGGTCTGCCCCTACTGCGGCACAACGGTAATCTCGGCTGTTTGTCGGTCCATTTTATAGTTTTCACACCCGTTTTTTGTCAAATAGCGCTTTTTGGACTATTTTCGCGTTATAAATAAAAGGAACAAATGAAGAAAGTAACATATCTGTCACTTGTTGTCATGCTTGTTGTGGCAATGTTTACAAGTTGTGGCGAGGACAGGACACACGAATATTACGACTTGACCGCGGAGAACCAATGGATATACTCCAGAATGCAGGAGGTGTATCTGTGGCGCGACAAGATGAAGGAACCGTCACGCACCACCTTCTTTTCAACACCGTCAAAATTCTTCTCTTCAATAATATACAGCGGTGATAAGGTTTCATTCTTTACCGATACAGTATCACTTGGCAGCTATGGCATGACTTTAGCCGTTATGCGCGACCCCATTGGTGAGCGCCCAAGCAAGACGTATGCCCTTGTTCTCATGGTTGACCACGGTTCACCGGCCGATGTTGCCGGCGTAGAGCGCGGAACATGGATTTCATCGGTGGGCGGTGCTGCATTCACAACAAGCAAATATTCGGTACTGGAATATGGTGGAAACACAAACCTTGTGACCGAGTACATAGAGTGGGACGACGACAAACAGCAATACTATTGGTGTACGGATGACACTTTGCAGATTGAGGCTTCAAAAGAGTACGCCCGACGTGCTGTCATTCTCGACAGCATATACACCGTGCGTTCAAACAAGATTGGATATCTTGCACTCGGTAATTTCAATGGCGATGATTTTATAGACGCTACGCAGGAGGCTTTGATGCGCTTTGTGGCCGACGATGTGGATAATGTAATCATTGATTTGCGTTACTGCACGGGAGGCTCAATAGCAAATGCTGCGGCATTGGCAAGTTCATTGGTTGAACCGGAACTTTATGGCACTGTGTTCTGTAACCTGGTTGATGTGTATGGCGAAACCGACACAACCTATTGCTACAGTGCACAACAGTCGTTGCTATGCGACAAGAGGACCTTCATTGTCACCGGAACGCGTACAAGCGGCACGGCCGAACTGTTCACGGCTGCACTGAACAAATCGCGTCCGATGCACGAGCTTGTTGTCTTTGGCGAAAAGAGTGCAGCTGTAAATACAACGACACTGAGAATAGAATCACCGTATGGCTTTGCAATAAATCCTGCGACAAATTACATACAACTGTCAGGTGGTGAACAACTTGCAGGTATCACAGCCGATTTACCGGTGAACGAGCTGGAGCAGATAGAGAACATTCACCCCTTGGGTAGCGAGCAGGAGTATATGCTCTATAATATAATGTATTACATTACAAACGGTTCAATGCCCGGTGGCATGAGTGCTGCTGATGTCATGCAATAAGATACACAAAGTACAGGATATCTGATTGTTCCCGGCCAATGATGACCGGGAACAATTATTTATATAAAATCAAGGCTCAATAAAACCTACAGTGCCATTGCTGTGTTATTCTCTTGAATAACCCTAAAAAACAGCAATGAAATGAAAAAGTATCTTTTGTTTACCGTGGCCGTGGCCACTCTTTTGCTCTCGGCATGCAATTCAAAGACAAAGAACAGACCAATGCCCGATGGTATGGTCTTTGAGGAGGACAGCATCTATTTTGTGAATGACTCCACGCTGGCCGATGTACAGACCTTCGTCTTTGAAGGTACCTCTCCAATGGACGGCAATGCGCTTGCCGATGTGATACTTGCTGTGCAGACAGTGAACCTGAACAGCGACGGAACGTACACCATCACTACCGATTATGTTGACGAAGGCATTGCAACGCAGACCGATGATGGTAGCGCAATAATCCTGTTGGGGGTAAATGACAGCACTGCAACTATTCTGGAACTGGTGTCAAACAACTATGAGACTCCAAACATCTCGTTCATGATGACTGAGGATAGTTCGCTTGTAAAGGTTGACGGCGATGGCAACCCGGTTGCTACAAAGCCCGAGCATAAACTCAATTTGAAAAAGTGATTAACCCATAAATGATGTGTTATGAAAAAGTTATTATTACTGACACTTGTCGTTGCCTGTACTTTGTTCATGGCATCGTGCCAGAAGGAGCCCGACATTGACAAACTGGACAACAGCTATCTTGTGTATACGAACTACGATACCGGCACCGATTTCAAGTCATTCAATACTTATTATGTGATTGACAGTATTCTGATAATAGACAACAGCGAGAAGGCCACCTATTGGAACAATGCCAATTCCCAGAAGATTGTGAATGCCTTCAATGCCAAACTTGCATTGGCCGGTTATGAGGCGGCCGAAAGTGAAACCGAGGCCGACATTGTGCTGCAGCTCAGTTACGTGAATACCACCTATTATTTCAACGTCTACAATCCCGGTCCATGGTGGAATAGTTATCCCGGCTATTGGAACTGGGGCGGTTGGGGCTGGTACTACCCCTACTCTTTCTCTTACAGTTACAGCACCGGTTCAATCATTGGCGAGCTGGTTGACACCAATGCCCCCACTCCGCTCAATGACAAACTCACTGTGGTGTGGAATACATACATCTGCGGCTTGCTAAACGGCAACAACTTGAGCCTTTCGCGTACGATACAGGCAATTGACCAAGCGTTTGAACAGTCGCCCTATCTGCAGCGTGGAAACACTCAGGAATAAAAAAGTAGAATTATGGCTGTTGTCATCTCAAACCTTATGTGAGAGATCCCTCGTCGCTTCGCTCTGTCGGGATGACAGTGGACTCAGATAGGTTTGGGCAACATCTAGACAAGAAACAGTTTAAAAATCAAGTTTATGAAAACTATGCGTAATTTATTTTACATAGCGCTGCTTTTGACAATATCGGCATTTCCGTTGAAAGGCAAAGCGCAGATATCGCTCGACAGTTATTTCAATGTCGACTGGCAGCTGAATGTGCCTCTTGGCAACAACTTCTCCAACGAGACAAGCGGTTGGGGCATGAACTTTGAAGGTGGATACTATGTTGCGCAAAACATTGCAGTGGGCGGTTTTATCAATTTCCACACCAACAACGAGTATTTCTCGCGCCGCACCATTCACCTCTCCAAGACATTATCGATGAACAGTGACCAACAGCACCAGATGTTCACCCTACCCTTTGGAGCACTTGTACGTTACCGTTTCATTGAAGCCGACCTGCAACCATATGTGGCCATGAAGGTTGGTGCCTGCTACTCCGAGTTCAACAACTATTATTACATATTCATGAGTGGACAGCACCGTTGGGGCTTTTACATGTCGCCCGAGGTTGGATTCAACTGGTATCCATGGCCAAATGGATTGGGGCTACACATGGCAATATACTATAGTTATGCCACCAACAAGTGTAATATCATGAGCTATTCGCAAGACGGTCTGAACAACTTTGGAGTTAGGCTGGGTGTTGCATTCTGAAAACAAAAAAGCTGCGCACGCGCAGCTTTTTTGTGTATATTCTGTTGGTCGATTATTTGGCAGGTGTCATGCTCACCTCTATGTAGTTGCCCTGGTCGAGAATGTATTTTGCCAACAGGCGGATATCCTCAGCAGTGATGCTGTTTACAAGCTCGGCATATCCATCGTATGTGTTCTTGCCCTCGAAATAGTAACTGTATAGCCAGTTCATCCAAGAGCCGTTCTTCTTCTGCTTCTCATCGAACGATTTGAGCATATAGCTGCGAACCTTCTCGACGTGCTCGCTCACGGGGCCTTCGGCAGCCAGTTTCTCGAACTGCTTGATGATGATTGCAAGGAGTTCCTCGCGACGGTCGGGCGACATCTTGAAGTTGATGTTGAGCGAGTACTGGTTCTCGGGTTCGGCAGCGATGGAACCCTGGACACCTACGCCGTAGGTACCACCCTCTTTTTCACGTACCTCCTCGGTGTAGACGATGTTGAGCACCTGGTTCAAGAAACTCATGGTGAGAATGTTCTTGAGTGATGGCTCAATGTCGCCGGTGTATGTTACAACCTGTGTGCCGGTAGGAGTCTCCATCTTGTTCTTGAAGTTGTTCTTGTAGATACCTTTACGTGACTCTACCGGTGAAGCTACAATTTCCTCGACACGGCCGTTGCATGGCAAAGCACCGATGTATCGCTCAACAAGCGGTTTCAAAGCCTCAAGGTCTACGTTACCTACGATGAAGAATGTGTAGCCTGTGGCATCGCTTGTCCTCTCGCGGTAAATCTCGAGAACGCGGTCATAGTTAACCTTGTCAACGTCCGATGCAAGCAATGGCATGACACGTGGATGGTTGTCGTAGAGAGCCTTCACAAGTGTGTCGCTTAGTGCCGTATTGGGGTTGAGGTTTCTGTCCTTAAGGTTGTTGCGCATGCGCGATGTGAGTGACTCAAAAGCCTTTTCGTCCTTGCGTGGCTGTGTGAACTTGAGATACATCAGTTGGAACATCTCCTCAAGGTCCTTTGTTGAACAGCCTGCGTTTATAACATCATACAGTGAGCCGCTGCCAATGTTGGCGCTTGCAGTGCTGCCCGAAAGTTTCTTGCTCAGCTGCATTGCGTCGAATACACCGTAACCACCTGCTGGAACAAGTGCCGAGAGCATGGCAATGTTAAGGCGGTCGCTGTCGGCATAACGGTTTGTACCACCAATCTTGTAACCGGCGAGTGAAATCTTGTCGGCCTGGAAATCGGTTGACTTCACAACAACCTTGATACCGTTCTCCAATGTCCACACTGTTGAACCCCACTTGCCATCCTCGCTGTTTGCAACCTTGCATCCGGTTGGAATCTCTGCGAGCAAAGGTGCGTCTACAGCATTGTCCTCATATGCCGATATTCTTGCATTGCGGATAGCCTGCTGCAGCATCTCGATATCCTGAATACCCGGATATACTGCACCTTCCTTCTCGGGAGCGAACGATACAACAACCTTGTTGTCATCGCGGAAGAGCGATGGGATAACTGCATTTACTTCCTCGAGGGTTATGGCATTTACAATCTCTTTCGAGAGTTCATACTCTACTGTAGGATCCATGAGGCTGCTGTTGTCAAGGAAGTGTCTTACACAAAGTTCAATGTAGTATCCGCTGGTGCGCTTGTCACGCTCGGCATACCATGTCTCGTTGCTTGCAAGTGACTGCTCCTTGACACGTTTGAGCTCAGACTCGGTGAAACCGAAGCGACGTGCACGCTCAACCTCTGTGAGAACGAATGGAACTGCTTCCATCATCTGCTCGGGCTTGCAGGTTATTGCAATTGTGAACGCTTTCTTTGTCTGTGCAACGCCAAAGTCGTTGTAGCCGATACCCGCGCCCATATATGGAGGGTTCTCGCGGCTTGCAATCTCACGGAAACGCATATTCAGGAGTGCTGTGGCAACCGATTTCAGGTAGCTGTCATACTGGTACTCCTTTGTATTGCGCATCTCGCGTGGAGCGGCATCGTGCTTGTACATGATTTGCAGCATGTAGTTCTGCTGCTCTTTGTCGAGCTGTTGTGAGAAGATTGGCTCCTTGTTGTCCTCAACAGGGAAGTATACGCGCTCGGCCGGTTTCTTGGCCTTTTTTATCTGCTTGAATATTTTCTTAACCTTCTTCTCCATGTCATCGACATCGATGTCGCCGACGATGATGATACCCTGCAGGTCGGGGCGGTACCACTTCTCGTAGTAATCACGCAAAGCCTGATATGGGAAGTTGTCCACAACCTCCATAACACCGATTGGCAGACGGCCGCCATATCTGCTGCCGGGAAAAATGTCGGCAAGCATGCGCTCCTGCATTCGCATCATGGCGCTGTTGCGTCCGCGCCACTCCTCGTGGATTACACCGCGCTCGTTGTCAATCTCCTGCGGGTCGAGTGTGAGACCGTCGGCCCAGTCATGCAGAATCCAAAGACAGGAGTCAATTGCGCCTTCTACGTTTACCGGCACATTGTTGATGTTGTACACTGTCTCGTCGATTGAAGTGTAGGCATTGAGGTCGGCACCGAACTTTACACCTATGCCCTCGAGGTAATTGATCATTGACTTGCCGGGGAAATGCTCTGTTCCGTTGAAACACATGTGCTCAAGGAAGTGCGCAAGTCCGCGCTGGTGCTCCTCCTCCTGTATTGAACCTACTTTCTGTGTAATGTAGAAATTCACGAGGTTCTCGGGGTTCTTGTTGTGACGGATGTAATAGGTAATGCCGTTCTTGAGCTTACCCACCCTGATAGTCGGGTCCAGAGGCAACTGCTCGCCGTCCTTCGCTGCAAATGAGGGAAGGCTCACTGCGATAGCAACAATGGCCGACAAAAGAAAATTGATGTACTTTTTCATTGAAATTACTTATAATGTTAGAATATTATCACATAGATATTCGCAGCAGCAATACTGTAATTACTGTTGCAAAATGCAAATTTAGCAAAATAAGTAATACGTTGATGTATAGTTTTTTATTTTTTAACGCTGAAGTTCAAAACGGAAATATAAACTTTTCCGCTTTAACCTTTGGGCAAGGAGTCCTTTTCTTGAATCTTGTGTTATCCCTGCAATAGTCGCAATGCTCTATTATGAATGGTCTGCTCTCATAATGTGCGGCACGGAACATCACCTCTGCCAAAATCTCTCTCTCGTCCATGTTGCGCCCGGCCCACGACTCGAATTCAAAACATTTGGCATACATACCTATTTCGCGATACAATTCGGCCCTGATGCTCGGCGACAATAGTGACTTGCCCACTTTCTGTATCTCAAGCACGCAGTTCACAAAGAACACCAGGTCGTGCGGTGGTACATCGATCCCAGAAACAGGGTCATCGTGATACTCGTCGTTATATGCATGTATGATGTCCAATAAAAGTCTTACATATTCTTTCTTCTCCGGTTCTCGCCCAAAAGCCAATTGGTAAAAAGCCTCCCTCAGGTCATGGAAACCGTAGTGCCTGGATTCGTTTTTCTCACCTAACTCAGTACACTCATTTATATAATCGGTGTACCATATGAATTCACCGTTCTTACGCGACTTTTGTACAACCGAAGCTATGTTGCGCGAGCAGCATAGCCTGCCATCGGACCACTCGAAACAACGGTATTTAAAACCCGGTGTGCAGTGGAAATGTGTAGGTGCATTGTTGTTTGAACCGAAAAAATGGTGTACTGCATTCTTATCCTCCATAGTAGCTGCTTTTTTGTTTGTCTATATATAAGTGTGTTGTTGGCTGTGGATATCACGGATTTTAAGTCATTATTCAACTTTTTTAACAACCTGGGTGATATGTCTATGCAATGTATAACAATCGTGTGGCTTAAAAAGTTTTGCATAAGTGTTGAATTTTATTCATCAGAATGCATTTTATCTCCATTTGTTTTATTTATTTTGGCAAATAGTTTGTATTTTTGAGGGTAACCACAAATATATACTGCTATGTTAAAACAAAGATTCCAAGATATTTTATCAGAAATCAAAAGAGGTGATTGGAATGAGGTTATGCGCTTTTTTTGCATCGATTTTGAAAAAGAGCATGATTCTCCAATTGAAAGTGCTTACTTTGAAATAAAACTCTATTTCAATTATAATATTAGTTCAAAAACGTTGAATGTTGAGCCGGTGGCGCTGTCCGATTCGTTCCCCATTCTTGACGATGAGCAGATATTCTGTCTGGACACCATATGTATAACACCCAAAATCGCATATATCGATGCGGCCAACAACAGACAGTTTGCCCCACTGATGAACTATCTCAGTTATAGCAGTGAGGAAAGACCATTGTGGCGCGAACTGCGTTACAAGTATGCTGCAAGCGATGAGTTGTATAGTATAAAGCGTGAGGAACTGTGTGCCGGCAAGGTGCTGAACGGTAATATAAGAGTCCTGTTTTTTGATGACAACAACCTTACCCTTGCACTCGATGAGGGTGAGATTGGCAAGAAGCTTGAATGTAACCACGAATATATACAAAAAGTGCTGCCGGGGGTAAAAGCCGGCCTGTGGTATGACCATGATGAATTCCCGGCTCTTTGGAACAGGCTCCAGATGCATAGTCACACCAAGGGCAAATCTCAACAAAGCCACGATTGGACCGATGAATCTAAGGAGAAATTGACGGTGGGAGATGTATTTTTCAAATACTACAGTTGGAGCAATCCCAATAGTGAATTACCCCAAATTACCTTGCGCTCCATAGATGAACGTAGCGTCACTCTGGAACTTAAAGTTCTGGAAGGGGAAGAAATGACTTTGAATGAGATTGTGTTGGACAAACCGAACTGTGATGTTGAGATATGGCGGAAAGGTCCACATTCCATGACTGCAAAGCTTTGTGTTGACGGGCCTTACAAAAGGAATTTCAGCCCGAACAAGGAGGTTCCGCCAGGCAGTCATGTGACACTAAGTTCATCATTTGTACCAGAGACAACAACGACACAACTGCGCGAATGTAATGAATATACCGACATACCATTCAATGATACAGGTTATAGCCTGAAGGTGTACGGCTTTATAGACGGCAAGATGGTTGTCGGTTACCGTCACTCTGGTTTCCAGTTTGACAAGAAATATTTTCTTGGATTCCTTGAACAGGGAAAAGAGCGCACATTCGTGTTTGGTGAAGATGGCGAAAAACAGATTACAGTTTGTTGGGAAATCAAAGCTACAGAGTATATTGTCACTGATGGGGAGTTGATGGATGTTCCAAACGTGGAGGAGATTCTGCTACCCGAGGAAGTGACGGTGATTGACCCCCAGGCGCTGCTCTCTGCTCCACTGCTGCGCAAGATAACGATTCCGGCCCGCGTCAATGGTTTTAGCAGTGCAATATCCAACTTCTACAGCTTGTCAAAACGTAAACTTGAGGTCTGTTTCGAGGGTGACATCCAACAGTGGTTCGACAGAAGCGCATTTCTGGCAAATGCAATTGGCAGACTCTTTGTCCAAGGTCGGGAAATCCATATATATGATTGTGAAGAACTGACAATCCCCGCAGGAGTCAGCAGAATATGCGGCCATATGTTTGCGAGAAGTAATGTACTGAAGTCGGTTATCCTTCCGGCAGAGGTGACAGAAATTGGAAGCAACGCTTTTTTCGCTTGTGAAAAGCTTTGTAACATAAGGATTATGGGCGCAGCTGTTGTTGGCAGCGACTCTTTTGCATGTTGCAACAATGTGGAGGAGATTTATCTTGCCGACGGTGTAAAGGCACTGGAAAGTGGATGTTTTGATTTTATTGAAAAAACAGAGAGTATATTCATTCCCGCCAGTGTCAAGAGTGTTGGCAGAATAAGTTCGCAGAATGATGGTTCTTGCAAAGCACCGTTATTCCGTTGTGCGCCACCGTCGCGCCCCGATGAGTGGAGTGATACATGGAACCTGGCTTATTATGACCCGCGGTTCGGTTTCGGTACTGGCCATGACCATTACCACCCTGTCGACTGGGGACAAGAACGCTGATAGTGTGATTGAAGAAGTTGTTTGGATTCATATCTTTGAGAGAATTTCAAACAACTTCTTATTTATATGGGACAATTTCCCTGTTTTATCACTATCTTCGCAGAAATTATATAAAAAGATATGAAGATACGTTTTGACTCCGATTACATAGAGGGTGCACACCCTTCGATTCTTGAAGCACTTGTAGCAAGCAATTTCGAGCAACATGTGGGTTATGGTTGCGATGACTACTGCGAGAGAGCACGTAATATAATAAGGGAACAGTGTGGCGACAGCACACTTGGCGTGCAGTTCCTTGTGGGTGGCACACAGGCAAACGTCACGGTAATCGATGCTCTGCTCTACAGCTATCAGGGTGTCATTTCGGCCGACAGCGGACACATCAATGTGCACGAGACCGGTGCTCCCGAGGCTACTGGACACAAGGTCATTGCCTTGCCCACAACCGACGGCCGCCTGTCGCTTGAAGAGATTGCCGAGTGTTACCACAACCACTGGAACGACCACTCGCATGAGCACACCGTGCAGCCGGGAATGGTATACCTCTCCTGCCCTGCCGAGAACGGACTCATATACAGCAAGGCTGAACTCACAGCGATATCGGACTTCTGTCACCAGCATGGTCTTTATCTCTTTGTCGATGGTGCGCGTCTTGGCTATGGCCTGCAGGCTGATTGTTGTGATTTCACACTTGCCGATCTGGCACGCCTTTGCGACGTCTTTTACATTGGCGGCACAAAGGTGGGTGCGTTATTTGGCGAGGCTGTTGTTTTCAAGAGTGCCGAGATGCACCGTAGTTTCCGCTATGCCATAAAGCAACATGGCGGCATGTTGGCCAAAGGACGCCTGCTTGGCATCCAGTTTGAGCAACTGCTGAAAGGTGGTAATGATTGCCTCTACTTCCAGCTTGCACGCCATGCCAATGCAATGGCAAAGAAGATACGCAAGACTTTCGAGAGCAAAGGCATTGAAATGTGGATTGACTCGCCCACAAACATGCAGTTCCCTCTATTGACAAAGGAACAGCAGGCAGTCTTGGGTGAGAAATTCGTGCCAGAGTTCTGGGGTAAGTACGACGGTGAGCGCGACATTGTGCGTTTCTGCACAAGTTGGGCAACCAGACAGGAGAATGTGGATGCTTTGTGTGACTATATTGAGAAAATGTTATAATTATGGAAAGCGGACGCATTGACAAAGTATTGGGTTATCTCAACGAAAAGGGTTATGAGTATAGTTGGTACACCCACCCCGAGGCTCCTACAATTGAGATTGCACGACAGCATTGGAAACAGGATGGCTCAAAGCATTGCAAGAACCTGTTTTTCCGCAACCACAAGGGTAACCGCCACTATCTTGTAGTGCTTGACTGCGAACGTGACCTTGACATCCACGACCTTGAGAAACGTCTGCATCAAGGAAAGTTGTCATTTGCATCACCACAGCGTATGGAGCGTTATCTTGGATTGACACCAGGCTCGGTATCGCCGTTCGGGCTTATCAATGACACCGAGAACCATGTGCATCTGTTCATTGACGCCAACCTAAGGAATGAGTCATCGCTCAGCTTCCACCCGAATGACAACCACGCTACAGTAGTCATCTCTCAACAGGAGTTCATGCGTTACCTTGAGTTGGTGGGCAACAGCTATGAGTTCATAGAGATGTATTAATGTATAACAAAAAGGGGGATAATATAGATGTTGACCGATAAACTATAACATTCTGCGTTGCTGTCATATCGACCGTATGGGAGATATCTTGTATGTCGTTTCAAAGATTCCTCACGCAAGGTTCGGAATGACAGATATCCGCATGTTGTCATG
>JAZREN010000038.1:0-3111 GCA_045660825.1 Bacteroidaceae bacterium
CTCCATATAAATCTTGTCTGGTTTCTGCATTCGCTTGAGGTTAACTGAATCGCTATATAGGAGGTTGATTAGTTTGGCCCGACCGAGATGAGCAAGATAATTGACAATGGTGTTACGATTGAGCTCTGCCGTTTGAGCCATCTTGCTGATATCTACCGCAAAGGGTACACCGCTACTGACTACAGAAAGCAAGCTTTTCAACTTACGCACATTGGCAATATCTACATTGCCCAACTGTGGAAGTTCAATTTCTAAAATCATATTCACCACGCGCTGCACCTGTGTGAGATAATCCATCTGTTGCTCCATAAAGAAGGGGTAATACCCCTCTTCCAAATATTTAGAAAAATGTTGTAAGGGTTTACATGCAGTCAAAACTTGCTCAGATACCTCTAAGGGATGATTAAGAATGTCGTCAAGCGTAACAATGGGCAACGAAATATTTTCCTTAATCATCAGATATTCACGAAACGAAAGCCCTTGCAAGTCGTAGCTTACACAACGTCGTGACAAATCAGCCTCTGCATTAAGGATATTAAGCAACGACGACCCTGTAAATATAATTTGTAACTCAGGAAAACCATCGTAGATGTTTTTGATTTCGCGGCTCCAACCTTCATATTTATGCACCTCGTCAAGGCACAAACATTTTCCTCCTCGTTGGTAGAACTCTTCGGCCAGATCAAGTAGCGAATGGCGGGTGAAGTATAAGTGGTCCAAACTTGCATACAAGGCAACTGTTGGCGATGTGCCATATCTCTTTTTAATGTATTGCAAAAGCATTGTTGTCTTGCCCACACCGCGAGCTCCACGTACAGCAATGAGTCGTGCATCCCAGTTAATTGCCGTCATCAAACTACGCTCGAAAGGCATATTCAAATGTCCCAATAGTCGCAAATGTTGAGATTGTAGTTGCTGCATAATCTATTTGTTATTAGTTACCGATACAAAGATAATGCAATTTGCTTAATAGAATAAGCAAAATAGTAAAAAAAATGCTTAATAGAATAAGCAAATCTATTAGGCCTGATATAACAATGATTTCCTATAAGTTATAATATTCTGTATCCATTATTAGCCCTCCATCACACATATTTTACAAACTTTAACACTTTTGCAACATTTTGATATTCCTTGCGTTACGGACTATTTTCAACCAAAAAAGCACTTGACTTTGAATTTTTTTCCTTTTGTTTCTATATTATACATAAACGGATAGAAAAACTATGGAAAAGAAAAGAAGCACAAAAAAGAAAATCACACTGTTGCAGGCTGTTGAAAAGGTCATTGCACTTACCGAGGATTCAAAGCTCGACAAAAAGATTCTGCAAAAGGCAAAACCATACAGCAGTTTCCTTGCCGAGAGTTACGGCATAACAGAGATGCAGGCGGTGCTGTTCTGCGTGTGTCTTGAGAAAGGCCCCAACCGTGTGGATTTCAATGACCTTGCACGCTTCCTTGACCTCAACTGCATACACATGTACAGCTATGCCGACGACATAGCCGCCCTTGTGAACCATCGCCTGCTGCGCTACCGCAACGCTAAGACCGAGGATGAGTTCGATGTCTATCAACCGGTGATTAAGGCACTGAGACACAACCAGGCATACCATCTGCCGGCAATGAAGGGGCTCAACTGTGCACAGTTCTTTGACCAGATAGATTCAATCTTCAACGACCTTGGCAACAATAGCATAAACCCGGAGGAAGCTATAATAAACATAAAGCAACTCTTTGAGGACAATGGTGACATCAAGTTTGTAAAAGAGGTAAAGAGACGCAACCTCAACGGCGAGAGCCTGTTGTTGTTGATGCTGTTCTGCCAAAAGCTGATAATAGATGACGACGACGATATACGCTTTCCCCAGATGGAGGACATTTTTGAATCGGCAAGTGACTTCAACGAGTGCAAAGCCAAACTGCGTAATGGGGAACACGCACTGATGGAACGCAACCTTGTAGAGCACATCTGCGTGAACGGCATTGCCGACAACACACGCTACAAACTCACCGAGGAGGCCAAGCGCTCGTTGCTGAGTGAAATGAAAATCAACACCAAGGAGGAAAATATTGCCGACCTGTTGCAGCACCGCACCATAACAGCAAAGGAGCTGTTCTACACACAAGGCATCGAGGACGAGGTGTCACGCCTTGCCACATTCTTTGCTCCCGAGAAATACAACGAGATACGCGAGCGTATGAAGCAGAAGGGATTCCGCCAAGGCTTTGCCTGCCTTTTCTATGGTGGTCCCGGCACGGGAAAAACCGAAACGGTATATCAGCTTGCACGCCAAACGGGGCGCGACATCATGACGGTTGATGTTCCGCAAATAAAGAGCAAATGGGTGGGCGACAGCGAGAAGAACATAAAGGCACTCTTCGACCGCTACCACGAGATTTCAAAGCGTTGCACACAAGCCCCGATACTGCTGTTCAACGAAGCCGATGCCATCATTGGCACACGCAAGAACGGTGCAACCAATGCTGTAGATAAGATGGAGAACTCGATTCAAAATATCATCTTGCAGGAGATGGAGACACTCGACGGCATCATGATTGCCACCACCAACCTGCAGGACAACCTTGACCCGGCTTTTGAGCGCCGCTTCCTCTACAAGATAAAGTTCGAGAAGCCCGACGAGAGCGTGCGTGCAAGAATTTGGCAGACAATGATTCCCGAACTCTCCACAACCGATGCCGGTACCCTTGCTGCAAGCTACGACCTCAGCGGTGGACAGATTGAGAACATCGCACGCAAGCACGCCATAAACAGTGTGCTGTATGGTGAGCAGGAGCAAGCGCTCGATACCCTGCTACGCGACTGTGCCAACGAGAAACTCGCAAACACCCCCACACGCAACAGGGTTGGGTTTTAACAGTTGCTGACCAACTGCATTGGCGCACCACTCCCAGATAGTCCAAGTATAGGCAAGGTTGTGGATGACGAGACAATGTTGCGTATATATTAACAACCTGATTTAATGAATATGAGCGACGCTGAAAAAAAGATTCTTGACCAAATCAAGAAACAGATGAAGGAACACGGACTGGTGTCCTACAAAGTTGGAGTTTTTGAGGGTTATATAGGTAAAATAAAGGTTACTCCAAAGG
>JAZREN010000039.1:0-2860 GCA_045660825.1 Bacteroidaceae bacterium
AAATACAATTATGGTAGAATGGACTTTACAGATTAGCACAAAGGATAATAAGAACCAGGAGCAGGTCAACTCCTATGCAAAAGAACTGAACAAGGTGTATAAGTTCGAGGAGAGACCCGATAATTTTGAGGGCGAGTTCTACAGACAGAGATTGACGGACACACATATGAACTGATGACCGAAGAGGAGGAGCTGCTGCAGGTGAAAATCATTAAGGGCCGGCAAACCGACGAGACGGTGGTGACCATAAAGAGAGAAGACTAATATTATACATTGATAAAACTAAAACAGAAATGGCTGCAATTTGGAGATTTAGAATCAATGTGGTGAATCCGCAGGATGCGGAAAAGATGAAAGAGTATGTGCGCGAACTCAGCAAGGAGTATTCTTTAGTACCGACATCTGATGACCCCGATGATGGATGGTATCAAGCGGGATTGGAATATGGCAATGACTATGTATGCTACACCGATGGGATTGTAGAGCGGTTGGAGCAGTTCAACGAGATTGGTGACAAGGTGGCTGCTCACTTCCCCGAGATGAAACTGCAGTTCATCCAGTTTAATACCGATAATCAAGGCATACACAGATTTGAATCGAAGGACGGTGAGTTCTTCCCCGTCAGACCGCTGAAGGTATCGCTCCACACTGACGATGCCGATAACTTTGACCAACTGGTGGCTTGTGCCATGCCCCTGCTCACCACGCAGGACATCAAAGCCGAAGTGAATGACAACACACATGAGATTACCTGGGAATATTCTGAGGAGAACGAGGCTCAGGTGTGTGATGAAATTGTCGCCAAAGTGGGCGAACTGATGCCCGAGGTGAAGGTAGTATGCATGAAGCACGACGAGGACAACCCTGAGTTTGGTGGTCTGCAATATTGCATCATGGGCAAGGGCGAAGGTGAGTGGAAGAAAATTACGGGTGCGACTTTTGACATCGCTTATGCCATTTGGTATGCAAGTCTCGATTCAGCGTTGGGGCTCACCGTTTACGATGCCTTTACCAATCCCGATAAATGCGTAAAGACAGCGCTCGAAGTGATTCGCAAGGGCAATCCGCAAGGTGATAACATTTTAAAATACAGCGTGAAAGATATAATGTTCCAAGTAAATAAGTTCTGCCACCTACTACAACCCGAGGACAAGCAGTGGTTGCTCGATTTGGACAGCACCGAAGCCGACTGCATTGTGCTTGCAGGTATGTATCGTAGTTGGCGCACATGGGAAGAATCTTTTACAGATGAAGATACGGGCGAGACGGTAACAGTTGAACGCCACGAAATTCTTACCACTCCTTTGTTTGAAAGTCATGAAGGCGAGGCTGAAGCATTGTTGGAAAAAGTGCGCACTGCAAGAGGTATGTGTCGCAAAATTAAAGACATAGTCTGGACATTGAGCACCTACACGCCACTGAACTATACACGCCTGTTGGTTGACAATGTCGAACGCCTTTACGGTGATGACCTCCGTCGTTGGGCATACAAGGAGATTGGCGACCTCTACCGTTGGGGAAAAGAGGAATTCGGTTTCTTCATCGACAAGCAAAAGGCAAAAGATTGTTACGACAAGGCTTTTTATACCGACGAGAACCCGCTTGAGGACAGCGATGACCACGGCGAGCCCGACCCTTGCATTTACACATACACCGTAAGAGGTGAGATTGCCCCATTGAAGGAACTTGCAGAGAAAATCGCCAACAAATACGGTGACGTGGAGAATGAATTAGGGCTGTACGTTCCTATAAACATCTTTATGCACTACCTTGTGGGCACAGACCCTAAACGATATGATTACTGCGGCAATCTTCTCAGCGTTGATGAGCAAGATGGTGCCTTGCTGTTGAGGATTGAGACTGAGCGCGGCGAAACGGCATTCTCCTATGCGTTGGTTGCGAAGTTCCCCGAACTTGAGGTTGAGATTGAAGAGGAACTCTATGAGGACAGCCTAGAATGACAAAACAACAGGACCTGTCATGCTGGAACGAAGTGAACCAATGGTCAACGCCGAGGAGCCTGGCGCAGGAATATATGTGAAGAACGATATCGAGGGTAAGTACTTCCCCGAGACCGAGCAGGACGGTTGCCCCTACAGGCTGATGACCGAAGAGGAGGAGCAACTGCAGGTGAGAATCATAAAGGGCCTGCAGACAGGCGAGACGGTGGTGACCGTAAAGAGAGAAGACTAATATTATACATTAATAAAACTAAAACAGAAATGGCCATAATGAGTTTCAACGACTACTGGAAAGAAAAAGCCGACAAACGGCGCAAGGCGTGGGCGGCGGCCGCCAGGCGTTTTGCCGATAAGCATGCGCAGCTGGAGGATATACGCAAAACCGTGCATACCCTGTTGAATCATTACGCTTATCACGACTACATAGAATCGCATTACACAAAACAAAACCCCATTGCATTATGGGAACAGATGCTGTTCCGTTTCTCGGAGAGCGGCTTGCGTGATGCATTGGAAGCCGAAGGTGCCGACCTCAAAAGTTTCAGAATGGAAACGACCCATCAGGATATTACGGCAGCCAACCAGCGGCGGCCGGAATTTTTCCCGGATGAAGATGAGCGGTTTTTCAAGAAGATAAGTACAATGCTCACCGATGTCGACACTGTGCGCATCACTTTAGGGCAAGCCACAATGACCATCAACCGCTATTGCACAAAAGACTCTCCTTTCGGGTTCTATGGCCTGCACTTTGGCGAGCGGCTAACGAGGTATGCCATGCTGCTGCAAGAGACAGAGTTCAATATGCTCTCTGTTGCGACATTGCTTATGGAGATTGCTGCCGAAATGGAACTCCGCGACGAGGAACTCAACTACCACGCCAAGAAACTGCGCTTGCGCAC
>JAZREN010000040.1:0-38454 GCA_045660825.1 Bacteroidaceae bacterium
ATTATGGAGGAGTGGCGGAATTGGTAGACGCGCTACTTTGAGGGGGTAGTGACCGTTGGGTCGTGTGAGTTCGAGTCTCATCTCCTTCACAATTAACTAAAGTCAGCACGTGCGGAATTTTCGTGCCAGCGAATGGGGAAGTTTACTTTCACGCAATGAGCGCAGCCGAAAATGCCGAATTAATGAAATTAATGCGGAAATAGCTCAGTTGGTAGAGCACACCTTGCCCTAAAAGAAAAAGGGTTCCAACCTTGGCAAGGCGAGCAAAACAAAGAGCATCGTGTAAATGCGGAAATAGCTCAGTTGGTAGAGCACAACCTTGCCAAGGTTGGGGTCGCGAGTTCGAGCCTCGTTTTCCGCTCATGAGGACAGCAAATTGCTGTCTTTTTTTTGTTTTATGTGGTTGGCGTTTGGTTTTTAAAAATGTAATCAAGGAAACCTGTCTTGTACATTGGGTTGTGGAAATATACATTGATAAGTTTGATATTATGATACGTATTTTAATCTATTACTTGTTAGCTGTTAATGTCGTGACCTTCTTGGTATATGGAGTTGACAAACTTAAGGCCAAAAAAGGAAAGTGGCGCATTCCTGAGTCTACATTGTTGCTGATGGCTGCTGTTGGCGGCAGTGTTGGTGCATGGCTCGGTATGAGCCTTTGGCGTCACAAGACACAGCATAAGAAATTCAAGTTTGGTGTGCCTGCAATATTTGTCGTTCAGATGGCTTTGAGCGCTTATATTTATTATTTACAGTATTGTGGAATGTAACTGCAAATGATATATGAGATAAATGTCCAAAAACAGAACAATCCTGATGATGTTATAACGCCATCGGGATTGTTCTGTTATTCCTGACGCCAGGAATGTGATAGTCATTTGTCTTACACTGTATTTACTTGGCTGGCTCCCATTTGCAACGTACGGGTGACACTATTGCGCCTTCGTCTTTAAGTTGTTTCATGGCTTTGTCTACCTCTTTGCGGTCTATGCCGCTGAGTTCGGCAATCTTACCTGCGTTCATTGGCTCACCGGCCTCTCTCATCACTTGCAATACTTTTTCCTTTGTTTCCATAATTAAAGCTTTTTAGATAGTTGTTTGTTTATTTATTGTTGTCTATACGATATATAAATAACGTTATTCTTGTTTTTGTTTATCGCCTTATCTGCAATGTTATCTCAATATATTCGCGCGTGCCGTTGATGTAGTCGGCATATAGTGTCTCGGGGTCGCGTCCGCGCAGTATGCGGCATTTGCCACACGCTTCGCAGTCGTTGAGGCATTTCCATGCGTCGAGCACATAGGCGCGGCGCTCTTCTTTGGTGGATTCTTCAATTCTTGGCGGTGTCATAGCTTGCCTATTTCCTGTTGTAGTTGTTCAAGGAAACGCGCTCCGTGGCCACCGTCCATCTGTACGTGGTGGAATTGGAACGAGATGGGGAGTGTCGTCTTTAGCCAACAACGGCGGTACTTGCCCCACATGACCATTGGGTTGCAGAACTTGTCGGTATATTGGTTGACAATGCAGTTAAGTTCTGTATCTATCATTGCCGATGTTCCCACAATCATGCAATCGTCAAGGAATGAACTCTTGCATTCTGCTGCAACCTGTGCTGTGAGTCTGTTGTAGTCGGTGGAAAACTGTTGTATGTCACCTGTGAAAGGTATGTCGCAAGAGTTTATTCCACCTTTGCTATTGTTCACAATCACGTTAATGGCAATGCGGTCATATTTGAAGAGTTTTCCTTGCTCGGGCAGTGTGTAAAATTCATCAATGCTGCTTGCTGCTTTGCCAATGCACCAACATAACAGGGCATTGAACTTTATTCCACGTCTCTTGCTTGCCTTGAGTACTCTGGTTACATTGAATGTCTTTGTCAATGTTACCATTGGCATTGGCGACGTCATCCAAAGCGAAAAGGCTTCGGCGCGTCTTGTTTCTTTGGGGTCTATCTCTGCTTTCATCTTCTAGAGGTCAATTACTTTTCCAATGTCCAGCCATGGTCACCGTGGTAAATCATCTGTCTGGTCATTCCACCGTCAATACATATGTTCTCGCCGGTGATGAAGCCGGCCTTGTCGCTGCACAGGAATAGTACCATGTTGGCAATATCCATGGGGTTGCCTACACGCCCGCATGGATGCTGTGTGGCATCGGCACCATCGTATATGGTGTAGGCTGTGTCAATCCATCCCGGTGAAATAGAGTTTACTCTCGCCTTGCCGGCAAGGCTCATTGCGAGTGCATGTGTGAGTGCTGCAATACCTCCCTTAGCGGCAGTGTAGCTCTCGGTCTGCGGTTGGCTCATGCGGTCGCGCGAGGATGAGATGTTTACAATTGAAGCACCATTTGCCAAATGTGGCGCCAACAGTTTGGTGAGGTAGAACGGAGCGGTCACGCCAACACTCATGGCATACTGGAACTCCTCGTACGTGCACTCATCAATACCTTTCATCTGTGGCATGGCATTGTTGATTATGCAGTCTACTTTGTCGTGCTTTTCAAGGACACAGGCCACGAACGCTTCAAGAACTTCTTTCTTTGATATGTCGCCCACGAAGTGGTCGCCACCGCCCTGTTTGTCTATCACATATACAATGGCTCCACAAG
Organism: Bacteroidaceae bacterium; assembly: GCA_045660825.1. GTDB lineage: Bacteria > Bacteroidota > Bacteroidia > Bacteroidales > Bacteroidaceae > HGM04593. Next base: position 2,612 of record JAZREN010000040.1, read on the forward strand.
CGTGGAACTCATTGGCAATGCATTTGCCAATGCCATTTGCACCACCGGTCACTATTACGACTTTGTCCTCGAATGTATGTTGCATGCTTTTTCTCTTGTTATTTTATTCACGTTCTTTAAAGCTGGTGTTTGGGTACATTTCCTGCAACCAATTCTTTGCGGCAGCTATTCTGTCAATGTTGTCGATATCGTCGATTTTCTCGATTTCCTCAGTGTTCTTCCCATTAATCTTTATCCAGCCGCCTTGTTTGTGTTTTCCTGCTTTGTGTTGTATGGTAGCAATGGGTTCGTCATCTCCCTCTTTGTTTTTAAAAATATATAGACAGGCTCTTGTAGCTCCGGTTGTACTGTAGGCTAAATATAACTTTTCGGTATTGGCGTCGGTGTCTATTTCCTGAAGCTCTTTCATGAGTGTGTATACAAATGGGTCTGTATGGTATGCTATTGCCGGTTTTGCGCTGTATACCATTGCTGCAAAGTCCAAATTTTCAATCTTGCCATCTTTTATTGAAAAATAGTAATTACTGGTCTTGTTCTTTGCGCGTGAGCTCATGAAATGATCGTATTTCAGCGCGTAATAACGGAAGTTGAAGATATTTTCCTCCAAACTGTTTTTCTTATCTTCCAACAGGTTGATAAGTTTATTTCCGGTGCGATGGTATTCGTTCACAATATTTGACATCGCTTGGTCGAATTTGCCGTTTCCTTTCTCATCGTTGTGTACAAATAAAGATTTCCATCGGCTGTCAGTTCCAAAGAGGTTAAGCTCTCCGTGTGCGCATGTCATAATATAATGTCCGGTGAATCCATATCCCACCAATAGCTGTACTTTTTCAATCTGTTGAAGGGCATCCCACTCTTTGAGCACGTTGTAAAGAACCTTCTTGTCGCTGAAAAGCTCATCATTGCTGTTGCCTCTGAAATTTCCACAAATGAAACTAAAATCTTCAATAGCAGCTTCTATTGGTGTGATTTCCCAGCTTGCCTGGTTGTTTTTCTTTTCTTCAATCAGCGAGTCAATCCTCTCCAATACCTTTTTGCTTACAATGTCATTTAAGTTGAAATCGTAAACCATACGTGCATCTTTGCTCAACAGATATTGTTTGCTCTCAATCGTATTGCGTACCGAACGTACAAAGTATTTCATGTCATCGTTGATACTTGTGCCGAATTCCTTCGTATATTTGAGGATAGCAAAGAGTAATACAATTATTCTGTCTGTCAATTCATTGTCTTTCAGTGCTATTCTTGTCAGCAGGTTGGTGTCTTTGCCTTCGAATAGTCTTACCTTGCAATCCTGGTCCTGGAGTGTGTTCTGGTTGTTGTCGGAAGTGTAGAAGATTTCATTAAAGAATTCGTCGTTGAAGTGGCACAGAAGGTCAAGGTAAGCAAACAGGGATTCAACATTTTCTTTTTTCTCATATATCCCTTTCCATACTCCTATTGTGTCCTGGTAGTCCAGTGCATTCGTCTTTTGGGTGTTGTTTACAAAAAAGAGAATTTGTGTTATTTTCTTAAATATCTCCATAAAGTACTCGTCAATGACCGGATAGCAATCCTTTTTGCGTTCTGCTTCGGTGGCTGCATAGTGCTTTTTGATTTTTTCTATGCAGTATTTCCAAAAGAGGTCGGTCCATTGGTGCTCTATTGAATGTGAAAAATATTCTTTGAGCGTCGGTTTCGATTCTCCAAAAACGGTTTTTCTCTGTTCATCTATTATTCCGGTGTATTCTTCATTTTTATGAGTGTCGTTCAGCAGTTCTATGAACTCCGATTTCCAGTTCTCGAATTCAGTCAGCTGCTTTCCTCGGGCATTCATTTTTATATAAAGGTTGTCGGTAAGCCTGTAGTCGACCATGTCCAAGAGGTCGAACGAAATGCCTTTGCCATTCAAAAGATTTTCAAGCATGGATTTGGTATTTTTCCCTTTTAACTGCCTTTCCATCTCGTCAAGCATCTGTAGCATTGCTCTCACTGACGGGTCCATCTTCCAATCATTGCCGAACCACGACTGCACTTCAAGTATCTTGCTTATAGTTTCTGTACCTGATTGTATGTTTTCGACTTGAATGTTTTCGTTCATTATTGCCGAGCAGAATGCACCCGATGATGGTCTTGTCTTGTAGCAGAAACTGCGCATTCCTTTCAGTAATTTTTTATATGCCTCATTTGAGCATAAAGACTCTTTCTCCTTTGTGCTATAAATGAGAATCCAAGCCAACAAAAAAAGAGTGGTGAGGCGTTGCTGTCCATCGAGTGGAGTCAATGACTCCTCGTGGCGTGCATTGTTTGCTCCAGTCTTTTCAATGGTGCCATATATGAATGTTAACTGTATTGGCGCAGACTCAGGGTTTCCCAATGCTGCAATCAATTGTGATACAAAATTGTTGCGACGCTCTTTTTCGCGCAGATACTTTTTGAGAAGTTCCTTTGATTTATCATCGCTTTTCTTTGCCAGTCTGTCAATCTCTTTCTGATGGATGCGCCCCTGTACATAATCTCTCTGGATTAATGGTATCTCAATGCCATAGGCTTGCAGGAGGCTTGAAAAATCGGTAATATTACCTATGTTTGTTTCAGTTGTCATAAATTCTCGGTATAAAATTTATATACTCTTTCAATTTCTGCGAAATAGGCTTCACGGTCATCATGTGTCCAGAATTTCAAATCTTCTACTTGTTGTGTAAAATGTTTGTTGAAAGCATAGAGTGTCCCAAGTGGAGCGTAGATATCTTCATTGGTAGATTTGTCAATAAGGATATTTCTTTTAGCATCCAACAGGTTGTTGCTTAAGGCTGTGTTTGTGCGGCCGTCTACCAACGCCAGATTACGGAGTGAATGCATTTCGTCATGATTCATACCTGCAAGCTCGTCAAAATTCTTGTCAACTTCGGCTAAATATTTCAGGCAATCGGACTTATTCTTTTTGAATGTTTCATCACTGGAGAGGTGTTCCTCAAGTAATTCAATAGCTTGTTTCAGTCCATCATTGAGTTGACAGTTATTCTCCAATATTTTCCTTCTGCTTTTGAACCAATTTTTGAAATCTGCATATCCGATGTTATCGTCGTCCAGGTTTTGAGGATGAATGTGCTCAATGCTTTTCAAGTCTATCTCGTCGGCCAAATGGAATGGGAAACGTGGCGATTCGTGGGTGCATGAGAGTGTCTGTTCTACGTTAAAAGCCAACAGTATTTTTCTTATTGTATTATCATCTTCGCCATATCTCAGTTCGTCCAGCGTCTTTTTTCTTTTATTTTCTCCTTCATTGATGGTTTCGGTTATCTCTATCACTTTTCCGATACACTTTCTGAGTTCGTTAACGAAAATTGTCTTTAAATTATTTTTGTATAAACTGTACAGTTCTCTGATTATAACTATGTGTTTCTTTCTTGAATAATGTGTGAGCAAGAAAATATACAAGCCAATCCTGTGGTACAGGCTGCGGTCTTCGTTCCAGTTGCAGAATACGGTGTATATTTTTTCTATGCAGTTCCATAGATATTCAACACGTTGGGTTACCGATGAAAAAAACTCTCCTTTGTCGTCGCATAAATTGTTGTCGGTTATTGCTTTACTGAATATGTTGAAAATCCAGTCCTTGTCGTCAGTGTTCCACTCTTCCTGTTCGGAATAGTTGTATTTCGTGTCAATGTCTTGCGCAACAAATGAGAGGATAAGTTCCAGATGCAAATCACTTGTTTCTGATACCGGAGAGAGCATTCCCCAAAAGAACTTGTTTTGTAGTTGTTCCTCCATTGCGCTCCATTTGGTTGAGCGTGCAAAGGCAATGCCTCTTTCTACTTCGCGTTTGCTATATTCGTAACGGTCACATTCAAGTAGCAGGGCTTTTATAAGTTCTGCAGCCGTCAAACCAATTTTTCCATAGTTGAGGTTGTGGAATGTCTTTATTGATGATGAAGCCTCGATTTCATACCAAATGAAGCGTATGTTGTGCAATTTGTTAGAAAACAAATTACGGATTTCATCCTCGTGCCCTTTCTTCTCAAACCATTTCTTGATTACTTTATAACCTTGTGTCATAAAGTAAAAATCTATGTTTGTCAGCGATTCTTCATTCTCTTGCTCGAATTTTTTATTCTTGAAGAACTCGTTATCCCTTGTTTCGTATTCCAAAGAGTATGGAGGGGTGGCGTTAAGATAACTTGAAATGAGGTAGATTGTTGTCAAACGCTGTTGTCCATCAATCAAGTCATATTTTTCTCCGTTTCTGGTTACAACCAAAGGTTGGAGGCAATAATATCCGATGCTTATTGTATTGTTTGTTGGCTTTTGAGGACTATTTGGATTTCTTCTGTTCCAATTGTTGTTTTCTATATCTGTTTCTTCTGCTGTTATTATGCTATCAGCAAATTCGGCCAAATCGTTGAGCAATTGCTCAATCTGTTTGCGTTCCCATCGGTATCCTCTTTGATATGAAGGTATCCTGAACTGTAATCCCTTCAAATCCTGAACGTGTTTTATCTCTAATGCCATGTTGTCTGTTTTTATTTATCACAAAAATAAGAAAAAACGGATTGAACTAAAAGATTTTTTATCTTTTATTCATTGCAAAATGAATCCTTTATCAAGGATTAAAGTGTAGCGTATCTATTTTTTCGGAATAATATTTTTATTAGCTTTGCATTAGACGTTTCGCATTTTTCTTAAAATTATGTATCAGAAATTCATAATAACCGATGACGGTGAACTGAGATTCGGGAATGTATACCATCACCGTAACCTCTTGCGTTGGGACGAGAGCTGCTCCAACGGTGGCGGTCTATGGCGCATTGATGAGGAGCGCGGGGCTGTGGTGCTCTATGGCCGTTCGTTCGAGTTCGGCACGCCATCGTTCGATGGGCTAAGGTTTGTAAATTGGGATAGTATAGACGGCAAGGAACGCTTGCTCTTCTATCAGCCTCATTGGCCATACGACGAAACGTTGCAGATTGTTGTGGCAGGGTATTGATATAAGAAAGACGAACGACGCGGTGCATGACGCGTCGTTCGTGAATTATTTGTATAGTTGTTCAGTAGTTTATCTCCTTCAAATCAAGGAGGTCGTTGTAGAGTCTTGTGTGCATCTGCCTGGTTATCTCGCGATATGATTTCTGTCTCTTTTTGGGGAGCGCCTGTGCTATCTCTTCACGGACCTGTCGCCAACCGTTGAGGGCAGTCTCGTAATATCCGATCATCTCGGCAATCTTATCAAAGTCCATGTTCCCGTCAATGCGTTCATAGGCATAGAGGTAATCTTTATCTACCCACTCCGATACCATATCCTTGGCAATGCTCTCGCGTGTTCTTCCTTTGAAATATTTCAATAACCTGTCGAACTTCTTCTCTGACACTCGCCTTGCTTCACTATTGAATGGCTTCCAGTGCCAGTCCGAATACCACATGATGCCGTCTTCAATCTTCAACTCCTCCAGACGCGCCTTTGACCATTTCTCGAATGTGCTGTTGATGTCCATGGGCAGTGCTGAATATCTTGCCATTCCGTAGGTGTAGAAGTACATCAGTCCGTTCACGGCATTGTTGATGTCGAACCAATGTGTGAACTCGCGGTAATAGAGCCGGCGCAGGTAAACATCTTCGTCGGTGTCGTCGTCATAGTCGTCAATGCCGTCGATGATTGAACGGTAGGCGTAGAGTGCCTTGTAATGTGGAATAATGGACTCTACGTAGGTGGCTGTGTTCATTTCGGGTTGGTTACCGGCATGGTAAATGCTTATGAGTTCCTCCATGGCACGCGTTGCAGCCTCTGTAGAGCCAATCTTGCGTTCCAAACGGCTGTTGTACTCCTTGACATATCCGTTCATAGCGAGCATCCATGCCCATGCGTCATCGGCAGTACTTATGAGTCGCATTGTCTGCATCATGCGGTTCATTAGCCAATAGGCGTGTGGATCCTGCGATTCCAGTTCTGTGTCCAACGAAAAAATGAAATTGCTCTCATTGTCGTCAACAGCAAGCATCTCCTGCTTCTTCTGTTCAATGATGGCGGGGCATGGCGTGTAGTCACAACTGTCTATGTTGTAGTATTCCATTGTTTCACAGGCTTTGCCAGAGCCTGTGAAATATGTAACAAGGATTAATGCAACCGTAACTGTTTTTATCAGGTGCTTCATAGTCTGAATGGTGTTTGGGAATTATATGCCCTCGTCAAAGAAGTCCTTGTTCGCATCATCGGCACAGAAACTCTCAGTGGCCATGCGGTCATAGAGACGGCTGCGTGCACTGCTCATGGTGGCTCCCATCATCGCTGTTCCTTCGCTTGTGGTTTCAAAACACATGGTGTTGGTGATGGATATTGTTGCTGCAACTTTCTCCACATCCTGGTTTGCACCAATGTAGGCGAATATCCACCCTTTGGCCTTGAGCTCGTCGACAAGCGCCTTTATGGCTTTACCGTTATACTCTTTTGATGCATTCTCATAACCATCGGTGACAATAGTCACAAGTACCTTGTCATTCTGCGCTACGTTTTTGCGGATTGCGTTGAGCGAAATGCCCATTGCGTCATAGAGTGCGGTGCAGCAGTCGGGCATGTAGGTGTCGGCGGTGAGCTCGTTTGCTTCGTCGGCACCGACGCAGTCATATACGGTCTTCACGTCGTCGTTGAAGGTTACAAGCGAAATGAAATGCTCCTGGTCATTGTGTTTCTTCTGGGCCGAACGGATGGTCTGTATCGTCTCGTTGACGCTGTCAATTGCCTCTTTCTTTATGCTCTGCATTGAGCCGCTCTCGTCAATGATAATAAGGTTGAAAATTCTTGTCTTCATAGTTGTATCTTTTAGTTCTGTTTCTCTTTTTGTTTTATTCTCTCTTTTTTCACTCAAATATGCGCGGACATCTTTTATGGGGCGGAACGGTTCAATGATTTCAAGATTGGTGTCAATGATTGCATAAACCTCTTCCTCGTCATTGTCCTCTATGCCGTAACCGTCGCTGTCGGCAAAATATCGGCCCTCGGGGTAGAGCATCCAGCTGATGGCGCATAATCCATCCTTGAAGCCGTCCCATCTGTTTATTTTTGCATAGTGCGTAATCTTGTTCTTCGCATTCTGTATGCCATGTGTGCACTCTTTTCCAATGGCGTTGTAGTCGATGTCATTCTCTTCTACCAACAGATATCCCTCTTCGGTCGATATTTCCCTGATTTTTCCTGTTACAGTATTGGCAATGTGCAGACCGTAATCTTTGCCGAAAAAGAATGCCATGCCGTCGCCGTCAAGAAAACCACTTCGCCCTTCCAACGCGGGATATCCTTGCACGTGCACCTTTTCACCCTCAATGATGAACCCGATAGTGTCTGTATCCATATTGTTTATCTGTTTAATTAGTTCCTTTTATCATTAAAGAGTGTTAGTGCTGCCTGAATCTATCTGTACTTTTTGATTTTTTTATAGAAATTCGTACAATATACCACTGTAATTGTCTGTCGAGAATTTTTCGCACATGAACTTTATCACATCAACAACTTCTTCCAATGTCTTGTTGTCCTGGAGGCGTGCTGTGAGTATCTGTGGCGCCATGGCCTTGTACACTCCGTCGGTGCAAAGGAAAATTCTGTCGCCTTTTTCTACCTTGATGCGGGTGATGTCCGGAATAGCAACTTCGGGGTTCATGGAGAAGAAACAGCGTGTGACAATCTCGGTACCTGCTCTTGAGTGATCGGCTGTCTGGTGTATGACCTCGCCGCCACGTAACAGGTAGCATCTGCTGTCGCCGCAATGAGCGATGGTAACGGTGTCGTCCTCTACGCTTGCCATTACAAGGGTGGTTCCCATTTCAACGGGGCGTACGACACGTGAGCGGTGGTAAAGGGCTTCGCTTGCATGCGTCATTGCTCTAATCACTTTTTCGTCGCAATCGTTGTAACATGGATTATCCTGCCAGAAATTGCATATTGCATTGCAGACGGTTTCGGCTGCGGCATCGCCCATTGCGTGGCCGCCCATGCCGTCACACACCACCAAGAGGCAGCGGTTCTGCTCCTGCATTTTAACTATGCGGCATACATCCTGGTTCGCTATCCTCTTGCCGGTTTCGGAAAAGATAGTATACTTATACTCTTGCTTTTTCATGTTTCGTCTATTTGTTAAGCGGTTTTGTTCTATTAGAGTAAAATAAACGACAGAATCTATCATTGGACTCTGTCGCTTGTCGGGATATTAGTGTCGATATTACTCTTTTGTTATCTTGAATCCTAACTTGCTTATCAGTCTTAATGTACCGAATGCCGTATCGCGGTCATATTCCTTTTCCACCTCGGGCAGTTCTTCATATGGAATGAGGCACGGGTGTGTCTTTAGAGTGTCGTTACGTTGCTCACCATATACCCAACCTTCATCAAGACGGTTCTGGGCCCATACATCATGTACATTCTTGGCAATTTTCTCTACAAGTTCATCAAGCTCCACCGGCAACTTTACATCGCTTGTATCTACCGGCTCTGGTACGTAGTTCTTTTTCATTGTTCTTTCTTGGTTTTATCTTATAGAACAATTTCACAGTGTCAATCTATCACGTGGGTCTGAAAATCATCTTCCTCCTGCTCACCGACAATTTCTTGCATTTCGATATTTTCCTGTATTTCAAGCTCTTCTTGTATTTCAAGTCCTGCTTGTTCCTCAAGTTTAATCCCGTATAAATCGTCTTTCATCAGGTGTTCCTTGATGTTTTTCCGGCAGTGCTTCCATAGTTTCCTACAAAAGACGATGAATGCAATAATCAATAATCCGCTGATTGCAGGGGTTGTGTTGATAGTCATTAATAATGCGTCATATATTCCATGTGCGATTATTGGTGCTAGCAGAACAAGGACACGGTTCTTGATAGGTGCATGGGATGAGAATCTTATCAAAGAGTAGTAGTAACCCATCAGCACTCCGTCGCAGAAGTGTCCGGGCACAGCATATAACGCACGGACTATACCTACAGACAAGAATTCTTCGGAATTGCTGAAAAGGTACATTACGTTCTCTAATGCTGCAAATCCAAGTGATATCAATACGGCATATACAATGCCATCAAAGTTCTCATCAAAATGACGGTTCTTTCTTAACAATAGCCATAGCATTACGAATTTCGCAATTTCCTCTGGGATGGCAGCGCCACAGAATGCACTGTTTATTGCTCCAAGTGTTGTTGTCGGCTCATCTGAATACAAACCAAAGTCTCCGGCCGGTATCGATATGCATAGTGATAGGAAGACCGAAAGTATGCCAAAAAAGAAAGCCTTGATCAATTGGCCTGGCGGTTCAGGTCTGTTCCTGTCCATGTAGCATATGTAGAATACCAGTATTGCAACCGGCAATAGGGCTGTGAGTAGAATTATTAGTGTTTGCATTTGTGTTAAACTTTTATTTCTTGAAAAATAGAATTATACCATGTGGCATATTCACCATAATATTTAACTCGTCAAACAAATGGTTGTCACATGCTTAAAAGGTAAGGCTATAATCAAAAAAAATGTCACTCAAAACTTTTTCCTCTAATCTCCTCTCCAATTGCCTCTTCAAGGAAATCGCATCTCATGCACAGGAGTAATTCGCGGGTATACTCCTCAAGCAGGCCTTTGTAAAAGGTTACGTCTTTGTGGTTGGTGTGTGTTATTCTTTCCCAAGGTGTCTGTTCCACGGCATCTTTGTAGGCATTGTCAACTGCTTCTCTGTCATCATCTGTCATTAATTTGCGCAACTTCAGCTGATTGAGAATCTCTTCTAACGAACGTGGGTCATTGGGCGCTATCTCTTGCCAAAGTGTGCGTAGGTACTCTTTGTATTCACTTTCTATTTTCAAAGGCAGTTCTTTTTCATATTCTCCTATGCTTTCGGGCTGTTCATGAGCTGCTTCGTTGACAATGTTTCCAAAATATTTGTCAAGCAACTCCTGTGCTTTCTCAATGCACAGTTCTTTGATTTGCTTTTTATCCATAATCGACTCGACTATAAATTAATATTATGCAACCTATTTTTCTGCAATCTCTTTGATGTTTGTTACAAATGTCACGTATACGGAGTCTTCTTTCAGTATTTCTTTGGCTTGTTTAATGAAGATGTCTGTATACTCCTTTATCATATCATCTATTTCAATCTCCTTATATGCAATTTTCTCTTTTTTTAAATTGGCTATAGCTAGAAATGTACTTGTAGTAGATGCAAAATCAATGTATTTGCCATCCAACTCATTTCCGGGAGGTGCATACAACTTATGTACATTTGAACCACGAGGCATTCTTGTATTCAGTGTAAGTTGTTTAATGCTGTCAAGCCTCAGGACATCTGTAATGTAAGATGATATGATTTTGAATCTGTCCCTATGGTCGTGATCCAAATCCTTTGATTCGGTGGGCATGTGGACATATATATGCGACTGTGGTTCGTTGTTTTTGATATAGTCAATTACCGGGGACAAGAAGTTTCTTACATATCCGGTAACAACAGAATAGGGGAAAATCTCTTTCTCAAGTTGGACTATTTCCTTTTGTTTACTGATTATCTCTTTCTGTTTCAGGACAATCCTGTATTGGTTATAAATCCATATTCCCAAAAAGAAAATGATGGCTACGAACATTGAGTAAAACAACCATTTCAATATGTTCTGCTCTTTTTTCTTTTTCTGGGAATATAGCAGGTATCTGTCATATATTTTGTTGAATTCAACCTTAAGCAAGAATGATACAATATGATAGAAGCAATATAGGTTTATCTCGTTTCTCTCACCCAATGCCGGTTTGTATATGGGACAATTCCTGTTCAATATGTCTTTATTCCTGAGTGCTAGGGGCAGATGATTCTCGTCTACGGAATCAATGAATACAGGTAAAATTTTATCTGTATCGTTATTGTGTGTTGAAAGAAAGTATTCAACTTCTCTTTCAACAAATTGGGATTGCGCTGATTTTGCAGAGCAAACGACAACCAGATAGCGAGAGTTTTTTATACACTCATTTATCCTGTACGTAAAATCCTTGTCGGTAACAGGTAATTCCTTTGTGTCAATGAATATTTTACGTATCCTGTCGGCATCATCGGGTGCATTCTCTTTTTCTACCAGCTCTTTTGGATACGGGTATTTTTCCAGTTTGTTATGTATCCAATTGGCAACCTTTTCATCGGTTCCTTCGCGTTTGTAACTTATAAATGCAAAATATTTATGTCTCATTGATTTCTCATGTCTGATGTTGTCAATTGTCTGCAAAAACAGAATTGCTTTATTCGTACAGCGACCAGTCAATGTCAATCTTGTCACCGCATTTGTCGCAGAACACCTGTTTCTTGTAGATGACAGCCTTGCACTTGGGGCAATGGAATTCTTGCTGTGAATTTTTGATACGTTCCTTGAGTATTTTGTAGAGTTCTGTATCTTCGCGTTTGATAAGGTCGTATCCGAGCTTTTTCAATAGCTTGATGGTGTTCATTGCCATGTTGCGGTCAAAGTCTTTTTCGCTTTCGGGCAATTGGGAATAGGGTACCATGCATGGATTCTCTTTCTTGTTGTCGTCGCGCTGTGGTCCATATGACCAACCTTCGGCCATGCGGTTTGCCGCCCATACCTCGTGTGCGTTCTCTGCAATGGCTTCACGCAGTTCGTCAAGGTCTTCGGTCAAAACTACGTCTGTAATGTCTATTGGTTTAGGATTGTAGGTTTTCATCTCTTTTGTGTTTATGGTTACTAAATAGTTCTTTGAATCGTTCCAAGCATCGATGAATTGTTCGATGGGGTAGGTGTCCTCTGCGTTTGGTGAGCCGGGGTCGTATATTGTAATTGTCTTCTCTTGGTCATTGTAGGAGAGAACGACAACTGTATGGTCGGGAATTTCACCGACGGTGATCTCTTCCTGAGCTTCAAAAGCCATATCACCTGTGAGCTCGCCGCTATCAACTGCTGCTATGAGATATTCTTTCGCTTCAAGCGCATTTGCGATGTCGTCAATGGAACATTTGTATTGGCGGGTTACAATCAACCCAAATCTCTCCAAATTACGTCCAATATTATGGAGTGCAGTGCCACCATCCTTGAGCCAGCCATTTGCAATGGCATCTTCAAGCATCAGTTCTTCATTGCACTCTATGTTCATTTTGTCGAGAATGTACTTTTCGCACTTTACACAGCAACGGCAGTTGTCGTCACAAGCTGCAGCCAACGATGTCATTGGGATATATTCGCATTTATCATTGTTGAATCCCAATTCAATGTCAACGCATTGAGAGATATGTAACAATTCTCTCAAACTTGCATCAGCGGGGAGTTCCCTGAGTATTATGCGGCTCTCTTGTGCTGTGGCATTGCCGTCGAGGAAGGCTGCTACCACCTCTTCTGTGATGTTGTTATTTACCAGTATTTTTTTCATATTTCCCGGTTCCTTTAAGCGCAATTTCGGTAAGTGCCGCAATTGCACGTTTCTTGATGTTATACAAATTATCAACATTGGTGCAGAGTTCTTCTGCAACCGTTTTTGGCTCTGCTTCCTGCAGAACCAGTCTTCTTATGACGTAGACATAGCGTTTGTTTGGCATGAGAGAGAACAGACGTTCAATGTCCATTCTTGCAGTAATGCTTCTTTCATTGTCTACAGCCTCTTCTTCGGCTTCACTATTTGATAGAAATTCTTTGTACTCCATTTCTATCATGTTCTCTCGCTTTGCAATGAAATATCGTATTGCAACAACTTTCATCCACTGATATACAGTGCTGCGGCCTTGGAACTGCCTCAAACGGTATGCATCATTCTCCATGAGATGCAAATAGAATTCGTTCACGAACTCATCATAATCGACGTCGTAAGAGAAAACGTTGCGCATTATGCTCGTGAAAAGCGGACGGCAATTCTCAAAGAAAAAGTTCCGTGTCACCAGCTCATCGCGGGCAATCAATGCGTTTACTATCTGTTTGTCGGTCATTGTTGTTTGTTTCTCTGTGGTGTTTCATCATTGTAAATATCAAGCAGACATTTTGTGAGTTCGATGTCGTACTTGCGTGAATCGCAATCTATTTCGTCCAATCTTTTATTTGAACAAATATCGGTGTGGGCCATTTGTCCTTTAAGGATATTTTTGTTCCTGTTTTTCAAAGCAATCTCATTCTTCTGTTCCTCAAAAGTCAATGGGCGGAAGTTCATAAGCAACTCTTCAATGTTCCACCTGTTATGCTCGACTCTTGCCAGTAGATTTATTGTCTTTTCGTCATTGACAAAGGTCTTTGGGGATAAATCAATACAGCGGAGCTTGGTCCATAATGTGTTGCCGTTGTATATACTTGACCATAAATTAGCAACAGCCGATTTGCCTTTGTAATTACTCTCTTCAGGATTGTATTGTGTCTTGACGGTCATATTGCAGTATGCTTCGTTGATTTTCCTGCCAATATATTCGCTTTCTTCAAGGTCCTTCAGAAAATCAATGCCCGAATAGCCGTAATGCCTTAGTTTGCCGCAGTAGGGGTGTACTGTGCCGCTGTCGCTTATTGCGCGTACGATAGAATTTCCGTAACGATTATAGGTGAGAACCTGTAATACAGAGTCCGACTCATAAATCCTTTTATCCAGATACAAGGCTGCCGCATGAGAACGGTTTGATTCTGGCAAACAGATGGCAATGGTTACCTTTGCCGGTGGATTGGCCGACTTTAGTATGTAATCCTGTACAGCTGCCGTTTCAATGCCGCCGTTGATAAATTCCCACTCTATGTCAAGGAAATCGCCGCCCAGGTAGTCGAAACCTACCGGGATGTGCTTGTCTTGTGCTTTCCATTCCAACGCTCCGCGTTCGTCAATGCTGCCATATCGCCAATGTGACAACGCGAACAAATCCTTGAAACGTCCTATGAAGAAATTCTTTTCCTCGGCCGCATTCTTGTCAATGAAAGTTATTCTTGTACGTATTTTTTTGTTTTCATAATTGGGGTAGTGGCACAAGTGTGCAGCTTCAATGGCCATCGCTACTCCTATGCGGGACATACCTACGACGAACAGATGTACGTAGCTGTCTTCATGCTCCTTTATGCCATCAGCCCCTTCCAGAGGCATAAAACCTCCATCCTTAAATGTAGTTTCAATGTTCTTTGGGGAAATCTCTTTGTTGATGAGGACTTTTTGAGCCCATATCTCGTAATAGTTGAAAGGCCTGAAATCAATGATATTGCCCACCTCTTTGTTGATGTCAAAGAATTGGAATACCGAGAATGTTGTCTGGTATTCAAACATCACGCGGCACACAAGCTTTTCTTTTCTTTTGGTAGATTGCGACGCTTGTTTCAAACTACTGCACAGCAGTTTAAGACATTCCATATTCATTGTGTCGTGATATGACTCAATGTCATCGGTACGTGTATCTTCGCCAATGATGTAGGCTTCACGTGCTTTTTCAATGTGCAGATTCTCTATCTCTTGTTGCGATGTGCGTTTGCCGTAATAAATGATTATGTGCTGCTGCTGTATTTCGTTCAGTGCAGCAAACAGTTCTCGTCTGAAACCTTCAATCTCGCAAGAGGTCAGGATTACGATATATGGCGTGCCGTTGTCCTTGAATAGCTGTTTTACAATGCTCTGTACAACATCATTGCCACCGATTATGACATAGTGTTTCCTGTTTTTCCGCTTGAAGAAACGATTGTATCTGATTTCTCCTTTTAACCACAGTTCTCTGCGACGGTCGAACCAGTTGATGACCATTGATATTAGCAGGCCATTCAACAACAGGTAACCCAGTATGGCCACGGCGGCAGCAGTCTTTCGTCCGCTTGCCGAGGATGTCATGTGCTGGTTGCCCGGGTCTATGAAGTGATAATATACAGACCAGAACAGAGTTGGGGAGCTCTGTTCCTCAATCTCCTCTTTGCTTTCTTGTTCCTCCTTTGGATATAGCATTTTCTCAAAAACAATGTTTTTGGGTGAATATTCCTGCTTGACAATGTGAATGAACAATGTCAGTACAAACGGAACCAACAATACAAAGTTTACCACTTTTGACAAGAAGCGTCCCTTTGCCAGGAGCCAATCCCTTTTGATGGGGTTCAGGAAAATAACAGTGTAATAAATGCAGTATAATAGTCCAATGATGCCAAGTGTCATTTCAAAAATACGGCATGGAGAGGCGCACCACGCAGGTTCCCATTCTTGGCAAAACAATTCTACAAAAAGTCCGCATGCACATAGCAGTAGAATGATTTTGTCGGACTTCTTTGCAAGGTTCCTCATCTTTTTGTGTATATTCATCATATGTTGTTTCATAGTAATTCAAGCAACAGTAGTTAAATGTTGCCGGTTGATTGCAAATATATATTAAAAAGTTTGAAATAACGTGTTTTGCTAATTTTTTATAGTGTTATGAAAAATGAAAAAAGGGATGCGGCATGCCGCATCCCTTCGAGGGTATATTTGTCTTGTTTTATTATTATTTTTTCAAATCCGTAATCACTTTTTGTTCTGTCTTGAGAGGTTTCGTATGCACCTGTAAATGTCGGGAATTAACAGTACTGGTGATGTTAGCAACAATATCCAACACCAGTCTGTGGGTGACAGACGTTCTACGTTGAACATTGTATTTGCATAGGTTACAATCAGAATCTGTCCAACGAGTATTACCAATACAATCCACAAGAAACCGGTGCTGTATGATTCCTTTATTTCCTTCGAACCTTTAAACCTGCTGCCGATGTCTTGCAAAAGACTGCGGTTCGTCCTGAAGTATTTGGCATTGAACAGGTTCCAGAACTGCATCATCACAAACACAGAGAAGAATACGCCATGGTCGAAACTGCTTAATTTGTTCGATTCGAACTCAAAAAGATTTGTTGCCATGGTGCTGAGAGCCTCACGCGAAAGCAATTGTTCGAAACTGTGTATATTTGTGTGTCCCAGCAATTGCCACAGGCCGGCAAGAATGATGAAGAACAAGAAACCGGTTCCCATTATCATGTGTGTCATTTGCCTGTCAATTATATGGCTGTTCGGGTTGCGTGGCTTGTCGTAGAGTACATTCTTGTCGGCCGGTAGTGACGAGAGAGCCATTGCAGCAAACGTGTCCATTATCAGGTTCACCCAAAGCATTTGTGTCACGGTCAACGGTGAGTCCAGGCCAATGAATGAACCAAGGAGTACAATGAGGCATGCGCATACATTGATGGTCATCTGGAAGATTATGAAGCGGCGTATGTTGCGATACAGCGAACGTCCCCACATTATGGCCTTGTTGATGCTTGAGAATGAGTTGTCGATGATTGTTATGTCGCTGGCCTCCTTTGCTCTTGATGTTCCATCGCCCATTGACAGGCCCACCTGCGCTTTGCTCAATGCCGGCGCGTCGTTGGTGCCGTCGCCGGTCACAGCAACCACTTCGCCCATTGACTGCAACAGCATTACCAGTCTTGCCTTGTCGTCGGGCCTTGCACGTGATATTATCTTGAAATTCTTGTTGGTCAGAAGCTTTACAGCCTCCTCGTCGTTCAAGGCGGCGAACTCGGGGCCTGTGATGCTTTGCTGCTCATCGCTTTCGTCAATCAGGCCAATCTGTCGACCAATCTCGTTCGCAGTGCCAGGGGTGTCGCCTGTTACAATTATTACTCTCACGCCGGCGTTGTCCTTGCATATGCTGATGGCCTCCTTGACATCCTCGCGGATGGGGTCGGCAATGCCCACAACCCCCAAGAATATCACCTCTTTAGGCTCATCCTCTCCCAGACGCTGGTATGCAAAGCCCAAAGTACGCATTGCCTTGCTCTGGTATTGTGATAGAATTCTGTCAATATCGTCCCTGTTCTTGCCACCGGCAATCGCGTCGCACATGTCCAGCACAATTTCCGGCGCTCCCTTTATGAATCGGATGGGAGTCTCACCCTCCTTCATCACCGCATTGGTCTGCATGAATTTCGTCTCGGTAGAGAATGGTGTCTGGACAACATCGGCAGCCTCTATCCTGTATGTTTCATAGTCACGTCCATTCTTGTGCATCCACTTGAGCAGTGCTCCCTCTGTTGGGTTACCAATGGTTATGACCTTGTTGTCGCTATCCTTGTATACTTCGGCAGTCGAGTTCACGGCCATGTTGCGATATACAAGCTCAAGTTCCTCGTCGCCACCGAAGAATGCTGTTTCCATGACGGTCATCTTGTTCTTTGTCAGCGTTCCGGTCTTGTCGGTGCATATTACTGTTGCTGCGCCCATAGTCTCGCAGGCATGTAGCTTGCGCACCAGGTTGTTCTCCTTCAACATCTTGCGCATGCTCAATGCCAGGCTCACTGTCACGCTCATTGGCAATCCTTCGGGGACAGCCACGACAATCAATGTGACTGCAATCATTATTGAGCCCAATATGAATTCTGCAATCTCTATGAAATTATGATTGTTGGATGCGTTGCCGTCAAAGAAGAAGTAGTAGATCATTCTGCCTACTACAATCAACGAGGCAATTACAAAACTGGTGATTGAAATCCATTTGCCAAGTTGTGCGAGCTGTTTGTTGAGCGGTGTTTCAACGTCGCTGCCTTCCTGTGTGCGTGCAACACCTTTACCTTCCTCGGTGTCCATACCTATGGCTGTAACCCTGAAAACTCCGTTGCCTTCTATTACTGTGGAGCCTCTGAGTACAAAGTTTGATGGGTATGTGGCTTCTTGCCTGAACTCCGCTTCGTTTGTTGTCTTGCTTGCATAGAGTTCGCCGGTGAAGTTCGATTCGTCGATGCGTAGTGAGTTCGATTCAAGCAGAATGCCGTCGGCCGGAATCTCATCGCCACTTTCTATCTTTACAATGTCACCTTTTACAACATCGTGTTTCTTGATTGTCATAAGAAGCGTGCGCTCCTTGTCTTCTTTGCTCCTTGGTAAAAGGGATGAGCTTCGCTTGCGGTAAACCTTTACGGGGCGAGCGTCCTTTACTTTATTGAGAATATCGAACTCCTTGTCGGCCTTGACCTCGAAAATGAAACCAACACCGGTTGCAAGCAACAGGGCGGTAAGGACACCCGATGGCTCTAGCAGAATAGACCATCCTTTGCCCATGTACAGAATCTCATAACCGGCAACGATTATTGAGAAAAGGAACACTACAAGAAGAACAATGATGATAGGATCCTTGAATTTCTCAAGATACAATTTCCACAACGGTTCCTTCTCGGGCGGCAATATTATATTTTTGCCTTTTCCTTCTATGACTTCGGTCGAGTTGTTATATAGACACTCTGACAGATATTGTGCTTTTTTGCGCATATTCTTGGAGTTGTTAGTAATTTTTATGCGCAAATATAGTGGGTGAAATGTCCCAAAAGCAAAAATTACAACGTTGTATTTTCTTTTATGATGACAAAATTTTCGTTTGCCTTAATCTTGTATAGTGACTCGTTCCCGGTTTTGTTGTGCTCCGGGATGAACATGTCGGCATTTGCAATGTTGCCCAACGCGCGTATGCGGTTCTTTATGTGGTGCACCTGGATGCGGTCCTTGTATTCGGTGACGGAATTTGCCTTACCAATCCAGTTGTATATCCTGTTATACTCGGCGAGAATCTGTTTCTTCTCTGCCTCCGGAATGTGTTCTCTCCAATCCAGACCGTTACCGGCAATGGACTGTTTTACAATCATATAATATAATGCTGTTTCCTGTGGGTTCAACTTCAGTGTCAATTGCTCCGTGTCGTCCGTCGATTCAAAATAGATGTTGGCCTTGTGTCCTGTAATGTCAAATACCAACCTGTACTCTTTCTGGTCACGTCCGAATGCTATAAGGTCGAACAACGAGCGGTGAAAGCCTGCATATATGAACTTTGGGGTACGTGGTCTGCTCTCTACCGTTATTGAGCAACTTATCATGCTGTGGTATGTTTCAATGATAGAACGGATATCTTCCAAGGCATTGTCGCTCAGCTCAAGTTGCAGGAAATTGCTGTATCTGTCGCGGGCAATTTCTTCCGACTCGTATTTGTTGACAATGTCCGAATCGTTTATCTTTATCAGCAGGGAAGGCTTGCAGTCAATCAGGTTCATGCCAAGCTTCTTGTACAGCAGGTCGCGGCAGAACTTGGCCGTTGTGAGGTTACGAAGGTTCTCGCATATCATCGCCACGCGTTCGTCTGATATTGACGGTATCATGTATCTTACGACCTTTTTAAGGTAGTCGTGTTCCATGAGTCTGAAATCGCGTGTCAAGCTTGGAATATATACAAAGTCAAAACCTGCCAGTTTCAGCTCGCTGGTTATTGAGGAGAGGTTCTTCTCGATTTGTCGTCCCGTCTCGGTCTCTTCGTTCTCAATGTATATGACCTTGAGGTTGTCAATGTTTATCCCCGATTGAGGTATCGTGTGCATTGTTGCATTGTGCTTCAGCACTTGCTCAACGGCAAATATCAATATGGCCTCATATGGGACGCACACACCATCCGACATTGAGAGTTGCTTCAATGTGTCAACCATGGTCACGCGCGTTTCATCGTCGAGTCCGTTGATTATTGACAGGGCTTTTTCCATCTCCATCTTCTTTGCTTCGGCAAGCATTGATGTGGATATGGCGAAACCATCCTTCGAGATTATTTTCTCAAAGAACTCCATTTCATCTGCCTCTACAACAAAGTCGGCCTCAATCAGGTCTGTTATAATGCGGGCAAATGCTATTTTATGTTCGCGCTCAAGTTTGGTCATTGACGTTTTTGTGCTTTAAAAATAGGATATCCAACTGCAATTATAATAAAAAAAGCAAAATTATGCAAATATGCGTGTGAATATCGGTGACAATGCAGAAATGTCTTTTTTAAATAACAACGACAGTTAAGAGCCAGGCTCCTAACTGTCGTTGTTCTATTTTAATCATTTACGTCTAATTCTTATCTGTATTGCCTCTTCTATTGGCGTGTCGTTGATGAGGACAAGATAACCGCCGCCGCCGGCTCCTGTAATCTTGTATCCTTTTACTTTATCCTTGTATTCATTGATGGCTCTCTGAACATGTGGCGATACCATATTGGGGAACATGGCAATTTGCGCCTCAAAGGCTGCGGTGCAGGCCTTGCCCCATGCTGTCACATCCTTTGCAATGAGTGCATTCCAACAGTCGTCTGCTGCATCGGCAAGTGCCTTTGCTCCGTTCTTGTCTATGTGGGTGTCGGCAAGTACGTCGTAGCTGCTGTCGCGTGGTGCAAGCGGAACAAGCCACAGGTTCTTCTCAATGAAGTCGAGTACGTCGTCGTCCTTCACGGTCTCAATGTTCTCGGGCCAATAGCCACCGTCATAGTTCAGGCGGTTAAGACAAGGCATTACAATGCCAATAGCATCCTGTGAGCCGCTGATGTATGGACTTCCGGGAGGGTTCTCATAGCGGAACACCATCTTTGCGAGTGTCTCGCGGTCGCCCTGTGGAATGTCGACATGCCACATCTCGATTGCAGCCTTGCGCGATGATGTGCTCATACCGCCACGGTTGTTGAAGTCGTAGTCGGGCTCAATGCTTATGGTCAGTACGGGGCCGCCGTGGTGTTTGCTCACGTATGGCTGGTCTAACCAACCGCCGGCAAGGTCAATGCGGTATGGAATCTTGCACTCCTGGCGCAATGCTGTTGTGGAGCGGGTGGGCAAGCCGGCCTCGGGTATGCGGGTGCTCACTACAAGCTCAATGCCGTTCTCCTCGCAGAAACGTTTCTTGCCGGGTGTGTAGCCGTCGCTGTTTACAAAAAAGATATCCGGTTTAAGGCGCTTTACATCCTCCTCAAAGTCGAGCATTCCGCTGCCGCTGTTGATGAATGCATCCTTTACATAACGGATTGCCTTTACCATGTACAGGCGTTCCTGCTCTGTGTTGATTGTCTTGCGGTCCTTAAGCTCGCGTATTGTGGCATCGGAACCAATACCCACGTAAAGGTCGCCGTGTGTCGATGCCTCCTTGAAAAATGCTACGTGTCCCGAGTGGAGCATGTCATAGCATCCCGATACAAAAACTTTCTTGCTCATTATCGTATGTTTTATTCAATGAATCAGTTGTGCAATTATGCAAAGATATGAATATTATTCAATAATCAAAAACAATATAATTTTTATTGCTTTTATCTTGTTTTATCTTGTTTTATCTTGTTTAAGCTCTTTTCTAGAAACCGTTGTAGGTATATGCAAGTGTGAAAATGCTTATTTTGCAATCGCATTGGGTCTTCAGTGTGTTGGCGCAACTGCACAGCGTAGCACCGGTAGTTAGAATGTCGTCAACCAAGAGCACGTGCTCCCCGTCCAATGTGGCGTTGCTGTTTACTGAGAATATGTCCTTTACATTCTCCCAGCGTTCGTCGCGGTTCTTGTGTGTCTGTGTCTCGTTGGAGATGTCGCGTTTCACAAGGCTTGCGTCTACCGGTATTCCGGTGACATTGGATAATCCCCGTGCAATGTATTCGCTCTGGTTATATCCTCTTTGGCGCTGTTTCTTCTTTGAAAGGGGAAGGGGGATAATGCGGGTAATGTCATTGAAAAAGCCGCTGTCGAGCAACTCCTTTGCAGCCATTTCGGCAAGGCGGGTACCTACCTCGGGAGCGTTCTTGTATTTTAGTCTGTGCATCAGGGTGTTGTAGGGCGACCCTTTGCGGTAATACATGAACGATGTCGCATGCTCAATCTCAACCTTTCCCCAAAACGTCTGCTCAATCTCCAACTTATGATGCTGCTCAATTTTTGGAAGTGCATAAAGGCAGTTCAGGCAGATGTCGTGCTCCTGTCGTGAAAGTGTCTCGCCACACACGCAGCAGTGACGGGGAAATATAAGGTCTATGAGGTCAGAAATCCATTTCATCGCCTTCGTATTTTATTGTTGAGATGATGAGTGCCGGTTCGTAACCGCGGCTTGCTGCATGGCGTATTATTTTCTGCTGAGTGGCAAAATCGTCCTTGCCTTTTAGCTCACGGCGTTTAATCTCTATAACATCCTTGAGTGATTGCATGTATGCCTCCTCGTCAATGTTTTCCAACGCCTCTTTTATGTGCTCCTGTGGCAAATGTTTCTCCCGCAGTGCGGCGGTTATCTTTATGCGCCCCCAGCGGTTGAATTTCACCTTGTCGTTGACAAAAGCATTGCAGTAGCGGCTCTCGTCAATGAATTTCTCATTGGTGAGTCTTGCAATGATTTTCTCTTGCTCGCCATGTGGCACACCCCATGCCGTGAGCTTTGTGCTCACCTCGCTGATGCAGCGTTCGCACAATGTGCAGTAGGCTGCAGCCTTGTTCAGTGCTTCACCGGGAGTAAGTGGTTTTTTCATTCACCTTTCACCTTTCAGTTTTCAGTTTTCACCTTTCCCCTTTGGTTTCACGGCTCTAATCATCCTGTCGTTGTCGGCAAAGTCCTTGCGCAGTTCTATGCCTGTGTAACCAAGCGCAGCAAGCATCTCCATTGTCTCCTTGCCGTGGGCGCGGTTAATCTCGAAATAGAGACGGCCGCCGGGTTTTAATATAGTCAAGCCTTTTTCGGCTATGGTGCGATAAAACAGCAAAGGGTCACTATCGGGCACAAACAGGGCAGTGTGGGGCTCCCAGTCGAGCACATTGCTGTGCATTGCCTCCTTCTCGTTCTCCTTTATATATGGTGGGTTGCTCACAATGATGTCGAACTGCTCGCCGGTGGGTTCGTATGCCAGAATATCTACCTGCTCAAATGTAACGGTTTGACCATTCTCTTTTGAGTTCTCAGATGCAACGGCAAGCGCCTCGTTTGATATGTCCCAAGCTGTTACCTTGCTCTGTGGCAGCTTGTGGGCAAGGCTCACAGCAATGCAGCCGCTTCCCGTGCCAATGTCAAGGATGCTCTCCTTGCCTGTGGCTTCGCTCGTAATCCACTCAACAAGCTCGCTTGTCTCGGGGCGCGGAATGAGTGTTGCCGGTGTAACCTTGAACCTCAAGTCGCAAAAGTCACTGTAACCAAGAATGTACTGTATCGGCTCCTGCTTTTTGAGTCTTTCAATGGCGTTGTCGAGCAACGCTTCCTGTTCGGCTGTGAGGGTGATGTTGTCTTTTAGAAAGTATGCCATTTGCGACACACCAAGCAACTCCATTGCAATGATGCGTGTGAGCGCAGAGACTTCTCCGGCCGTGTAACAGCTGCCGAGTCTTTCGTTTATTCTTGTTATTATGCGTTTCATTCAATAATGCATTATGACAAAGATAGCGTAAAAATCGGCGTGGAGCAAATTTCGTATAATAAATATGTAAGCCTACATATTTGCTGTTTTAAAGTAGTGTTCTCAATGCTTTTTTGTGTTATATAATTTTTGTTTATGTGATTTAATGACTACATTTGTGCAGTTGCCATGCAATATACTGAAAGGCGGATTTTGTAGCGCGTTTATCTTTTTGACCCGATAGCGGCTGTACAGATTCCCATTCTGTCTTTCAGGTATAAAATAGTTTGGATTTGATAACCGTCTGGTTTGGGGAATCTACAGAATTTGCACTGTTCAAGATGGGTAAGTTTTGTAAGTGTCTTGTCGTGATGTCTCTTTTCTGTGGTGTTTCAAGTGTTGAAGCACAAGTGCAGAATTTCCGTGAGAAACAGGATACGGTTCCGGTTGTAAAATCAACGGAACAAATCAGGCCCGAAGACATCAAGAAGGGGCCAATGAACAACGCATTGGATGTGTTGAGTGGCCAGTCTGCCGGTGTCAATGTCACCACCAATGGTACCGACAGGCTTGCTATGCTGAACAGTATCCGTGTGCGTGGTACTACCTCCATTATGGGTGGCAATGACCCATTGGTGATTATTGATGGTGTGACCTCGGATATTGCAATGCTATCTACAATATACCCTGCGGATATTGAGAATTTTACAATTTTGAAAAACGCTTCAGAGACCGCCATGTATGGTTCCCGTGGTGCATCGGGAGTTATTGAAATAAAGACAAAGAAAGGTGCAGGCAAGGGCTTCCAAATTTCCTACGATGGCAACTATGGCCTGGAGTCAATGTGCAAGCACCTACAAATGCTTGACGCCCAGGAATATATCTCTACGGCAGAGGCTCTAGGACTGGATTATAATAATGCTGGCTACAACACCGATTTCCACGATGTCATTACCCGTGCCGGTTTCATTCATCAGCATCATCTTGCCTTCAGCGGTGGCACTGAGAACTCAAACTATCGTGCCTCATTCGGATTTATGGACCATAACACTATTGTCAAGGTCAATGATTACCGTAATCTTGTGGTAAAACTTGATGCCACACAAAAGGCCTTTGACGGTCGCCTGACTGGTGATTTTGGCGTCTACGGCTACTCGGCAATGGTGCACGACATCTTTGATACACGCATGCTGTTTTATTCTGCTGCAGCACAGAACCCGACATTCCCTGCCGGAACTGATGAAAATGGCAACTGGGTAAAGAACTCTGCAGCTTCGCATATCAACCATCCAGGAGCACTCCTTTACGAAAAAAATGACTCCAAGGAGATGAATTTCAACACGCATCTGGGTTTGAAATTCAACATTCTCGATAATTTGATATTGTCGGCTTTCGGCTCATATTCGTTCTCTTCTACAGGCAAAGCTCAGTTTTGTCCCACTTGGGTTTGGGCGCAAGGCAATGTATATCGTGGTGAGTTCAAGGGCGAGGATTACTTCACCAACATTGCTCTCTCGTATAACAATACATGGGGAAATTCTCATATTGATGCTGCTGTGGGTGCTGAGTATCTGAAACAGGTGAGAACCGGCTTCTGGGTTCAGGCAAAGGGTATAACCACGAACGATTTCTCATACAACAACATCGGAGCAACATCATCGCGTCCTTTCGGTGGCACAGGTAGCAGTTACGAAGACCCGTCGTTGGCTTCTATAATGGGTAGTGTGACTTATAGCTACAAGAACAGATATGCCGTCTCGGCAACACTCCGTGGCGATGGCTCCTCAATGGTAAGTGACAGGAACACATTCGGTTTCTTCCCGTCCGTGTCATTAAGTTGGGATATGAAGAGGGAGAAATTCCTTTCTGATGTCAGTTCTGTAACCATGCTCAAACTGAGGACGGGATATGGTCGCTCGGGTAACTTGGGAGGTATAACATCATACACTACACTCAACACAGTGAAGGAGAATGGTATTGTATCAATCAACGGAGCACCCACCGTAACTATGGGAAGCATCAGGAATACCAACCCCGACCTGAAATGGGAAACGCGTTCAACATTCAACATTGGATTTGACTTGGGGTTGTGGAACAACAGGTTGATGCTTACGTCGGAGTACTACTACTCGAAGACTACCGATATGCTGTATGACTATGATGTTCCTGTACCCGCTTTCGCATTTGATAAACTGATGGCAAACATAGGTTCAATGTCGAACCAGGGTGTCGAACTGGGAATATCTGTAGTCCCAATTCAAAGAAAGGATATGGAGATGAACATCAACTTCAACCTCTCTTACCAGCAGAACAAACTATTATCTCTCAGCGGTGAGTATAACGGCATGCAGATGACAGCATCCGACATTACGCCCATTGGTTCACTCTATGGTGCCGGTCAGAATGGCGGTGACAACAATGTGGTATATCAGATTGTAGGTCAGCCGTTGGGCGTCTTCTATCTGCCTCGCTGTATCGGTCTCAAAGAGAATGAACTCGGTGGCTACAGTTATGAGTTAGAGGATTTGGATGGTAAGGAGGGTATTGACCTTAGTGATGGTGGCGACAGGTATATTGCCGGTCAGGCAACGCCAAAGGTTACTATCGGTTCAAATATCAGTTTCCGTTACAAGTTCTTCGACATTGCCGTGCAGATTAACGGTGCTTTCGGTCACAAGATTTTCAATGGTACAGGCTTGGCATATACCAACATGTCTATCTTTCCCGACTATAATGTGCTTCAAGGGGCTCCCGAGAAGAATATCATTGACCAGAATGTCTCGGACTATTGGTTGGAGAATGGTGACTATGTCAACATAGAACAACTCACTATGGGATTCAATATACCTTTGAAATCAAAGGCCGTCAACTCTTTGCGTCTGTCGGCAAGCGTTGGTAACCTGGCTACGATAACTGCCTACACCGGTCTTACACCAATGATAAACAGTTATGTGGTGAGTGGTACATTAGGTATTGATGACAAACGCACCTATCCTTTGTACCGCACCTATTCATTAGGCCTCAGTGTCCAATTCTAACCGTTTAAAATTATGAGAAAATATATCAACATTTTTGTGGTTGCCCTTGCAACTGTAATGACAACCTCTTGTCTTGAAGAGGAACCAAGAGATCAACTATATGAAGATGAAATATACAGTAATGCCGACAATATCTACATTAACGCAGTTGCAGTACTGTACAATTATATAGGTGGCAGTGCCGACAGTGAGGGTTTGCAGGGCACATGCCGTGGTGTTTATGACTATAATACGCTCACCACCGATGAGGCCATGATTCCTATTCGTGGTGGTGACTGGTACGATGGCGGTCTGTGGCAGAATATGTATCAGCACAAATGGACCCCCAGTGACCAACCTCTTTATAATACATGGAAATATCTATACAAGGTTGTTGTGCTGTCAAACAAGTCACTTTCGATAATAGACAAGTATAGCCATCATTTGACATTGGAGCAGAAAACTGCTTACGAGGCCGAGGTACGTGCCATCAGAGCGCTGTTCTACTACTATATCATGGATATGTATGGACGTGTTCCACTTGTAACGTCTTATGGCGACAAACAGGACGAGGTTGTGCAGAGCGAGCGTAGTGAAGTTTTTCGTTTTATTGTAAATGAATTGCAGGAGGTTGCCAACTTGTTGCCTGCTGAAAGTAGCAACAAGATGGGAAACTGCTATGGCCGTGTAACAGCGCCTGTGGCGCATTTCCTTCTTGCAAAGTTGGCTCTTAATGCCGAGGTATATTGCGATGATAACTGGACCGATGGTCTGCCACAGGATGGCAAGGAGATTTTCTTCTCTGTTGATGGCGAGCGACTCAATGCATGGGAAACGTGTGTCAAGTATTGTGAAAAACTTGCCGATGCCGGGTACTGCTTGGAGGACGATTATAGTTACAATTTTGCGGTACACAATGAGAACTCAAACGAGAATATCTTTACCATACCATTGGACAAGCATTTCTATTCAGCACAATTCTGGTATCTATTCCGTTCGCGTCATTATAATCACGGCGGGGCGTTGGGTGGCTCATCCGAGAATGGTACCAGTGCCAATGTTTCAACAGTCCTGGCATATGGCTATGGCACAGATGAGGTTGATGCCCGCTTTGAGAAGAATTTTTACGCAGGTGTAGTTGTCGTGGATGGCAAGACTGTGATGATGGATAACGGCAAGCCGTTGGAGTATATGCCATTGGAGTTGAAACCTAACCTCACTGGTAGCCCTTATGTAAAGACAGCAGGTGCGCGTATGGCAAAATACGAGGTAGACCGTACCTCGCATTCCGATGGCCGACAGCCCGATAACGACATCGTGCTCTTCCGCTATGCCGATGCACTATTGATGAAGGCAGAGGCAAAAGTGCGCAATGGCGAAGATGGCTCGTTTGAGTTGAACGAGGTACGCAGCCGTGTCGGTATGCCATACCGCGAGGCAACGCTTGAGAATATATTGCAGGAACGTTTGTTGGAATTGGTGTGGGAAGGTTGGAGACGACAGGATATGGTACGCTTTGGAATATTCCACAAGAGTTACGACCAGCGTATTCAGTTGCCCGACGAAGATAACGGATATACAACTGTTTTCCCAATTCCACAGAAGAGTATTGACCTGAACCCGAGACTGAAGCAGAATGTTGGATATAAATGAATTCTTGACTTATGAGTGTCCAGTTTGAAATAGCAAAGCGGATTATAGAAGAGACCTGCCCGAAACGGAAACTTAAATTGGAAAACATACGCCTTTTTGCAACCATAATTCAGCCGCGGAAATATCAGAAAGGTGATATGATTCTGAACGAAGGCGATGTGTGCAATTGTATCTATTATATTGAAAAAGGTTTTATAAGGCAGCACTATGTCAAGCGCGATAAGGATGTCACTGAGCATCTGGCATGTGAGAGGGATGTGGTTTTGTGTATTGACAGCTATTTCAACCGCGAGCCAACCCACCTTAAAATGGAGGCTTTAGAGCAGAGTGTGCTTTGGGAGATACCGCGTGACATAATGGAAGAACTCTCTGATACAAACGGTGACATCGCATACCTGTACAGACGTTTTTTTGAAGACTCTCTGATGCTCTCCCAGTTGAAAGCCGACATATTACGTTTCGAGTCGGCCAACGAACGCTATGCAAGGCTTTCGCAACATTTTCCCGAAATAATAAAGAGGGCTCCGCTCACACTCATTGCATCGTACCTGCAGATGACGCTCGAAACACTGAGTCGTGTACGTGCATCCATTGCCAACACCGAAAATAAGTAGAATAAAAAACAAGCGGGCCTTGAAATGTTCTTGACCCGCTTGTCCACTTAACTAACCATAAAATACACTTTCAACAGATCTTGGATATAGATTCAGTTGCTCTGTCAAGAAGTCTCAAAACCGGGACTTCTTTTTTATTTGTCATTTCGTCTCTTTTCTATTTGTGCATGGTGAATAGAATACCGGAATCATTCCTGTTGGGCACAAATAGTTGATTCTCATATTACTCTTATTCTTATCGCTTCTCTCGCTCTTTTTCATAATCTTTTTCATAACTCAATTATTTGTGGTTTAATACTGGTTATATGTGGTGATTGTTGACTGTTTTTATTATCCAATTAATTTCTATATTCCTTTATTTGGTTCTCGGCTATCGGGTTCATACCCGTTGGGCACCAGAAGTTTATACTCTCAACATCTCTATTGTGATTCACAGAATGGCTTGTAAACACACGATTAAAATACGATACTATCTTTTTCATACATATCAAATTTTAAATCCTCTGTTACGCGAGGCGGTTATACATCTTTTTTTACCATGACAATTTGTTTTGTTTGTATCAACAATCACCATTCATTTTTTATCCAAATTGTCATTTTCTTTACCATATGTTATGGTTTTCTTTTTAATTCTAAAATCCTGTTCTTTTCTTTTCCTGTGCAAATGTATATCCGTTCTCTGTTGTTCACAGCAACAATTATGTGAAAAAATAATTTTTAGCCGAATTATTTGATATTTGTCAAATGGATGATTGTTTCAAGGCTCTATTCAGGTATTATTGTGTTTTTATATGAATGTAGTGCTGCATGTGAGAATGTAAGCAAACCACCCCCGAAAGTCTGATATGAACTTTCGGGGGTGGTTTGCTGTAGTTGATTCTGAAATCACTTTAAATTTTCAAACAGTTTCTCCCACTCACCATATAATGCTTCAATTGATGGGAATACAAGGTTTGCACCGGCCTGGCTCAAAACTTCATCCTTCAATGGACCAGTGTTGGCAGCGACGGTGAAAAGACCTGCTGCAACGCCTGCTGTTACGCCAAGCGGTGCATTCTCTACAACTATCACCTCGTCGGGGGCAAAGCCGCCGCGTTCCAACGCCAGAAGATATGGGTCAGGGTAGGGCTTGCCACGCTTTACGTGAAAGCTGCTTATTACATGACCTTCGGCAAAAAGTCCGGGGAAGTTGCTCTGTATGCGGTCGAGCAGGGTAGGGGTGCCGCTGCCTGTTACAATCATCGGGGTGAGTCCGCAAGCCTTTACCTTCTGCACCAGTTCAAGCGCAAACGGCATTCGTGGTGTGGGCGGGTAGGTGTCGAAGATGGCGCATTTTGCCTTGCACAGCTCGTCAATAAGTTCCTCTGTTGCGGGCTTGCCGAACTGGTCGAGGCTGGCGGTATTGATGGTGTCGGCACCTGTGCGGCCTTCGTTCATATATACGTCCTCGCGTGAGAATTTGAAACCGGCATCGGTCATCACACGCGACCAGGCATCGGCATGGTAGGGCATTGAGTCGAACAGCACGCCGTCCATGTCGAACAATACAGCACGCAACTGCAAGGCCTTGTGACCTTGCAGTTGCTTATAATCTTGAATTGCTTTATTGTAATCCATTTTGTTTTTAGTCTTTTGAAAGAGTTCCTTTCCGCTGTTGTCATACTGAACGTAGTGAAGTATCTCTATTATCCAATCCAACCCAAATCTTCAGCCAAGTCTCTATTTTCTGGATTAACAGTTGCTATAAGTGCATTCTTTCTTGCTCTTATCCAACCTTTCAGTTGCTTTTCTCTGACAATTGCTTCATTAACATTCTGGTATTCCTCAAAATATACCAAATAATGGCATTTGTAATTTTGTGTAAACCCTTTAATTGTGCCTGCCTTGTGTTCATTATATCTCCGGTATAAATCGTTTGTGATACCAATGTATAAAACGCTACGTGTTTTATTTGACATCATATATACCCAATATTGATGAACATTTGCTATCATTTGAGTCGTTTTTAGATCCTTCGCTTTGCTCAGGATGACAATTCTGCGCGGGTAACAAGTTGCGCTTGTTTTTTAGATCCTTCGCTTTGCTCAGGATGACAATTCTGCGCGGGTAACAAGTTGCGCTTGTTTTTGAGATCCTTCGCTGCGCTCAGGATGACAATTCTGCGCGGGTAACAAGTTGTGCTTGTTTTAGTTCCTTCGCTTTGCTCAGGATGACAATTCTGCGCGGGTAACAAGTTGCGCTTGTTTTAGATCCTTCGCTTTGCTCAGGATGACAATTCTGCGCGGGTAACAAGTTGCGCTTGTTTTTGAGATCCTTCGCTGCGCTCAGGATGACAATTCTTATTACAGTCTTGCGCGGATTGCCTTGCTCTCCTCCTCGTAACCTGGTTTGTCGAGCAATGCGAACATATTCTTCTTGTATGCCTCTACACCCGGCTGGTTGAATGGGTTCACGCCAAGTACATAACCGCTGATACCGCAGCCGATCTCAAAGAAGTAGAGCAACTGGCCTATGTAGTATGCGTTGAGCTCAGGGATTGAGATGCGGATGTTGGGCACGCCACCGTCAACGTGTGCAAGCTGTGTACCAAGCTCGGCCATCTTGTTTACCTCATCAACGTGCTTGCCAGCGAGGAAGTTGAGACCATCGAGGTTCTCCTCGTCGCTTGGAACGGTGAGTGAGCTGTTTGGCTTCTCAATAGAGAGTACTGTCTCGAAGATTGTGCGCTCGCCCTCCTGAATCCACTGACCCATTGAGTGGAGGTCGGTTGTGAAGTCAACCGATGCAGGGAAGATACCCTTGTTCTCCTTGCCCTCGCTCTCACCGTAGAGCTGCTTCCACCACTCAGATGTGAAGTGGAGCTTTGGCTGGTAGTTCACGAGAATCTCAATCTTTTTGCCCTCTGCGTAAAGTGCGTTACGTGTAGCTGCGTACATTGCTGCGATGTTCTCCTCGAATGGAACCTCGGGAGCGCAGTTCTTCTCCATATCGGTTGCACCCTGTACAAGTGCCTCAATGTCGAAGCCTGCAACAGCAATTGGCAACAGGCCTACAGGAGTGAGCACTGAGAAACGGCCACCTACATTGTCGGGGATGATGAAGCTCTTGTAACCCTCCTTGTTTGCTGTGATGCGTGCAGCACCCTTGACTGCGTCTGTGATGGCAACGATAACCTTGCTTGCCATCTCCTTACCGCGCTGATCCTCGCACTGCTTCTTCAAGAGACGGAATGCAAGGGCTGTCTCGGTTGTTGTACCAGACTTTGAGATGTTGATTACACCGAACTTCTTGTCCTTGAGGTACTCTGTGAGCTCAAAGAGGTAGTCCTCGCTGATGTTGTGACCTGCGAAGATTACGCGTGGGTTCTTGCTGTCGCCAATGAGCGCAGCAAAGTTGTTGCTGAGAGCCTCGATAACGGCGCGTGCGCCAAGGTAACTGCCACCGATACCTGCAACTACAACAACCTCGCAGTTCTCGCGGAGTGTCTGTGCTGTAGCGTTGATGTCGGCAATGTGCTCTGCTGTGATTGATGATGGGAGGTGCAACCAACCGAGGAAGTCGTTGCCTGGCAAAGTTCCCTCTTCAAGAGCTGCCTGCGCGCGTTTAACCTGTGGCTCAAGAGCCATAATCTGCTCACGTGTTACAAAACCTGTAACCTTGTCAATGTTCAAAGAGATATTTTTCATTGTTATTATTGTTGTTTGAGATTCTTCACTCGCGTTAGTTCGCTACGCTCATCGAGAACCTCTTTTTAATGTTTTTCATTAAGGTATGGTCAGGATGACAAAATAGCGAGGATTGTCATTTTTCGGGCGAGCCCTCAACAACACGTCTGAGCAAAGCGAAGAATCTGAATTTTACGATTACTTGAATGAGTCTGTCAAAAGTTTGATTTCAATCACCGGTGAGATACCTTCGTAAAGAATGTTATACACGGCGTCGATGATTGGGGTGTTTATGCGGTAGTGCTCATTGATTTCCTTGATGCACTTTGCTGCATAGTAACCCTCGGCAATCATCTCCATCTCAATCTGTGCATTCTTCACAGAGTAGCCCTTGCCAATCATGCTACCGAACACGCGGTTTCGGCTGAACTTTGAGTAGCCTGTTACCAAAAGGTCGCCCATGTACACCGAGTCGTTGATGGTGCGCTCAATGGGGTGAATGACGTTGATGAAACGGTTCATCTCAATGGCTGCGTTAGACATGAGCACAGCCTGGAAGTTGTCGCCGTACTTGAGTCCGCTGCATATGCCGGCTGCAATGGCGTAGATGTTCTTGAGTACTGAACCATACTCAATGCCCACAACGTCGTCGCTCACAGATGTCTTGATGAAGCTGCTTCCAAGTTTTTTGGCAAACTGCTTTGCATGGTCAATGTTTGCACAGCCCACAGTGAGGTACGAAAGGCGTTCGAGTGCAACCTCCTCGGCATGGCAAGGACCAGCTATTGCTGCAATGTTGTCATAAGGTACTTTGTATACCTTGTTGAAGTACTCCGAGATGATGAGGTTCTCATCGGGGACAATACCCTTGATGGCATTGACGATGAACTTGTCCTCGAGGTTGGCCTTCAGCTTCTTGAGGTGGTTCTTGAGGTAGGGCGATGGTGTCACGAACACAAGAATATCGCTCTCCTTGACAACCTTGTTGATGTCCGATGAAAAGTTGATCCTGTTCGTGTCGAACTTTACCGATGAGAGATAAGCGGGGTTGTGTCCCAAACGCTTGAAGTCTTCGATGCGGTCCTCGCGTCTGATGTACCAGTTTATGGTCTCGACATTGTTGAGCAGAATCTTGGCAATAGCCGTTGCCCAACTGCCGCCACCCATAATGGCAACCTGTTTGTTTGATAGTTCCATAATAAAGAGTTTTTAGAAACTATATAATGTTTTTATAAAGACAATATAGATGTTGACCTTTAAGGATTCCTTTGTAGTGTGTGTCATTCTGAACAAAGTGAAGAATCTGAAAATCTATAGATACTTTGCTACGCTCAGTATGACAAGTACACTAGGTTTGACAGCTATATTGTTGTAAAAATAAACTCTGTCTGCTTATCCGAGCTTCTCAATCCAAGCAGCCACCTCGTTCACCGTTGGGTTGGTGTAACCGAGTTTGAACTTCTTGTTGATGCCGCCAATCTCCATCTGGATCTTCTGTGCGTTGCCGCCCTTGAGGTCGTTTACAAGGTTGTAACCAGCCTTGTGGAGTACAGGTACCCACTCCTCGGGAACGCCGATAACCGCAAATGCTGCAGCGTTGTCCTTTGGTACCTTCTTCTCGGGGCGCATCTGTGGGAAGAACAATACCTCCTGGATTGTTGTCTGGCCTGTCATGAGCATTGCAAGACGGTCCATACCGATACCCATACCCGATGTTGGAGGCATACCATACTCAAGTGCGCGTACGAAATCCTTGTCGATGAACATAGCCTCGTCGTCGCCCTTCTCGCTCAGGCGCAACTGCTCCTGGAAACGCTCGGCCTGGTCAATTGGGTCGTTGAGCTCGCTGTATGCGTTGCACAGCTCCTTACCGTTTACCATGAGTTCGAAACGCTCTGTGAGGTCGGGGTTGTTGCGGTGACGCTTGCAGAGTGGTGACATTTCAATAGGGTAGTCTGTGATGAATGTTGGCTGGATGTAGTTGCCCTCGCAGAACTCACCGAAGATCTCGTCGATGAGCTTGCCCTTACCCATTGTCTCGTCAACCTCCATCTTCAACTCCTTGCAGATTGCGAAAATCTCCTCCTCGCTCTTGCCGTTGAGGTCGTAGCCGGTGAACTCCTTGATAGAGTCGAGCATTGTAACGCGGCGGAATGGTGCCTTGAAACTGATGGTGTGCTCGCCGACCTGAACATCGGTTGTACCGTTCACGTCAAGTGCAATCTTCTCAAGCATTTGCTCGGTGAAGCACATCATCCAGTTATAATCCTTGTATGATACATAGATTTCCATGCAAGTGAACTCGGGGTTGTGTGTGCGGTCCATACCCTCGTTGCGGAAGTTCTTTGAGAACTCATATACACCTTCGAAACCACCAACGATAAGGCGCTTGAGGTAGAGCTCGTTTGCGATACGCAGGTAGAGAGGAATGTCGAGCGCGTTGTGGTGTGTGATGAACGGACGTGCCGCTGCACCACCGGGGATTGACTGCAATACAGGTGTCTCAACCTCCATGTAGCCCTTTGAGTTGAAGAACTCGCGCATAGAGCTGTAGATTTTGTTACGCTTGATGAAGATCTCCTTCACGTCGTCGTTTACAACAAGGTCAACATAACGTTGACGGTAACGCAACTCGGGGTCCTCGAAACGGTCATAGGCCACACCGTCCTTGTACTTTACAATTGGCAATGGACGGATACTCTTTGAAAGGAAAGTAATCTCGTGAGCGTGGACTGTGATTTCGCCGGTCTGTGTGCGGAATACAGTACCCTTGACACCGATGAAGTCACCGATGTCGAGCAGGCGCTTGAAAAGAACGTTGTATGTGTCCTTGTTCTCGCCCGGGCAGATGTCATCGCGTGTGATGTATACCTGTACACGACCTTTTGAGTCCTGCAACTCAATGAATGAAGCCTTACCCATTACACGGCGGCTCATCATACGGCCGGCGATGCATACCTCGCGTGGCTCATCCTCATCCTTGAATTCTGCAAGGATATCTGTTGAGAATGTATTGGTAGGGTACTCTGCTGCGGGATATGGCTCAATGCCCATATTGCGCAATTCTGCAAGCGCTTCGCGGCGTACTATCTCCTGTTCGCTAAGTTCTAGAATGTTCATCTTGTATAATATTTTAATTTGTTTCTCCTTATCTAATGTTGAGACATGCCGTTGTCAGACAAGTCTTTTGAAGTATTCAATTGTTTTCTGCAATCCTTCGTCCAATTTGATGGTAGGCTGCCATCCGTTGAGCTCGCGGTGTGCGAGGCTGATGTCCGGCTTGCGCTGGCGTGGGTCGTCTTGTGGCAATGGCTCGAAGACGATCCTTGAATTTGAGCCTGTCAACTCAATTACCTTCTCGGCAAGCTCAAGCATGGTGAACTCACCGGGATTGCCAATGTTCACGGGGCCCGTGAAACTGTCACCTGTCTCCATCATACGTACCATTCCCTCTACAAGGTCATCGACATACTGGAAACTGCGTGTCTGCTTGCCGTCGCCATAGATGGTGATGTCCTTTCCCTGCAATGCCTGCACAATGAAGTTCGATACCACACGGCCGTCGTTCATGCTCATGCGTGGACCGTATGTATTGAAGATGCGTATGATCTTTATGCGTGTGGCATTCTGGCGGTGATAGTCCATGAATAGGGTCTCGGCGCAGCGCTTGCCCTCGTCATAGCATGAACGTATTCCTATGGGGTTGACGTTGCCCCAGTAGCTCTCGAGCTGGGGATGTATGTTCGGGTCACCGTATACCTCGCTTGTCGATGCCTGGAGTATCTTGGCGCCTGTACGCTTTGCCAGACCAAG
>JAZREN010000041.1:0-23847 GCA_045660825.1 Bacteroidaceae bacterium
CAAATTTTAAACAGTTTACAGCAATGAGACCAAAGATTGACATTAACAAGCTCAAACATCTTCCTACCACCGAGGATATGTTTGTCGATGAGTACGGAGCAAAAGGTACTGCTTCGCGTGATGAGTTCGATGCGAAGTCTCGTGCCTGGTACTATGCCGAGGTGTTGAAAAATGCCCGCAAATCAGCCGGTATCACTCAACAGCAACTTGCCGATAAGATTGGCAAGAAACGTGAGTATGTGGCTATGCTCGAAAAAGGCGAAACTGATATGCAGTTATCTACATTCATTATGATTTCTGAGGCGGTTGGTTTGAAATTTGCCTTAACTTATTGAATTTATAAAAAGTCTAACCAAAGTGTCTCTCAAGAGACACTTTGGAATTTGGCCGATTATGACTAAATTTTAATCCCCAATTAGCATTTTGTGATGTCTTATATGATATGTATAGCTTAGGCCGAATCTGCATCTTTCGCGTTCTGAACCGCAATAGTGTACAGCTCTACAGTTGACAACACTAGGGAGCTATCAAGAAACGTGACGAACGATAATACATTATTTACTATGCCTACATACGATAATTGTTACATCTGCGGAAAACAAGAGGCGACAAAGAAAAACTCACACATAATTCCAAGTTTTTTAATTGCTCCAATTTTTAATTATGACGGTTCATCTAAACGAGGAAAAGAAGTCATGGTTACTATTACCCCAGTCGAGGAGAAAGTATATATTGGCGAACTTCCAGACACAAAAATTGACACCTTGTTCGATCAAGAGAAATTAACAGATGAACGCATTGAGTCAGAGCTGAGAATTAATACAGCATCAAGAGATTATATTTTTTGTCCTAAATGCGAGAATGATTTGTCAAAGTATCTTGAATCGCCATATTCTTCAGACTATAAAAATGGGAATAATACAGACCCCGTCACAGCATACTTCTTTTGGTTATCAGTAATCTGGAGAATATCAATTTCTGGACAATTCGGTGTTAAACTAGATCGGGAAATAGAACAAAACCTTGGAGAAAGTCTACGAAATTTCTTTTGTGCTAAGGATGCTGGTACTCCTATCGATGATATAATTGGTAGTTGCATCTTTAAATATCGCCTTTTGAGATGCAATGGTTATATTAACGATGCTGCCGGATATATTGTTGCAACATTTGATGCCACAAACAAAATACTATCTGTAATAATTGGGGAAACTATCATATCTGCCACATTCAGCAATCACATATTGCCCAACTCATATAATTTCTTTGGAAGCGAAGAATTTATGCAAACTGCACCAATTAATGACTGCTCAACAGTTGAGACTACAATAATGATAAATAAAGAACAATATGGTGGTATCATAAAAAACACAATAAAAGTTCTCGCAAAACAAAAAGCCGAAACTGAGTACGAAATTGTGGATTTATGTTGGAAGGAGATAGGACTTCCAGGTCACATGCCTTTTGAAATCTTTAAGTATTATATGGAGTTACTCCTAGATGAAAAAACGAAGTTAGGAGATAGAATGACAAACGAAAGAAGAGTTGAAACTTTCAACGCTGCATTAGATAACTTTTTTAAAAAATGACAGTTCTAGAAACAATACAAACTCGCCATTCTGTGCAACGCTATATAAACACTCCACTCCCCGAGGAAGTAGTCGCAACCCTTCAACAGAAGATTGAGGAAATCAATGCTGAAAGCGGGTTGCACATTCAATTGGTAACGAACGAGCCAAAAGTTTGCTCTGTTATGGCATATTCAGCAGAGTTGAGAACTACTTCATTATCGCTGGACCGAAATCCAATAATCTTGACGAGAAAGTAGGCTATCATGGAGAGTTACTTGTGTTGCTTGCCAGCAATTGAGACTAAATAAAAGTCACAAAGAGGTTTTCGATGGCTGGCTACACTAACGAAGAATTGGGCATAGCCAAACTTCACTTCAAGATTGGCGCTGGAAAAGATTATTTTGAATGGTACTAATACTGTCATCGACAATGATACCAGCTAACAATGTGAATAAATAGTTTTATATGAAAGAAGAAAACAAAGCATCATACGAAGTAAGTTCATTTATAATCAATGCTTCAAAAATCGAATTTGATAAGAACGAAGCTCCAATTAAGGAAGATTTTCCAGCGTTCGTACATGAGTGGTGGCACTACATTCAAGACACTTCAACTATTACAGGGCAAAATGGATTCTACCTATGGCTTAGGGATATAGTCCAAATGTCAAATATCACCTGTAAAGGAGAGGGGCAAATTATCACTATTCCTTTGTCCAAAGATGCATATGATCAAGTTTATAGCAAGAACAGAAGATTATACAACATATTCTGTGGTGAGAAAAAAGAAGAATTTTTCAAAGACGCTGTGATAACGCAAGAACCAACAATATCAACCAATGAAATTAAATTTGATGGAGAAAAAAGGACATTTACAAAATGTCTTATCTATATCAATGATAGAGAACTAATCTTTGGCCTTTTAGCACTTCAAGAATTAAATGCATATTATTGTCAAAAATTAGTAGAATCGTACTTACAAGGCACACAATTCAACGTTTCTGCCGACTCACTTCCTGATTATCCATATAAAGTCGGAGATTTAATGTTTGCATATCATAAAATCGATTGTGATCTAAATACAAAATTCTTCATCTCAAGCATATCACTAGACACATTACAAGCACCAGCTGTATTTCTCTCCTTACTATGTAGACTATCTAACAAGAAACTAGAATACCCAAAAGATCGAGATTTCATTTTACAAGCATTTGAAGAAGAATCTAGGAATTATTCACATAGTAATATCGAAGCATTAGATGAATGGTTCAAAGATTATAAAATGTGGCTCCGAGATGAAAGTCACATTATATTACGGGAATCTTTGTCATGGTATATAATGTCTGTGGGTGGAATGGAAAAGCTTAAATCTGAATATGGTATTGATGCTTTTGTTAAGCCTATAACCCTAGGCCTGAAAAACCTCAGTTCATTATACAGCTTATTTCCTGCGCCCTTAATTAAAAGAAATGGAGAAGTATTAGGCCAAACAATTAGGAATAATGCAGCATTATCAGCAGCAGCTCAACACGATTTTGAAAATGCATTAATCATTTGGTCTCATAGAAGAATCTACGATTTGCTCAAAAGCGAAAAACTTGAAGATGTAGTTGACAATTCCACATGCCCGTTATATAATGATGGAAAATGTATTTATCTGAATAAATATCAAAACAGGGAGTATGATTGTAGAACAGCGCCATGGATGGTCGTAAAAGGCGAGAAGCAAGCACTTTGTCCATATGCAGTTGCAGCTCACAGCATGGGACTATGGCAGAATGATATCAGTATAGAATTCTAATAGACAATTCCTTCAACATATAGACAAAACATTTCAGTATTGTCTGTTTTGTTTTTCGGACACTACGACCGCCAGGGATAATATGATGTCTGTCCTATTTAGCGGTCTCTGTCGTGATTTGAGTTACTAAAGCCTCTGAGGATAGCTTTGACGATAGGATTAAGCACGTTGAATAGTACTACAAACAGGAGGAAGTTCAAGAAGTCATTGATATTAGTCGATATTTAAGTTTGAAAAATGCATAAATAATTACAGAGTCCTTCTAGATGTGGCTCAAAAAAACATCATAATTAGCCAAATCTCATATTTTTTATCATATTTGGCAGAATATAGCTCATTTTTGCATCCAATTTTAACACTTGGGATATTTGTAGTTATTATTGTACTTGCTAAAATTAGAATCAATTTCTAAACACAATTACTAATAATATTACTGAAACATTCAATTTCCAACGATTACTATTTCTTATTATCGCTTAAAAAGCGTATCTTTGCATTTGAAATCATTTGGAACACAAATGCGGTAAGAGACTGAATAAGAATCACTTCAATTTGGTTTCTACGAAACTTGAAAATGAGCTAGAAAAGCGCGGTACAACACGTATATCGAAATCGTTGATTTTCAGCACGATGAATTTGTGTGTATTTTCCGTGTCATTGTAAAAATACGAGTTGTACCGATTAAAAGGCTAAAACGCTTTCAATCAATAGTGTAAATGTGTTGCATCGGCAAGTGGTGTCTTTTACCCCATACATATCTCATCCTGGCTTGGCCGGTAATCTATGTCTTCTTATACACGAATAGACCCGCTCCTGAAAGCTTGCTTTCATAAGAACGGATCTATTTGAATCTATGCACGTAGCGGCAAACTTATTTTACATTTATAAGCAGGGCGCTCGCACAATCTTGTGTGTTACTTATCTTTCTTTAATCCTCCTCATCGTCACTCCAGTCCTCGTCATTGTCATAAAAATGTCCATAAACAACATCATATACTTGAAGCAATGCCTGGACATCATCACACTCGTAAAGGTCCCAATCGATAGCTCTCTCACCACCTTCGTTACAATAAAGCGTAATCACAACGTCGTCGTCTTCCATCTTACCGCCAATGCTTGTAATATGATAGATTATGGGATCATAAGTGTCCTTCATCATGATTCCATTGCCCTCGTCGTCGTAGCCCATGCAGATTCGCTCCTCGCCATTCTCCTTAATATATTCCTTAAAGATCTCTTCTATTTCATTCCTACACATTTTGTGAATTTCTGAAAGCTTAGAGCTGAAATCCTTGTACTCTCTTTCCATATTTGCTGATGTTTGTGCCTCGTATAAATGAGACTGGTTAATATCAAATATTTGTCAATGTTCAATTCTGGTTAGCAGCAGTGTGTCGAAATTGCCATTGCGCAGAGTGTCAATGTCAAAACTTACTTTGTATCCATTGTGTTGCCAAACAATCCAATTGGCGAAGTAGGCTTTTCTTTCGGTTATTGACCGTGTTGCTCCTCATAAAGGGATTTTTCCATCAGGTCAATATGTTTCGATCTGAATCTGGCAAAGAACATTATTCCGGCAAGTGACAGTCCTATTGGAATGCCCATCCAAACACCAGATACTCCAAGGCCCAGTTTAAATGCTATGAGGTAGCTCAAGGGGATACACACCACAACGTATGTGAATCCTGTGATGAAGGCCAGCGGCTTGGTGTCTTCAATGCCTCTGAGCGCATTTGCGTAAACAATCTGTGTGCAGTCGCCAAGTTGGTACAATACGAAGCTTGGCAGTATGAGCCACATTAAATCTATAACCTGTGGGTCGTTGGTGAAACAGCTTGCCAGTGGCTCAAAGAAAACCCATATGCAACCGGTTATTGCTATAATCGAAATAACTCCCACCAAGAAAGCCGTGTTGCTCGTCTTGCGTATGTTCTTCCATGCCTGCATGCCATAGAACTGGCTTATGAGTATTGTTCCTGCAGCGCCTATTCCGTAAAGGACCTGGAAGCACAGTGTCGAAATTGTGTACATTGCCTGGTGGGCGGCAAGGGGGAGTGCTCCAAGCCATCCCATGAATATGCCGCATACATTGAATATGCCAATCTCAAGTCCAAGCTGTACGCTTATGGGCCAACCCAGTTTGAACTGCTCAAGTATACCTTTTGATGTAGGTTTCACTTCATTGGCCTCTGCGCTTTCAAGCTCCTTGCTCATAATCTTGTTCTTGTATACAACCAGAGCTATTATCGCCATCTGCACTATTCGGGATATCAAAGTGGAAAGTCCTGCGCCATACAGTCCCATGGGCTCAAAGCCGCAGTGTCCGAATATCAGGCACCAGTTAAGGGCAATGTTCAGTATGTTTGCAAACAGCATTACCCACATCGATATCTGGGTGTTCCCAATTCCGTCAAGATATTGCTTGCATGCATAGAACAGGGTCATGAAAGGAATTGAAATGATCAAAGGCATCATGTAGTCCTTGGAGAGTGCAAGAATCTCATAGGGCTGGTGGAACAGGTTGGAGTCGGGGTTGAAAAACAGTGTTTCAATGTTCAGGTATATCATGAGCAGCAGTGCTACAAAGAACATACCCACAACAAGGTTTACTATGCAGCTTTCAAAGAATATGCGTAATACCCCCTTGTAATCTTTCTTGCCGAATGCGCTTCCCACCAATGGGGTAGAGGCGTATGACATTCCCAACGACAGGAATATCACAAAATAGAATATGCTGTTCACAAAACCCGCGGCGGCAAGCTCCTTTGTGCCATAATGTCCAACCATCATGGTGTCGGCAAACTGTTGGGCAATAGAACCCAACTCTCCCACAATTAGCGGGATACCAACTGCCATTATTGCTTTTGCCAGTTGCCATTTGCTGAGTTCGTCGGTCGAAGCCAATAGCTTTGGCTCAAGATTCATATGTTTAAGAAATGCCATTGTTACAATCTTTTATATCTATTGGTTTACCCAATACAAGCCTGAAACCAAGATCGTTGCTCTTGTGGCTTGCAATCCAGAAGTTAGCTCTTGTGCATCGGCAGTCCCACTTTGTCGATTTCCAGCTGCCTCCACGGAACACATGGGCTGCATATGTGTCGTCTATTGCAATGGGGTTGCTTTGGTTGCCCTTTGTGTACATGTCCCACTCATAGAAGTCCCAGCACCATTCCCATACGTTACCCGACATGTCATACAGTCCAAGGCTGTTGGGCTTTTTCAGGGCTACCTCCCTTATTACCGATTCGTTGAACCATGCAACATCGTCGGCTATGTCGCTGCCCGCGTACAGGCTATACCGGTAGTCGTGTACCAGGTGAGCGCAGTCAACCTCCTTGCCATTTTTGTCGGGTTCCTTTGGAGTCGTCATGGGCGAAGACATGCATTTTTTCCAGTTTATATGTCCACCCTTTGCAGCATATTCCCATTCAGCCTCCGTCGGGAGCCTGAATTCCATCTCCTTTGCATCCTTTGGCAAGTGACGCAACAGAGCATCTTTGTTGCTGTTCAGCGTTTCTATGAACTTCATTACGTCATCCCATGAAACATCGGTTTGCGGGATGTTGTTGCCCACTCGGTTTGTCGTGGGATTCTTTTCCACGTTCATCACCATGTTCCACAGCTCCTGGGTTACCGGGATGTCACATACGTAGTATCTGTTGGGGATTTCAACAATATGCCTTGGTCTTTCGTTCTTGTCGGCCGTTGGGTCCTGTGTCTCGTTCGCACCCATAACAAACCTGCCTGGCTCCACGGCAATCATCCTGTTGTGCCTTTTGTCGTTAATGATGTTCTTGCCGTTCTCGAACCATTTTCCAATAAGTTCCAGTTTGTTCTCCTTGTTGTCTGTCACGGTCTTCTCGGGGAGCATCATTTCGGTGAGCTTCCTTTCGCCGTAACACTCGACGTCGAATTTCCATATCAGTCTGAAACCGAGGTCATCCGATTTCATCTCCTTCTCCCAACTGTTGTGCCAGTAGTCGTCATCGAGGTTGGTCTCCCTGGCGGTGAATCTCCAGCTTCCTCCACAGAATTCAAAGCGGTGATATGCATCCTCGTCCCTTGTCCATTGCCATACATTTCCAATGATATGCCTCAGGCCTGTTGTCGATTGCTGGCTTTTGGCATGAGCTGTCACCCTCTCGGGCCTTTTCCTGTTTTTCTTTCTCTTGGAATCGCTTATTACAGTGCGATAATCATACTCTTCGTCTCCCTTTTTCAAAGGGTCCAGTGTTATATGTGCAGCGTGTACCCATTCTTTCTTTGAGGGGAGTGCAAAATGCAAGCCGGTCCTTTTTCTCAAAATATCCAAGAAATCGTCAACCTCCTGCTTTGAGACATTTACAACCGGCATGTTGTTGTGCATGAAACCTCTGCTGTCCACGTTCGAAGGCCTTCTCTTCAATCCCATGATTTTCTTCCATTGCGCCTGTGTTACAGGGGACTCTGCCATCCAGAACGAGTGGTTGGTCCTGTCGTCGAACTTCTCTTTTCCGCCCAGGCCCTTTATGAAGTGGAAATGCATCTTGCTGTTTGTGCCGTTTGTGAGGAAGTACCTCATGTACTTCACATGCTGCGAGTTGCCGTATCTCTTGTCATGCAACCTCAGCACGCTCACCCATTCACCAAGTTTTATTATTTCGGGCAGAGCCTCTATGAGCTTCTTGTCGTTTTCCCTGTTTGCAACCATGGGGTCAACGTCGAACAACCTATCCGTTGAGCATATGTCAAGATGAGCCCTGTACTTGCTTGTGTATCTTCTCTTGCTTTGGTTCTGCTGGCCCAACTCCTTGTTTTTCTGTTTTACAAAAGGCTCCTGCTCAACCTTGGTGAGTGCCCTGAATCCCATCATCAGGCGCTCGGTAACCCATCTCAGATGCTCAGAATTAGCCATTTCGGCAGAATCGGACGGGATGTCATCGTAATTGTATGGGTTGCCAATTCCCATAGACCTGTACTTCATGTGTATGGAATCTGCCAGGTTTATGTTTGCCAGTTTCTGCACGATGCCCAGTTGGTCCCATGCCTTGTCAATCGCCTCGAGGAGCGATTCGTCCTTCACAAGGTCGCCCTCATATCTCTTGTTTATGAGCTTTGCCAAGTGGTTGTCGAACTGGTTCTCGGTATATGAACCCTCAATCATTCCAAACGGGTACAAGTTGGGATAACGTTTCCACTCCACGTCACCGTTTGCAATGTCGTCAATGAGGTCAAAGCAGTTCTGCTGATATACAAGCA
This sequence comes from Bacteroidaceae bacterium, assembly GCA_045660825.1. Lineage (GTDB taxonomy): Bacteria > Bacteroidota > Bacteroidia > Bacteroidales > Bacteroidaceae > HGM04593. Next base: position 8,610 of record JAZREN010000041.1, read on the forward strand.
CCTGGTTGGCATTGCCGTAAATCTCCTCGGGCAGATACATTGCCGATGCAATTGCCTGCTGCGAGTTGTTGAAGCAGATGGCAATTGTTGTAGTCTTATCGGGGTCCTTTGTAATCTTTGATATGTAGTCCTGAATCTCCACTGACGCCACGTTACCCTGGATGAACTCCCAGTCAATGTCGAGGAAACTCTCGTCGGGCGTTTCGTTTGCTGACAAAAGATGGTTGTACCTGCCGTTCCCGTCGCAGTCTTTCTGTGCCATAGGGTCGTAGAAAGGCGCGTCCAGGTTATAGCACAGACGTCCGTCGTCGGAGTTGTCGTGCGACCTGTGCTTGGTGTTTCTTATCACAATCCTGTGCCTGCACAGCTCGAACAACGTTGCAAAACGTCCAATGTAATACTCGGCCTCCTCCTTTGCATGGTCATCGATGAAGGTGATTACGGTGCGTCTCTTCTGCTTGTCGCTGAAGTTGGGGAAATGGCACAACTGGGCAGCCTGCGTAGCCAGTGCCGTACCCATCTGGTTCATGCCTATTACAACAAGATGAACACTCTTGCAGCAATCTTTTGTAATGCCATGGCGCACATCGCTCTCCTTGTCCTTGTATGTGTCAATGGGGTTGTATCGCTGAACCTGGAACTCGCCTTTCTTGCCGGCAGGGATAATGGCAAAGTTGTCTACCAGAATTTTCTTGGCCCATATGTCGTGCACGTTGAATGGCACAAACTCAATATCCCTGTCCAGTTTCTGGTAAAGATGCGTAGCCTTGAATGCGGTGAAGGTACTCTGATATTCAAAATTTACATGCACCCTTATACGCCTGTTCCAATACCTGTTTTTCTGTTTGTAATCCTTGAAGTAGGTCGATATGTGTTCAAGGCAGTTCACGTTGAAGGCATCGTGGTCCTTCTCGTCCTCGTATTGCACATCCTCGCCCAGAATATAAATCTCTACGGCCCTTTCCAGCCTCAGTTTAGCAAGGTCCTCGGCCGATGTCCTTTCGCCGGAGTAGAATACAATGCGGTCTTCGAGGTTGTCGTCCATCTTCAGCTCCAGCTCCAACCTTGTCCTCTCCACATCCTTCCTTGTCTGTATGAGCACAAACTTTACACCATCTCTCTTCAAGGCCTGTCGCACAATCGAAGCAGTCTGCTCATTCACACCAATTATTGTAACATACTTGTTGAACCATAGCTTGTACCTCACCAGACCCTGTTTCCACTTCTGGGTCCTGTGTGTAATCATGTTCACCAATGAAGACAAAAGTAATCCCGACAGGCAAATCACACCTGCTAATGCACTCACCAGTGCAATCCACCTTCCGTTTTCGTTTGACTCATGGACATTTCCCGGGTCGGCAAACTGGCACAACACTTCCCATAGAGTGTTGGGTGAGGTGTGCCCCCCAGGGCTTGCATAGAGATCGCCCGATTTGACACCGGCCAATTGCGCAATCCACCATATCGTGCAAAGGACACAAACGATGAATCCCGCAGAATACCACAATACTCCCCATCCCGATTTTGCATAGAGCCTGCGGTCTCTTTTTACAGGATTTGCCAAGAATAATATTAAAAAAATTGCCCATGCCAAAAGGAATGACGCAAAGGATATCCAAATATTCTGCATAATGTTATGTGAGGTCCTGTGAAAATCAATTTATCATTAGCTACCTGCCCGGAACCCCATTAAGGCAAGTACTATTATAACTAAATTTATGCAAAATTAATAAAAAAATGGTGTTAACCAAAGGTTTAAGGTTGGAACTGAAAGGTGAAAACTGAGCCGAAGGCGAAGTTTAGACAAAGTTCGTAGTATTTAGTCGCACGTAGCACCGATAAAAGTGGTGCCGTGCGGGTTACAATTAACGGACTTTGTCAAAGCTAAACAAGGACCGAGGGTTGGGCAATGCCAACAGTATTTAGTCGCACGTAGCACCGATAAAAGTGGTGCCGTGCGGGTTACAATTAACGGGCTTTGTCAAAGCGGAAACAAGGACCGAGGGTTCGACAATGCCAACAGCAGTTAGTCGCGGGTAGCACAGCCGTAGTTTGTGCCCCGCGGGGTGCGATTAGTTGGCGTTGTCAAAGCTAAACAAGGACCGAGGGTTGGGCAATGCCAACAGCAGTTGGTCGCGGGTAGCACGGAGCGAACTGAAAGGTGAAAGGTGAAAGGTGAAAGGTGAAAACTGAGGTTAAGGACCGCGGGGTGCGATTAGTTGGCGTTGCCAAAAAGCAGTGGCAGGCTGATATGGAGGCGGCAAAGGTTAAACTTGACTACTATAACAACCTTAAAGCTGTCAATGCAGAGGCTACACGCAGCGAGATGCGTGAGGCAGTGGAGACTGTTGAACTGCAGGCTACGAATGAGATGCAGGAGGCTGACCTTGAGAAGGGCGAAAAGGGCGAAGTAACTGATGCTCCATCTTTACTTGATGTAGTTAAGACCCTTTACTCAAAAGGGAAAGAGGTTGCATCTAAACTATTTCAGCGTTCTTTCTTCGATGTCGCAAAGACACCGAAATTTATGCAAGAACTTGGTCTGCGTGGTGAAAAGTTTACTATCAAGTATGGAGTTATCGCGCGTCATCTTGGCAAGGATAGTTCACACACGCTTACAGAAAAAGATTGGGAGCAGTTGCCACAGGCACTACAAAATCCATTTGCTATATCCAAACTGACAGATAAGAAAGATTCTTATCGCATTTATACTACTCTCCAAACAGAGAGCGGTGAATTTGTTGTTGTCGGTGCTGATGTAAAGAATGCCGGTCGTGAGATTGAGGTGAATGCGGTTTCTACGGTATTTGGACGTAGAAATAATGCCAATTTACCCAAGAATGAGGAGGTGATATATAGGAGTAAAGAAATAACTCCCGAACAATCGTCACTTCTGGAGCGACCCAATTTCGCTCAATATCCGACTGAACAGGAGTTATCTACCGACGAAGGTACAACACAATCTGCTAAAGTGCAAGAGAATACGCAAAAAAGTGGCGAAGATGAACTCGATATTTACCTTGCGGAAATAAAGGCGTTTCAAGAGAGAATGAAGGCTTTTGCGCAAAAATCTCCCAGCCCGGGTTCTTTTGTTGAAGCATACATTGCTAATAATGCCGAGCTTATAAAGAGACTTGATAAGCAGTTTAATGATGCGTTGCAAACACTTGTTCCTTTGGATATACCGGCAATCGAGGCTACTATAAAGGGTATGAAAGATAATAAGCGTATCATTAAGGCCGGTAGTGCCAATGAACGCAAGGAGACTCCTGCTTACAAGGCTTTTGACCATATAGAAAAGGCTCTTGCGAAACGTAAGAAACAGCTTGAGAAGCAGCTTACCGAGGATGATAAGCGCAGGCTTGATATAATTAAACGTGGCAACAGTGGGGAATTGAAAGAGACTGCCCAACCAAAACAGGAGAATAAGCCTGTAGAGAGTGAGCCTATTAAGGATGAAGCTCCCGGCCAAAGCGGTGTGCAACAGAATGAGAGCGGGACGCATCCGGTTGCGGATGAGGTGCTTGCAATGGCAAAGAAGAAGCAACAAGCGCGTTTAGCTGACCATGCGAAGGGGGTTGCGGAGAAGTTGGGCGTTGAGGTGACTGTGCACAATGACGAGTCTACGGTGACGAACAGGGATGCGATGAAGGCTATTACCGAGGGTGGCGAGGTAAAGGGTTGGTATAACCCTAACACTGGTGAGATTGCGCTGTTTATGCCGAATATGGAGAGTATGCGCGATGTGGAGAGTACTATCCTGCACGAGGCTGTGTCACACTATGGTATCAAGCATTTCTTGGGTAAGGAGGATTTTGACAAGTTCCTCGATGGTGTTTGGGATATGATGCCTGCAAGTAAGAGGGCGGAATTCCTCCAGTATGTGGGTGCCGACATGAAGAATCCATCGCTGGCGAAGATGCGACAGGCGGCTGATGAGTATGTGGCTCACATCGCGGAGAAGATGGACTTGAACGAACTTGAACGAAGTGTGTGGCAGAGATTCATTGATTATGTGATGAATGTGCTGCGCAAGGCTGGTTTCAAGAACTTGAAGCAGAGGGATGTTGAGGCGGTCATCAGGGCAAGCTATGCGAACTTGAGACAGAATGGTGGCAACTCACAGGTTACCGGCCGGGGTGAGACGATGGCGAGGAAGAAGAGTGGAAGGAATGAGGGTACAATGTTCCGTATTTCAAAGACTCCGCAGGAGTTTGATGCAACACAGAAAGAGGCTGTAGAGAAACGCGGCATTGTTGCGCCTAATTTGAACAGCGCAGTAGTAAATGTAGTTGATGTTCCAAAGCACGACTTTACAGGCAGTTTGAAAGAGGCGCGTGCTCAAGCGGAAGATTGGGCTGTCAAGAATTATACAGGGCGAGAGTTTGATTTCCCCGATAATTCTGGTAAATATGTTATCAGCAAAAAAGCTATAGGTAAATATCTTGACAAAACAGCGGTTGAGAAAAGCGATAATGCAGCAGTTCATTTGTCTGCATTAAAGAAGTTGCCAGAGATTATAAGCAACTCTATAGAGGTTGAGCTGCACGCAGACTACAAAAAAGATGGCCAAGGACGAAGTGGAAAAGAAATTGACCGTGATGATTTGCTTATACACCGCCTTTATGGAGCGATAAATATTGGTGGCAATACATATCGTGTGAAGACTACAATTCGTGAGTTCAAAGATGTGAACACACCTAATTCACCACACAGCTATGAGGTAACAAAAATAGAGTTAATAGAAGACTCCACTGTTACCCCTGACGGCATAGACAGTCCTTTGAATCGTCCTATTAACTCTATTTCTGCGACAAAGTTACTCAATGGAGTTGAGAAATCCTACGATAAGGGCAAATTTGTTTTGGATGAGAGCGAAAAATCTTCTGCAGAGGAAGAAAACAGGACACGTTTCCGCAGGGCCAACAAGAACCAGGAGGTTTTTGTAAGCAATGCACAGCGTGCTGTTGAGGGTATAAAGCAGGAGAAGGCTACACCCGAGCAGTGGATTGCTATGCTGAAGAAGAATGGTGGTTTGAAGGCCGGTGAGGAGGCTTGGCTTGGTCTTGAGGAGTGGCTCGAAGAAAGAGCAAAGAGCAAAGATGAAAGAGGAAAGGAGATTTCCCTCACCAAGCAGGAGGTTCTTGACTTCATCGGTGCGAACAAGATTCAGATTGAGGAGGTGGAGTATGAAAGCAATCCCCAGTCATTTGAAGACTTGAAAGAGGAGTACGAGGCTATGCTGCGCGATGAGGGCTACGATGCGGCTCACGATGCCATGGTAGACCGCTTCGGTGATGACTTCGACATCGCGTTTGAAGACCTTGGAGGCGAGCTTGCTATTGCTAACGAGGAGGCTGCGGCAACCTTGCTCGGTAGCGGAAACATCATCAACTCCACTCGTCTTGACTACACCACCGAGGGCCTTAAAAACAAGCGTGAGATTGCGCTGACTGTGCCGACTATTGAGCCATACAACGAGAGTGACGAGGTTCACTTTAGTGATGCCGGTAATGGCCGTGCTGTTGCGTGGGTGCGCTTTGGCGAGACTACCGACAGCGAGGGTAACCGTGTGCTTGTGATTGATGAGATACAGAGCAAGCGTCACCAGGATGGCCGAGAGAAGGGGTATAAGAGCCAGGCTGACAAGACTCCAGCAACAATGGAGGAACTGACATTTGGTGAGTATAATGGATTGACAACTGTGTCTTTGAGAGGTGAGCGTTTCTTCTTCAAGAGCAGCACAAGCAAAGATGAAATTCTTGATATTATAAATAAGAGGATTGCTGATGGACAGTTGGGTGCGGCAAACAGTCTTGTCCCAGATGCTCCCTTTGAGAAGAATTGGCACGAGCTTGCAATGAAGCGTATGCTGAGACTTGCTGCTGAAGAGGGCTTTGACAAGGTGGCTTGGACCACGGGTGAGCAGCAGGCTGAGAGGTATAATATGCGTAAGCAAGTTGGTAGCATCGAGGTGAGACGCGACAATGGCGAATACAATGTATTCACTTACAATACACATGGTGATCTTATCTATGAAGCGACTGCCACAATGACACCCGAGCAGATTACCGAGACTTTCGGTAAAGAGTTGGGCGGTAAAATACTTGCTGTGGAAAGTGGCAAGCGTGAGACTATCACCGGTGAAAACCTCAGTTTTGGTGGCGAGGGCATGAAGGGTTTCTATGATAAGATGCTGCCATCGTTTGTGAGCAAGTACACCAAGAAGTGGGGCGCAAAGGTGGGCGAGGTGACTATGCCTAACCTTGGAGAGAACAATACTATGCACTCTGTTGATGTTACTCCGGAAATGAAGGAGAGTGTGATGGAGGGGCAGACGATGTTCTCAAAGAGGATGCCGGACAAGGATGCGCCTATCAAAGAGCATACAAGAACCTGGGCTGAGAGGTGCCAAGAGGAGAACCCAAAACTGTGGAATGAGGTTGTTGATGCGTTGAAGGTGTTGCCTGAATGGGGGGATGCCGTGGATGCTGATGCGCGTGCGATGGAGTTGCTCGAGAGCCTTTGTGAGCGTGAGAACTACAGCCGTGTGGAGAAAGAGATGAAGACCGGCATTGAACGTGCCAATGGCGTGTTTGAGATGGCCGAGAGAATTAGTTCTTGGGCGAAGGTGAAGGCTGCTTTGAAGAGCTTCTGGAACTGGGTGCAGAGGAATGTGTTCCATACCGAGCCGATGGATTGGCAGGATTTTGTCGATGATGTGGTGGGCAGATACTATGGCGTGTCAAAGGTGCAGAGATTGCAGGAGAGGATTGGTTCTCTTGCGAGGGATGTGCTGAATGCTGTGTTCAAGCAGAGCGGTATTGACATTGAGCTTGCAGAGCCGACAAGTGTTGAGCAGGTTGCGGTCTCCCTCTCCTCAGTCGGTGAACCGACAGCTCCTCTCGGGCAGAGGAGCAGTGCTGAAAGCGGAGAGCTGAACCAGCGGTCGACGCCCGAAGGAGCCAAAGTCAAAGGTGAAAACCAAGTTGAAAGCGAAAGCCAGGCGTCGCAGAGAAACCGCAACATGGACCGCGAGGCGTGGAAGAAGGCTTTCAAGAAGGGCGGCGAGAAGGCGTATGACTTGATGTATGAGTTGCACGGTGGTATCGTGAGCACTTTCCCTGACGAGTTCTTGAATTACTTGAAGGAAGTTATTGGTGTGCCAAGCGATGTTGCCAACATCGTTGAGGCGGCGCATGACTACCTGGTGGATGATTTCAAGAAGAAGAATCCCGAGCTGTTCAAGAGGAACGAGGGTGAAAAGGTTGAGGATGTCCACAGTCTTTTGGCAACCAAGGGTTATTCACTCCTTGAGCACACGATGGACAATGGCAAGGCTATTGGTGTGAAGATGATGTACCGTGATAAGTTTGTCCCAAGCGGCAAGACTGATGCAGGGTACACTCCGGAAACAGAGTGGCAGGGAAGAACGGTGATATGTTACTATAATCACCCTGAGGATAACATTAGAAGACAGTATGTGTTTACAGTGACGAAGGATAATGCGATGGAGACACCGACAGCGTATGAGCTGGTGGCTGATCCGTCGTTGATGACTGCGGAATGGGCTGAGTATCTTGAAAAGACAGGCAGAAAGAACGCGGATGGCACATTCTTCCTTGATGGCCTTGTGCCGAACTTCAATGACCCATTTAGCCTCAGTCACTTGATGATTCGTGTCAACAAGAATTCGCATGATATTGAAACCATCAGCCGCTATAACCATGGTGCATTCAACGAGAGAGGTGAATATGAGCGCATTGCAGGACAGCCTAATGCTACGCTCGGCAATAATCTTGATAAGTTGGTGGAGGGACTCAGCGAGAGTCTCATGGAGTATAAGCAGCTTGAGACGTTGGGCACGGTGCCTCTTGGAGAGAATATGGTTAAAGCGAACGACGGCAAGGTTTATCGCTACAACACTATCAAGGGTGGCGTGTACTTTGGCGATGGATTCTGGGTTGACAGAAGGGGCGAGGCGCATGTGATTAACCCCGGCAAGGAGAAATTGGTTGGTGAGTTCCTTTATGGTGGTGGCAAGGTGCAGAATGTCACTAACGGAGAGAGCGTGGATGTACATGGCTTGAAATTCACCGAGAATGGTGTGGAGTTCTACACCGGTGGTGAGGAGGTGACCGAAACCCGCGAGATTGAGATCAAGGGTGAGAAAAAGACGGTTACAAAGAAGGTTATCAAGGGTGATGCTAAGAATGTGATTACCTTTGATGGCGACAAGACGCGCCTTGAGACCGAGAGTGCCGATGCCGAGACAATTGGCCGCGTGGGTAAGTTGTACGACGTGTATTCCATTAAGGGTGATAACCTGACAGAGGCGGGGAATGGTTTCCTTGAGGACTTCTTCTGGGTGAGAATGATTGATTTCCCTAACCTTGAGAAGGTGGGTGATAACTGTTTCAACGCGACACTTACCGAGGCTTATTTGCCTAAATTGCGTGAGGTGGGCGTGAATTGCTTTAATCGCGTGAGTGGTGTAAACGTGCCGCTGTTGCCGAGCCTTGAGAAGGTTGGCGCTAACTTCATGTACTCTGTGGGCATGATGGGTGAGGATGTAAATATCGATTTCCCCAAACTGAGGGAGGTGGGTAATTTCTTCATGGCGAATGCGCAACCGAGTGTGGTTAGTTTGCCGAGCCTTGAGACTTGTGGCGAGGGATTCATGAAGGGCTGCATGCGTGGCGTGACAGTTGACTTGCCTAACCTTACCAAGGCCGGATGGGAGTTCTTTGGCGGCGGATTCAGCGTTCAGTCGTTGAATGCACCGAAGCTGACTGACGTTAAAAATGACTTCATGGAGGGTAACCAGGAGATTAGACAGCAGATTTTGGAGCAGACCGGGAAAGAGTTCGTGGAGATTGAGGATGTCGAGAGGATTGATGTTGAGGATAGTGCTTACGAACTTAAGGATGGCACTGTTGTGGACGCAAAGCGTGTGAGTGTTAAATTTCCCGAAGGTGTGACTTTTATGGTGGTTGACACCAATGGCAACGTATTGGCGGGAGTGTTTGCAGGTAAGAAACTTGCCGAGGTTGTTGGCAAGCAGTATGCTGCCGAGATTTTGAAACCGGGTAGCTTTACGATCGAGGCAAAAGAGGAAACGAACTTGAACCGCGAGGGTGCCGGTCCAATCACTGACCGCGAGGTGGTGATGGAGAGTGAGGAGACTATGTTCAGAATGGGCAGCCGCGTGGATGCTCGTATGGCAGAGTTAGCTTCTCACTTTGATGGCAAGGAACTTTCTACTGAACAAAGAGCTGTTGCAGATGTGTTCGGCGGTAAGGCTGACAATTTGACAATTTCTGTCAAGACGCAAGACGGAAATACAAGAAATGTGGAAATGCGCCAGGGTAACGACTTAGCCGGGGCGAAGCATTCACTTTATGCTCACTATGGCACTACAAAGGGAGTGATAAACGCAGATGACCTGTTGCTTATACCCGAGGTTATCGCTAACGGTGAACGCACTGAGAATGGCAAGAAGGCTGTTTATAAATTGGATGTGAACGGAACCAAATACACGGTTGTTACCTATGTAAAGCAGAACAAAGAGGAGTTCCACAACTTTTATTCAAATAAAAAAGGCCAACCTTCTCAATCCGTAAATGCCTCAATAGGCGACACGCATAGCGCACGAATCACAGAAGAATTGGCTTCTGCTGACAAAGGTAGTACAAGTTTCGCAGAAATGCAAGAGGGCGAGACGCTTTTCCGCAGGGCGGAGCAAGATTCGGAGGAGGCAAGACAGAAGATTGAGTCTCTTGACAACGAGGTGTTGGCGACTATTGAGGAACTGGCACAGGAGTTGTATTCTAACGTCGGTATCATCACTGACATTGAGTCTATCCCCGACGAGAAGAAGAGGAAGGACGCCAAGCGCGGCATGAAGGGTTGGTATGACCCTGCTACCGGCGTGGTGGCTGTGGTGCTACCTAATATAGCAGACAAACAGGACGCTGTGGAGACAATGCTGCATGAGATTGTCGGACACAAGGGCTTGAGGGGATTGTTGGGCGAAAAGTACAACGAGTTCCTCAATGAGGTGTTTGTCAATGCTCCAAAGGAGATGAGGGCTGACATCATGAAGATTGTGATGGCGCAAAAGGCTGATGGTTCAAGGACTCCGTTGCGTACTGCTGTAGAGGAGTATCTTGCCGGTATTGCTGAGGGTGGATTCGCCAACAATCCTACATTATGGACGAAGATTATGACAGCCTTGAAGCAGTTGTTGCGCTCAATGGGTGTGAAGGTGGATGTGAGCGAGAATGAGCTTGCGTACATGCTTTGGAGAAGTCACCAACTCTTGAAGGGTGGATATGACCTTGAGTCTCGTATCATTGACAGTGTGATGAAGCAGAGAATGGAGGTGGGCGAATACAGAAGAAGGAGAACAGCCTTCCATGGCCCGATGCGTTCTCAAGGCAGAAACCTTGCCAAGGAGATTGAACTCTTTGGATTGAGAGATGAGTATGAGAAGATGATTTTAAGTACGGGTTTCCAAAGCAGAGAGGCTTTCCAGGATTCAATGTTTGCCTTGAAGAAATTCCAAGAGATGCTTGAGAAGGCGACCGGCAAGAAACTGCCTGACTATTTCAATGCGTATTACATGGAGAATGCTCTATCAAGCGCTAACCAAGCGCAGGCTGAGGCTTACGGCAGATTGTTCTACAAGAAGATTGTAGATGAGGTGAATGCTCTCAAGGAGGTGTTTGAGCAGGAGGAAATATTCGATTACCTCATAATTAAGCATGGTATTGAGAGAAACCGTGAGATGGCTGTGAGAAGTGTCTTGTCTTCGGAGGAGAATGGTCTTGACAGGAAGATGTACAACAAGTATGTTGCCAAGAAGAAGGAGATTCTTAAAAACGCCAAGGAGAATAAACTTTCGTGGGAGGAGACTCAAAGAGAGCTTGATGAGTTGGCGGTGAGATTCGGTGCAGACTTGAGCAAGGATTATTCGGGCCTAAGTGCGATATTCAGCAAGGTGAAGGGAAAAGGGAAAACGGAAAGGTGAAAACTGAGCCGAAGGCGAAGTTTAGACAAAGTTCGTAGTAATTAGTCGCACGTAGCACAGCCGTAGTTTGTGCCGTGCGGGTTACGATTAACGGGCTTTGTCAAAGCTAAACAAGGACCGAGGGTTTGACAATGCCAACAGCAGTTGGTCGCGGGTATCACGGAGCGAACTGAAAGGTGAAAGGTGAAAGGTGAAAGGTGAAAACTGAGGTTAAGGACCGCGGGGTGCGATTAGTTGGCGTTGCCAAAACGGAAAAGTAAAAACGGAAAGTCGGAATCTGAAAACTTTCGTGGAAAGGGGAGCTCTCTAAAGGGTGGAAGATTGAAAAAAATACCCTAAAATGCGAGCGAATGGCTGAATGATTGAATTCCAAAATAGCAATTCGCTAACTTTTGAATATATAAATAAATATATTGAATATTAATTGATTAAATGTTTTAAAACATAAAAGCAGCGCCCCAAATAGCGCTGTTTTGTGTAATTGGGAATTGCAGGCCTGGCGCAAGGGCGAAAATGCAGAAAATCTTGCCCTGATTTACCAAAATACCTTTGTTTGCCCGGTAAAATAAGCACTTTGTGCTGTTTGTGATGTGTTTCTTTAAGTATCAATGCCTATCTTATGGATTTATAATAAGTTAATTTTGTTTTATTGTTGAATAGCTTTAATAGTGGGGATTTTGGACAGCGCTTGTTTATCGCATTCCGTACGTTACCACCTTCGTCGGCTAAAGGCATACATTATAAATAAAATATCGCTATTTGTGTTTTATTAATTAAAATATGTATATTGCGGGTGGTGATGTTTGTATCAGGAATTTCAAATATGTAATAGGGGGTTTCCTTGTCCTTCTCTTTATTTATGGAAATAGTAGCCGGTCTGTTACGCTTGGAAAGGTGGATAACCAAATAATTGTGCCGATAGTCGTAGGCGGGGTGGACATTGATGCCAAGGTTGTTGAAAGCCGTAAAGATGGGGCCAATGCGGTTGTGTCTTCTTCGCTGTTGACATATTAGCTTTTTGTAGAAAAAAAATAATATTGATGTTTTGTATAGTTTTTAAAAACATTATTTATATTTGCAAAAGATGCATTTGTTGGCTGCGCCTTTGGAGGGGAATGTGTCGCATTGCCATTGGGGGAGCTGATAGGACGTCGTATATAATTTTTATTAACTTAAAACACGTTTTGTTATGCGTACAGAAGAATTGGTTAAGGAATTCCTGTCAAACGAGGGTTATAGGTTTGATGTGGACGGTGATGGTGATATCCATTTCAAGTATGAGGGTGTCAATCTCTATTTTACTGTTGACAAGGACGATCAGAACTATTTTAGACTTATCATGCCTAACATCTATCAGCTCGAGGGTAATAGGGTGAAGGTGCTTGAGGCTATCAACGCCGTGGCGCGTGACCTTAAGGTTATCAAGGCTTTTTTGGTTGAGGACCGCCTGTGGCTGACAGTGGAGCTTTTCATTGACTCGACACCTGAACTTGAGGATTTCTTCCCGCGCTGTATGGGCCTTCTCAAGGCAGGGCGCGATAAGATTGCTGAGGAGATATTTGGTTAAGTGTAATCATTGATAGTAGGGAGGCAACTCCCTACTATAGTTTATAGCGTATGGCAGTATTAGAAAACAACGAGAGAATTGGACGATATACAGTGTTGTCATTGATAAAGTCTAATTTGTATACAGAGACCTATAGGGTGATAGGTGAAGATGGTGCGCCTTATTTCTTGAAGCTGTTTGTCCTGAAGGATGTTCCATTGCAACTGATAAACAAGGAATCATCGTTGGTAAAGGAGATTGAGTTCTGCAGTAAGCTGAACCACAAAAATATTGTAAGTTTCATTGATTCGGGGCAAGTATCCAATAGTCAGGGCGAATGTCAGTACTATGTGACCAACTATTTCCATGGGCCTCTGCTTGTCGATTACATAAAAGAAAAAGGTAGGATTGAAGAGCAGGAGGCTTTGAGGATTTTCCGTGGAATACTTGAGGGGTTGAAGTTCTTACATGGTCAGGCTCCCTGTCTGTGCCATAACGACTTGGACCCTACCAACATCATTCTTTCCACAACCAACAATAATGAGCCCGAGGTGATTGATGTGGGGCATCTCTCGGAGCGTTGCTGCGGCTCTGTATGGTTTGACACAGCGGATATTGATTTGCTCTACCGCTCAAATGAAACAATGGTGGGTATCTTTGATGAGCAATCCGATATTTTCTCGGCGACAATGATTCTTTACACCATGCTCACCGGTGAGGTTGCATGGAATTGTCCTGTCAAAGCTGAGGGCTCATACAAGGAACGCTTTGAGGAGCTGGCAAGGTACCGCAAGACGCATGGCCTTGATGTATCGGGTATTGCCGTGTCGGGGAAAGTGAAGGCGGTGCTGAGAAAGGGTCTTGAACTGAAGAGTCAGGACCGTTACTCTTGTGTCGACGAGATTTTCAGTATTCTTGATTCCGATAGCTCGCACGCTGTTGAGCAGCCTGTGAAGCAGGAGCTGGATCAGCCATCAAAGCACGAGCAAAGTCGTCAAAGTCCAAACTATGTGGAATTTGCCATTAAACGTGGCGAAGGAAAGGGATTTGAAGACATTGCCGGCATGTGTGAACTGAAGGAGTCGTTGAACAAGCAGATTGTCTTTGTCATAAAGAATAAGGAGATTGCCGAGGAGTACCGCATTGCTCCACCAAACGGCATGTTGCTCTATGGCCCTCCGGGGTGTGGAAAGACTTTCTTTGCCGAGAAGTTTGCCGAGGAGACGGGGTTTAACTATATGCTCATCAAGTCTTCTGATCTGGCCAGTTCGTATGTACACGGAAGTCAGGAGAAGATACGCCAGCTCTTTGACCAGGCCGAGCGTAATGCTCCCATCGTGGTGTGTTTTGATGAGTTTGATGCGCTTGTACCGGACAGATCGTGGAACAATGTGTCGTCGGAGGAGGTGAATGAATTCCTTTCGCAGATGAACAACTGTTCAAAGCGTGGAATCTTTATTGTGGCTACCAGCAACCGCCCCGACAAGATTGACCCTGCTGTGCTGCGCACCGGCCGCATTGACAAGATGGTTTATGTGCCCTTGCCCGATTACGAGGCCCGCAAGGAGATGTTTGCGTTGTATCTCAAGGACAGGCCTAAAGAGGATGGTATTGACGTGGAGCAATTGGCTAACATGACCGAGGGGTATATTGCCAGTGATATTGCGTATATTGTCAACGATGCCGCGATGGTTGCAGCGTATACCCGTACAAAAATAACGGAAGAACTGCTGACGACATCGGTTACTGCTACACGCCCTTCTGTGCGTTCTGAGAGCATAAAGCAATACGATGATATAAGAATGAAAATGGAGGACAAGAACAGACGCAATGTCACCGACCGCTCTGTTGTGCGCCCCTGGTAAAAATGAAATGTATACGATTTAGATATGGAAAACAAGATAAAAGATATTTTCTGCCCTAATATTGTTGAGGAGAGGAATCTGAATATGACCGTTGTGGATGTCTATTCACGTCTTATGATGGACCGTATAATATTCCTTAGCGGTGAAGTGAATGGCGATAAGATGGACACTATTGTGGCTCAGATGCTGTTCCTTGATTCGCTGAACCACGACCCGATACATCTGTACATAAACTCGGGAGGTGGCGAGTGTTACTCGGGTCTGCAGCTTGTGTCGGTGATGCGCTACATTAAGTCGCCTGTATATACAACAGTGCTGGGACTTGCCGCATCAATGGCTGCAGTGATTGCAAGCAGTGGCGAGAAAGGACACCGCAAGGCGCTCCCTTATTCCAGGTTCATGATACACCAGCCAAGTTCGGGGGTGGGGTATTCAACATTCCGTGACCAGCAGATTCATTTGAAGGAGATGGAGAGCCTTAAGTATGATCTGTACGAGGTTCTTGCCCAAAACAGCAATCTGTCTGTCGATGAAATTGAGAGATTGTGTGACAGGGATAATTGGATGAAAGCGCCCGAGGCTATAGAACTCGGTTTTTTGGATGAGGTGGTTGAACGCATGGAGTAAAGATGTGTTCGCTGATAATGTTGTAAAAATGAGGCCGGGTCAAAAGTATTTTTGCTCCGGCCTCTCTGTTTTTGTTTTATCGGCAAGATTTTAGTCTGAAAAAATTGTATTTCGGCTGATATGAGTTCTTATGCAGCCTTATTGAGCTCCATATACGCACCAGCAATG
>JAZREN010000042.1:0-10701 GCA_045660825.1 Bacteroidaceae bacterium
CTACTGTTGTCTTCGATCGTAACGGTTACCTCTACCACGGACGAGTTAAGGAAGTGGCTGATGCTGCACGTAATGGAGGTCTTAAATTCTAATGAATATGGCAATTAATAATAGAGTAAAAGTCGCAAACGACGTTGAATTGAAAGATAGATTGGTTGCTATCAACCGTGTAACTAAGGTTACCAAGGGTGGTCGTACATTCAGTTTCTCAGCTATTGTTGTAGTTGGTAACGAGAATGGTATCATCGGTTATGGTCTCGGTAAGGCCAGCGAGGTAACTGCAGCTATCGCAAAGGGTGTTGAGGCAGCTAAGAAGAACCTGGTTCGCGTACCCGTGCTTAAAGGCACTGTTCCTCATGAGCAGTCAGCTCACTTCGGTGGTGCTGAGGTTTTCATCAAGCCTGCATCTCACGGTACCGGAGTTGTTGCCGGTGGTGCTATGCGTGCCGTTCTTGAGAGTGTTGGTATTACTGACGTTCTTGCTAAGTCTAAGGGTTCTTCTAACCCACACAACTTGGTAAAGGCTACAATCGCAGCTTTGAGCGAGATGCGTGATGCACGCATGGTTGCTCAGAACAGAGGTGTAAGTATGAGTAAGGTTTTTAACGGATAAGGAGATTGAACTATGGCTACAATAAAGATTAAGCAAGTAAAAAGTCGTATCGGCGCTCCTAAGACCCAGAAGCTGACTCTTGATGCTCTTGGCCTTACAAAGATGAATAAGGTTGTTGAGCGTCCTGATAACGCCTCTATTCGCGGAATGGTTAAGAAAGTTCAGCATTTGGTTGCCATTGTTGAAGAGTAATTAATAAAAAAACAGAATTCAGCTATGAAATTAAATAATCTTAAGCCTGCTGAAGGCGCTGTTAAGGCACGCAAAAGAATTGGACGTGGTACCGGTTCGGGTAGAGGTGGTACCTCTACACGTGGTCACAAGGGTGCCAAATCTCGTTCTGGCTACAGCAAGAAGATCGGTTTCGAGGGTGGTCAGATGCCTTTGCAACGTCGTGTACCAAAGTACGGCTTCAAAAATATCAATCGTGTAGAGTACAAGGCAATCAACTTGTCTACACTCCAGGCTCTTGCTGAGAGCAAGTCTTTGGAGACTGTAAACATCGCAACTTTGATTGCAGCAGGTTTCGTTTCTTCAAACCAGTTGGTTAAGATTCTTGCTAACGGTACTTTGACTGCTAAATTGACAGTAGAGGCTCACGCTTTCTCAGCGAAGGCAGTAGAGGCTATTGAGGCAGTTGGTGGAACAGTAGTAAAGCTTTAAAAAATGGCAAACAAACAATCAAACCTGAAATTTATCCAGACTATCAAGAATATCTGGAAAGTTGAAGACCTGAGAGTGCGCATTGGCGTAACACTCTTGTTCGTCGCAATCTATCGTTTTGGCTCACAGATTGTGCTCCCCGGTATTGATACCGTTGCACTTATCGAAGGTTCAAAGCTTGCAGACCAGACGAAGGGCGGTTTGATGTCTCTGCTTGATATGTTCTCAGGTGGTGCGTTCTCAAATGCATCTATTTTCGCGCTGGGAATCATGCCATACATTTCTGCCTCAATTGTTCTTCAGTTGATGGCACTTGCAGTTCCTTATTTCCAGAAACTGCAGCGTGAGGGCGAGAGTGGTCATCGTAAGATTAACCAGTATACACGTTATCTTACCTTGGCAATTCTCATACCTCAGTCTTTGGCATATTTGGCAAACCTCGAAAGCCAGTTGGCCGGTACAGGTGCTATCCAGGTTGAAACAGGTGTAATGTTCTACGCAACATCTACTATCATCCTTGCAGCAGGTAGTATGTTCATCCTTTGGTTGGGTGAGCGCATTACCGACAAGGGTCTCGGCAATGGTGTTTCTTTGATCATCATGATCGGTATCATTGCCCGTTTCCCAACTGCTATCATTCAGGAGTTCACTTCAAGAATGACTGGCGCTGCCGGTGGTGGTGTTGTAATGTTCATAATTGAGCTTGTATTATTGGTATTGGTTATCTGCGGTGGTGTTGCGCTTTTGCGTGGTACCCGCAAGATACCTGTACAGTATGCAAAACAAGCTACAGGTGGAGCAGCCGTTTCGGGTGCACGTCAGTATCTTCCTTTGAAGGTAAATGCTGCCAATGTGATGCCTATCATCTTTGCTCAGGCAATCATGTTCATCCCTATGGCAATTGTGGGCTTCAACACCGAGGGCACACCATCAAAGTTTGTGCAGTTGATGTACGATAACACCTCTTGGTTGTATAACATCATTTTTGCAGTTCTGATTATTCTCTTTACATATTTCTATACAGCCATCACAATCAATCCGGTTCAGATGGCCGAGGATATGAAGCGCAATAATGGTTTTATCCCAGGCATCAAGCCCGGTAAACCAACAGCAGAGTATATCGATACAATCATGTCACGTATAACACTTCCTGGTTCATTGTTCCTTGCTTTCATTGCAGTACTTCCTGTATTTGCAAGAATGCTGAACATGCAGCCCGAGTTTGCAAGTTTCTTCGGTGGAACTTCGCTGCTCATCCTTGTAGGTGTTATCCTTGACACATTGCAGCAGATTGAGAGTCACCTCTTGATGAGGCATTATGATGGTCTGTTGAGTTCAGGCCGCATAAAGGGACGTGTAGGTTAATATGTTGGCTAAGAAATGATATTTCTTAAGACATCTGATGAGATAGAACTACTTCGGCAGGCGAACCTGCTCGTGGGCAAGACACTTGCCGAAGTAGCTAAGTTAATTGAGCCGGGTGTGACAACAAGGCAACTTGATAAAGTAGCCGAGGAGTTCATTCGCGACAATGGAGCGATACCCACTTTCAAGGGTTACCCCAATTACGACGGAACACCGTTCCCTGGCTCAATCTGTGCATCGGTAAACGATGTGGTGGTACATGGAATTCCCAATGACGTTCCCTTGAAAGAGGGCGATATAATATCGGTCGATTGCGGAACGTTGTTGAACGGGTTCTGTGGTGATTCCTGCTATACATTCTGTGTTGGCGAGGTTGATGAAGCAACAAAGAAACTGCTTCAGGTGACAAAGGAATCATTGTACAAAGGTATTGAACAGGCAGTTCATGGAAAACGCCTCGGTGATATTGGCAATGCGGTGCAGACCCATTGTGAACAGAACGGTTTCGGTGTCGTACGTGAATTTGTTGGTCATGGTATTGGTCGCAACATGCATGAGTCGCCCGAGGTTCCCAATTACGGTCGCAAGGGCAACGGATTGCAACTCAGACAAGGAATGTGTCTGGCTATCGAGCCGATGATCACTCTTGGCAAGCGTCAGATCTTTATGGAGCGTGACGGTTGGACAGTGAGAACGCGTGATAGAAAGAATGCAGCACATTTTGAACATACCATTGCTGTTGGAAAGAACGGTGCCGATATACTGTCATCGTTTGAATATGTAGAAGAAGTCTTACGAAAGAAAGGTTATTGATATGGCTAAACAGAGCGCTATTGAGCAAGACGGCACAATTGTAGAGGCATTGTCAAATGCAATGTTCCGAGTGGAACTGCAGAACGGTCACGAAGTGATCGCGCACATCTCGGGCAAGATGAGAATGCACTACATCAAGATATTGCCGGGTGATAAGGTGAGAATTGAAATGTCTCCCTACGATTTGACCAAAGGAAGAATTGTGTTCCGATATAAATAAAAATAATATAATATGAAAGTTAAAGCATCTATTAAGAAACGCACTCCCGATTGCAAGATCGTTCGTAGAAATGGTCGTTTGTATTTGATTAACAAAAAGAATCCCAAGTTCAAACTGCGTCAGGGGTAATTAAGTAGTAATTAAAAATATATTCGTTATATGGCTATAAGAATAGTTGGTGTAGATATTCCTCAGAACAAGAGAGGAGAGATTGCGTTGACATATATCTATGGTATTGGACGCAGCAGTGCAGCCAAGATCCTTGATAAGGCCGGTGTAGACCGTAATTTGAAGGTTCAGGATTGGACCGATGATATGGCTGCTAAGGTACGTGAGGTAATCGGCGCAGAGTTTAAGGTAGAGGGTGACCTCCGTTCAGAAATCCAGCTTAACATCAAGCGATTGATGGACATTGGTTGCTATCGTGGCATCCGTCATCGTAACGGTTTGCCTGTTCGTGGTCAGAGCACAAAGAACAACGCTCGTACACGTAAGGGACGTAAGAAGACAGTTGCTAACAAGAAAAAAGCTACAAAATAATAAGTAAGTAATATGGCAAAGAAAACAGTTGCAACAAAGAAAAGAAATGTGAAGGTCGGAGCCAACGGACAACTTCATATTCATTCATCATTTAACAATATTATTGTTTGCCTTGCTAATGACGAAGGTCAGGTTATCTCATGGTCTTCTGCAGGAAAGATGGGCTTCAGAGGTTCAAAGAAGAACACTCCTTATGCTGCTCAGATGGCTGCCGAGGCTTGCTCAAAGATCGCTTTCGATCTTGGCTTGCGTAAGGTAAAGGCATATGTTAAGGGACCAGGTAACGGTCGCGAGTCAGCAATCCGTACTGTACACAATGCAGGTATCGAGGTTACAGAGATCATTGACGTAACACCACTGCCACACAACGGTTGCCGTCCTCCTAAGAGAAGAAGAGTATAACAATTTTATTTAAGATTAGAAATGGCAAGATATACAGGACCAAAAAGCAAGATAGCACGTCGTTTCGGCGAGCCTATCTTTGGCGCAGACAAAGTGCTTTCAAAGAAGAACTATGCTCCCGGCCAGCACGGTAACAACCGTCGTCGCAAGACTTCTGAGTACGGTGTGATGCTCGCTGAGAAGCAGAAAGCAAAATACACATACGGTGTATTGGAGAAACAGTTCCGCAACACATTCAAGAAGGCCGATTCAGCTCCCGGTATCACCGGTGAGGTTCTTTTGCAGAACCTTGAGGCTCGTCTCGATAACGTAGTTTATCGTCTCGGTATCGCTCCTACTCGTGCTGCTGCACGTCAGTTGGTAAGCCACTGCCACATTGTTGTTGACGGTAAGGTATGTAACATTCCTTCACGTCACATCAAGCCAGGTCAGGTGATTGGTGTTCGCGAGCGTTCTAAGTCTCTCGAGGTTATCCAGAACTCATTGGCTGGTTTGAACCACAGCAAGTATCCTTGGTTGGAGTGGAGTGAGTCAGACATGGCAGGTAAGTTCTTGAGCGTGCCCGAGCGTTCTGAGATTCCTGAGAACATCAAGGAGCAGTTAATCGTTGAGTTGTATAGCAAAAATTAATATTTAGTAATGGCGATATTAACATTTCAAAAACCCGATAAGGTGGTGATGCTGGAGTCGAACGATTTCTTCGGAAAGTTCGAGTTCCGTCCTTTGGAGCCTGGTTTTGCACAAACAGTGGGTAATGCACTCCGTCGCATCTTGTTGTCTTCTTTGGAAGGCTTTGCAATCAATTGCATCAAGATCGCTGGTGTAGAGCACGAGTTTGCAACAGTTCCCGGTGTAAAGGAGGATGTTACCAACATCATTCTTAACCTTAAGAAGGTACGATTCAAAAGAATCGTTGAGGATTTCGAAACCGAGAAAGTCTCAATCAACGTAGAGAATACTGAGGTATTCACTGCAGGTGAGATAGGTAAGTATTTAACAGGATTTGAAGTGTTAAATCCCGAGTTAGTCATTTGCCATCTTGACTCATCGGCTAAAATGCAGATTGAAATCAGCATCAACAAGGGACGTGGTTACGTTCCTGCTGATGAGAACCGTGAGTTCTGCACAGAGCCCACAATGATTCCAATCGACTCGATCTACACTCCTATTCGTAATGTGAAGTACCAGCGTGAACCATTCCGTGTTGAGCAGAAGACAGACTACGACCGTTTGGTACTTGAGATTACAACCGATGGTTCCATCCACCCAAAGGAGGCTCTTAAGGAGGCTGCAAAGATTCTCATCTATCACTTCATGCTCTTCTCAGACGAGAAGATTGCTATCGAGTCAGCAGACTTGGACGGCAACGAAGAGTTCGATGAGGAAGTATTGCACATGCGTCAGTTGCTCAAGAGCAAGCTTGTTGACCTCAACCTTTCAGTACGTGCCCTCAACTGTTTGAAGGCTGCTGATGTTGAGACTCTCGGCCAGCTCGTACAGTACAACAAGACCGACCTTCTCAAGTTCCGCAACTTTGGTAAGAAATCGCTCACTGAGCTTGATGATTTGCTCGAGAGTCTGAATCTTTCGTTTGGAACCGATATTTCAAAATATAAATTAGACAAAGAATAATTATGAGACATAAGAAATCTTTTAATCATTTGGGTCGTACTGCATCTCACAGAAACGCTATGCTTTCTAATATGGCAGTTTCATTGATCATGCACAAAAGAATCACTACGACCCTCCCAAAGGCAAAGGAACTCAAGAAGTTCGTTGAGCCACTTATCACAAAGTCAAAAGACGACACAACAAACTCTCGTCGCGTAGTGTTCAGCAACCTCCAGAGCAAGGAGGCCGTTACAGAGCTCTTCAAGGAGATTTCTGTAAAGGTTGCAGAGCGTCCAGGTGGTTACACACGCATCATCAAACTTGGTACACGTTTGGGTGACGCAGCTCAGATGTGCTTTATCGAGCTTGTTGACTACAACGAGAACATGGCGAAGTCACAGACAAAGAAGACACGTCGTCGTCGTTCTACAAAGAAGGCTGATGCGCCTGTTGTAGAGGAGACTGTTGTTGCAACAGAAGAAACTACACCAACAGTTGCTGAATAATAAAAAATTACTTACTTAATAGATG
The DNA here is from genome assembly GCA_045660825.1 of Bacteroidaceae bacterium. Lineage (GTDB taxonomy): Bacteria > Bacteroidota > Bacteroidia > Bacteroidales > Bacteroidaceae > HGM04593. Next base: position 6,759 of record JAZREN010000042.1, read on the forward strand.
TGAGAGGGTATCGTGAGATACTCTCTCATTTTTTTATGCAGCGTGTCTTGTCATTCCGAGCCTTGTGCGAGGAATCTCACTACGTTCGAAATGACATTCCCGGCGTTTTGTGTATCTTGAAAATCGTATCTCTCATCCCAATGGGCGTGTCGACGAGAGATATTGAAAAGTACTTGAGACATCTCCTGCTCGGTTGATATGATATTGCTGCACCTTAAAAACGTCTAACAAACTGAAAAATATTAAAATAATTTAAAATTTCTTGTTACTAATACGGAAAATTTTCTCTAAATTTGTGTCGGATTATGTACTAATGTAACTCAAATTATATGCACAGAGTCGTAAAAATTTCTAAGGGGTTGAATATCAATTTGAAAGGCGCTCCTGCTAAAGAATTTACATCGGTTGAGACACCAAAGTTCTATGCTTTGATGCCCGCTGATTTTACACGTGTGACTCCAAAGGTTGTAGTAAAACCAGAGGACGCAGTGAAGGCAGGTGATCCTTTGTTCGTTGACAAGGCAAACCCCGAATTGCAATTTGTTTCGCCCGTGAGCGGAAAAGTTGTTGCGGTTAACCGCGGTGAGAGAAGACGCGTTCTTAGCGTAGTAGTAGAATCGGATGGCAAGTTCGAGTCTGTAGAGTATAAGGCACAGGATGTCCTGTCTCTCTCTGCCGATGAGATTAAGGCACATCTCCTCAAGGCCGGTCTTTTCGGTTTCTTCCGTCAAAGACCTTACGATGTGATTGCCGAGCCAAAGGACACACCACGTGCCATCTATGTTTCGGCATTCGATTCAAAACCCCTTGCAGTTGACTTTGAGGTCGCTCTCAAAGGAAACGAGGCCGATTTTCAGGTTGGTCTTGATGCGCTTTCACGCATCGCTCCTGTACATCTCGGCATTTGCGCTTGTCAGCAGTCTGCTGCCTTGACAGTAGCAAAGAACGTTACTACTACAATCTTCAAGGGCCCACACCCTGCAGGTAACGTCGGTGTACAGATCAACAAGACTGCTCCTATCAACAAGGGCGAGATTGTCTGGACTATCGGTGCCGAGGAGGTTATTTTCATCGGCCGTTTCTTCAACAAAGGTAAAATCGATTTCACACGTACTATCGCTCTCGCAGGTAGCGAGGTGAAGAATCCTTCATACAGCAAGGTGGTTCTTGGCGCTCAGCTCGTGAATATTCTTGCAGGTCGTCTCGAGGACAAGTACGAGAACCGCATCATTGACGGAAACGTGTTGACCGGCAAAAAGACTACAGCCGATGCTTTCTTGGGCGCTTTCTCAACAGAGGTGACTGTTATCCCTGAGTCTATGGACGAAGCCGAGATGCTTGGTTGGGCTATGCCACGTTTCGGTATGTACAGCACAAGCCGCAGCTATTTCAGTTGGTTGGCTCCAAAGCGCAAGTACACTATCGATGCCCGCATCAAGGGTGGTGAGCGTCATATGATCATGTCAAACGAGTATGACAAGGTGTTCCCAATGGATATCTACCCCGAGTACTTGTTGAAGGCAATCATAACAGGTAACATCGACAAGATGGAACAGCTTGGTATCTACGAGGTAGCTCCCGAGGATTTCGCATTGTGCGAGTTTGTTGACTCTTCAAAGTTGGAGTTGCAGCGTATCGTTCGCGAAGGCCTTGACAAGCTCCGTGCCGAGATGTGCTGATTGTACGAGAATAATATCAATGCAAAATAAAAGATAGTCGTATGAAATTTTTGAGAAATTATATAGACAAAATTAAACCGAAATTCGAGGAGGGTGGCAAGCTTCACGCTTTCCGTTCTTTGTTCGATGGTTTCGAGACATTCCTGTTCGTGCCCAAAGACACAGCGAAGAACGGTGTGAACATCCACGATGCAATTGACAGCAAGCGCATCATGTCGCTCGTTGTTATAGCACTTGTTCCATCACTCCTTTTGGGTATGTACAACATCGGTTTGCAGAATGCCATTGCTGCAGGTGCTGTTGAAACAACAACATGGTTCAGCATGTTCCTCTATGGTCTTCTTGTTACATTACCAAAAATCGTCGTTGCATATGCAGTGGGTCTTGGTATCGAGTTCACAGTAGCTCAGTGGAAAAACGAGGAGATCCATGAGGGATTCCTTGTATCGGGTATCCTCATTCCAATGATTGTTCCTGTTGGCTGTCCTCTGTGGGTTCTTGCCCTTGCAACAGCCTTCGCGGTAATCTTTGCCAAGGAGGTATTCGGTGGTACAGGTATGAACATCGTCAACGTTGCTCTCATCGCACGTGCGTTCATCTTCTTCGCTTATCCTTCAGTTATCTCTGGTGACAGCGTTTGGGTTGCTACCGACACAATCTGCGGTCTTGGTTCAAGCGTTGACGGTTATACTTGCGCAACTGCGCTCCAGTATGTTGCCGGTGGCGCTGCTCCTGTAGGTGCTTCAGGCGAGTTGTTGACATCAAGCGACATGATTTTCGGTTTCATGCCTGGCTCTATCGGTGAGACAAGCGTTGTTGCCATCGCTCTTGGTGCTGCACTCTTGCTCTTCACAGGCGTTGCAAGCTGGAAGACAATGCTCAGCGTGTTTGTCGGCGGTATCGCAATGCTCTACGTATTCCAGGACAAGATGCCTGAGGCTATGCCACTCTGGCACAATCTGCTCCTCGGCGGTTTCTGCTTCGGTGCAGTGTTCATGGCTACCGACCCTGTTACATCGGCTCGTACAGAGACCGGTAAGTACATCTATGGTTTCGGTATCGGTGCAATGACCATCATCATTCGTGTTTTGAACCCGGGTTACCCCGAGGGTATGATGCTCGCGATTCTGTTGATGAACGTTGTTGCTCCATTTATTGATTATTGCGTGGTGCAGTCTAATGTGAATGCCCGTGCTAAACGTGTAACAAAAAAGAACTAACAGATATGGCAGCAAAGAAATATGTTTGCAAAGTGTGTGGTTACACACACGAAGGCAATGAGGCTCCTTCAGTGTGCCCATTGTGTAAAGCCGGAGCTTCAGAGTTCGAGGCTGTTAATGAGCCAAAGAAGAAGGGACTCGATACAAACAGCGATATCTATGCCATCATCTATTCGGCAGTAGTCGTTGTTATCGTGGCATTCCTTTTGGCCGGCGTGTCATCAATGCTCAAACCAAAGCAGGATGCCAATGTTGAGCTCGACAAGAAAAAGCAGATACTTGCTTCTTTGAACGAGAGAAACCTTCCCGATGCAGCAGCAAAATATGATGAACTTATTGAAAAGGACATCATTGTAAATGCTCAGGGTAATGAGGTTGCTTCAGAAGGTGGTTTCAAGGTAAGCAATGATGAGGTAAACGAGAACAATCTTCCTCTTTACATCGCCAATATCAATGGTGCAAAGAAGTATATCGTTCCAATGACCGGTAATGGTCTGTGGGGTGGTATCTGGGGTTACATCGCTCTCAACGATGACTGCAATACCATCTATGGTGTATATTTCTCTCATGCAAGCGAGACACCGGGTCTTGGTGCCGAGATTGCAGGTGACAAGTTCCAGAACCGTTTTACAAAGGACAAGGATGGCAATGCCATTGTAAAGAAAGTGTATGACGAGGCCGGTAAGGTTGCACTTGCTGTTGAAAAGGGCAAGGGCGTAGCCGGTGAGGAGTATCACATCGATGCCGTTTCAGGTGCGACAATTACATGTAACGGTCTTCAGGTGATGCTTGAGACCAAGCTCGCTCCTTATTATAACTATCTCAAGAGTCAGGTGCCTGCACCTGTTGTCGAGGCAGAGCCAGCTACAGAGGTTGAGCCTGCAACAGAGGTTGTTGTTGAGGAAAATGTTGAACAATAAAAAGTAAAGGAATAACTATGGGACTTTTTTCAAAGAAAAATAAAGAGGCTTTAAACACTCCTTTGTTTAAAGAGAATCCTGTAACAGTCCAGGTGCTTGGTATCTGTTCGGCATTGGCTGTTAC
>JAZREN010000043.1:0-8233 GCA_045660825.1 Bacteroidaceae bacterium
GGGCAGAGGCATCTCATCTTCTTTACAGAGAATTGGAAAACATTCCCGGTACCGAGGAACGTAGCAGGCTTGAGGATGAGTTCTATGAGTCGGCGTTATCAAATCGTGCAAAAAGCATTCTTCGAAGGGATGGATTTATGAAGATAATTGATACCGAATTACCGACTATTCAGATGTATGCCATAATGGATGTAACCGAACCGCTTGGATATAACCGCGTGCTGAGAGAGATTCTTGCTATACGTTGTTTGCATAAATCGCTTGAACGCGACAAGGAGCCTCTGCCGCCCCTTGCCTTGCAATACATCCAGGAGAATATTACCTTTGAACCATTGAAGGAGAGCATCCTGCATGAGAACGATAGACTCGTTGCCATAATGAACGGCGAACAGCATCACGCTGCAAGTCTGCGTAGCCACAACGATGTTGCAGGCCTTTCCGATGGCGAAGGGATTCTACGCAAGTTACTTGAACCCTTGAAAGGAAAGGTTGTCATCATTGATGTATGGGGAACGTGGTGCGGTCCTTGCAGGGAAGCACTATCGGAATCGCAAAAGGAATATGCACGCCTGAACAAATACGATGTAGCTTATCTCTACCTGGCAAATCAGAGCCCAATTGAAACGTGGGAGAACACGATAAAACAGTTCAATGTCACAGGTGAGAATGTCTATCACTATAATTTACCTGATATACAGCAGCGTGCAGTTGGGAAATATCTTAAGATTGACGGCTATCCGTTCTATAGAGTTGTGGACAGAAGCGGTAATATACTTGACATTGAAGTAGATGCTCGCGACCTCGATGCTTTGGAAAACCTTATAAAAGCGTTGTAATTACAAGAAAAATAATTTATCTTTACGGTAATCCGCGAACATATACTGCACTCGCTTTGTAAAATATTGAAGCAAGCTTCATATTTCTCGTTCGCTTGTGTTTATCTTTGAAAATCACTTGAAAACTTTAACAGCTATGAAACCAAACCGAATTATTGTGTTTATTGCTATTGCAGCAATGGCTTTATCATTGTTCTGTATTCCTTGCCACGCGCAGGATAAGTGTGATAAACCGTTTGAAATCGATCTTCCAGCAGAGGGGAAGGATGTCATGCTTGTTTGTGAACAACAACCTGAGTTCCCCGGCGGAATGCGTGCTCTTATGGATTATTTGAAAAAAGAGATACGCTATCCCAAGAAGTGCAGTGCTTCGGGAATAGAGGGAAGGGCATTTGTAAGATTCATTGTTGATAAAAACGGTAAAATCAAAAAAGTTGAACTCTTCAAGAGCAGCGGTAACCAACTGCTCGACAAAGAGGCTATTCGCGTGGTAAAGAAGATGCCTCGCTGGAACCCCGGCAAGAACAAAGGCGAAGCGGTGAATGTGATGTTTACATTGCCGGTGAACTTCAAATTGTATATGTACAGGAGAGCAAAGAAAAATGATGAAATGGTTTTCAGTAATCCTGAATCACAACCCGAATTCCCAGGGGGATGGAATGCTGTTAAGGAATATCTACAATTGAATATACGCTATCCCAAAGAATGTGTAGAAAACAGAATCGAGGGAAAGGCATTTGTAAGATTCATTGTTGAGAAAAACGGTAAAATTAAAGAGGTTGAACTCGCTAGAAGTAGTGGCAACAGCCTTCTGGACAAAGAGGCTATTCGCGTGGTAAAGAAGATGCCTCGCTGGAACCCCGGTACGATATATAACAAGCCTGAAGGTATGGCATTTACGATGCCTGTGGAATTCAGACTTGACACAATAGATAAAGTTGTGGAATGCCCAATCGTTGGCGTGTGGCAACAATGCGTTGTAAAGCAGAATGCTGCGGGCAAGTTGGATGTCAACGTAGGATCTGCTATAAAGGTATATGATAATGACAATACCTATTACTCGTTATTCCCGTACAGGAATAATATTAGCGGATTCGTTGTACAGAAAGGATGCTATGATATTGTCGATGACAACACGTTTCATGAGAAAATTCTAAGCCATTTCAACAAGCCATGGGAGGGTACTGTCTCTGTCATGAATTATGAGTTCATTGATGAGGAAAAGATGATAATGAAAATAGTATATACAAACACAAGCAACAATTTCACAGACACTGAATTCTGGCTAAGAATAAAACCACTGGAGTAGATATCACCTACTCTATCCCGGACAAACCCCTGTTTTTTGTAGGAGAATAATTAGCAAATTTGCGAATTATTCACAGAAGCAGTTGGCTGCTGAGTCAGGCATCAAGGCATCTGTCTTGAGTGAGACAATCAATGGCAACGTTCTGTATCGTTGAACGCGGTTGTGCCCCGTGCATTAGCGCACATCCCGAATTGGCATTGGTTGCCCAATGTACAAGGACAAACTTTGCGTGGTGAGTGTGAATATTGAACCTGTAGATGACTGGCGCGAAGCATTGAAGAAACACCCCATTACCTGGTACAACTGGAATGACGGCAAGGGCGGAGCTGGAATATATGACCGTTATTGTGCCAACGGCGGTGGCATTCCACTCTTTGTACTTATCTCCCCCGACGGATATATCATAGACAAATGGGGTGGCTACGGTGATGGAGCAATAACCAACCAGTTGAAAGGTAAAATTGAATAAAGAGAGGAAAACAGCGTTGCAATCAATAGTTTTTCTTCAGATGTGACATACGGGCTTTGTACATCTGTTCTTTTACTCCACCTTCTTTTATGAAGTCTTGCTTAAGGCGTTCAAAAAGGCGGGTTATCAAATAATCGGTCTGGTGAATGAGTATAATGGCGATGTTTGCAACTGTCTCATCGCTTCTTTCTGAAAGTTTTTCCCGATAAAATGCTGAATCGTTATGGCTACGGCAGATGGCAATACTTTGTAGGTATTGCTCATCTGTCATTTGCCATTGTTTCAAACCTCTGACCCTGAGATAATCTTCGTAGTCAACCAATAACTCCTGTAAACTGGCCTTTGCTACATTCAGTAGCTTTAGCTCTGTTTCGGACGACATTGTCCTTGCTGCGCAGCCCTCGACAATATTCTGCTTCCCGGAACGCGCCGCTTGCAACATCTGGTCAATGGTGCGGTCACCCACGGAAAGGAACTTGCGTGTGAAAAGGAATGTGGCATCATAAACACATTCGGCCTTTTGGTACGCAATAAGGTTGCGGTATGCTCCTTTCTGTGGTAAAAAGTCTTTAGCCGGCATAGTTTTAAGGGTTTAGGGTTGCTATGGTAACCAGGATAACTAGGGTTTATAGGGTAACTAAGGCGACTACGTAGACATCCTAGTAATCTTAGTAATCTTAGCTACCCTAGTCGCTTTCAGTCGTTGTTCATCTCCTTGATGTCAACTTCGCTCTCCTTTGCTTCGCCAAGCAGGTGTTTGCTGAAGAAGTCGGCCATCTTCCAGAAGAAGTATTCGTCCTTTGTCTCAAAGCCGTGGCGGTCGCCGGGGAGAATGAGCATCTCGAAGCGCTTGTTGGCGCGGATGAGGGCGTCTACCACGCGTGTGGTGTTTGCCGGGTGCACGTTGTTGTCCATGTCACCTGTAACAAGCAACAGGTGGCCTTTCAGGCGGCCTGCAAGTTCCTGGTTGGTGCTGATGTGGTATGAGAATGTTGTGTCGCACTCAATGACGCCATCACTGTTCTTCTTCTCCTTGATGTTCTCCTTGATACCATGGTGTTTCTCGCTCCACCAGTTGTTGTAGATGCGGTTGTCGTGGTTGCCGGCACATGAAACGGCTACCTTGAAGAAGTCGTTGTATGTGAGGATGGCCGCTGTTGACATGAAACCACCGCCTGAGTGTCCGTGGATACCGATGTTGTTGCCGTCGATGTAGCTGTGGCGTGCAATGAGCTGCTGCGCAGCCACCTTCTTGTCGGCAAGACCATAGTCGCGCAGGTTGCCATAACCGAAGTTGTGGTACCATTTTGAGCGGTTGGGGTGACCGCCGCGGTTACCAATTGTGATAACGATGAAGCCCATCTGTGCAAGACGGTCGATGCGGTTCATGCCGCTTGACCAGCTCTCGTTCACTGCCTCGGTCTGTGGGCCGGGGTATACATATTCAATAAGTGGGTAGCACTTTGTAGAGTCAAAGTCGAAAGGCTTGTACATTACACCATGCAGGTCGGTAATGCCGTCGGCGGCCTTCACTGTGAAGCGCTCGGGGAACTTGTAGCCTGCTGCAAACAGCTGTGAGAGGTCGGCTGTGCCAAGCTCAACGCTCTTTTTGCCGTTCTTGCTGTATACGTAATTTACAGGTGTTGTGTCAACGCGTGAAGCGCATACGGCAAAAGCCTCGCCATTGTCGGCTGCAGAGTAGAAACTGATATTCATGTCGCTCTCATCAATCTGCTTCAGGCTGCTACCGTCGAAGTTTACGCTGTAGAGGTGCATGTAGTATGGATTCTCCTCCTTATTGTAACCGCAAGCTGTGAAGTATACCTTCTTCTCTTTCTCGTTTACTGCAACAACGTCCTCAACGTGGTATGCGCCATTTGTAAGTGGATTGACAAGTGTGCCGTCGGCATTGTAGAGGTAGAGCATTGCCCAACCTGTACGCTCGGACCACTGGATGAACTGCTTGCCGTTATTCACAAGGCGAATCTGCTTGCTCTCGATGCTTGTGTTCATCTCCTCGTGTACAAGCATCTTGGTTGTGTCGAGGCTAAGGTCATAGTAGCAAACTTCAATCTTCTTCATGTCGCGGCTGATGCGCTCGAAGTAGAAACCGTTGTTGTCGCCAAGCCAGATGCTCTTGTGGGGCACCTCGTAACCTGTAGCGTGTGTGCCGGGCTTGCGGAACATGCCAAGACGCTGATGCTTGAATTGGTCTACGTTGATGGTCTTGCTTGTCTTGTTCTCAAAGTCGAACAGCTCTACGGTTGTCTTTGGTGTCTCCTCGCCCGGCATCTGGTAGTAGTAGCTCTCCAAAGTTGGACGTGGGCTGCTCAATGAGTTGATGACCCACATCTTTGAGAGGATAGAGTCGGCACGGTGTGTCATTACAAAGTGACGTGAGTCGGGGCTCCACAGTGCATACACGCGGTGGCGCTTGGTGCTGTCGGGCTTCTCGTCCAAAGAGTGGTGTGCGTAGCACCAGTTTGGACGTCCGTTGAAGGTGAGCTGGTGCTCGGTAATGGTGGTGTCCTTGTCCCAATATCTGAGCTTGTCGAGATCCTCGCGTGTCATGTACCACAGGTTGTAGTTCTTCTCGTATATGGCGAACTTGCCGTCGGGCGAAACGTTTGCCCAGCCTGGATAGACAGGGTAGAGGTCTTCAATCTCGTCCTTTGTGCGCTCAATGAGCTCCTTGGTCTTCATGTCATATTCAAAGTAGAAGGTCTTGTTCTCCTTCTTGCCTTCGTTGGCCTTTATCTTTGCGCTGTCGTTGCGCTCGTGGCGTGGCAACTGCTTGGGAACCTCAAGCTTTGACGAGATGTCGAAACGCACGTAGCGTCCCTCGCGGATGATTTTGTTTATGCCCACAGGCAGGTGCTGTGCATCGTAGGGGTCTCCGGTGCGCAGTGTAACCTCCTTCGCAAGCCACTCCATGTCCCAGAGCTCCTTCTTTGTGCCTTTGACAGCGTCTACCAGATAGAAGTTACGGTCCTTGGTGTCGCTCCATGCATAGATGAACTGCTTGCCATCCTCAAACCATACGGGCTGTATTCTGGTCTGCTTGACCATGCGTGAAATCTTTCTTGGCGAGAAACGCTCGGCCAGTGCGTAGTTGGGACGTACCTTGTTGTCGTCCTGTGCTTTAGCTTTAAGTGCGCTCGTTGCCAGCAAAGCGGGCAAAACCAATAGTAATAGTGCTTTTTTCATTGTTTATGGTTTACTGTTTTGTGTGTTCGTCGTTCTTGTGAATGTGCAGGGTGTCGAGTATCTTTCTTAAACCGCGGCGTTTGCTGATGTCAATCTTTGCGATACCGCCTGTTGATGTCTCCTTGTAGAGGCTTGGGAGGTCGTGACCGGTCTCCTTCATCACCTGTACTATGTGGTCGAAATCGATTTTGTGCTTTCCGTCGGACAGTGCCGAGTATGTGCAGGCGTCAAGTGCACGTGATGCGGCGATGGCATTGCGCTCGATACAAGGCACCTGTACAAGGCCGCAGAGTGGGTCGCATGTGAGTCCAAGGTGATGTTCGAGTCCCATTTCGGCAGCATATTCAATCTGGTTTATCGTGCCGCCGAACAGCTGGCATGCTGCGGCTGCAGCCATGGCACAGGCAACGCCAATCTCGCCCTGGCAACCTACGTCGGCGCCCGAGATTGATGCGTGCTCTTTTGCCACGTTACCGAACAGTCCGGCTGTGGCGATGGCGCGCAATATGCGTGCGTCCGAGCAGTTGTGTGCTGTCGACAGGTGGTAAAGTACGGCGGGCAATACACCGCTTGAACCGCATGTGGGTGTGGTTACGATGGTGCTACCGCTTGCATTCTCCTCGCTTGTTGCAAGAGCATAGGCATAGAGCTTTGCTTTGCTGCTCACAGCTGCATTGTATGACATCGACTTGTTAAGGTATGTGAGTGCCTTGCGCTGTATGCCAAGTCCGCCGGGAAGCACGCCTTCGTGCTCAAGTCCGCGCTTAATGGTGCTCTGCATTGTAGCCCATACCTCAGCAAGATAGTCCCAAATTTCGGGACCTTCGTATTTTTCGACATATTCCCAGAATGTGCAACCTGTCTCGTCGCACCAGTCCATAATCTCGTGTATGGTTGTGAGCGGGTATATGTCCTCCTCGTTCTTTGTTGTCTCCTCGTTGGCAAGCTCGCCACCGCCCACGCTGTAGATTTTCCAGCTGTCAATGACCTCGCCGTTCTTTATACCTTCGAACAGCATGCCGTTAGGGTGGAATGGGAGGAACGTCTCGGGTTCCCAAATGAGTTCGAACTTTGCTATCGGTTCAAGTTCTTTTATGATTGCAACGTCTGTCATGTGGCCTTCGCCTGTAGCGGCAAGGCTTCCATAGAGCGTTACACGGTAGCTGTCGGGGTTGGGGCAACGCTCTGCAAACAACTTGGCAGCGCGGTTGGGACCCATGGTGTGACTGCTCGAAGGACCAAGTCCTATTCTGAAAAGTGAACGTAGTGATTTCATATAATAGTTATTTGTTTTTCCGGTTTTTACCTAATATTTTGCTAATATACGAACAAACGAGCGAAAATTCAATAAACGAGTGAGGGAAAATTTATTTTCACTTTCAACTGGCGCAGCAGAATTTCGTGTAATCAAAAATAACAAGTTGCTTGATTATTTTTCTTTACCATTTAATAAATCAATAATCTTACAGTTGCCCGATGCATCCTGTCATACTGAGCATAACGAAGTATTTTTATTTTCGGTTTTGAGTTCCTTTGTTGCACTCAGGAATGGCACATCTGCGGTAATAATCTTTTATGCAGTGTCTGTTTTCGTTACAAATTTGTAATCATTTTTGAAAAAATTAAGGGCATTAACATAAATTATCTATATTATTTGTGAAATGTTAATGCTAATTGTTAAAATTGTAATCTGAAAACTTAAAACTAAACCACTGGTAAATGAAAAAACAACTAAGGAGATTGCTGCCTGCGATTCTTTGTGTCGGGGCATTTTGTGGAAATGCCGTTGCAGCCAATGTTGCCGATGCAGATACCGCTGCTGTAAAGCATTTGAAATATGACCCATATTTTGTTGAGGCGTTGCCGCTTGGTGCGCCCGGTTGGATGCAGCGCATTGCTGCCGATCCCTCGGGCGTGAATTTTAAGGAGATACAGCGTCTGTATAACGAATGGCGTGCGGCCGATGACGATGTGCGTGTGCGCACCGTCGATAACAAACAGGTGGTGAACTATTATCGCCGTTGGATGGCTGCCTATCGCGACTATGTTGCCCCCGATGGCAGCATTGAACTCCCGTCAATGGAGCTGTATGCAGCGCTGGTCGATTCCATGAACCGCGAGGCTGCGCTAACAAGAAACGGCGACACGGAACTAATTTGGCGCAATATAGGTCCTAACCGCACCTATTCGAACGAGAACGGCGAACTCAAACGCAAGGATTCGCAAGTATGTGTGTTCCGCATTGCCGTGGCACTAAGTGACAGCGCTACGCTCTATTGCGGAACGGAGTCGGGTGTCGTGTTCAAGACAACCGACCACGGAATGAGTTGGAAGCCCTGCGCACCGCAGCACAATTTCGGTGGCTCAATATTCAGCATAGCAGTGCATCCCACAGACAAGAATACCGTTTAT
>JAZREN010000044.1:0-7261 GCA_045660825.1 Bacteroidaceae bacterium
TCATCGAGGACAATGTCGAGATTGGAGCAAACACCTGTATTGACCGCGCAACAATGGGTGCCACCACCATACATAGTGGAGTAAAGATTGACAACCTTGTACAAATTGCACACAACGGCGATGTCGGCAGCCACACAGCAATGGCAGCGCAAGTGGGTATTGCAGGCTCTACAAAGATTGGCGAATGGTGCATCTTTGGCGGACAGGCAGGCGTCTCGGGGCACAGCACTATTGCCGCTCACGCCACAATAGGACCACAGTGCGGCACGATAAGCAGCGTAAAAAGCGGTGAGACACTTTTAGGAACCCCAGCAATGAACATACGCGAATATTTACGTGCAATGGCACACCTCAAACGGCTTCCGGCTTTGGACAAGAAGGTAAAGGAGCTGACCAAGGAATTGGAAACATTAAAAAACAAAAAATGAACATGAACAAGCAAAAGACACTCAACGGCAGTTTCTCACTTTATGGCAAAGGATTGCACACCGGTCTTAACCTGACTGTGACATTCAACCCGGCACCCGAGAACTACGGATACAAGATACAACGCATTGACCTTCCCGGAGAGCCAATCATTGACGCTGTAGCCGAAAATGTCACAGAAACCACACGCGGCACAGTGCTGACAAAAGGCGAAGCACGTGTGAGCACTGTGGAACACGCATTGGCAGCACTCTTCGCACTTGGCATTGACAACTGCCTGATGCAGGTGAACGGTCCTGAGTTTCCCATTCTTGACGGAAGCGCCATCCACTATGTTGAGAACATCGAGCGCGTTGGAATAAAGGAGCAGAACGCCGAGAAGGATGTCTTTGTAATAAAATCAAAAATAGAGATCAAGGACGAGAAGACAGGCAATTCAATAATCATTCTCCCCGACGAGAAGTTCAGCCTCAATGTCCTTGTACACTACGATAGCGATATCCTCTTCAACCAATATGCGACATTGGAAGATATGGAGGATTTCAAGAAGGAGATTGCATCGAGCCGCACATTCGTGTTCGTACGCGAACTTGAGGCGTTGCTGAACCTTGGACTCATCAAAGGTGGTGACCTCGACAATGCCATAGTGATATATGAGCGCGAGATGCCACAGGACAAATTCGACCAGCTGACCGACGTGCTTGGAGTGCCACACATTGATGCAAAGAAACTGGGTTACCTGAACCACAAGCCACTGGTGTGGAACAACGAACCGGCACGCCATAAACTACTTGACATCATTGGCGACCTGGCACTCATTGGCAAGCCACTGCAGGGACGCATCATTGCCACCTGCCCAGGCCACACCATCAACAACAAGTTCGCCCGTGCCATGCGCAAGATAATACGCGAGCACCAGATTCAGGCTCCTGTATACAACCCTAATACAGAGCCCGTACTTGACATCAGGCAAATAAAGCAGATGCTACCCCACCGTAGCCCAATGTTGCTCATTGACAAGGTGACCGAAATAGGTTCGGACTACATTGTGGGCGTAAAGAACGTTACAATGAATGAGCCGTTCTTTGCCGGTCATTTCCCCGACGAACCCATAATGCCCGGTGTGCTGCTTGTGGAAGCCATGTCGCAGTGTGGAGCATTGCATGTACTCAACCAGTTGGAAGAGCCATCAAAATACTCAACATATTTTGTAAAGATAGACAAGATTGCATTCCACAAGAAGGTTATCCCAGGCGACACACTTGTGATGAGGGTGGAACAGACTGCGCCGTTGCGCCATGGGCTATCGGTGATGAAAGGTTACCTTTTCGTAGGCGAAAAACTGGCAGCCGAGGCTTCGTTCGTTGGACAGATAATAAAGAACAAGGAATAAACTAAAATCAATCACATCAATCAATCATGATCAATCAACTATCATACATTCACCCGGGCGCAAAGATCGGTGAAAACTGCATTATTGAGCCATTCGTGTACATCGAGGACAATGTCGTCATTGGCGATAACTGTCACATCATGGCGCACGCATCGGTGCTCAGCGGTACACGAATGGGAAACAACAACAGGGTTTTTCACGGGGCGGTTGTAGGCGGCATTCCACAGGATCTTAAATTTGTGGGCGAGGACACCACACTTGAGATTGGTGACAACAACACAATACGTGAGAACGTCACACTGAACCGTGGCACCGCTTCAAAGGGAAAGACTGTCATTGGAAACAACAACCTTTTCATGGAGAACTCCCACATAGGCCACGACAGCGTCATCGGCAGCAACTGCATCATAGGCAACTCTTCAAAGATTGCCGGCGAGGTTGTCATTGAAGACCATGCCATACTCAGTGCATGCGTACTCGTGCACCAGTTCAGCCACATCGGACGCCACATCATGGTGCAGGGCGGCAGCAAGGCAACAATGGACATTCCACCGTTTGTGATTGCCGGACGCGACCCATTGCACTACTGCGGCGAGAACATCGTCGGTCTGCGCCGTCGCGGTTTCTCAAACGAAGCAATCAGGAGCATCCATCAGGCATACCGTCTACTATATGAGGGAACGGTAACTGCCGGCATAGCAAAAATAAAAGAGACAATGCCTATGACTCCCGAAGTTCAGGAGATTGTTGACTTTGTGGAGAAGAAATCGCAAAGAGGTATTATTGGAAAATAAACAGAAACATTACAAAACTATGGTATACAAATTCAGACTTTTATCAGACGAAGTTGACAACTTCAGAAGAGACATTGAGATTGACGCAGACGCTACTTTCCACGATTTGCACAAGGCAATCCTCGAGTCAGTAAACTACCCCGACGACCAGATGACATCGTTCTTCATCTGCAACGAGCGTTGGGTGAAGGAAGTGGAAATCACACTTGAGGATATGGGCGGCATGTCCGAGGACGAGAGCTATGTAATGGCCGAGACCGTAATCGGCGACATCGTCGAGGAGGAGAAACAGAAGTTGATGTATGTATTCGACCCACTTGGTGACCGTGTATTCTACATGGAGCTCAGCAAGATTGAGTTCGGTAAGGATATTGACCAGGCTGTATGTACAAAATCAGTTGGCGACGCACCTGCGCAGACTCTCAATTTCGACGAGTTGATGAACAAGGCACCGATTGTAGAGGCAACAGAGGATTTCAACGAGGATTTCTACGGTAGCGACAGCTATAACGAGGATGACCTTGACCCCGAGGGCTACGGCATTGGTGACATCGCCGACATGAGTTCTATTGACGACCTTTACTAATCATAGACTGGGAAGTGAGGATGAATAGCCTTGTTGTGCTAATAGGCCCCACAGCGGTTGGCAAGACAGCTACAAGTTTTGCCATAGCCGAACATTTCAAATGCCCAATCATATCGGCCGACTCGCGACAGATGTACCGCGGTATGGAGATTGGCACAGCAATGCCCACAAAAGAGGAACTTACCCGCCACAAGCACCATTTCGTTGCCCAACTTGAGCCGGGTGACTACTATAGCGCGGCACGCTACGAGGCCGAGGTGATGGATTTGCTTGAAAAGGAGTTTCCCCACCACCCCACAATGTTGCTTGCCGGTGGCTCAATGATGTACATTGATGCAGTGTGCTACGGTATCGACGATATTCCAACCGTCGACGACGAGACACGCGCCATAATCATAGACAAGTACAACAAGGAGGGACTTGAGAGCCTTGCAGCAGAACTTCGCCTGCTCGACCCTGAATACTACAACGAGGCCGACATAAAGAACCCTAAACGCGTGATGCATGCGTTGGAGATATGCTACATGACCGGCAAGAAGTACAGTTCGTTCCGCACACGCAAAAAGAAACAGCGTCCTTTCAACATAATAAAGATTGGATTGCGCCGCGACCGCGAAGAACTCTACGAACGCATCAACCGCCGTGTCGATATGATGATTGAGCAAGGACTTGTTGAAGAGGTAAAGCAGTTTGCACACCTCAAGGCACACAACTCACTCAACACCGTTGGCTACAAGGAGATATTCAAATACCTCGACGGAGAATGGACACTTGACTTCGCCATTGAAAAGATAAAGCAGAACACACGCATATACTCGCGAAAGCAAGTGACATGGTACCAGAAAGACGAAGGAATCACCTGGTTCCACCCCGATGACATCGACGCTATAATAAAACATATAGAGGAGAAAATTTGATTTTCTCCTCTATATGTTTTTAATGGCATGCACAATTTACTTTTCCCCAACGAACCGCATTATCGCCCGCTCTGCATCGGCAGGTGTGTCGGCCAGTGAGAGCAACAGATTCCTGTAGCCGCCACTCTGCTGCAATCCATGCAACAGGGGATAGATAGGAAACTTCTCGCACCAATATTCACTGTCAAGAAAAACCATAGGGCTCTCATAACCGAATGTTCGGTAATGGTTCTGCGCAGCATCCTGGAATATCTCCTGCATCGTTCCTGCACTGCCCGGCGAATAGATTACACCACCCTTTGCAATCGCCAACAGTCCGTCCTCGCGTATGCTGTTGTCGAAATATTTTGTTATGTGAGTTGCAAACGGTGTTGCCGGTTCATGACCATAGAACCATGTAGGTATTCCCACACTGCAGCAATCGCTCACTTGCGGCAACTTTTCCATCAAAGCGAATGCCGATGACAGCCACCCTACATCCTTGTACGAAGGCGCATGCGCAAGCAGCATCAGGGCGTCATCAACCACTGAATCGTGACGACCTGCAAGCCAAACGCCAAGGTGCGCAGCTTCCATGGCACCAGGGCCACCACCGGTAACCATCAGGCATCCCTGCTCGGCAAGGTGCTTTGCAATAGACACCACCTTGCGGTAGTTGACATCGGTGCGCAAAAGAGCATGACCACCCATCACCGCCACCACCCTGCGCTCATCATAATTGGACAAGAAATCGTGCAGTGCATCACTCATCGAATGGTCGTGTAACGAACGCGCAAGCGTCTCGGCAATATCGGCAGCCTGCTTGCCACACTCCATGTAATGACGGTATATGCGGGTATCATAGCACTGCTCAAAAGTAGAGGGATTACGGTAGTCATACCCGGCATAAAGCGTCGACGGCGTGTAAAGCTGTGCCGGGAAAGGGTTGAACGGCACAGGCAACTGCGGCAACACACAACAATCGGGCGCAAGTTCGGCACGCATCACGTCGGGCATTGAACAGCCGAAGAATATACAATCCTCAAAGCGGCATTGCACAGCGTTACGCCCGAATTCTATATTCTGGAAAGCATAGTGCCGCAGCACCGCACCCGGAACAAGCAACGGCAACAAAGCGTCGTAGTTTTCAATTTCAATGTATTTGTTCATAGTAATCAGAATATTGTCAATAGCAAAAATAAGCAACTTTTCTTGTCGACAATATACAAACTGTGAGAATTATTAAGGCCGATGGGCATTAAAGTTAAATAAATCCTTGTTGTAATGGAATATGCTCTATGAGTGGTTAAGAAGATTTTGAAATTTTTGAAGGAGTAGTCTTAATCCTTGTTTTAATGGAATATACTCTATGAGTTTATAAGCGACATATTTGTAACACAATGCTAATGGTCTTAATCCTTATTGTAATGGAAAACATGGCAACGAGTGTGCAACATATTCATGTTGAAGTCTTATTGAAGTCACTTCATTTGCTACGCAACCGCACTCCGCGCCAAGGCGCGACTATTGCTATGAAGCAACTTCGATTTTTTGATACAAAAAATTCCTTGTTGTAATGGAATATGCTCTAAGCGCTGGGAAAAAGAAGAAGAAATGAAAACCTACAGATGTGACAGCCCTGAGATGTCTTAATCCTTGTTTTAATGGAAGTATCAACCTATTCGGTTGAAGTCTTATTGAAGTCGCTTCGTTTGCTGCGCAACCGCACTCCGCGCCAAGGCGCGACTATTGCTATGAAGCAACTTCGATTTTACTACGAAAAATTCCTTGTTGTAATGGAAATATCAACCTATTCGGTTGATGTCTTATTGAAGTCACTGCATTTGCCAAGCAACCGCAACCCGCGCAAAGCGCGACCATTGCTATGCAGTAACTTCGATTTTTCAACATGAAAAATTCCTTATTGTAATGGAATATGCTCTATGAGCCTTATCTGTCGTGATGCTTATTGGAAGATTGCAGGGTCTTAATCCTTATTGTAATGGAATATGCTCTATGAGAACTATGGAAAAGTGCTTTGAAGTAAAAGTGCAAATGTCTTAATCCTTGTTGTAATGGAAGTATCAACCTATTCGGTTGAAGTCTTATTGAAGTCACTTCATTTGCTGCGCAACCGCACTCCGCGCCAAGGCGCGACTATTGCTATGAAGCAACTTCGATTTTACTACGAAAAATTCCTTGTTATAATGGAATATGCTCTATGAGATTATACCGAAGAGGATAATTATACAAGAGTAAGTTTGTCTTAATCCTTGTTGTAATGGAATATGCTCTATGAGCGAGAAATGGTGGGAAGACGAGGACATTTGGGACAAGTCTTAATGCTTGTTATAATGGAATATGCTCTATGAGCCGAAATATTAACGTTATGGCACAAGTAGTTCTTAACGTGAGTCTTAATCCTTGTTATAATGGAATATGCTCTATGAGAAATGCAGGTAGAAACGAAAGTATTTACAAAAAAGAGTCTTAATCCTTGTTGTAATGGAATATGCTCTATGAGCCCAACAAATTTGACATTACTACTTTGAAACCTTTGTCTTAATCCTTGTTTTAATGGAATATGCTCTATGAGAGTATCAACCCACAAGAACGGGCACTATCTGTAGTCTTAATCCTTGTTTTAATGGAAATTGCAGCACCTGTATTGTGATTTGAAGCAATTAAGTAAGTAGTCTTAATCCTTATTTGAATGGAAGACGGAAGTCTTGAGTTCAACAGGGTATTTATGTCAAGGGGGAGTCTTAATCCTTATTTGAATGGAACATGACAATTCTACCTTATACAACCAAATCGAAATTCATTTTCGATTTGAGAGGAGAAATGGCGGCGACCACAACGAACGAAGTGAGTTCTTTGTCGCAAGCCCATTTCGACGAAATCCTTGTTTTAATGGAAATTGCAGCCGAATTGGTAAAGTTGTTCATGGATACCTCGTAGGGTCTTAATCCTTGTTTTAGTGGAACACGATAGTGTGCTTTTGATAAGTGGTTGTCAATAAGCAAATTATCGGCAGACACTGAAATAAAAAATCAGTATAAACGCACGGAAAGGTATGCCACAAGGGCATTTTTTCTATCCTATATGTAGTTAATCAATACGTCAAAGAACATATGGCGATGCCATTGCGACTGCAAAGATACGA